>NZ_JAHUWG010000050.1:0-255 GCF_019219115.1 Pseudomonas sp. PDM28
AAAATTTCCAGACGCCATCGAGGAGATCGGCGATTGCGATGGCACCTTCTATCGGGACGCCGTGATTGAGTAGCTGAATGCTCTCACCGGGCCGGGCATGTCCCTTGATGAGCAACTGATTCTTGTACGTGGGCTGACCTTCATCGACAGGGGGGCCGTCTTCGGATTCGAGGACGTCATCCAGGCTCAGCTCGACGTCCAGCTTCACGGTAAAGGTGCGGGGCGGGTCGGTGATTTCGTTGTCACCATATTTTG
>NZ_JAHUWG010000051.1:0-242 GCF_019219115.1 Pseudomonas sp. PDM28
GTTCAACAGAAATCAACTGTGGGAGCGGGCTTGCCCGCGATGGCGCAGTGTCAGGCAGCAGGGATGTTGGCAGTGAAGGCCTCATCGCGGGCAAGCCCGCTCCCACAAGGATCTGGGGTGAATACAAGATTTGTGTTCAACAGAAATCAACTGTGGGAGCGGGCTTGCCCGCGATGGCGCAGTGTCAGGCAGCAGGGATGTTGGCAGTGAAGGCCTCATCGCGGGCAAGCCCGCTCCCACAA
>NZ_JAHUWG010000052.1:0-237 GCF_019219115.1 Pseudomonas sp. PDM28
TTGGCGGTTTGAACGTCGAGGGCGGCGAACTCACCGTCTTCGAGAAAAACCTCAGCGACGGCAGCGCTCCGGATGCCACGGCGTTGACCCAGAACGGCACCTTCACCGTCACCGCACTGGACGGCGTCATCACCCTGACCGTCGGCGGCATCGCCGTGGTCACGGGAGGCGTAGCCGCGGGCTTCCCGCAATCGATCACCACACCACTGGGCAGCACGCTGACCATCACCGGCTTCA
>NZ_JAHUWG010000053.1:0-234 GCF_019219115.1 Pseudomonas sp. PDM28
CTTGCACGTCGTTGCTCAGCACGTTGCCGTTCAGCGTCAGCAAGGTTTCCGACGCCGTCGAAGCGTTGCTGTCGTTCACGCCTTGTGGCAAGTCGTCGACGATGTTGACGTCCAGTGAACCGGTCGCCGTGGTGCCGTTGTCGTCAACCAGGGTCACGGCGAACTGCTCAGGCAGGGTGTTGGCGCCGTTGGCCGTCGGATGCGTTTCGTTGTCGTTGAGGGTGTAGCTGTAGC
>NZ_JAHUWG010000054.1:0-207 GCF_019219115.1 Pseudomonas sp. PDM28
TCGTTGACGACCATCGCTGGCAAGCCAGCTCCCACAGGGGACCGTGCCCACGCTAAAACTGTAGGAGCCAGCTTGCTGGCGATGGACCCGAGAACACCGCGGGGCACCTGCCAACCCGCGTTTTCGTTGACGACCATCGCTGGCAAGCCAGCTCCCACAGGGGACCGTGCCCACGCTAAAACTGTAGGAGCCAGCTTGCTGGCGATG
>NZ_JAHUWG010000055.1:0-204 GCF_019219115.1 Pseudomonas sp. PDM28
GGGGGTGGTGGGTGTACGCAACATCTGCGAGCAACCGGGATTACTGTGGGAGCGAGCTTGCTCGCGATAGCGGTGGGTCAGCCAACACCGATGCTGGCTGTAATGACGCCATCGCGAGCAAGCTCGCTCCCACAGGGGGTGGTGGGTGTACGCAACATCTGCGAGCAACCGGGATTACTGTGGGAGCGAGCTTGCTCGCGATAG
>NZ_JAHUWG010000005.1:0-548646 GCF_019219115.1 Pseudomonas sp. PDM28
CCATCCCGAACTCAGAAGTGAAACGATGCATCGCCGATGGTAGTGTGGGGTTTCCCCATGTGAGAGTAGGTCATCGTCAAGATTAAATTCCGAAACCCCAATTGCGAAAGCAGTTGGGGTTTTGTTTGTCCTCGAAAAAAGCATCCTGAGACTGGTACGGAGGTTGACCGTCAACCACGTTAGAGTAGGTCCATGGTGGCCATGGAGTCAGCCATGCGTATCCGTCCGGCCAAGTCATCTACCCGGCCCCGCAAAGCCAGGACATGGTGTGCACTTAAATTTAAGTGGGCACCGGTTCTAGCCTTTTAAGCGGGTATTTCATGCAGCCACAACGCCGTTCCTACTCCAAGTCCTTCAAGGCCCAGGTCATTCAGGAGTGTGCCCAGCCCGGCGCTTCGATTGCCAGTATCGCACTCAGCCATAGCCTCAACGCTAACCTCGTCCACAAATGGATTCGGGTGCAAGCGCAGAAAAAAACAGCGCTGCAACCTGCATTTATCCCGTTACCCATGCAGCTGGCCGGAGCTAATTCGCACGCAGCATCATCGAATATCTGCGTTGAGATCCAGCACCCACGCGGCACCGTCAAAGTGAACTGGCCAACCGAAAGTGCTGCTGCCTGCACGACCTTTCTTCGAGACCTGCTGCGATGATTCGCATCGACTCCATCTGGCTCGCCACCGAGCCTATGGACGTGCGCGCCGGTACCGAGACGGCGTTGGCCAGAGTGATCGCGGTGTTTGGTGCGGCGAAGCCGCACTGTGCTTATCTGTTCGCCAACCGCCGCGCCACTCGAATGGAAGTTCTGGTGCATGACGGCTTCAGGATCTGGCTGGCTGCTCGCCGGTTGAATCAAGGCAAGTTCCACTGGCTAGGCATTCACCATGGCTCTGAAATGCAGTTAGATACCGAACAACTTCAAGCCCTGGTATTGGGCCTGCCATGGCAACGCGCGGGCTCCAGAGGCGCGATCACACTGCCATTATCCTATCGATCCATCGCCGCGAACTGCCTGCTCTGGCAAAATCGGCACCATGACTCTCCCTAATCCCGACCACCTGAATCCTGAACAACTGCGCGCGTTGGCGGCGCAGTTGATACGGCGTGTCGAGACGCTCGACCAGCAAGTCGAGACGATGGGCAAGACGGTCGAGACCATGGGCCAGAAGATCAACCGCGACCAAACGGTTATCGAGAAGCTGACCCACGGGATCGCACAACTCAAGCGCTTGAAGTTTGCCAAGAGCAGCGAGCAGTTGAATCCGCAGCAGGCCAGCTTACTCGATGACTTGATCGATACCGATATCGCGGCGATTGAAGCAGAGCTTCAAGCCCTGCAAACAGCTCTAACGCCGACCGAGAAAAAGCAAAAGCCCAAGCGCACTGCGTTGCCGGCAGAGTTTCCACGCACGCTGATCCATCACGAACCGGACAACACCCACTGCCCATGTGGCTGCGCACTGAAATGTATCGGTGAAGACGTCAGCGAGAAGCTGGACTACACGCCCGGCGTGTTTACCGTTGAACGCCATGTCCGTGGAAAGTGGGTGTGCGATGACTGCGAAACGCTGATCCAGGCACCCGTTCCGGCGCAGGTCATCGACAAAGGCATCCCGACCGCAGGGTTGCTCGCCCACGTCATGATCGCGAAGTTTGCTGACCATCTGCCTCTTTACCGTCAGGAATCGATTTTCGGTCGAGCTGGCTTGGCGATTCCACGTTCAACTTTGGCTCAATGGGTTGGCGTGACTGGCGTGCAGTTACAGCCTCTGGTCGATGCGCTGCGGGACGTAGTGCTCGGGCAGCAGGTTATTCATGCCGATGAAACACCCGTGCAGATGCTCGTTCCAGGCTCAAAGAAAACCCACCGCTCCTATGTTTGGGCCTACGCCACCAGCCAGTTCTCGGACTTGGCAGCGGTGGTTTACGACTTCAGCCCCAGCCACGCCGGAGAACATGCACGTAACTTCCTGCAAGACTGGAAGGGCAAGCTGGTGTGCGACGATTTTGGCGGCTACAAAGCCAGTTTTGAACTCGGCGTCACCGAGATCGGTTGCATGGCCCATGCGCGGCGCAAGTTTTTCGAGCTGCACGCCACCAACAAGAGCCAGCTCGCCGAACAGGCCCTGGTTATATCCAGTTGCTTTTACGAAATCGAACGTGAAGTCCACGATCTAGAGCCGGATTTACGGCGCCGAAAACGGCAAGAAAAAGCGGTACCGGTGATGGATATGCTGCATGCCTGGATGATTGCCCCGCGTGATCTCGTGCCTGAAGGCTCAGCCATCAGCGGAGCATTGGATTACAGCCTGAAACGCTGGGCAGCGCTGTCGCGCTACCTTGATGACGGGGTCGTACCCATTGACAATAATTGGGCAGAGAACCAGATCCGGCCGTGGGCTCTTGGACGCAACAACTGGCTCTTCGCAGGGTCGCTACGCAGCGGACAACGGGCGGCGGCAATCATGAGCTTAATCCAGTCTGCGCGGCTCAACGGGCATGAACCGTATGCTTATTTGAAGGACGTCCTTACGCGCCTGCCGACGCAGCGAGCGAGTGAGATTACGCAACTGCTACCGCATAGCTGGACTCCCGTCTAATAACGTAAGCTGGGATGTACGGATGCTCACGTTGAAACTCCACATGGAAGACTTGGAATGACTCGAATTATTGAAATCCTGATGTACACCTTAAAGCCAGGATCGGGATTGGACTTTCATCAAATAATGCAGAATGTAAGTGTTCCGCTTCACCTAGAAGCTGGCATAGATGTCGTTTCTTATGGCAGCTCATTACATGATTGTGACAGCTATCACCTGATTCGTTCCTATGAAAGCGAGAACCATCGCCAAGTATCTCAAGATGCTTTTTACGCAAGCGCTGCCTGGAAACAGGGCCCGAGAGAAGACATTATCAGTCGGATTGAAATCAGTACAACGACAGTTATGGCGCTCGCTCAAGACGTAATTGATGCCATCAGAGCTTCCGTAGATCTATCTAGAGCCGAAGCTCGATCCGCGTAGCTGACATCGACAAAGGCAGACCCCGTAGCCTTAAACGCGGGGATCAGGAAGATGTGTTGGCCGGACGGTTACAGCCATGCGGTAGCCCATCGCTTTGTAACCCGCCTGGCGCTTATCCCACATTCTCAGCAGCGCGACATTTCCTTCTGCATTGGTCACCGCTGCGCTTTTGTCATGCCCCAGATGTTCTGTCATTTCAGCTTCCAGGGCGCGTTCGGCCAGCATCTTGGTGAGCTGCTTGAACAGACCATTTTCGCCGATCAGATCTTCAGGCTTTCGGTAATTGGCCAACAGACTGTCGGCCAGCTTCACCAGCTCAGGATCGGGTTTGACTCGTTTAGTGCGCTTGGGCTCGGTCATTGAAACTCCTTGGGAAAGGCAGTGTGCGCCTAATGACCGTTTACACAAACTTCAGAACACCCTCGACGAATTCTCTATTTTAGTCCCCCTGCCTTCATTCATTGAATGTCTTTCAGATAATCCTTGAGTGCAACGAGCGGCGCATCAAGCTGCCCCATCGCCTGAATCCCGGCAAACTCACCCGCCAACCTCCGCAACTCCCGCCCCAACGGCCTATCCACACCCCCAACAGCCTCCAACGCCAACCCCACACACTCACCCACCTTCACCTGAATCCCCTCAATATCCCCCCGCCGCACCAGCAGCTCAAACACGTCCCGCTGGTAATCCCCCATCACCAAATCATCCCGCAAAATCGGGCTCTGGCCTTCCGATTCATAAGCCAGTTTGAGGGAGAAGAGGGCGACGGTTTCCAGGTGCAATTCCATGGGGGGAATCCTTGTGAAATGTTCTTCCGGTGAGAGGGGCAGAAGAGAGCAAGATCAAAAGATCGCAGCCTTCGGCAGCTCCTGCAGGTTGGTGCGTTGTCGGGGTGTTTGTCGGTGGGGGGGGCTGGCCACTTTATCGCAGGCGAAAAAAAAGGCCTTGCTAAGCAAGACCTTTCTTAATTTTGGTGCCCGAGGGAGACTCGAGCGTTTCATATAATTCCTGCCTTGTGGCGGAATTATACTATTAGGGATACAGGTAGGGATACATGCTGCTAGTTCCTGGCTCACTCAGGCTTGAGGCGTAACACGTTGACGCTCACGTTGCCGTTCACGCACGAGGTACTCCATGCGATTGTTGCCCAGCAACGTATCCAGTTCTGCTTCTGGGATCATCCCCGTGCGACCTACCTGGTCGATGAATTGTTCGAATCTGTTGGAGCCAATTAAATCCGCGGTCGTTTCAGTCGGCATGCGGATTACTCTCTCGATATCATCCCTCGTCAGATGGGAAAACAAAGGCGAAACCAACCGATCAAAGACATCGTTCGTCTCGTGCCAGTTGCTGGATTCTGAAATTATTACAAATACGCGTTCCTTTGCTAGGTCAGCCAGCTCGTATTCCTGAATAGCGGTCACGAGCAAGCCTGTCCCAAAACGAAGAATCCTGGCTCGGACAATTTCGGTTATTAAGGGATGACGACCCAATCCCGCCATTGCTGGAAGAACGTCTAGGTCTGGACCTACCCGCACAAACTCACTCAGCCGGAGGCGCGCTGCCTCGTCGATGAGCGCAACGGCTTCGGGTATTGCCCCAATAAGACGTGCTACGGCAGGAAGTCCGTTGTCGTCAACACGGCGAACAAGTGTGCTCAACTTTTGGGCAATTCTGGTCTCTGCAATGTCACGATGGGTATCCAGCAGTGAAGATAAAGCAGCCCCGACCTGAATTTTTCCATACAAAGGGCTATCTGCCTCAGCGTATTTAAATACTAATTCGTCAACAAGCCCGCGAACCAATGCTTCTGAGGGATTGGCCAAAGGTGTCTGGCGCAGTGCGGTCGCAGCCTGATGTCGATCTTTAGGAAAGTATTCTGATGCGATGGTTGTGATGATCTCTGCGATAGCAGGACGACCTTGGATCGGAGGTTGGGAGAGCACGTGTTCGACTGCGTTTCTGAGATGTAGTCTGGCTAGCTCGGCTGAGGGGCGATGCGGCACGCCGGCTCTTTGGAACGAGGGGTGTGCACACTGGTGACGGTCTTCACGCAGTCGCTCAAGATCCGTAATTTGTTGGTGGTTGAAAAAATCTAACTCTGTTCGGCATATCGACAGAATCGTACGTTCGAACTCAAGAGCATTTTTGACCCCCTGATCATTACCTTGGTTGATCTGGGTAATGTAGGTTTCGTACTTTGCATTGATACGAACCGCAATGGGGTCGTTGGCTAGAGCAAGCTCTCTGATCTTGTCCACCAGATCGAATACTACGGCGATCCAGGTGTGGACAATGGAAGAGCGATACGCCCCAGCTCGATAACATTGAATCGATTCTGCAATGTAGTCCCGAGAGCGTTCCGCTCTACACTTCAACGCTAAAGCATCGATGTCAGCTAGAGAGTCAGTCATGGTGCACCTTCTTCCAAGTAGGTGGATGGACGGTAATATCCATTTACGAGCCGGGTGCGTTTTTTAGCACACCTCGTCGATTTCGTATGCTGGAAAGACGCCGGGGACCCTAAGGATTTGCGTAGTTCACGGGGTCGGAAACCCGCGGGATCGTGGTAGTGACATTCATCCCAGCTTACTGAAATATCAACCTTGAAATTGAAAGGATTTTGAAGAAAAGGGCACACCTTTACAGTATCTGTAAGGGTGTCCTTCGGTGTGGTTGATTGCGAACACTAGGGGGCTGTCAACCAGGGTGAGGCGCGTCAACCACGTCAACCTGTCAACCAACTATAAAAAAACAGCCACTAACAAGAACGCGCGGGTTTTCTGCCCCGTACCCATTCGAAATGCCCAGGGTCCCCGGCGAGCTACCAAGCGATAGGGCAAATGCACAGGTGAGCACTTTTCCGCTAACACGATCACGCGGGTTTCCGACCCCGTATCTGTCTCATTGCCTCAGGGGCCTCGGCGCTTGCTGAAATCTGCTCGCTGATGGAATTCATTACTTACGGGGAGTGGGGCGGATACCTATCAAATGTCGTGTAACTCGTGTTTTCGGTGTAACGTATCTATTTAAGCGACTGAATTTAAACGATAAAAATAACGTTACACTGACTGGGTGCCTTCCCAGCGTGCGGTGTGACAATGCCGATCGGTGTAACGTTTACGGAAGCTGTTTGGCTTGCCTTCGGGTGTCGAAAAGCCAACATCGCTCAACAGCTGAGTGAGCGCTATCGGCGGCTATTGATTGCTCCAAATTGGCTGGAAAGAGAGCCGCCGATAGGCAGCAATCGCGGAAGCGGACAATGGTCTCTTGCCAGTAAATGGCGTTGAGCGGACTACCAAGTATTCTCGGCTAGCGGTCCTTGTGTTTCCGCTTTTTATACCTCAACATGAGGGATCATTTTCGGAAACAGGCACGGAGCGGCGATGAGCACATTTGAATTGACGGCCTCAAACGCTTTCACTCGGCGAGCGAAAATTATTGATGAGCCCGCGGACGTGGATGTGAGTTTGCGGGAGCTGCATTCTGACTTGGACCCAGTCCTACTCCGTGATGCAATTACTGGCGGTCTCCGAGGACGCAATGAGACCAATCGTGCGTCCGCGCCGACTGCGGCTGGCGTTCAGCAATGGTTGAAGACTGTTGAAGACCTGCGCACTTTATTGGCGACAGCTCACTGGCATATCCATGAACAGCAAAACTGCCCTTTCATCAGCTCGCCTGATCGGAGCATTTCTATCGTGGTCATGACCGGAAACAGCGAAACCGGCAAGAATGGAATTGATGAACCGACGAACCAGGCTGAGAAAGGAGCGGTTGCTGAGGGCTTTGTTTATACAAATAATCGTCAGTTAGAGCTATTCAATAGTGTCTCGTTCCAATTAGCCAAGGAACATCAGAGAGAAACCCAAGTATGGGCATTGCTTTATCACTATGATAAGGTGCTTAAGGAAGTTCGATATGAGTTGTCTTTGCCGACCGGGTTCGGTAATAAAAAAATTACTAACTGGGGTGTTCGTATACTCTTGGGTAGTGTTTCTAATAATCCCGATGATTTCACCATTCGTAAAGATGAATCGAGTTCTCAGATTTCGGTGGAAGTAGAGCCTAAAATAGGTATGTTATGAGTAAGTGGCTATGTCCGAAATAAATCCCAAGCAAATCACATTTGCCAGGGTGAGAAGGCGTTTAACTAAAGCTCAGCTGGCAAAGGAGTTAGGTATTACTAGTCGTAGTTTGCAGAACTACGAAAGTGGTGCTTCTTATCCTGAGCCGGCGGCCTTGGAGAAAATCGCAAGACTATTGAACTTCCCTCTGCAGTTTTTTTTCATTGATGAAGATATGCCGGAGTTGAGAGAAGATTCAGTAAGTTTTCGTAAACTTTCAAAAATGACCGACGCGTTGAAAGCTTGCACATTTGCGGCAGGTGCCATCGCGTTTAGAGTCAACCATTGGATAGAGGAAAGGTTTAATCTTCCCTCGGCAGGGTTACCCGACCTGAGCGATCTAGCACCTGAAGAAGCAGCTGCCACACTTCGCCGCGTATGGGGACTAGGTAATGCTCCCATTCCCAATATGATTCACTTGCTTGAGTCGAAAGGTATTCGCGTCTTTTCGCTGGCCGAGGAAACCCGAGAGGTTGATGCTTTTTGTACGTGGTATGAGGGCAAGCCATTTGTTTTCCTTAACACCATCAAATCCGCGGAGCGGAGCCGCTTTGACGCGGCACATGAGCTAGGCCATTTGGTGCGCGACGTTTACACCATGCAGCACGGCCAAGCGCACGGACCTGAAATGGAGCGCCAGGCTGATGCATTTGCTGCAGCCTTTCTAATGCCTAAGGAGAGTGTGGCTGCTAATCAGCCACCCACTTACTCTATTAAGTATCTTATGAAGCTCAAGCATTATTGGGGTGTGTCGCTTGCAGCTATGGCATACCGTTTTAATTCATTGGGATTGGTCAGTGAGTGGAATTACCGTAGTCTTTGTATAGATATCGCCAAAAGTGGATATCGGGCTAATGAACCTGAGCCGATGGAGCGAGAAACATCACAGTTACTCACTAAAGTTTTAGACGCTCTGCAAAGCCGAAAGCAAGGCCGTCGTGAAATTGCAGAAAGCCTGAGTGTAAGCATAGATGAAATTAATGCTTTAACCTTCCAGTTGACAAGGTTGTCAGTGGTTTCAGGAAGTGTAACTAATGGATCTAAAGTTAAGAAGGGCTCTCCAAACTTGAGGCTTATTTAGCGGAGGATCGCTTCCCTGGCCGAATAGATGAGTTAGGCCAATTAAATGTGCATAGCTTCCGAATTGTGGTTCATCTTGAACAGACTACGAACCGCTTCTGGCCAGAGGCAGCCTTTCACGGTGGGCAGCTCTCGGCCAGAAGCAGATTTTGGATACTCACATAAGAGAGGGAATGCAGAAGCGCAATGCGCGGAGCACGCGAACGTCAGCGGGTCGCCCTCGATGTACTCCTGCCACTACAGTTCATTTAAGTTGGAGCATAAAACAGATCCGTACATGATGTTCTGATGGCCAATCCGCTTGACTCAAATGTGGATATTTAAAGATCCACTACTTTCAAGGCTTGAGTGATACGGCTCAATACGTCACCAAAGCTTTCACCCTCTGTAAGTACGCCTGCGTAGGCCTCGATAATCTGATACTTACGGTGCAATTCCCTTCTGGCTAAGCGCTTCTTACTTATTTCACGCAGAGCCACTTTCTCAACACTGTTCAAGCCTTCCTTGACGCACAAGGCCAAACAGTTAAGGCCGACAGGTGATTCAAGGTCTTCACCTCTATCAACGGTAATTGCCCTAAAAATCTGATTAGGAAGACCAAATATATAAGAGAGATCGGGGATTATCCTCAATACAAATTCCCTAGCAAACTCACATTTTCCGACTTTATTAGTTGGAGTGCCAGTCGAGGCCTCAATGCTGGCTAGTGTATGACCTGCCATCCAGAGTTCCAGCAATGGGAATAATATTTCAGCAGCATGTTTCCCTCTTGAATTATCATCTTTGAGCTTCTTATAATTGCTGCCAAAAAAACCCTCCAACGTCTCCTTCCTAATAAGAGTTGGAAGCAAAGCGGGTCGATGTTTTAACCATTCGCGAAGCCATTGATACCAAGCATCCGTAGTTGCCCAATGATTGACATTTTTAGAAAGTGGTTCACCAAGCTCTCGAATTATCCCTACCGATATTCCTGATGCTGCTGCCAATCGATCAGCCCAAGTGAGCAGTTGAGAGATGTCTAGATTGGAATTTCTAGACAGTATTGCTGATTCTATTCTTGATGTTATCCACTGTTGATCTCCTTTTTTCCTAGCTCGGAAGGCTGAGAACGAACGATTAATAGTCGCGCGAGCTAATATATCTCGCCCTTCTTGCTCTTCGTCATAATCGACCGGTAACCTGCTCAAAAAATAGCTTGCTACGCCAGAGAGAGGTAACACCTCACTATGTATTTGGTCGAGAATTACCGTGAGAGGGTCATCAATAATTAAGCATTGATCGCTCTGAGAAAATATCGACCTCAAATCCATCCAATGATTATGTATTTGGTTAGTGCTATTATTAAAGTTAACGACTTTACTCGGTACTACCAATACAAATCCGTAGGAACTGTCGCCCGCTCTGCCAGCCCGCCCCGCTGCATTTAGAAGCTCATGAGCCTCCAAGCGTTGCATCGCATCGGCTTCTTGATCAAATCTACTATCGCCACTAATAATGACCACTTCACTGGGAAGGTTCATTCCCTGCGCAAGAGTTGATGTTGCCACCAAAACATTCAATCCATCCGCTCGCTTAAAAAGCGATTCGTGCAAGTGTCGCTCCATAGTAAGCAAAAGTCCGTGATGGCACGCACTAGAGGATATTAACCTGCCTTCTTCCGACACTTCGATGTAGATATGCTCTTTTCCTCCAAATTCATCGACTACTGTCTCGTAAAGGCGCACTTCCTCTTCAGTCAAAATACATCCAGACGATTCAAGATTGTCTGAAATTCTTTTTGATGCGTTATTCGCGAGCGGTATTGTTTGTGTAAAAACTAAAGTCTTGATTTTTTGTCTGGCTGTTGAAGCTGCGATTGTAGCCGACACCTGATTACCATTAGGCGTTAAATACCAACCCCCTTCTGGAACGGTACCTGTTGATAATTGGACAGTTTCGCTAAGAACCGGCATTAATGCGTAATCTTTACGGCTTGCTGAATGCCAAGTTTGATTCAAACAAAAGAAACCGAATGGCTGTACAAGCAGCTCTCGTTTCAAAGAGGCAGGCGCATTTATATTAGTTACCTCAGACCGCACGGCTCTTAAGCGCTTTTTTAGTTTGGATATTTCATCGCCAGCATAAACCACACATCCTCTAACTTGACGCGTAGGCTTCCATGTCAATGACATGGGCAAACAAGGTCTTTTAGTTAGCTCTGAGACCCAACCTGCAATCTCTTCAGAGTTTTTCATCATTGCCGACAATAAAAGCAAATCAGCGTTAGGAGCTACCGATGTAAAATTAAGAAGGCAAAGCATAGAATCTATCGAGCGCCGGCTGTGATCCGCGTCCCTTGGGTGCAACAAATGGCACTCGTCGAACACCAACAGCCCTACATTCGAGAATATCTCCGGATCAAAGCTCAACATTGCCAAGCATCTTTCTGGTGTCATAACAGAAATAGCAGGAAGTACGTCATTCTCCAAATCAAATAACAATTCATCCACGATTTCTCGCTGAACGTCTGCATTTGGAAACGTATTAGCTAGAGCCCTAGTTGTTTGATCCACCAATGAAAGCGTTGGCGCCAAAAAAACCACTTTCACATTTCGCAGCAGCGCGGTAGCAATTTTCAACTCGGAAAGCGTAGATTTTCCTGCTCCGGTTGGAAAGCTTATTACAGAGGAAACCCCTATTTCCAAATAACCTGAGGATATCGCCTGTCGATGATTCCTCCATAGGTAGGGCCTAATTGACGCTATGCCTTGCTTCATCGTAAACCATTTAGCCGCCTCGATACCTTTTGGTGGTTCTGTATTTATAACCCCTGATGGAATAAGGTGGTCCGCGACCATCGCTAAAAGGGATGCCAAATGCAGTGGTCCTGGAAAGACGTTATGTACTGGGTGATTTCCAATGCCAACTAAACCATCAATTTTTTCGACGCATAGTCCTTTAACTCTATCAAAAATTACTTTTGAGTTATGGTCTATCAAATCAAATTCATCATTGGTTCCGAGCAATGATGCTGCCATCGCACGGACCCCATGCAATAGCATGTAATACAGCGAGTCAACGGCTTGCCCCATACTGTCAGCGCTATGAAAACTTTCTGGTCCGGGCACGGGCATAGCAAGTATTTTTAGAAGACTTCCATTTGCCAAGTGATAAATTGCTTTAAGCAAAGTTGCTTCAACAGAGCCTTCAGCGCTCACCACAATATTTTTTGCCGTTTCGGCAGCATCAGAACTTGCTTCCGCGATCAGGAACAGCAAAGTTGCCGAAACCTCAGGGGAGACGCCAAATGCACTCAATGTGCTAAATTGAATACTTCTTGACATCAACTCCTGAGCAAGCAGTATTACATGATGAGCCGAACCGGCGACGAAGGCTGCGGCAGCTCGGTTTTCCATATCTTCTGAAGCGGACACTATAGCCTCGTGAGAGAAAGCAAGGCGCGTCATTCGTTTGACTATTTCTGTCACCTCATCAGGCAACCCCACCTGTTCCGCTCCTTCTCGTAAGCAAACACGAGCAGAAACTATCGATGCGTAAGCTTCAGTCAGTTGTTTTGGCAGCTCAGCAAGATCGAGGCCGTCCAATTTAGGAGCACTATTAATCAGTTCTACGGTATCGTTATCAAACATGAGCAGCCACCATAATCTTAATGTGAGCAATTGATTTCTCAGCTAGCGAAGACATCCAGGGGCGCAAATGCTCTACATAGAAGATTTCTCCACCTCGCTTGCTCACCTTGCCTTCAATAACTTTATCGTAACCTTTAAAAACTTTTACTCGCCCCGTGCTCGTGGAGTGATATTTACCAACCGTTATACTAACTCGATAATGTCTAACGTTTTTCCATATTATGTTCTCGATCGCGAGATCAGGATCTACTTCCCTATTGGTTTCCAATAAAGCAACGACCTCCGCAACTAAAACGTTCTCCCTATCTCCCTGATCGAGCAATTTAAACTCTGGCCAAACCAAATCACGAACCGTTTTTCTCGCATCATCCGTGGCTTTGTCTTCAAATATGGTTGCAGCAACAACCTCCCCGTCATTCAATTCGAGACGGAGCCCATCGAATCCTTTCAAGGCATGAATCATTTGAGGGGGCCGAATAAGTGCGCCCGGATCGGCTTTTTGGGCAGCTATCCACGATATCACCTGAAAGATCCAACCATCTCTATGCCAAGGATCTTCACCAGAAGGAACTGTAAGTAAGCCTATCGCGCCCTGAGCAGCGCTGGCCCTTGATGCCGGCGTGCCAACATTCGTTCCCGCTATAATTTTTTGGACGTGTCTGGACTGGCCCAAAGCAACCCGCGCGATCTGCTCTGCGAGTAGATTTTCGTCCGTGATTGTCCAAACCTGACCATGACAGAGGGTTGGATGGTCGTAGTATTCCAGCGAAATCGGCATTTTCGTCCTTGGTAGCTCATCTGGTGAAAGCCAGGCACATGACTAGGTTGGTCAACCTTATCAATATGCCATCAGTGATGGTCAAATTTATGGCCTTCTATCCCCATTAATCTTCACCAATAAGTGGAATAGCGCTATGCGGTGCGTCCAAGTTACTGTAGACCCTGCTTCTATAGGGTGGGCTCAGATTTCGCGTGGCTGCGTGCAAAAAAGGCGTTTTGCAGCAGTCAGTATGCGGGCAGTCTGGATGGACCGACTTTTTCAACAGAATCGGCTGGTAGTTGTCATTCTGTTGTGCTGCCCTTCAGTTTCTTTTTTTTAGCTGGCTGTCCAGTGCACTAATCATAGTTTTTAGTGCTTCAATGGAGAGCTTCTCTATCTCGTTCGATTTTTCCTTTTTCACGTCCAGAAGAGTCAGCAAACCGGCTAGGTGGGCTCTTCTCGCTTTCAGGGCGTCAGTAAAGCTTGAGACGTTGCGTATTGGTGTGTTCATGATTGATTTCCTGCGTTGTTCTAAACAGCCCACGTCCGTGAGCTGTTTCGGGTAAGACGGTTCGTTACATCGCTAGCACGTCCTGCACGGTGTACTTATAAGAACGATCTGCCAGTTCACCGAATTTCCAGCTACCAAAGTTTTCACCTTGCTCCGGAAGATCCAATTTCATAAGACCGATCTGATCGCGATCAATCAGGCGATAAGAAGCCCAAAGCTTACCGCCGACATCGAGCAATGCCTCGGCCGCTTGATTCCACTTTTCCTCCAGCACGGTATGCGCCAGGTGAAGGGCTTTTCTTTCGATGGCTTGGTGCTCTTTTTGAGCTTCGGCAATGTATCGATCAACCGTAACCAGCTCTTGCTCCAGAGCGGTGATGATCAGCTGTTGTCGACGATTATGCTCGGTGGCAGTCGCAAGGCTTTTGGCAGCCTTCAGTGCCTCGGTGTTGGCGTTTTTTTCGCCCTCTGTGTCGCCCCAGGCCACCGCCTGCGCATAGGCCGTCGCTGCATCAGTTTCTGCTTGTCGGGCGTTAGCCATATCATCGATTGCTTTCTGACGGACCTGCTCCAGACGGGTGCTGATACTTTGACGCTTTTCGTTTAGCTCCTGCTCATCAGCATTCCAATTAGTCATCGCCTCAACGTAGGCCGCCATGAGGGAGTCACAATTTACGAGGTTTTCGCGACGATTGATCCTCTGATCCAAAAGGCTTGCGTTGTATTCGCGCGAATCGAAATCCCTTTTCAGGTCGTTGTATTTGTCGCGTGTTTCTCGTCTTTGATCGGGGTCGATGGGCTCCTCGCTTACCACCGCTTCTTCATATGGAAGCATTTCGGCATGTAGGCGTTCTGCTTCGCTGAGTAGTTGGTCACGTCGGCCTTTGAGTTCCTGGATCTCGTTAAGCAGCGTTTGATCTGCGCAATTCCTTTGATCGGTCGTTTCGACGCTGTCCGACGCTACCTCAGGAAGCAAGGTGGCCTGAAGGTTCTGCATTTCATTGGTCAGCAATTCGCGTTGTTCTGTAGATTCTTGAAATTCGTTCATCTGCGTTGTTCCTGTGCAATCAGATAATGGGTTGAATGAGCGGCTGGCGAGGCCGGGAATGAGCCGGCGCTACCTCGATCAGGAGAGATGCCATCAGGCAGCCCGAGCCTCGCTCTCATCCGCTCCCGGAATCGTCTTCACGATGTAGCAGCGTTGCGGACCGAGACCGGGCAGCCGGACCAGGCTCGACGCCTTGCCGTCACTCCCCGGCTCCAGCACTCCGAGTTGCAGCAGTGCCTTGTTCACGGCGCTGATGTTCATGCCCCGGAAGATCTCGGAGCGCCACATCTCAGGGAGCACGTAATAAGTGTTTGTGGTGTGCATGGTGTCGCCCATGCCGTGCTCCAGCGTCTTGCGAAAGCCGAGGCGGTCGATGGTGCGCGGACCGTGTTCGTCGATCTTCGCCGCCGCCGATTCCCAGCGGGTGAAACGGCTTTCACCGAAACGCTCAATGACCTGGCGCAGCCGTGCCAAGATTGCATCACCTTCAAAGTTACCGGCGCCGCCACGCTCGTTTAACCAGGCGTTCAAACACACTCGGGCCGCAGTAGTTGCGGTCCCATCAGGCCAGCCGGTGATGCCCATCGCGGTGGCCAGCTCGCCCGCTGCCGCCGCAAGGCCGAATCGTGCGGCAGCACGGTGTGCCTGTCCGCTGGCGGAAGCCGGAAGCGATTTGGCGATAAAGCCCTCCAGCGTGCGGCGCAGGATGACCGACCAGCCGTGATACTTGCCGGGTTCGCACAGTGCCGTCAGGAAGGCAGTGAGCGGAGTGCCGTAGTAATTCGCTACCCGTGCCTTGAGCGCGTCAGACAATGCCGCCGCATCCTCGAAACCGTTGAGCGCGTCGAACATACCGAGGCCTTTGCTGGCGTCGGCTGGGACGGCGAGCATGCGCACTTCCATGCCCGCTTTCAGCTCCTTGTTGGCCTCGGCCATGTGCTGGGCCAAGGTCTTCTCGCCCGTGGAGAGGAACAGCAAGCGCCACTCCTGTACCTGTCGGCCTGCTTGTCCTCGATCATTGGCGCGAGCCTTGCCGGTGCCATTGCCGAGCATGTAGACCGTCTCGCCGATGATGCGGGGATCGCACATGCCGATTTCGTCCAGTACCAGGAGGCCGTCGGAATGCGCGGCGGCAATGGATTCCAGCGCGTTGTCGGTGGAACGCCATGAGCGCACCAAGCGTGGGCCGCCGTAGATCGAGGCGGCAACCCGGAGGTGAGTGGTCTTGCCGCCTGAGCTGTCGCCGTACAGGTGGAAGCCACCTGACTCATGACCGAGCATGTGCAGCAGGGGGCCTGCGAACGCCACACCGACGACAAACGCCAAACGATGGTTACCGATGCATAACGCACCGATCTGCTGTTGCCATTGTTCGAGCGTGCCTGCTTCGCTGATGGGTGGAAGCTGCGCACCGGCCTCATAGAAATGCAGGTGTTCGCTGTGCGTGCCGACTTGCTGCTCAGGCAGTAGAAACGCGCTGTCGTGCCATCCCAAACGTGTGACCAGTCGTGCCCGTTGTGCACTGTCGAAGCCGCCGAGGTAGCTCTGCAGGTCGTTGCGTGCGTTACGTCCCGAACGGCTACCGGCGAGACGTAATCCCATGTCGACCAACGGACCGAGCACGTCCTTGCCGAAGTCGCCGGTCATGGTGCGCGCCGGGATGTTCCAGCGCTTCTTGGTACCGTCGGGATCGTCGAACTCGACCAGCAAGCCCCAGTTGTGGCCTTTCTCGTCACGGGTACGGGCAAGGATCGCCAGAGGCGAACACACCGGGCGCGCCTCGCCGTCATCGCCGGCATAAAACACGCCTTCGGACGTGAGGCGAAAACCACTGGGCATTAGGTCATTTTTCGATTTCGCCGGGCGCTTTGCCGGAGCTTTTGTGTTCGGTCCCGGTTTGGCTTCGCTCGGTTCCTTCGCCGACTTTTCCACAGGCAAAACGAACAGTTCACCGCTGTTTTCCAGCTCGACGAAATGGGCGGCTGTCCAACCTTTGGCGAGTGCATCGGCAGCATCGTCGCCGTCGTCCCATTGACCACCCTTGGCGAAAGCGGCGCGGTCGTTCTTTAGCGTGGGCTTGCGTTTGAACACATCCAGCACGATGACTCGGACCGAGGCAGCGTCGATTTCGCGCAGCTTCTCGGCAACGGTTTCCATGCAGGCCTTGCCGATGTCGTCATTGTCCGGCCACAACACAACGTCGCGACCCTTGAGTGGTGTCAGGTCGGCTTTGTGCCAGGAGTTGGAGCCATTCGGCCAGCAGGTGGCCACGTAGCCCGGTAGCAGTTCAGCGGCGGCGTCAGCGGCTTTCTCGCCTTCGCATAGAACAACCGGCGTGTCACCGTGCTGGGCCAGTTCATCAAGGCGCAGCAGGGGACGCGGATCTGGCAGACCCTGCCAGCGCCATTGCATGGTCTGGCTGTCTGCGCGCTGACACCACGTCAATGGAGCAAAGACCTTCTTCGGCTTGCCGTCTTCATCGGGGTCGAGGTCAAAGCGGTAGAGCGCCATGAGGGGCTGGCCCTGAGCGTCGCGGTAGATCCACACCTTGGACGGCGCACCGTGATCCCGGTGCTTGGCCGGGCACTTGTTCATGGCCTCGGTCGGGATTGGCTGGATGGCGTTCCATGTCGGTGCTTTGGGCTTGCTGGGTGTTGCCTTCGACTGTGCGGCGCCGGGCGAAACACTCAGCAAGTCAGCCAGCTTGTTGCAGGCTTCGATGTCGGTACCGCCGTCCAGATAGCGCACCAGATCGATCAGGTCGCCGCCCTTGTCGCCGGTGGCGAAGTCGGCCCAGGTGCCTTTACTCAAGTTTATTTTGAGCGATCCGGCGCGCTTATCGCTGCGGGTAGGATTCGGGGCTGTGTATTCCTTACCACCGTCTACGCGCTTGCCGTTGGGCAGCCAGTGCGACAGGACACGATCAATGTCTTTCAGCGCGGCTGCTTTCACGTCGGCAAAGCTCGGACGTTTTGCGGTGCTGTTCGGGCGTTGGCTCATGTATCAGCCCTCTGCAGAAACAGCGCGTCGTGGATGTCATCGATCAGCGCTTTGGCCACCTCGCCCAGATACAGAGCTGGCCAGCTGAAACGATCGCTCTGATCGCTCATTGTGGAGCTGCTCATAGCGCACCTCCTTTTTGCACAGCAGGAGTCGAGGTCGTGTCGCCATGCAAGGCGAGCGTTTTGATCAGGCCGAGAGTGCCGCGTACATCCCAAATAACCGCGGCAAGCACGTGATTGGCGAGTCGTGGCTTGTCACTGTCGAAGTGGTCTTCGAGCAGGGTCAGCACAGAGTCTGCGCGCTCAATTGCGCAGGTGATGGCATCGATAGGAATGCCGGCTTCTGCTTGCTTGCTGACGCAGAGTAAATCCTCAGGTAGTGCAAAGCCTGGGAGCATGCTCATTGGGCACCCCCTGCGGCTTCCAAGGCGCGAGCTTTGGACATATGGACGTTGTAACGAGAGAGGCGTGTTGCGAGGCTGGAATTGGCGTGTAAAGCGGCGAGAGCCATTGCACGGTGTGCAGCGGCGCGAATTTTGGACGGATTGAGGGTGTGCATGTAGAGCTCCTTTTGCTGAGGAGCTGCCACCGCTTGCGGCCAAGCAAGGAATGGTGGCAGCTGTACGCAGGTTGGCCGACCGGGGCAAAAGGGACCCGGCACACCCGAAGGTGTCCCACGCACAGCCGCCATAACACGATACGACGGGCACAAAAAAAGCGCCTGCTATCGGATGGAGGGCGCTTGTGCGCCTTTTGCAGTTCGGACGGCCAAGTCCGGTCGCTGAATTTGCAGCGACGGCCTGAGAGTAACGTCCGTTTTTCGAAAGTGCAACCGCGCTGATGGCTTGCGAATTTTTTGGGTGCGGCATAAATTGCTCGTGCATGTAGATTTACCTCAACGCCTCCGGATCGCCCCCGGAGGCGTTTTCGTTTCAGGCATGGGCTTCCCAGCTCAGGGAAAGGAGGGGCAGGAAGCCACCGCTGAGCATGGAGCGGGCGTCTTCGTAGGCTTGCGTTTGCTGGCCTTCGTCGACGATCACGGCTCCGATCTTTTCGCAGTGGAAGGAGAGGGCGCACCAGGTGCCATCGGCCCAGCTGAGGACGCCGACTACGCGACCTTGTTTGTCCTGTTGGCTGCGATAGCGCTCGAGTCGCTGCATGAGTCGAGGTGAAAAACCGATCAGGCGCAGCACTGAAAACGGATGCATCAAAGCGTTCTCTGCGATCTGGCGATTCATGCGGCCACCTGATCACGCGCCTCAATGCGGCTGCGTGCCCATGCTTGGATTTCGGAAAGAACCCACGCCACTGGCGCTCCGCGTGCGGTGCTTGTGCTCAGTTTTACAGGGCGAGGAAAGCCGCTCTTTGGGCACTGCATTAGCTTGTAAATAGTGGGGCGTGCCAGGCCAACGATAGCCATGACTTCGGAGATTCTGATCAAGGTTGTCGCGGGGTCGCGATAAGGAATTTGGTTGATTGTTGACGCGCGGGAGTTAGACATAGTCGTGCCTGTAAGGTGAGAGACAGGCGCAGACTAAAAGACGAAAAAAAAGCAAACATGGTTTGCTTTTCGTCGGTACAGCGAAAATTTATCTAGGGAGAAATTTACCTTTTCTCAGGTATTTTCTAACGGTCGGGGCAGATGCCTTGCCCAGGTCGACTAGCGCTTTGACTAATTCAGTTTCCGTTATGTTGGGGTCGGCAGAGATTTGGCTTTTTGCCGCTTTGCTTATGTCCTCAAAAAGCTTCTTGGTGTTCTCTTGCTTGATTGTGCCTGGCTTGGCGTTAGCCTTTCCGGCCGCTTTGCCCTTTTCCGACGCTTTTGCGGCAAAAGCCTTTTCCAGCGCTCTTCGCAGAAAACCTGATGCGCTAAAGTCGTTGCGCGAAATGTCCGCCCAGTCCGCTTGTTGATAAAGTGAAGCAAGCATCAAAATCATGGAGGCCTCGCCATTGAAATCAGCAAACTCCTCTCGTGCATCGATTTCGAAGTCGCTCTTTCGCTTTCGTTCTCTCTGAATGAGGAGGAGGTATTGTTTGGGGTCGGTCTGTCTGAGCTGCTCCACCAGATCTAGATCCAGATCGTAGAGGGAGCGTTCTAGGTCGAATAGCCAGTTCGCAAGGACTTCAACCGCCTGCACAGCTTGAATAAGCGCATAAGTCGCTACGAGTTGTGTGTCGCTTGCGGGATGATCAATGCCAAGGAAGCGGCGAACGACTCTGGGCAGTGAGGTCGGTTCGGAAAAGTAGAAATGCTCTTCAATAGGGTCGCGAAGTCGAAACATTGTCTTTGTCGTCGATTCAGCACAGTCAGCGTATTGGCCGTCCTCGAGCCAGAACAATGTTGCATTGTGGATGCAGGTAAACGCATCACGGAAGTGCTCGGAGAATTGGCTGTATAGCGCCAACTCACGGACAGCGAGTTCGACCTCATCAAGATCCCAAAGCAGGCAGCCAACGTCTACTCCGGCAATCTCAAGCTCTAAAGCTTCGGTGCCAAGATTCCTGTTCATTAAGATACCCCTCGCCCCGTACCGTGCGTACTGCCCCAGCGAGGTGTATCTGGCAAAACAGCTGCCAGCAGGGGGCTTGTGGTTCGATGACGGTTACACGCGTCAGCAGCGTTACACGCGGAGTTCGTTGAGCTTGGATTCGGTGTAACCTTAAGAAAATCTAATATTTTCAATAGGTTGTATCGACTTGTTACACGAGTAACACCCGTTACACCGGTTTTAGAGATAGCCTGGGTAAGTGATCTCATACCGCCTTTCCAAACTGGGCTTGCACTACATTGCCAGCTGCAAGTCCATCAAGATGATCGGCATACCACTGCATCATCGTTACGCGTTGCTCAAGGTATTGGGCCTTGTTGTATACCCCTGAGATGCCTTCCTCTTTGTGAGCCAGCTGCGCTTCAACATGCTCCTTCGGCCAGCCATGTTCTCGAAGCAACGTGCTTGCGGTGTGCCGAGTACCGTGTCCAACGAGGCGACCCTTGTAGCCGATGGTGGCAAAGACTTTGTTGATTGTGTTTTCACTAATAGTTGGGTTCTTGGCTCCTACGCCGGGGAAAAGCCAGCGACTCCGTCCTGTTAAGCAGTACAGATCCTTCAGAGCGGTAACAGCTTGATGGGGAAGGGGGCATACAAAATCCCGACGCATCTTCATCTTGGCAGCAGGTGTCGTCCAAATAGCTTTCTCAAGGTCGAACTCTTTCCACTCAGCCAAGCGGACCATACCAGGGCGCGATGCTGTCCAGACACAAAGCCAAGCGGCGGTGCGGGCTGTCAGTCTGCTCGGTGTGTTTTTGAGTGCGTGGAGGAATTCAGCCAGCTCAGGTTCCAGCAGGTGTGGATGCTGCTGAGTCTTGGGGGCTTGGGCTGCAATGTCACGGAGGCGGCTGCCCGGATCGTTCTCGGTGAGTCCTAATCCGATGGCTCGGCCGAAGATCTGATTGATCCAGGTGCGGCACTTTTCCGCCACGTTGTGTGCGTTTCGCGCTTCGAGGGATGCCTGAAGTTCTGCGCAGTCGGTACGGGTGATTTCGTCGAGGGGCTTATCTCCCAATGCCGGGAGGATGTCCTTATCGAGGTAAGTGCGGATTTTGTTAAGAGTGGAGGGAGCGAGGCCCTTTTCTTCTTTGGCCTTGAGCCAAGCTTCAGCAGCAGCTCGGAAGGTCCGAGTCCTGGCAGCATCAATGGCAGCTTTGGCAGAGCGTTTCTGTTCGAGAGGATCGGCCCCGCTGCTAACTACCTTGCGCAGCTCAGCAGCTTTGTCTCGTGCCAACGCACCACTTACTTCCGGGTAACCCCCAAGCCCCATCCAAGCCCAATTGCCCGCCGGACGTTTGTAGCGGAGCTGCCAGGATTTACCACCATCAGGTTTGACCCTGAAGTAGAGGCCGTTTCCATCCAGTTCCCGGTATTCCTTTGATTCCGGCTCCAACCCCGCAAGTGTCGTGTCAGCGAGAGGGCGGCGCTTGATGTCTGCGCGCTTCATCCTTGTATCCCAAAGTTCGGTATTTTTCTCAGGATACAAGCAGGGATACAGGGATACAACGGATAAGGGGAGACAGGGGTAGACAGACAGGCACAAAAAAACCGGCCAAGTGGCCGGTTTCTCTGGGTCTGAGAGGCTGGTAGAGACTCTCAGATACTGCTATGTGGTGCCCCGAGGGAGACTCGAACTCCCACTCCTTTCGAAAACGGATTTTGAATCCGCCGCGTCTACCAATTCCGCCATCAGGGCTCAATGGCGGCGAAGTATAGAGATGAGATAACCGCTGGTCAATCAGGTACATGGAGAATTTTTGATAATTCCGCTAGACTTCCCGGCCCTGCTAGACGAACCCCATCATGCGCGTTGCTGACTTTACTTTCGAGCTCCCTGATTCGCTGATTGCCCGCCATCCTTTGGCCGAGCGTCGCAATAGTCGTCTGTTGACCCTGGATGGGGTCAGCGGCGCCCTGGCACACCGTCAATTCACTGATTTGCTGGAGCATTTGCGCCCCGGCGATTTGATGGTGTTCAACAATACCCGGGTGATTCCGGCGCGGCTGTTTGGCCAGAAGGCTTCCGGCGGCAAGCTGGAAATCCTGGTGGAGCGGGTGCTCGACAGTCATCGCGTGCTGGCTCATGTGCGTTCCAGCAAGTCGCCCAAGCCGGGGTCGAAGATCCTCATCGACGGCGGTGGCGAGGCAGAGATGCTGGCGCGGCACGATGCGTTGTTCGAGCTGGGGTTTGCCGAGGAGGTGTTGCCGCTGCTCGACCGCGTCGGGCACATGCCGCTGCCTCCTTATATAGACCGCCCGGATGAAGGTGCCGACCGCGAGCGTTACCAGACCGTCTACGCCGAGCGTTTGGGCGCGGTGGCGGCGCCGACGGCAGGGCTGCATTTCGATCAGGTGCTGATGGAGGCGATTGCCGCCAAGGGCGTCGAGACGGCGTTCGTGACCCTGCACGTTGGCGCAGGGACGTTCCAGCCGGTGCGGGTCGAGAAGATCGAAGACCACCATATGCACAGCGAATGGCTGGAAGTCGGCCAGGACGTGGTCGATGCCGTTGTCGCCTGCCGCGCGCGCGGTGGTCGCGTGGTGGCCGTGGGGACCACCAGCGTGCGTTCGCTGGAAAGTGCTGCGCGCGATGGCGTGCTCAAGCCGTTCAGCGGCGATACAGACATTTTCATTTACCCTGGCCGGCCGTTTCATGTGGTCGATGCCCTGGTCACCAACTTCCATTTGCCCGAATCCACGCTGTTGATGCTGGTTTCGGCGTTCGCCGGTTATCCCGAGACCATGGCCGCCTACAAGGCCGCCGTCGATAACGGTTACCGCTTTTTCAGCTACGGTGATGCGATGTTCATCACGCGTAATCCTGCGCCGACTGCCCCTAAAGAATCGGGCCCAGAGGAAACAGTATGAGTCGCACCTGTCGTATGTCTTTCGAGCTGCTGGCCACTGATGGCAAGGCTCGTCGCGGTCGTTTGACCTTCCCGCGCGGTACCGTCGAGACCCCGGCCTTCATGCCGGTGGGCACCTACGGCACGGTCAAGGGCATGCTGCCACGGGATATCGAGGCGACTGGCGCTGAAATCATTCTGGGCAACACCTTCCACCTGTGGCTGCGCCCGGGCACGGAAGTGATCAAGAAGCACGGCGACCTGCACGATTTCATGCAGTGGAAAGGCCCGATTCTGACTGACTCCGGCGGTTTCCAGGTGTTCAGCCTGGGCGCCATGCGCAAGATCAAGGAGGAGGGCGTGACCTTCGCTTCCCCTGTCGACGGCGCCAAGGTGTTCATGGGCCCGGAAGAGTCGATGCAGGTCCAGCGTGACCTGGGCTCCGACATCGTGATGATTTTCGACGAATGCACGCCGTACCCGGCTGATGAAGACGTCGCCCGTATTTCCATGGAATTGTCGTTGCGTTGGGCCAAGCGTTCGAAAGAAGCCCATGGCGACAACACCGCGGCGCTGTTCGGCATCGTTCAGGGCGGCATGCACCAGGACCTGCGCATGCGCTCCCTGGAAGGCCTGGACAAGATCGGCTTCGATGGCCTGGCCATCGGCGGCCTGTCGGTGGGCGAGCCCAAGCACGAGATGATCAAGGTGCTGGATTACCTGCCGGGCATGATGCCGGCTGACAAACCTCGTTACCTTATGGGCGTTGGCAAACCGGAAGACTTGGTTGAGGGTGTGCGCCGCGGTGTGGACATGTTCGATTGCGTGATGCCAACCCGTAATGCCCGCAATGGGCATCTGTTCATCGATACCGGCGTGCTGAAGATCCGAAACGCGTTCCATCGCCATGATGATTCGCCGCTCGATCCGACCTGCGATTGCTATACCTGCCAGAACTTCTCCCGCGCTTATCTGCATCACCTGGACAAGTGCGGCGAAATGCTGGGAAGCATGCTCAATACCATCCATAACTTGCGTCATTATCAAGTGCTTATGGCTGGTTTGCGCGAGGCTATTCAACAGGGTACATTGGCCGCCTTTGTCGATGCCTTCTATGCCAAACGCGGGTTACCTGTTCCGCCTTTGGACTGAGTTTCCTGACCCCAAGATTCAACATTTGCAACTGGAGTGCTAAATGAGCTTTTTTATCTCTAATGCCATGGCAGACGCTGCAGCCCCTGCGGCAGCCCCTATGGGCGGCGGTTTCGAGTGGATTTTCCTGGTCGGCTTCCTGGTCATCTTCTACCTGATGATCTGGCGTCCACAGGCCAAGCGCGCCAAAGAGCAGAAAAACCTGCTGAGCAGCCTGCAGAAAGGCGACGAAGTTGTGACCACTGGCGGTATCGCCGGCAAGATCACTAAAGTGGCCGACGATTTCGTCGTTCTGGAAGTTTCCGACACCGTCGAAATGAAATTCCAGAAAGGCGCCATCGCCGCGACGCTGCCAAAAGGCACGCTCAAAGCGATCTAAGTTTCAACTTCATTTTCAATCGACGGGGCGCGCAAGGCGCCCCGCGTCATAAACGGGCGGCGTGATGCTGAACAAATATCCTCTGTGGAAATACATTCTGATCCTGGCGGTGCTGGCGGTCGGTCTGATTTATTCCGCTCCCAATCTTTATCCTGATGACCCGGCCATTCAGGTCAGCGGTGCAAGCACTGCGCTGCAGGTCAATCAGGCTGATCTGGATCGTGTGAGCGCTGCGCTCAAGGAATCCGGGATCAACGTCAAGGCTGCCACGCTGGCAGAGGGCGGCAAGGGCGGGCTGATTCGCCTGACCAGGGCTGAAGACCAGCTGCCGGCCAAGGACGTTGTACGCAAGGCGTTGGGTGATGACTACGTCGTTGCATTGAACCTGGCACAAACCACCCCGCAATGGCTGCGCAACCTCGCTGCGCACCCGATGAAGCTGGGTCTGGACTTGTCCGGTGGTGTGCACTTCCTGCTGGAAGTGGACATGGACAAAGCCCTCGATGCACGTCTGAAAGTCTACGAAGGCGATGTAAAGAGCCTGCTGCGTAAAGATAAGCTGCGCTATCGCAGCCTGCCGCAACTCAATGGTGCCATCCAGCTGGGCTTCGCTGATGAAGACAGCCGTGAACAGGCCCGTGTGCTGATCCGCAAGAACTTCAACGATTTCGACATTGTTCCGGCCGACCTCAATGGTCAACCGGTGCTGCGTCTGGCGATGACCCCGGCCAAGCTGGCGGAAATCCGCGAATACTCCATCAAGCAGAACTTGACCACGGTACGTAACCGCGTCAACGAGCTGGGTGTTGCCGAACCGATCGTCCAGCGCCAGGGCGCCAACCGCATCGTGGTTGAGCTGCCGGGCGTGCAGGACACCGCCGAAGCCAAGCGTATCCTCGGCAAGACGGCCAACCTCGAGTTCCGTCTGGCCGCTGAGCCGGGTGCTTCGAAAGCCACTTCCGAATCCTTCGAGTTCCGTGAAGGCGGCCGTCCTCCTGCGCTGATCGAGCGCGGCCTGATCATCACCGGTGACCAGGTGACTGACGCCAAGGCCGGCTTCGACGAGCACGGCAGGCCAGAAGTGAATATCCGTCTGGATGGCCACGGCGGCGAGCTGATGAGCCGTGCGACCCGTTCGAACGTTGGTCGCAGCATGGCGGTGATCTTCATCGAGCAGCGTCCGGTCACCACTTACACCAAGCAAGTGGTCAACGGCGTCGAGAAAGACGTGCCGGTCCAGAGCTTCAAGGAAGAGAAGAAGATCATCAGCCTGGCGACCATCCAGTCGCCGCTGGGTGCCCAGTTCCGTATTACCGGCCTGAACGGCCAGGGCGAGTCGTCCGAGCTGGCGCTGCTGCTGCGTGCCGGTGGTCTGGCTGCACCGATGTACTTTGCTGAAGAACGCACCATTGGTCCAAGCCTGGGTGCCGACAACATCACCAAGGGTATCGATGCGTCGCTGTGGGGCATGCTGTTCGTCTCGCTGTTCATCATGGCCATCTACCGCTTCTTCGGCCTCATCGCCACCGTCGCTCTGGCGGTGAACATGGTGATGCTGCTGGCGCTGATGTCGCTGCTGGGTGCAACGCTGACCCTGCCGGGCATCGCCGGTATCGTGTTGACCATGGGTATGGCGGTCGACGCCAACGTGCTGATCTTCTCGCGGATCCGTGAAGAGATCGCCGCCGGCATGACCGTGCAGCGCGCAATCAACGAAGGCTTCGGCCGGGCATTCACCGCGATTCTCGACGCCAACCTGACCACCTTGCTGGTCGGCGGCATCCTCTTTGCCATGGGCACCGGCCCGGTCAAGGGCTTCGCAGTGACCATGTCCCTCGGGATCTTTACCTCGATGTTCACGGCCATCATGGTGACCCGCGCGATGGTCAACCTGATCTTCGGCGGTCGTGACTTCAAGAAGTTGTGGATTTAAGGGGCTGCCATGTTACGTACAATCAACTTCATGGGCGTTCGCAACTTTGCGTTCGGCGTCACATTGTTCCTTACCGCACTGGCTTTGTTCAGTGTCTTCCACAAGGGCATGAACTGGGGCCTGGACTTCACCGGCGGTACGCTCATCGAGCTGACCTACGAGCGTCCGGCCGATGTCACCAAGGTGCGTGAGCAGTTGGTGACCGCGGGTTATCACGAAGCCATCGTGCAGAACTTCGGTGCAACCACCGATCTGCTGGTGCGCATGCCTGGCGAAGACCCGCAACTGGGTCACCAGGTCGCTGACGCCTTGCAGAAGGTCGGCGGCGAGAACCCGGCGTCGGTCAAGCGCGTCGAGTTCGTCGGCCCGCAGGTGGGTGAAGAGCTGCGCGACCAGGGCGGCCTCGGCATGCTGATGGCGCTGGGCGGCATCCTGATCTACCTGGCGTTCCGCTTTCAGTGGAAGTTTGCAGTCGGTGCGATCGTGTCCCTGATCCACGACGTGATCGTGACCATCGGTATCCTGTCGTTCTTCCAGATCACCTTCGACCTGACGGTGCTGGCGGCGGTACTGGCGATCATCGGTTACTCGCTCAACGATACCATCGTGGTATTCGACCGGGTTCGTGAGAACTTCCGTGTACTGCGCAAGGCCAGCCTGATCGAGAACATCAACATCTCGACCACGCAAACCCTGCTGCGGACCATGGCGACTTCGATCTCCACCTTGCTGGCGATCGCGGCCCTGCTGTTCTTCGGCGGCGACAACCTGTTCGGTTTCTCCATCGCCCTGTTCATCGGTGTGCTGGCGGGTACCTACTCGTCGATCTACATCGCGAACGTGGTGCTGATCTGGCTGAACCTGAGCACGGAAGACCTGATTCCTCCTGCCAATACCGAGAAGGAAGTCGACGACCGTCCTTGAGGGAAGCTTCTCTCTGCGATGTAGTCCAAAAAAGGCGCGAGTTGAACTCGCGCCTTTTTTTGTGCTCCAAGGCTGGGAGAAGCGCGGACATGTTCCGCATGTGATGGTCCAGGAGGTTCATGTGAACAAGTCGATGCTGGTTGGTGCTGTACTGGGTGCTGTCGGTGTGACTGCCGGGGGCGCTGTGGCCACCTACAGCCTGGTTAAAAGCGGTCCTGAGTTCGCACAAGTACTCGCCGTTGAGCCGGTCAAGACACAAATCAAGACTCCACGTGAAGTGTGCAAGGATGTAACGGTCACCCGGCAGGCGCCAGTGAAAGATCAACATCAGATCGCCGGTACGGTGGTCGGTGCATTGGCAGGTGGTTTGCTGGGTAACCAGGTCGGTGGCGGCACCGGCAAGAAGATCGCCACGGTCGCGGGTGCTGTCGGTGGCGGTTATGCCGGCAACAAGGTGCAGGAAGGCATGCAAGAGCGTGATACCTACACCACGACCCAGACCCGCTGTAACACGGTCAACGACATCAGTGACAAGGTTGTAGGTTACGACGTGCAGTATTCGCTGGACGGCAAGGAAGGCAAGGTGCGCATGGATCGTGATCCGGGCAACCAGATTCCGGTGGATAAGGAAGGCAAGTTGATCCTGTCGGAGAATCAGGTGGCTCATTGATCTGCTGAAACCGGATTCAAAAAGAAGCACCCTGCGGGGTGCTTTTTTTGTGCCCGGGATTTATGCAGCACCGCAACCCCATGTAGGAGCGAGCCTGCTCGCGAAAAACCGAAGGACGCCGCGTTTATCCAGAATTCCCGCGTTATCGTTGACGACCATCGCGAGCAGGCTCGCTCCTACATGGGGTTGTGGTGTTTTTGAGGGATGAATTACAGGCATAAAAAAAGCACCCCGCAGGGTGCTTTTTCTGTCGCGGGAAGCTTAGCGCTTCAGCGAGGCCGGCAGGTGCGGCTGGATCGCCGTCAAAACTGCCTTGAAGCATTTGGTGTTGCCGGCAACGACGTGGCCTTTCTCGAGGAAGTCGTGACCGCCGGTGAAGTCGCTCACCAAGCCGCCTGCTTCCTGGATCAGCAGGGCGCCAGCGGCCATGTCCCACTCGGACAGGCCCGACTCCCAGAAGGCGTCGAAACGGCCGGCAGCCACGTAGGCCAGGTCCAGGCTCGCGGAACCGGCGCGGCGGATGCCGGCAGTCTGGCCAACCAGGGCGCGGAACATGCCCAGGTAGTTGTCGAGGTTGTCCATCTGCTCGTCACGGAACGGGAAGCCGGTACCCAGCAGGGCGCCGTCCAGGCTGGTGCGACCGCTGACGCGCAGGCGACGACCGTTCAGTTGGGCGCCGCGACCACGGCTGGCGGTGAATTCTTCCTGGCGAACCGGGTCCAGAACAACAGCGTGCTCCAGGCGACCGCGGTATTTGCAGGCAATGCTGACAGCGAAGTGAGGAATGCCGCGCAGGAAGTTGGTGGTGCCGTCCAGCGGATCGATAATCCACAGGTACTCTTCGCCTTCGATGCCGGTGCCGGCGTGCATGCCGGTCTCTTCACCCAGGATCGAGTGATTCGGGTACGCCTTGCGCAGGGCGTCGATGATTTTCTGTTCGGCGGCGCGATCCACCTCGGATACGTAATCCTTGGCGTCTTTTTCGTCGACCTTGATGGTATCCAGGCGCTCGATGGAGCGGAAGATCAATTCACTGGCGCTGCGGGCGGCGCGCAGCGCGATATTCAGCATGGGCTGCATGGATGTGTCACCTAAGGTTGTTAAAGAAAGCCGGGCATTCTATCAGAAAGTTTCTACAGGAGAAGGACGACGTTCGCTTTCATGGCTTAACGGTAGCTTCAGCTGTAAGATTCCGCTCCCGATTATCGTGTTCGAGAGCGCCTCCCTTGCTGCATAACATTCGTGTCGTCCTGGTCAATACCAGCCATCCGGGCAATATCGGCGGGGCTGCGCGTGCCATGAAGAACATGGGCTTGTCGCGGCTGGTGCTGGTCGAGCCTCGTCAGTTTCCGCATCACGAAGCCGACGCCCGTGCTTCCGGTGCCGGTGACATCCTTGAAAACGCGCAAGTCGTCGCCACCTTGGAAGATGCCCTGGTCGGCTGCAATCTGGTGCTGGGTACCAGTGCCCGCGACCGGCGCATTCCCTGGCCGCTGCTCGATCCCCGCGAATGCGGAACGAAGGTGGTCGAGGAAGCCGGGCAGGGCGCGGAAATCGCCCTGGTGTTCGGTCGTGAAGATTCCGGCCTGACCAACGAAGAGCTGCAGCGATGTCATTATCACGTGCACATCCCATCCGACCCTGAGTTCAGTTCGCTGAACCTTGGGGCGGCGGTGCAGGTGTTGAGCTATGAAGTGCGCATGTCCTGGCTGGCCGCCCAAGGCCAGCCAAGCAAGGTCGAGAAGGAAGAGGTGGCTTCGGTCAAGAGCGCCGAGCTGGCGACTATGGACGAGCTTGAGCGATTCTATGAACACCTGGAGCAAACCCTGGTGGCCATCGAGTTCCTCGATCCGGAAAAACCGCGGCACTTGATGGCGCGCCTGCGCCGGTTGTACGGACGCAGCTCGGTCAGCCGGGCGGAAATGAATATTTTGCGTGGCATCCTCACGGAAACCCAGAAGGCGGCCCGTGGTGAGCTTCTAAAGCGGAAGGATTAATGATGTTTGAGCGTTTGCGTGAAGATATCCAGAGCGTATTCCATCGAGACCCGGCGGCGCGTAACGCTTTTGAAGTCCTGACCTGCTACCCCGGCATGCACGCCATCTGGATTCACCGTTTGTCGGCGATGCTGTGGCGCGCGGACCTGAAGTGGCTGGCGCGGCTGGTGTCGAACTTCGGTCGCTGGCTGACCGGGATCGAGATCCATCCGGGGGCCAAGGTCGGTCGACGTTTCTTCATCGACCATGGCATGGGCATCGTCATCGGTGAAACCGCGGAGATCGGCGACGACGTCACTATTTACCAGGGCGTGACCCTGGGTGGCACCAGCTGGAACAAGGGCAAGCGTCACCCGACCTTGGGTGACGGCGTAGTGGTCGGGGCGGGCGCGAAGGTGCTCGGCCCGTTCACTGTCGGTGCCGGCGCGAAAGTGGGTTCCAATGCTGTCGTGACCAAGGAAGTGCCTCCGGGGGCGACCGTGGTCGGGATTCCAGGGCGGATCATCGTCAAATCCGACGAAGAGCAGGATGCCAAGCGCAAGGCCATGGCCGAGAAGATTGGTTTTGATGCCTACGGCGTGACTGAAGACATGCCTGACCCGGTGGCTCGGGCCATCAACCAGTTGCTCGACCACCTGCAGGCGGTCGATGGGCGTCTGGAGGGGATGTGCGGGGCGTTGAAGGATCTGGGCAGTAATTACTGTGCGAAAGATCTGCCTGAACTGCGCGAAGAGGATTTCGCCTGTGTGAAGGATAAGGATCAGAGTCAGGCCAGCTGACGCCTTTGTGTAGGAACTGCCGCAGGCTGCGATCTTTTAAGGTCGAGATCAAAAGATCGCAGCCTTCGGCGGCTCCTACCGGGATCGGGGGTCGTATTTGGGTATTGGCGCTGCGCTAAGCGGTGTGCCATTAAGCCGCAGACCCTGCTATGATGCGCCCGCTCTTTGCGGGTAATCCTGACTAAAGTACTAGGTCTTATAGTTGACTTAAATACTCGGGAATTGCATACTCGCCTCATTCCGAACTCCGTGGTAATTGTCCATGCGACTGACTACAAAAGGCCGATACGCCGTGACCGCCATGCTTGACCTGGCGTTGCACGCGCAGCACGGGCCCGTGTCCCTGGCCGATATCTCCGAGCGCCAAGGCATCTCCCTGTCCTACCTCGAACAGCTTTTTGCCAAATTGCGCCGCAGCAATCTGGTGTCCAGCGTGCGTGGTCCGGGCGGTGGCTACCAATTGTCCCGCGACATGCAGGGCATCCAGGTCGCCCAGGTGATCGATGCGGTGAACGAATCGGTCGATGCCACCAAATGCCAGGGGCAGGGTGATTGCCATCAAGGCGACACCTGTCTGACCCACCACTTGTGGTGCGACCTGAGCCTGCAGATTCACGAATTTCTGAGCGGTATCAGCTTGGCTGACCTTGTGACTCGCCGTGAGGTGCAAGAAGTAGCCCAGCGTCAGGACCAGCGCCGTTGCAACAGCAAGGTGCCACGCCTGGACAAGATTGAAGCGTCCGCCGTCGAATGACAGCCAAAGAGCTAGCGGCACGCCAGCCAGCCTGATTTAGGAGATAGTCCATGAAATTGCCGATTTACCTTGATTACTCTGCGACCACCCCGGTTGATCCGCGTGTCGCGCAAAAGATGAGTGAATGCCTGCTGGTCGACGGAAACTTCGGTAACCCGGCGTCCCGTTCCCACGTGTTCGGATGGAAAGCTGAAGAGTCCGTTGAAAACGCCCGTCGTCAGGTGGCCGACCTGGTCAATGCCGACCCGCGTGAAATCGTCTGGACCTCCGGTGCCACCGAATCCGACAACCTGGCAATCAAGGGTGCGGCACATTTCTACGCCACCAAAGGCAAGCACCTGATCACCACCAAGATCGAGCACAAGGCTGTCCTGGACACCATGCGCCAACTGGAGCGTGAAGGTTTCGAAGTGACCTACATCGAGCCTCGCACCGATGGCCTGGTTACTCCAGAGATGATCGAAGCCGAACTGCGCGACGACACCATCCTGGTGTCGGTCATGCACGTGAACAACGAAATCGGCACCATCAACGACATTGCGGCGATCGGCGAACTGCTCCGTTCCAAGGGCATCCTGTTCCACGTCGACGCCGCTCAGTCCACCGGCAAGGTCGAGATCGACCTGCAGAAGCTGAAAGTCGACATGATGTCGTTCTCCGCCCACAAGACCTACGGTCCTAAAGGTATCGGCGCCCTGTACGTAAGCCGCAAGCCGCGCGTACGTATCGAAGCGACCATGCACGGTGGCGGCCACGAACGCGGCATGCGTTCCGGCACCCTGGCGACCCACCAGATCGTTGGCATGGGTGAAGCTTTCCGCGTAGCCAAGGAAGACATGGCTGCCGAAAACGCACGCATCAAGGCTCTGAGCGACCGTTTCTACAAGCAGGTCGAGCACTTGGAAGAGCTGTACGTCAACGGCAGCCTGACCGCCCGCGTTCCGCACAACCTGAACCTGAGCTTCAACTACGTTGAAGGCGAGTCGCTGATCATGGCGCTCAAGGATCTGGCGGTTTCGTCCGGTTCGGCCTGCACCTCGGCATCCCTTGAGCCTTCGTACGTACTGCGCGCCCTGGGCCGCAACGACGAACTGGCTCACAGCTCGATCCGCTTCACCTTCGGCCGTTTCACCACCGAAGAAGAAATCGACTACGCCGCGCAGAAAGTCTGCGAGGCCGTAACCAAGCTGCGCGCTCTGTCGCCGCTGTGGGACATGTACAAAGACGGCGTCGATATCTCGAAGATCGAGTGGGCGGCACACTAACTATAGAAGCCGCCGGATACAGGTCCTGTAGCAGCGCGGCGGTAAATGCAGCGCAACTACAGGGTCTCAAGAGCGGCCCTGATGAGTGAGGATTGAGAATCATGGCTTACAGCGAAAAGGTCATCGACCACTACGAAAACCCGCGCAACGTCGGCAAGATGGACGCGGAAGATCCTGATGTCGGCACCGGCATGGTCGGCGCTCCGGCGTGCGGCGACGTGATGCGCTTGCAGATCAAGGTCAACGACGCCGGCATCATCGAAGATGCCAAGTTCAAGACCTACGGCTGCGGTTCGGCTATCGCGTCCAGCTCCCTCGCCACCGAGTGGATGAAGGGCAAGACCCTGGACGAAGCGGAAACCATCAAGAACACTCAGCTGGCTGAAGAACTGGCCCTGCCGCCAGTGAAAATCCACTGCTCGGTACTCGCTGAAGACGCCATCAAGGCGGCTGTTCGCGACTACAAGCAGAAGAAAGGCTTGATCTAAGCATTTGGCGACGAGTAAGGAGTCAACGATGGCTATCAGCATGACAGAAGCGGCGGCCAAGCACGTGCGGCGCTCCCTCGACGGGCGCGGCAAGGGTGAAGGGATTCGTCTGGGTGTCCGCACCACGGGCTGTTCCGGCCTTGCCTACGTGCTGGAGTTTGTCGACGAGGTGGTTGCTGAGGACCAGGTGTTCGAAAGTCACGGCGAAAAAGTGATTATCGACCCGAAAAGCCTGGCCTACCTGGACGGCACCGAGCTCGATTTCGTCAAGGAAGGGTTGAACGAAGGCTTCAAGTTCAACAACCCCAACGTGCGCGGTGAATGTGGCTGCGGCGAAAGCTTCAACATCTGAGGCTTGTCGTGGGTACTCCTTGTCATTTCGCTTTATTCGAGCTGCAACCGAGTTTCGATCTGGATCTCGATCAGCTGGCTACGCGCTACCGTGAGTTGGCGCGCGGCGTTCATCCGGACCGCTTTGCAGACGCTTCCGAGCGCGAGCAGCGGCTGGCGCTGGAGCAATCCGCGAGCCTCAACGAGGCCTACCAGACGCTCAAGAGTCCACCCAAGCGCGCGCGTTACCTGCTCGCCTTGAATGGTGGCGAGCTGCCGCTGGAGGTCACGGTGCATGATCCGGAGTTCCTTCTGCAGCAGATGGAGCTGCGTGAAGAGCTCGAAGACCTGCAGGACAGTGCCGATCTCAATGGCGTTGCCGTCTTCAAGCGTCGCCTGAAGGCTGCCCAGGATGAACTGAACCAAAGCTTCGCAGCTTGTTGGAACGATGCCGCGCAACGTGAACGGGCCGAACGCCTGATGCGGCGCATGCAGTTCCTCGACAAGCTCACCTACGAAGTGCGCCAGTTAGAAGAGCGCCTCGACGATTAACCCAGTGCCGCTCCGGTCGCACGCCTGATATACAGATAAGTCCTGATAACGATGGCCCTACTGCAGATCGCCGAACCCGGCCAAAGTCCTCAACCGCACCAGCGTCGTCTGGCTGTGGGGATCGACTTGGGCACTACCAATTCGCTGGTCGCTGCATTGCGCAGTGGACTTTCCGAGCCTCTGGCTGACGCGCAAGGGCGGGTCATCCTGCCGTCTGCCGTGCGCTATCACGCCGATCGCGTCGAGGTTGGCGAATCCGCCAAGCTGGCTGCCGCCACCGATCCCTTGAATACCGTGCTGTCGGTCAAGCGCTTGATGGGGCGTGGTCTGTCCGACGTCAAGCAGCTGGGCGAGCAACTGCCCTACCGCTTTGTCGGCGGCGAGTCGCACATGCCGTTCATCGACACGATCCAGGGCCCGAAAAGCCCGGTCGAAGTGTCCGCCGATATCCTCAAGGTCCTGCGCCAGCGCGCCGAAGCGACCCTGGGCGGTGAGCTGGTGGGGGCGGTGATCACCGTTCCGGCCTATTTCGATGACGCTCAACGTCAAGCCACCAAGGATGCGGCCAAGCTGGCCGGCCTGAATGTGCTGCGCTTGCTCAATGAGCCGACCGCAGCCGCTGTGGCCTATGGTCTGGATCAGCATGCCGAAGGCCTGGTCGCCATTTACGACCTGGGCGGCGGTACCTTCGATATTTCGATTCTGCGTCTGACCGGCGGTGTCTTCGAGGTCCTGGCCACCGGCGGCGACAGCGCCCTGGGCGGCGATGACTTCGACCACGCAATCGCTGGCTGGATCATCGAGAGCGCCGGTCTGTCCGCCGACCTCGATCCAGGTGCGCAGCGCAACCTGCTGCAAACCGCCTGTGCCGCCAAGGAAGCCCTGACCAATGCGGCGGCCGTTGAAGTTGCCTATGGCGACTGGAAAGCCGAGCTGACCCGTGAAGCCTTCAATGCGCTGATCGAACCGATGGTCGCGCGCAGCCTCAAAGCCTGTCGTCGTGCGGTACGGGATTCCGGTATCGAGCTGGAAGACGTGCACGCCGTGGTCATGGTCGGTGGTTCGACTCGCGTACCCCGCGTTCGTGAAGCCGTTGCCGAAGCGTTCGGTCGCGAGCCGCTGACTGAAATCGACCCGGATCAAGTGGTCGCCATCGGTGCTGCGATCCAGGCCGATACCCTGGCCGGTAACAAGCGCGATGGTGGCGAACTGCTGCTGCTCGACGTGATTCCGCTGTCCCTGGGTCTGGAAACCATGGGCGGCCTGATGGAGAAGGTGATTCCGCGCAACACCACGATCCCCGTCGCTCGCGCTCAGGACTTTACCACCTATAAAGATGGCCAGTCGGCCATGGCGATCCACGTGTTGCAGGGCGAGCGCGAGCTGATCAGCGACTGCCGCTCCCTGGCGCGCTTCGAACTGCGCGGTATCCCGGCAATGGTGGCGGGTGCGGCGAAGATTCGCGTGACCTTCCAGGTCGACGCCGACGGTCTGCTCAGTGTTTCCGCTCGCGAACTGGGTTCGGGCGTCGAAGCCAGTATTCAGGTCAAGCCGTCCTACGGCCTGACCGACGGCGAAATCGCCAAAATGCTCAAGGACTCGTTCCAGCACGCCAATGACGACAAGGTTGCCCGTGTACTGCGCGAGCAGCAGGTCGACGCCCAGCGCCTGATCGAAGCCGTGCAGGCCGCTCTGGAGGCTGATGGCGAGCGTTTGCTCGACGCCGAAGAGCGCCTGGTCATCGACCTGCAGGTGCAGGAACTGACCGAACTGATGAAAGGTACCGATGGTTACGCCATCGAGCAGCAGACCAAGCGTCTGTCGCAAGTGACCGACGCCTTTGCTGCCCGCCGCCTGGACTCGACGGTGAAAGCCGCGCTGGCGGGGCGCAACCTGAATGAGATTGAGGAATAACGATGCCGCAGGTCATTTTTCTGCCACACGAGAAGTTTTGCCCCGAAGGCATGGTTGTTGAGGCTGAGACGGGGGTTTCCATCCTCGAGCTGGCCCATGAGCACCACATCGAGATGGAAAGCGCCTGTGGCGGCGTGTGTGCCTGCACCACCTGCCACTGCATCATCCGTGAGGGTTTCGACTCGCTGGAAGAGGCCGACGAGCTGGAAGAAGACTACCTTGATAAGGCCTGGGGCCTTGAGCGCGAGTCCCGCCTGGGGTGCCAGGCCAAGGTCGGTACCGAAGACCTGACGGTCGAAATTCCGAAGTACTCGCTCAACCACGCCGCCGAAGCGCCGCACTGATTCAAGGAATTGTCATGAAACTCAAGTGGACTGATGTGCTGGAGATCGCGATCCAGCTGGCTGAAAGCAAGCCCGACGTGGACCCTATGTCGGTCAACTTCGTCGATTTGCGCAAATGGGTAATGGAATTACCCGATTTCGACGACATGCCTGAGCATTGTGGCGAAAAGATCCTGGAGGCCATTCAGGCCCACTGGATCGAAGAACGCGACTGAGCCACGCCGCAGGTTAGGCAATACCCGAGAACCCGCGTATAATTCGCGGGTTTAATTTTTCGTAAATTACCGTTTCTGGAGTTACACCATGGCTGTTCAACGTACTTTCTCCATCATCAAGCCTGACGCCGTTGCTAAAAACGTGATCGGCGAGATCACCACTCGTTTCGAAAAAGCCGGCCTGCGCGTTGTAGCTTCGAAACTGAAGCAACTGTCCAAAGCTGAAGCCGAAGGCTTCTACGCTGAGCACAGCGCACGTGGTTTCTTCAACGACCTGGTTGCTTTCATGATCTCCGGTCCGGTTGTCGTTCAGGTTCTGGAAGGCGAAAACGCTATCGCTCTGAACCGTGAGCTGATGGGCGCTACCAACCCTAAAGAAGCTGCTGCCGGCACCATCCGTGCTGACTTCGCTGACTCCATCGACGCCAACGCCGTACACGGTTCGGACTCCGAAGCCGCTGCCGCTCGCGAAATCTCGTACTTCTTCGCAGCTACTGAAGTAACCACTCGCTAAGCATTGGCTTAAGAGTGAAGGTGAATCCATGACTACATCGACTGTAAAAACTAACCTGCTGGGTCTGACTCAACAGGAAATGGAAAAATTCTTCGACTCAATCGGGGAGAAGCGTTTCCGTGCCGGTCAGGTAATGAAATGGATTCACCACTTTGGTGTCGATGATTTCGATGCCATGACGAACGTCAGCAAGGCCTTGCGCGAAAAGCTCAAGGCTGTTGCTGAGGTCCGTGGTCCGGAAGTGGTCAGCGAGGACATCTCCAGCGACGGCACCCGCAAGTGGGTGGTGCGCGTGGCGTCCGGCAGCTGCGTCGAGACCGTGTACATTCCCCAGGGCAAACGCGGCACCTTGTGCGTTTCGTCCCAGGCAGGCTGTGCCCTGGATTGCAGTTTCTGCTCCACCGGCAAGCAAGGCTTCAACAGCAACCTCACCGCCGCCGAAGTCATCGGCCAGGTGTGGATTGCCAACAAATCCTTTGGCAGCGTCCCGGCAACCGTCGACCGTGCCATCACCAACGTGGTGATGATGGGCATGGGTGAGCCGCTGCTGAACTTCGACAACGTCGTCGCGGCCATGCATCTGATGATGGACGACCTGGGCTACGGCATTTCCAAGCGCCGCGTGACCTTGTCGACCTCCGGCGTGGTACCGATGATCGATGAGCTCTCCAAGCACATCGACGTCTCTCTGGCGTTGTCCCTGCACGCACCGAATGACGCATTGCGTAACCAATTGGTGCCGATCAACAAGAAGTATCCGCTTAAGATGCTGCTCGAGTCGTGCCAGCGCTACATGTCGTCCCTGGGCGAAAAACGTGTGCTGACTATCGAGTACACCTTGCTCAAGGACGTCAACGACAAGCTTGAGCACGCCGTGGAAATGATCGAGCTGCTCAAGAACATCCCGTGCAAGATCAACCTGATCCCGTTTAACCCGTTCCCGCATTCCGGGTACGAGCGTCCGAGCAACAACGCCATTCGTCGTTTCCAGGATCAGCTTCATCATGCCGGTTTCAACGTCACCGTCCGCACCACCCGTGGTGAAGACATCGACGCCGCCTGTGGTCAATTGGTAGGGCAGGTGCTGGATCGCACCCGTCGCAGCGAACGTTATATCGCCGTGCGTGAATTGAACGCCGACAGCGATGTTGCTTCGAGCACTGCGAACAACAATTAAGAGAGGATCTCTATGTCCCTGCGCTTTGCGCTGCTTTTGCTGTTGGCCAGCCTGTGTGCTGGCTGCGTGCTTTCGGGTGATTACAACCCGATGAAGACCAGCAAGGGCCGTGATGAAGCGCGTGAGGCGTATGTGCAGCTCGGTATCGGGTATTTGCAGCAAGGCATGACCGAGCGCGCCAAGGTTCCGCTGAGAAAAGCCCTGGAACTGGATGGCTCCGACCCGGATGCCAACGCGGCGCTGGGGCTGGTGTTCCAGGCCGAGATGGAGCCGGAGCTGGCCGACGAGCATTTTCGCAAGGCGCTGTCTTCCCGTCCGGGCGACGCACGAATCCTCAATAATTACGGCAGTTTTCTTTTCGAGCAGAAACGTTACAAGGAAGCCTACGAGCGCTTTGAACAAGCCGCTGCCGATACGCTGTACCCTGAACGTTCGCGGGTTTTCGAGAACCTGGGCATGACCGCTGCGATGCTCGGCCAGCGTGATCTGGCCCAGCAGCAACTGGAAAAAGCCCTGCGCCTGAACCGGCAACAACCTCGTGCATTGCTGGAAATGGCTGAGTTGTCTTACGAAGACAGGCATTATGTGCCCGCGCGAGATTATTACGACCGTTTCAGCCAGCTCTCCGAGCAAAATGCACGTAGTCTATTGCTCGGCGTTCGGCTGGCAAAAGTGTTCGAAGATCGCGACAAGGCTGCAAGTAAAGGCCTGCAACTAAAAAGACTCTATCCCGGTACGCCGGAATATCAGCAATACCTGTCGGAGCAATGATGAAAGCGGCGCATCCCGAAGTTGTAGCAGCGAATCGCGTTAACCCTGGTGAGACTTTGCGCCAGGCCCGCGAAAGCAATGGCTGGTCGCTGGCCGAAGTGGCCCTCAAGCTCAACCTCACCACCACTTCCTTGAGCAATCTGGAAGCCGGCGCGTTCGACAAGCTGCCCGGGCATACCTTTGCCCGTGGTTACATTCGCGCCTATGCCAAGTTGCTCGGCATGGACCAGGCCGTTCTGGTCCAGCAATTCGATCAATCCACCGGCACCGACTCCCAGGGCAGCAATGTTCACAGCCTGGGTCGTATTGAAGAGCCGGTCCGGGTTTCCCACACCATTTTGCGAATCGTCAGCCTGCTGTTGCTGGTCGCGGTGATCGGTGGCGGTTTCGTCTGGTGGCAGGATCAGACCTCGATGCGCACCAAGGACCTGATCGGTCTGGCACCAGAACACGTAGAAGTCGAAGGTGCCGACGGTACCACTCAGATTCATCCGCTGGACGAGCCGGAAGACCAGGCCGTCGCGGAAGGTCAGACCGAAGGCGGCACTGCTCTCGCGCTACCACAGGCCGAGACTTCGGCTGAAGCACCGGAACAGGCTCAAGTGACTGCACCGGCCGCCCCGGCAGCGCCGACCACGCCAGCCGCACCCGCGCATACCCCTGCGCCCGTTGTCGCAGCGCCGGTGACCCCGGCAACTCCGGCTCCGGCTCCGGCTCCAGCAGCGCCTGCCGCCCCGGTCCCCGCGGTGACTGCATCGGTAGCCGCTGCGGCTCCTGCTCCAGCGGCCGCCGCACCTGTGGCCGGTCAAGGCCAGGTCCAGGTGCAGTTCACCTCCGATTGCTGGACACAAGTGACCGACGGTAGCGGCAAGGTGCTGTTCAGCGGTCTCAAACGCAAAGGCGACAGCCTGGCAGTCAATGGCAAACCACCGTTTTCCGTACGCCTGGGCTTTGCCCGTGGCGCTCAGGTCAGCTACAACGGCCAGCCAGTCGATGTCGCTCCGTTCACCAGTGGCGAGACTGCTCGCCTGAAGTTGGGTCAATAAGTCATGCACGGCGAATCTCCAATCAAACGTCGCGAATCCCGCAAGATCTGGGTCGGTAACGTGCCTGTTGGCGGCGATGCGCCTATCGCTGTGCAGAGCATGACCAACAGCGACACCAACGACGTCGCGGCCACGGTCGCGCAAATCAATCGCCTGGAAGCGGCCGGCGTCGATATTGTGCGGGTTTCCGTCCCGGACATGGACGCCGCCGAGGCCTTCGGCAAGATCAAGCAACTGGTCAAAGTCCCCCTGGTTGCCGACATTCACTTCGACTACCGCATCGCATTGCGCGTCGCCGAGCTGGGTGTCGATTGCCTGCGGATCAACCCGGGCAACATCGGACGCGAAGACCGCGTGCGCGCGGTGGTCGATGCCGCCCGTGACCGCGGGATCCCGATCCGTATCGGTGTGAACGCCGGTTCCCTGGAAAAAGACCTGCAGAAGAAATACGGCGAGCCCACGCCTGCTGCGCTGGTCGAGTCTGCCTTGCGTCATGTCGAGCACCTTGAACGCCTGAACTTCCAGGACTTCAAGGTCAGCGTGAAAGCCTCCGACGTGTTCATGGCCGTCGAAGCGTACCGCCTGCTGGCCAAGGAAATCGTCCAGCCACTGCACCTGGGCATCACCGAAGCCGGTGGTTTGCGTTCCGGCACGGTGAAATCTGCCGTCGGCCTCGGTATGCTGCTCGCCGAAGGGATTGGCGATACTATCCGCATCTCGTTGGCGGCCGACCCGGTCGAGGAAGTGAAAGTCGGCTACGACATTCTCAAATCCCTGCACCTGCGTTCCCGTGGCATCAACTTCATCGCCTGCCCGAGCTGCTCGCGGCAGAACTTCGATGTGGTCAAGACCATGAACGAGCTGGAAGGGCGCCTCGAGGATTTGCTGGTGCCGCTGGATGTCGCGGTCATCGGTTGCGTGGTCAACGGCCCGGGCGAAGCCAAGGAAGCCCATATCGGCTTGACCGGCGGCACGCCAAACCTGATTTACATCGACGGCAAGCCGTCGCAGAAACTGACGAATGACAATCTGGTGGATGAGCTTGAACGCTTGATCCGTCAGAAAGCGGCCGAAAAGGTCGAAGCTGACGCTGCCGTAATTGCGCGTGGCTGATCGAACGAATTAAGGAATTTAAGTGAGCAAGTCATTGCAAGCCATTCGTGGCATGAACGACATCCTGCCCGAACAGACTCCCCTGTGGCGTCATTTCGAAGGCACCGTTTCGCGCCTGCTGGATAACTACGGTTACAAGCAGATCCGCATGCCGATCGTCGAGTTCACCGAGCTGTTCAAGCGCTCCATCGGTGAAGTGACCGACATCGTCGAAAAAGAGATGTACACCTTCGACGACCGCAACGGCGACTCCCTGACCCTGCGCCCTGAAGGCACGGCGGCCTGCGTGCGCGCGGTGCTGGAGCACGGCATTACCGGCGGTGGCCAGGTTCAGAAACTCTGGTACATCGGCCCGATGTTCCGCCACGAGCGTCCGCAGAAAGGCCGTTATCGCCAGTTCCACCAGATCGGTGTCGAAGTGTTCAACCTCGACGGTCCGGACATCGACGCCGAGTTGATCGTGCTGACCTGGCGCCTGTGGGGCGAGCTGGGCATCCGCGATGCGGTAAAGCTCGAGCTCAACAGCCTGGGTACCAGCGAATCCCGCGGCCGTTATCGCGAAGCGCTGGTCGAATACCTTTCGGCGCACATGGACAAGCTCGACGAAGACAGCCAGCGTCGCCTGAAAACCAATCCGCTGCGGGTTCTTGATACCAAGAACGCCGACACCCAGGCGGTATTGGTCGATGCGCCGAAGATGGCCGACTACCTCGACGAAGAATCCCGCGTGCACTTCGAGGGCCTCAAGGCTCGCCTGGATGCCGCCGGCATTCCTTACGTGATCAACCCGAAGCTGGTTCGCGGGCTGGATTACTACAGCAAGACCGTTTTCGAATGGGTTACCGATAAGCTCGGCGCCCAGGGCACCGTCTGCGCCGGTGGCCGTTACGACGGCCTGGTGGAGCAAATGGGCGGCAAGCCGACCGCCGGCGTTGGTTTCGCCATGGGCATCGAACGCCTGGTGCTGTTGCTGGAAACCCTGGAGCAGATTCCGGAGGAGATCTCCCGTCAGGTTGACGTCTACCTCTGCGCCTTCGGTGAAGCCGCCGAGCTCGCCGGGCTGACCCTGGCGGAGCGCGTTCGTGACCAGTTGCCCAACCTGCGCCTGCAAGTGAATGCCGGCGCCGGCAGTTTCAAAAGCCAGTTCAAGAAGGCCGACAAGAGCGGTGCGCTGTACGCGCTGATCCTCGGTGACGACGAAATGGCCCAGCAAGTGGTAGGTTTCAAACCCCTGCGTGGCCAGGGCGAACAACAAAGCATTGCCTGGGATGCGCTTGCAGCGCACCTGGCCACCTGCGTCGTGCAGGGTTGAAGCTGTCTAAACAGCCGAATTAGCGATTAAGGAGTATTGGGGTGTCGAGTACCGAAGACGAACATTTGATGGAACTGAAGGAATGGTGGTCACGCAACGGTAAGCCCCTGGTCACTGGCGGCCTGTTGGCGCTGGTCATCGTGTTCGGCTGGCAGGCGTTCCACAAGTATCAGAGCAATCAGTCGCAAGGCGCCTCGATTCTCTATCAGCAATTGCTCGAAACCACGCTGACGCCTGACGGCAAGCCTGATGCTGCCCGTGTTACGGACCTGGCCGGCAAGCTCAACAGCGAGTACGGCGGCAGCGCCTACGCGCAGTACGGCAGCCTGTTCGTGGCCAAGGTAGCGGTCGACAGCGGCAAGCTGGACGACGCGGCCACCGAGCTCAAAGCCATTGTCGCCAAACCGGCCAACCCGGCGCTGGGCGAAATCGCCCGTCAGCGTCTGGCCCAGGTACTCGGCGCGCAGAACAAGGCCGACGAAGCCCTGAAGCTGCTCGAAGGCGATGCCGACAAGGCATTCCTGGCCACTCGCGAAGAACTCAAGGGCGACCTGCTGGTGCAGTTGGGTCGTACCGACGAGGCGAGCGCTGCGTATCAAAAAGCCAAGGCGGCACTGTCGGATGAGGCGGCGGTCGGTGGCCTGCAAATCAAGCTGGACGACCTGGCCAAAGGGGATGCGTGACGTGATTCGTTGGAAACATGCAGCATTGCTGGCCCTGGCCATTTTGGCCGCGGGTTGCAGCAGCAACAGCAAAAAAGAACTGCCTCCGGCCGAACTGGTCGACTTCAAGGAAGAAGTGGTTCTGCAAAAGCAGTGGAGTCGTTCGATCGGTGACGGTCAGGGCGAAACCTACAACATGCTGGTTCCGGCCATCGATGGCGATACCATCTATGCCGCCGACGTCACTGGCGTGTTGATGGCGATGGATCGCCACACGGGCGACGTCAAATGGAAGAAAGATCTCGAGCTGCCTGTTTCCGGCGCTGTCGGCGTTGGTTACGGTCTGGTCACGATCGGTACGATCAAGGGTGAAATCGTTGCCCTGGACGCGATCAACGGTGAAGAAAAGTGGCGCGCTCGCGTGTCCAGCGAAGTACTGGCACCGCCAGCCAACAACGGTGACGTTGTGGTGGTTCAGACTCAGGACGATCGCCTGATCGGCCTGGATGCCTCCACCGGTGATCGTCGCTGGATCTACGACAGCACGCCTGCGGTTCTGACCCTGCGGGGCACCAGTGCGCCGATCGTGACCAACCGCCTCGCGGTGGCTGGCCTGTCGACCGGTAAAGTGGTTGCCGTGGACATCTCCAACGGCGTACCGGTGTGGGAACAGCGCGTAGCGATCCCGCAAGGTCGCTCGGAGCTGGAGCGCGTGGTCGATATCGACGGTGGCTTGCTGCTGTCGGGCGAGACGCTGTATGTCGCCAGCTATCAGGGGCGCGTTGCCGCTCTGGACCTGCAAAGCGGCCGTCAGCTCTGGCAGCGTGATGCTTCCAGCTACGCCGGTGTCGCCCAGGGCTTTGGCACCGTGTATGTAAGCCTGTCTTCGGGTACCGTTGAAGGCGTCGACGAGCGTTCCACCACAGCCTTGTGGAGCAACGATTCGCTGGCCCGCCGTCAACTGTCGGCCCCGGAAGTGTTCTCCAGCTACGTTGCAGTCGGTGACCTGGAAGGTTACCTGCACCTGCTGAGTCAGGTAGACGGTCGATTCGTCGGCCGCGAGCGCATCGACAGCGACGGCCTGCGTGCCCGTCCGCTGGTGGTGGGTGACACGATTTATGTGTATGGCAACAGCGGCAAACTGGAAGCCCTGACCATAAAGTAACGACTATGCTTGGGTTTTAACCCCCAAGCGGCTTCACCGTTTGTAGGACTGTAGGAGCGAGCTTGCTCGCGATGGACGTTAACGATGACGTTGGCGGCCTGAATAAACGCGGTGTCTTGGCGTTTTTCGCGAGCAGGCTCGCTCCTACAAATGACAACGTGATTGCCCCGAGCACCAGCCGCTGCCTCGCAGCGGCTTTTGTATTTTCTGAAATAACGAAGTGGAGAGCCGCATGGTTCCCGTAATCGCCCTGGTGGGCCGACCGAACGTCGGCAAGTCCACCTTGTTCAACCGCCTGACCAGGACTCGCGACGCCATCGTCGGCGACTTGTCCGGTCTGACCCGTGATCGCCAGTACGGTGAGGCCAAGTGGCAAGGGCGTTCCTACATTCTGATCGACACCGGCGGTATCTCCGGTGACGAGCACGGTATGGACGAAAAGATGGCCGAGCAGTCGCTGCTGGCCATCGAAGAAGCCGATGTCGTTCTGTTCCTGGTAGATGCCAAGGCCGGTTTTACCGCCGCCGACCAGATGATCGCCGAGCATTTGCGCAAACGTAACAAGCGTTCCCACGTGGTCGCCAACAAGGTCGACAACATCGACCCGGAAATGGCCCGCGCCGAATTCGCCCCGTTGGGCATGGGCCATGCGATCCCGATCGCCGGTGCCCACGGCCGTGGTATCACCCAGTTGCTGGAAGCTGCACTGAGTGAATTCCCGCGTGACGAAGACGAGCCGCAGGAAGGCGAAGAGGAAGAGGTCGTCGCTGAAGGCGAGGAAGCCAAGCGCATTCCTGGCCCAAGCGAAAAAGACGGGATCAAGATCGCGATCATCGGCCGTCCGAACGTCGGCAAGTCGACCCTGGTCAACCGCATGCTCGGTGAAGACCGGGTCATCGTCTACGACCAACCCGGCACCACCCGCGACAGTATCTACATCCCGTTCGAACGTAATGACGAGAAGTACACGCTGATCGACACGGCCGGTGTGCGCAAGCGCGGCAAGATCCACGAAGAAGTCGAAAAGTTCTCCGTGGTCAAAACCCTGCAGGCGATCAAAGACGCCAACGTGGTGATCTTCGTGATGGACGCCCGTGAAGGCGTGGTCGATCACGACCTCAACCTGTTGGGCTTCGCCATTGAATCGGGTCGTGCGCTGGTCATCGCGATCAACAAGTGGGACGGCATGACGCCGAGCGAGCGCGACTTCGTGAAGGTTGAGCTGCAACGTCGGCTGTTCTTCGTTGACTACGCCGATATCCACTTCATCTCGGCCTTGCACGGCACCGGCGTGGGCAACCTTTACGCGTCGGTACAGAACTCGTTCAAGTCCGCGGTTACCCGTTGGCCGACCAGCCGCCTGACCCAGATCCTCGAAGACGCGGTCAGCGAGCACCAGCCGCCGATGGTCAACAGCCGCCGGATCAAGCTGCGTTATGCCCACCTCGGTGGTGCAAACCCGCCAATCATCGTGATCCACGGCAACCAGATCGAGAAGGTGCCGAAGTCCTACGTGCGCTACCTGGAAAACACTTACCGCCGTGTCCTGAAGCTGGTCGGTACGCCGATCCGCATCGAGTTCAAGGGCGGTGAGAACCCGTACGAAGGCAACAAGAACACGCTCACCGACCGTCAGGTCAACAAGAAGCGTCGTTTGATGTCGCACCACAAGAAAGCCGACAAGAAGCGCCGCGACAAGCGCTGAGTCCAAGCCCTCACACTGTCTTGTGTGGGGGCTTGTTGTGGCGAGGGGGCTTGCCCCCGTTCGGTTGCTCAGCAGCCGCAATACCTGTACGTGCGGTCTGCCAGACACACCGAGAATGCAGGATTGGGGTCGCTTCGCGACCCAACGCGGGCAAGCCCGCTCGCCACAAGGTACGGTGTTGATCAATTGAAAAAGGGCGTCTTTAAGGCGCCCTTTTTCATGCCTGCCGTTTGGGCTATCCTCGGACTCCCCCGCGCCGCCGTAGAGCCGGGTGTAGAGCAGGGAACCACTGATGATCACCAGCAAGCTGCCGAATGTCGGCATCACCATCTTCACGCAGATGTCTCAGCTCGCGGCACAGACCGGCGCGCTTAATCTGTCCCAGGGCTTTCCCGATTTCGCGGCCCCGCAGGCCCTGTGCGATGCGGTCGGCCGGCATATCGCCAGTGGCCACAACCAGTATTCGCCGATGACCGGCCTGCCGGTGTTGCGTCAGCAGATTGCGGTGAAGATCGCCCGCAGCTATGGCACGCAGGTGGATGCGGATACTGAAGTGACGGTCACCCCTGGCGCGACCGAAGCGATTTTCTGTGCCATTCAGGCGGTTATCCACAGCGGCGACGAGGTCATCGTATTTGACCCGGCATACGACAGCTACGAACCCTCGGTAGAGCTGGCCGGCGGTCGTTGCGTGCACGTACAACTGGGCTTGAACGATTTCAGTATCGACTTCGAGAAGCTTGCCCAGGCACTGAGCCCGCGCACGCGGATGATCATTCTCAACTCCCCGCACAACCCCAGTGGTGCATTGATCAGTCGTGCCGAACTCGATCAGTTGGCCGCCTTGATCCGCGATCGCGACATCTATCTGATCAGCGACGAAGTCTACGAACACCTGGTGTATGACGGTGTGCCCCATGTCAGCGTGCTGGCCCATGAAGAGCTGTATCAGCGTGCTTTCGTGGTCAGCTCGTTCGGCAAGACCTACCACGTCACTGGCTGGAAAACCGGCTACGTGGTCGCGCCGCCGGCCCTGACGGCGGAATTGCGCAAGGTGCACCAGTACGTCAATTTCTGTGGTGTGACGCCGCTGCAATATGCCTTGGCCGACTTCATGGCCGAACATCCGGAACACGTCGAAGAGCTGCCGGACTTCTATCAGGCCAAGCGTGATCTGTTCTGCGATCTGCTGGCGCCGTCGCGTTTCAGTTTCACCCGGGCGACCGGCACCTATTTCCAGTTGGTCGATTACTCGCAGATCCGCCCGGACCTCAATGATGTCGAGATGGCCCTGTGGATGACTCGCGAGCATGGTGTGGCAAGTATCCCGATCTCGGTGTTCTACCAGACACCGCCTGAAGGGCAGCGCCTGGTGCGGTTGTGCTTCGCCAAGCGTGAGGAGACCCTGCGTGAAGCGGCGGAAAAACTATGCGTGATCTGAGTGCATTGCCGAACCTGACCGTGGCGCTGATCCAGACATCCCTGGCCTGGCACGACCGTCAGGCCAACCTGGAGCATTTTGAGTCATTGCTGGAGCAGGCTCGCGGCGCTGACCTGATCATTCTTCCGGAGATGTTCACCACCGGTTTTTCCATGGAGTCCGAAACCCTCGCGGAATCGGAAAACGGCCCCACCAGCAAGTGGCTGCGGGTTCAGGCGGCAAGACTTGATGCCGTGATTACCGGCAGCGTGATCATCCAGGCCGCCGACGGCAGTCATCGCAATCGCCTGTTGTGGGCACGCCCGGATGGCGAGGTGTTGCATTACGACAAGCGTCACCTGTTCCGCATGGCCGGTGAGCATAACCACTACACTCCGGGCGAGCGCCAGGTGCAGTTCGAGCTAAAGGGTTGGCGCGTGCGGCCGCTGATTTGCTACGACTTGCGCTTCCCGGTGTGGAGTCGTGACGCTCAGGACACGGATCTGCTGCTGTACACCGCGAACTGGCCGGGTGCGCGGCGTCAGCATTGGAACCGTTTGCTGCCGGCGCGGGCGATCGAGAACCTGTGCTACGTGGCGGCAGTCAATCGCGTTGGCACCGATGGCAAAGGCTTTGCCTATACCGGTGACAGCCAGGTGCTGGATTTCCAGGGCGAGACGTTGCTTAGCGCAGGGGAGGCGGATGGGGTGTTTCAGGTCGTTCTGAATGCTGCAGACCTTCAAGCTTATCGCGCACGGTTTCCGGCGAATCTGGATGCCGATACCTTCGAGTTCACCTGAAATCTTTTCTGTCTGACGGGGCCCCATCGCGAGCAAGCTCGCTCCCACATTGATCGCATTCTCATGGAATTACGCGGTCCCTGTGGGAGCGGGCTTGCCCGCGAAGGGGCCCTGACAGGCGCCTCAAAAATGGCAGGCAAACAAAAAGGCCCCGAGATTCTCACCCCGGGGCCTTTTGCATTGCAGCAAAGTCTTACGCCGCTTTCGCTTCCGGCTGGCTCAGCGAACGGTTCAGCGCGCTGAACAGGGCCTTGAAGCTGGCAGTGGTGATGTTTTCATCGATGCCGACGCCGTGCACCGCACGTTCGCCGTTCACGCGCAGTTCAATGTAGGCCGCGGCCTTGGCATTGGTGCCCGCGCCAATGGCGTGCTCGTTGTAGTCCATGATCTCCACCGGGATCGGCAGACCGGCCACCAGTGCTTCCAAGGCTCCGTTGCCCTTGCCGCGCCAGTGCAGGTTGGTCTCGCCCTGGCCTTTGCTGGCCACTTCCACTTCGACGGCGCTGTGACCGTTTTCTTCCTGCAGGCGATGGCTGACCAGCGCGTACGGTGTGTTGGCCTGCAAGTACTCGCTGTGCAGCAGCGCGTGGATTTGCTGGGCGGTCATCTCAAGGCCCAGGCGGTCGGTTTCACGCTGCACGACCTGGCTGAATTCGATCTGCATGCGACGTGGCAGGCTGATGCCGTATTCCTGCTCCAGGAGGTAGGCGATACCACCCTTGCCCGACTGGCTGTTGACGCGGATGACCGCCTCGTAGCTGCGGCCGATGTCAGCCGGGTCGATCGGCAGGTACGGGACTTCCCACAAGGCATCGGATTTCTGCTGGGCGAAACCCTTGCGGATCGCATCCTGGTGCGAGCCGGAGAACGCGGTATGCACCAGGTCGCCGACGTACGGGTGACGCGGGTGTACCTGGATCTGGTTGCACTCTTCGACGACTTTGCGCACGCCGTCGATGTCGGAGAAGTCCAGCTCAGGGTTCACGCCCTGGGTGTAGAGGTTCAGGGCCACGGTCACCAGGTCGACGTTGCCGGTGCGCTCGCCGTTGCCGAACAGGCAGCCTTCGACACGGTCGGCGCCGGCCATCAGGCCCAGTTCGGTGGCGGCAACGCCAGTGCCACGGTCGTTGTGGGTGTGCAGGCTGATGATCACGCTGTCACGACGGTTGATGTGGCGGCCGAACCATTCGATCTGGTCGGCATAGATGTTCGGGGTCGCGCATTCGACGGTGGCCGGCAGGTTGAGGATCATCTTGTGCTCGGGCGTCGGGTTCCAGACCTCGATGACCGCGTCGCAGACTTCCTTGGCGAACTCCAGTTCGGTGGCGCTGAAGGTCTCCGGCGAGTATTCGAAGGTCCACTCGGTGTCCGGCTGCATGGCTGCGTATTTGACGAATAGCTTGGCGGCGTTCACGGCGATGGCCTTGACCCCGTCCTTGTCCTGGTTGAAGACAATGCGGCGGAAGGAAGGGGAGGTCGCGTTGTACAGGTGAACGATGGCTTTCTTCGCGCCGCGCAGGGATTCGAAGGTGCGCTCGATCAGGTCTTCACGGCCCTGGGTCAGCACCTGGATGGTGGTGTCGTCCGGGATGTGGTTGCCTTCGATCAGGGTACGGACGAAGTCGAAGTCGGTTTGCGAAGCGGCCGGGAACGATGCTTCGATTTCCTTCACGCCAACCTGCACCAGGGTTTTCCAGAAGCGCAGCTTCTTGACGGCGTCCATCGGCTCGATCAGCGACTGGTTGCCGTCGCGCAGGTCGGAACTGCACCAGATCGGCGCGGCGGTGATGGTTTTCGATGGCCAGGTGCGGTCCGGAATGTCGATGGTCGGGAACGCGCGGTATTTCGAAGACGGGTCTTTGAGCATGCTCATCGGGAAATCCTTATTGTGTGGGCCGAAAAAAGGCGGCCTGCCGGTGGATCAAAAGTTCTTGGACTGACGCTTGGGACGAGGCACCACGATTCAGCCCGGCAGTCGTGCACTGACAAGGCACAGGCTGCTGTGCTGGCGGAGCTGAATGAGGGTGTGAGAGGTTTTCATGCCTTCAACCCTAACCGCGGGGGGAAAGGATGGCAAGCAGTCGAAAAAAATTGAGAGGAATACTCGTGGACGGGTATTTATCGAGATTTTATTGCTTCAAATGGTTGCGATGATCTTGTTTTTTGCGCGAGGTTTGAGCGGTGCGCAATTGAGTGAAGCAGGACTCCAGGGGGCAGCCTTGGGTTTTCTGGTGACTGAAATGCCGCCTTCGCGGGCAAGCCCGCTCCCACAGGTACAGCGCAATCCCTGTGGGAGCGGGCTTGCCCGCGAAGAGGCCATCAGCCTCGGCGAAGATTCAGGGCTGAAACGCACCAATGAAGATGGCCGGATCCACCCGCGCATCGTTCAGGCTGACGTTCCAGTGCATATGCGGCCCTGTCGCCCGGCCGGTCGCGCCGACCTTGCCAACCACGCCACCCCGGGCCAGCTGTTGCCCCACCTTCACGTCGATTTTCGACATGTGGCAGAACATGCTGATAAAGCCCTGGCCATGGTCGACGAACACCGTATTGCCATTGAAGAAGTAGTTGCCGATCAGGATCACCTTGCCCGCGGCCGGGGTCTTGATCGGTGTGCTGGCGCCCACGGCGAAATCCAGGCCCGAATGAGGATTACGCTCCTCACCGTTGAAGAATCGGCGCACCCCAAACTTGCTCGACAGCGGCCCGTTCACCGGTTTGTCCAGCAGCAGGTTGCTTGGCGTATTGGGGCTGAACGTGCGGTAAGCGGCAATCTGCTCGGCCAGTTCACGCTCGATGCGCTTGAGATTTTCCGGGTCCGGATTGACCTGCTGGGTGTTCTTCAGGGTGATGCGCTGTTCCGGGTATTTCTTGTTGCCAACCGTAAAGTTCAGATGGCGGCCGCCGCTGCTGATCGATTGGGCCCCCGGCTTGACCGTCAGCGGTACGCCGACGATGGCCAGCCAGTTGTTCTGCTCCTTCACGACCAGCACGGGTTTGCCTTGATAACTGGCTTTTGGTGCCTGGGCGGACGGGCCCAGATCCACCACCGCCACGCCGCCCGGCACCGGTTTGTTCAACAGGCGGGTGATGTAGCTGTCGGCGTGGGCGTTGAAGGTCAGGAGCAGCAACAGCAATGGAGCCAAGAAACGCGGCATGGATCAGTCCAGTAAAGAAAGGGTGACAGGCGTCAGGTGGTTGTCTTCGACCCGTACTTGCAGTTCGCCTTCGCCCAGCTTGGCTTTCAGGCGCTGGCCGGTGTGGGTTTGCGCGGCGTTGCGGATCGCGTTGCCGCGCTCGTCCAGCAAAATGCTGTAGCCACGGCCGAGGGTCGCCAGCGGGCTGACCACATGCAGGGTCTGCATCTGGCTGTGCAATTGCAGGCGGCGGTTCTTCAACCCTTCGCGGATGGCGCGCGGCAGGCGTTCGGCCAGGCTGTCGAGGCGCTGGCGCAACATTGCCAGTTGCCGGCCCGGATGTTGTGCGGCCAGACGGGTTTCCAGACGGATCAAGCGTTCGCGACGGGTGTTGAGGCTACGCTCGAACGCGCGGCGCATGCGCATGTCCAGGTCATCCAGGCGTTGCGCTTGCTGGCGCAGGCGCTCGCCGGGATGACGCAGGCGGCGAGAGATACCTTCCAGGCGCAGGCGGTCGCGCATCAAACGGTCACGCATGCGCATCACCAGCCGGCGGTGCAGGCTCTCGACCCGACGCACCAGGTCACTGGAGTCCGGAGCCAGCAATTCGGCGGCAGCGGAAGGGGTGGGCGCGCGAACATCGGCGACGAAGTCGCTGATCGACACGTCGGTTTCATGACCGACCGCGCTGACAATCGGCGTCACGCAAGCGTCCACGGCACGGGCCACGGCTTCTTCGTTGAAACACCAGAGGTCTTCCAGCGAACCGCCACCCCGGGCCAGGATCAGGGCGTCGAAACCCCGGGCATCCGCCAGTTTCAGCGCACGGACAATCTGTGCGGTGGCTTCGCGGCCCTGTACGGCGGTGGGGATCAGCGTCAACTGCACCTGCGGTGCGCGACGACGGAACACGCTGATGATGTCGCGGATCACCGCCCCGGTGGGCGAACTGATGATGCCGATGCGTTGCGGATGCGCCGGTAGCGGGACCTTGCGCTCGGCACTGAACAGGCCTTCGGCGCTGAGCTTTTCCTTGAGTGCATCGAAGGCCAGGCGCAAGGCGCCATCGCCGGCCGGCTCCACGGTGTCGAGGATCAGTTGATAATCACCGCGCCCCTCGAACAACGAGACCTTGCCACGGACCTTGACCGCCAGCCCGTCCTTCAAGGCCTGGCGAACCCGTGCCGCGTTCTGCCGGAACAGCGCGCAACGCACCTGGGCGCCGCTGTCCTTGAGGGTGAAATACACGTGGCCGGACGCCGGGCGGGCGAGGTTGGAGATTTCGCCTTCTACCCAGATGTTGCTGAACACGTCTTCGAGCAACACCCGCGCGCGGCCGTTGAGCTGGCTGACGGTCAGGACTTCGCGGTCCAGGCCGAGTCTTGCAAAGGGATCTTTAATCATGGGGCGCAGTTTAAAGGCATTCTTCAAGTGAATGCACGACCCCTATATCACCAAATGCTCGAGGAACTGCTGAACCAGTGCTGGGGGGTGTTTGCGGTACGCCAGAGCGACGCAGCTAAGGCTGCCGGGGTCTGCCAAAGGCAGGAAATGAACGTTGGGCGGCGCAATGTCTTGCATCGATTCCGGCAAGAGGGCGATACCAAATCCCGCCTGGATCAGTTGCAGTTGCGTGGTTTTACGCGAAATTACCCGAGCTGCCTTGGGAAAGAAGCCTTGGCGCATGCACAACTCGGCAGAAAGGTAGCTTAGACCGCCTCGCTGGGGATGAGGGATGGAAATAAACGCTTCGTCGCGTAGCTGCGCCAGGTTGATCTTTCGCCCGGATTTGTCCCCGGCCAGCCAGTGATCGGGCGGGACTGCCACCAGCAAAGGTTCGTCGTACAGCGGGTCGATTTGCACCTCTTCACACTGACGCAGCACTGGCAGGCGCAATAGGCCGATGTCCAGTCGGCCGTCCGCCAACTCTTGCAGCTGCGCCTCGGAAGACAACTGAGCGATGTCCATGGACACGCCGGGATGATGTTCGAGATAACGGCCGACGCTGCGCAGCAGTCGGCCGCTCATGGGCACAGTGCTGGAATGGCTCAAACGTAAGGTGCCGTGCTGACCTTTGCCGATCCTGGTGGCCGTCTCGCTGGCTTTGATCAGCTCGCTCAACAGGTTTTTGGCGCGGGGTAAGAAAGCCTCACCCGCTGGAGTGAGTTGGGGCCGCCGCGCAGTACGTTCGAAAAGTGGGGTTTGCAGGTGGACTTCCATGTCCTTGATTTGCCGGCTCAGGGCCGATTGGGCGATGAACAGGCGCTCGGCTGCGGCGCCGAAGCTGCCGCATTCAGCGATTTCAACGAAGTAACGCAGTTGCCGGGTTGAAAGCACAAGGCATGCCTTTTTGAGATGGGTTAGTGGCTTTGATGATATTAGTCGCAACGCTCGGCGATGGCTAAAGTCAGCGAACTTAAAGTAGAGGAACGCTGCAATGAGCGTATTGACGTTGTTGAACCAATGGCCTTTCAGCGCCATGGACTGGCTGGTCATCGGCGCAGGCATCGCCCTGGCCTACATTGTGTTCGGCATCGCCGGGTTCGGTACGGCGTTGATCGCCGGGCCGATTCTGATTCTGTTCATGCCGCTGTCGAAGATCGTGCCGTTGCTGGTGTTGCTCGATTTTGTCGCGGCATTCGGCAATCTGTTGCCTTCGCGGCGGGATGTGGCAAAACAGGAGTTGTTGCGGCTGCTGCCGTGCATGGCGGTGGGCTGCACGCTGGGGGTGATTTTCCTGCTGAACCTCAAGTCCGATCTGTTGTTGCTGTTGATGGGGCTCTTTATCAGCGCCTATGCGATCTACAGCCTATGGGTCAAAACCCGCCCGACGCAATTGTCTGCCGTGTGGGCTCTGCCGATGGGCACGGTGGGCGGGATGTTTGGCGCGTTGTTTGGCAGCGGCGGCTTTCTCTATGCGATTTATCTGAACAGTCGGTTGCCGAAAGATGCGGCAAGGGCGACCCAGAGTGCGCTGATCAGTTGCAGCACGGTGGTCCGTTTGAGTCTGTTTGCTATTGCCGGGGTGTATGCCGATTTGCCGTTGCTGGTGCTGGCGGTGTGTTTGTTGCCGGCGATGGCGCTGGGGTTGTGGTTCGGGCGGCGCCTGACTATGCGGATGTCTCGCGAGGCGTTCGTGCGCCTGGTGACGTGGCTGGTGCTGGCCAGTGGGATTGCGTTGATCGGGCGCTATCTCAGCACCTGAAGATTCAACCTGTTGCAGGGGGCTTTTTGTGGGAGCGAGCTTGCTCGCGATAGCGGTCGAACAGACACATCAATGTTGAATGTGACCCCCTCATCGCGAGCAAGCTCGCTCCCACAGAAGAGCCCTCGCCGCAAGTTGTTCAGTCGTTGTACTGGCTCAACAATCGCTCCAGTCGTGCACTGAGGCGGCGTTTGATTTCGGTCTCGATGTGCGGGGCGAAATCGTCGATCACGTCTTGCATTATCAACTGCGCGGCAGCGCGCAGTTCGCTGTCCAGGTGCAACAGGTCATCCGGGTTCTTGCTGGCGGCAGGCGCCGGCGCAGCCGCGATGACCGGTTCAACGATCGGGGCGGGGGCTGTCGGTTCGACGGGCGGCGAAGGCTCGCTGACCGCGTCGAACAACATGGGAATCTGTTCCTGATCGCCTTCCTCGACCGTGTCGGTCAGCAGGGGCGGTTGCAGGTTGTCATCGCCGAGCAATTGGCGGATCGACTCAAGGTCGTCCAGCAGGTGCGCGGACTGTTGCAGCGGTTTTGGAGTGTCCATTGGAAGGCTCAGAGTCGCTGTAAACGGTGATCTTGCAGAGGATAGCCCTGTTCGCGGTAGAAACGGAAACTCTCCCGCGCGGCCTGGCGAATCGTCGGGTCCTCCACCACCACTTCCGCCACGCGGGCGAAACGCTGGGCGAAGGCTGGGACTTTCAGGTCGAGATTGACCAGCAAGTCCTGATGCTGACCGCAATCGTCACCCAGACCCAGGACAATCAGGCCATCCGGTTCGTTTTCGGCGGGGCCGTGGGGCACGAAGCTTTCACCCTTGAACGTCCAGAGGCGTGCGTCGAGATCGTTGCGTTGGGCGGCGTCGCTGCAATGCAGGTAGACACGGTGCCCCATGCGCCAGGCCTTTTCGGTGAGCTTGCAGGCGAAATCCAGGCGTGCCGAAGGATCGGCGCTGGGCAGGATATAGAAGTCGACTTTGGTCATTGCGGTTCCTGAGCCCTGGGGGGGGCACTGCCCGAAAGCAATGCCCCCCAGGGTCATTGGTTTCAGGCTTTGGCGCGGTCCAGCAGGTATTGGGTCAGCAAAGGAACCGGACGGCCAGTGGCGCCCTTGTCCTTGCCGCCGCTGGTCCAGGCGGTGCCGGCGATGTCCAGGTGCGCCCAGTTCAGGTTCTTGGTGAAGCGCGACAGGAAGCAGGCGGCGGTGATGGTGCCGGCTTTCGGGCCGCCAATGTTGGCGATGTCGGCGAACGGGCTGTCCAGCTGTTCCTGATACTCATCGAACAGCGGCAGTTGCCAGGCGCGGTCGTCGGCAGCCTTGCCGGCGCTCAGTAGTTGGCCGATCAGTTCGTCGTTGTTGCCCAGCAGGCCCGAGGTGTGGGAGCCCAGCGCAACGATGCAGGCGCCTGTCAGGGTGGCGATGTCGATCACGGCTTGTGGCTTGAAACGCTCGGAGTAGGTCAGGGCGTCGCACAGCACCAGGCGGCCTTCGGCGTCGGTGTTGAGGATTTCGACGGTCTGGCCGCTCATGGTAGTGACGATATCGCCAGGGCGCGAAGCGTTGCCGCTCGGCATGTTCTCGGCACAGGCCAGGATGCACACCAGGTTGATCGGCAGCTTCAGTTCCAGCACGGCACGCAGGGTGCCGAACACGCTGGCGGCACCGCCCATGTCGTACTTCATTTCATCCATGCCGGCGCCTGGCTTGAGGCTGATGCCGCCGGTGTCGAAGGTGATGCCTTTACCGACCAGCGCATACGGCTTCTCGGATTTCTTGCCGCCGTTGTATTGCATGACGATCAGGCGTGGCGGCTGGGCGCTGCCCTGGCCGACGGCGTAGAACGAACCCATGCCCAGCGCCTTGATCTTCTTCTCGTCGAGGACTTCGACTTTCAGATCCTTGAATTCCTTGCCAAGGTCTTTCGCCTGCTCACCGAGGAAAGTCGGGTGGCAGATGTTTGGCGGCAGGTTGCCCAGGTTGCGGGTGAAGGCCATGCCGTTGGCGATGGCAGTGGCGTGGGTCACGGCGCGCTGCACTTCGGCCTGGGCGGCCTTGATGGTCAGCAGGGTGATTTTCTTCAGGGAGCGGGGTTCGGCTTTCTGGCTCTTGAACTGCTCGAAGCTGTATTCGCCGTCCACCAGGGTTTCGGCCAGCAGGCGGGTCTTGCCATAGCTGTCGCGGCCTTTGACCACGATTTCGTCGAGGGCCAGTACCGCGTCGCTGCCGCCCAGGCCCTTCAGGGTGTTGAGGATGCCGGCGATGATCTTGCGGAACGGGCGGTCACCCAGTTCGTCGTCCTTGCCAACGCCCACCAGCAGCACGCGCTCGGCCTTGAGGTTCGGCAAGCTGTGCAGCAACAGGCTCTGGCCAACCTTGCCGGCCAGGTCGCCGCGCTTGAGCACTGCGCTGATCGCGCCGCCGCTCAGTTCGTCGAGTTGTTTGGCAACGGCACCGAGCTTGCGGCCTTCGCCGACGGAGACCACGAGAGTGGCGGTCTTCAACGTTTCCGGGTTGACGCTTTTTACAACCAGTTCCATGTCCGGGTCCCTGAATTGATGGTTATCACGCATGCACCCGACACCTTATGTGCGTCGATTGCTTATATAAAGAAAGGCGCCAGGATCGACCGGCGACAAAGGCCGCAGTTTGAACCTCGCTACCGGCGGCTGACAACCCTCGGTTGTACGATCTTCATGGAATTGACGGCCCTGTAGGAGCGAGCCCGCTCGCGAAGAACCCGAGACCACCGCGGGGCTTCAGGCTCCCCGCGCTATCATTGACGACCATCGTCGGAACGCCGCCCGGAACAAGCTCACCCCTACACCCTGCGCCCCAATGCATTGCGCAGTGACAGGCGCACCCAATCACAGGATAATGCGCCATCTTTTTTCGGCGGCTCTGTCTTGCGGGCTGTCCGATACGTTTGCTTGTTTGGCCGCCTTAGCCTGACAACCCTGGAGTGTCTGGTTTGATCGTCTTCCGTTATCTGTCCCGCGAAGTCCTGTTGACCTTGAGCGCCGTCAGCGCCGTGCTGCTGGTCATCATCATGAGCGGTCGCTTCATCAAATACCTCGCCCAGGCCGCCTCGGGCCTGCTGGATCCGGGCTCGCTGTTCCTGATCATGGGCTTTCGCATGCCGGGGTTCCTCCAGCTGATCCTGCCGCTGGGGCTGTTTCTCGGGATCCTGTTGTCCTACGGGCGGATGTACCTCGAAAGTGAAATGACCGTGCTCTCGGCCACCGGCATGAGCCAGCAGCGGCTGGTCTGGATGACGATGTTTCCGGCCACCCTGGTTGCACTTGTGGTGGCTTGGTTGAGCCTGAGCCTGGCGCCACAGGGAGCCAATCAGTTTCAGCTGCTGCTGAACAAGCAGGATGCCCTCACCGAATTCGATACCCTGGAGCCGGGGCGCTTCCAGTCCCTGCGTGACGGCACCCGGGTCACCTACACCGAGCGCATGTCGGATGATCGCGTGAACCTGGGTGGCGTGTTCATCTCGCAGAAGAACATCAGTTCCAACAACAAGGATCGCGGAATTTCTGTGCTGGTGGCGGAAAAGGGGCGTCAGGAAATTCGACCGGACGGCAACCGCTACCTGATCCTGGACAACGGCTATCGCTATGACGGCAGTCCGGGTCAGGCCGACTACCGGGCGATCAAGTACGACGAATACGGTGTGTTGCTGCCAAAGCCGGAAGTCAGCGACGAAGTCACCGACCGTGACGCGATGCCGACCAGTACGTTGATCGGCAGTGAAGACATTCGCATGCGTGCCGAATTGCAATGGCGCATCTCGCTGCCATTGCTGGTGTTCATCGTCACCTTGATGGCGGTGCCGCTGTCGCGGGTCAACCCGCGTCAGGGTCGATTCCTCAAATTGCTGCCGGCGATTCTTCTCTATATGGCTTACCTGACCATTCTGATTGCCGCCCGTGGTGCCCTTGATAAAGGCAAGATCCCCGCAGTGGTGGGCTTGTGGTGGGTGCACGGGATTTTCCTGGCCATTGGCCTGGGCCTGCTCTATTGGGAACCCTTGCGCTTGATGAGGGCGAGTCGCCGCAGCGCGCTGGAGGTGGCCCGTGGTTAAGCTGGATCGCTACATTGGTAGCAGCGTGTTCATGGCGATTCTGGCGGTGCTCGGGATCATTCTTGGTCTGGCGACGCTGTTTGCCTTCATCGACGAGATGAGTGAAGTCAGCGACACCTACACCCTGGTCGATGCGCTGAGTTATGTGTTGTTGACCGCGCCGCGCCGGATGTACGAAATGCTGCCGATGGCCGCGCTGATCGGTTGCCTGATCGGCCTGGGCACTCTGGCCAGCAACAGTGAATTGACGATCATGCGCGCCGCCGGTGTGTCGATCGGCCGGATCGTCTGGGCGGTCATGAAACCGATGCTGGTGTTGATGCTGGCGGGCTTGCTGATCGGCGAGTACGTCGCTCCGCCTGCTGAAACCGCCGCGCAGGCCAATCGCTCGCTGGCCCAGGGCAGCGGCGATGCACAAAGCGCCAAGCACGGTTTGTGGCACCGCCAGGGCGATGAGTTCATTCACGTCAACTCGGTGCAGCCTAACGGCATCCTGTACGGCGTGACCCGCTATCGTATCGACAGCGAACGGCACATGCTGTCGGCGAGTTTCGCCAAGCGTGCCGAGTTCGACACGGATCACTGGCAGTTGACGGACGTCACGACCACGGTGTTCCACGAGCGCAGCACTGAAGTGGTGTCGACCCCGGTCGAGCGTTGGAACGTGGCCTTGAGTCCGCAATTGCTGAGCACGGTGGTCATGGTGCCAGAGTCGCTGTCGATCAGCGGTCTGTGGGGTTATATCCACTACCTGGCGGACCAGGGGTTGAACAATAGCCGTTACTGGCTGGCATTTTGGGTCAAGGTGTTGCAACCGCTGGTGACTGCCGCCCTGGTGTTGATGGCGATTTCCTTCATCTTTGGTCCGCTGCGTTCGGTGACCCTGGGTCAACGGGTGTTCACCGGCGTGCTGGTGGGCTTCACATTCCGCATCGTTCAGGATTTGCTGGGCCCTTCGAGCCAGGTGTTCGGCTTCCCACCCTTGCTTTCGGTGCTGGTGCCGGCGGGTATTTGTGCCGTGGCCGGGCTCTGGCTGTTGCGCCGGGCCGGTTGATGGCGGGCCTTTTCCGAGCGCTTTGACGATCAAAAACGCCCTTGTCGCAAGACCGGGGCGTTTTTGTAGGTGCCGTCTGACCTGCGAACGTGACGCTTGTGCCGTGGATCAGGTACAATTCCCGGCTATTTTTCGGCGGGCTATGCCTGCAGCCTTTTTGAGTGTTGATCCGTGAGTGATTTGAGTCATATCCGCAATTTCTCCATCATCGCCCACATTGACCATGGCAAGTCGACGCTGGCCGATCGCTTCATCCAGATGTGTGGCGGCCTGGCCGAGCGCGAAATGGAAGCCCAGGTCCTGGACTCCATGGACCTCGAGCGCGAGCGCGGGATCACCATCAAGGCGCACAGCGTTACTCTGTATTACAAAGCCAAAGACGGTATCAATTACCAACTGAACTTCATTGACACCCCCGGCCACGTTGACTTCACCTACGAAGTCAGCCGTTCGCTGGCGGCCTGTGAAGGCGCGCTGCTGGTGGTCGACGCCGGTCAAGGCGTTGAAGCACAGTCGGTTGCCAACTGCTACACGGCGATCGAGCAGGGCCTGGAAGTGATGCCGGTGCTGAACAAGATCGACCTGCCGCAGGCCGATCCTGAGCGCGTCAAGGAAGAAATCGAAAAAATCATCGGCATCGATGCCACCGACGCGGTCACTTGCTCTGCCAAGACCGGTCTGGGCGTCGATGAAGTGCTCGAGCGCCTGGTGACCACCATTCCGGCGCCGACCGGCAACATCGAAGATCCGCTGCAAGCGTTGATCATCGACTCCTGGTTCGACAACTACCTGGGCGTTGTGTCCCTGGTGCGCGTGCGCCACGGCCGCGTGAAGAAGGGCGACAAGATCCTGGTCAAGTCCACCGGCAAGATCCACCTGGTGGACAGCGTCGGTGTCTTCAACCCGAAACACACCCCGACCGTTGACCTGAAGGCCGGCGAAGTGGGCTTCATCATCGCCAGCATCAAGGACATTCACGGTGCGCCAGTGGGCGATACCCTGACCTTGAGCTCGACGCCGGACGTCGACGTGCTGCCAGGCTTCAAGCGCATCCAGCCGCAGGTGTACGCCGGCCTGTTCCCGGTCAGCTCCGACGACTTCGAAGACTTCCGCGAGGCGCTGCAAAAGCTCACCCTCAACGATTCGTCGCTGCAATACACGCCGGAAAGCTCCGACGCCCTGGGCTTCGGCTTCCGTTGCGGCTTCCTCGGCATGCTGCACATGGAAATCATCCAGGAGCGCCTGGAGCGCGAGTACAACCTGGACCTGATCACCACGGCGCCGACGGTAATCTTCGAGCTGCTGCTCAAGACCGGCGAGACGATCTACGTCGATAACCCGTCGAAACTGCCGGACCTGTCTGCCATCGAAGACATGCGCGAGCCGATCGTGCGTGCCAATATTCTTGTGCCGCAAGAGCACTTGGGCAACGTCATTACCCTGTGCATCGAAAAACGCGGTGTACAGGTCGACATGCTGTTCCTCGGCTCTCAGGTACAAGTGACCTACGACTTGCCGATGAACGAAGTGGTGCTGGACTTCTTCGATCGCCTGAAATCCACCAGTCGCGGCTATGCTTCTCTGGACTACCATTTCGATCGTTACCAATCGGCCAGCCTGGTGAAACTGGACGTGCTGATCAACGGTGACAAGGTCGACGCCCTGGCGCTGATCGTGCATCGTGACAATTCGCACTACAAAGGTCGCCAGTTGACCGAGAAGATGAAGGATCTGATTCCGCGGCAGATGTTCGACGTGGCAATCCAGGCCGCCATTGGCGGGCAGATTGTGGCGCGGACAACCGTCAAGGCGCTCAGAAAGAACGTATTGGCCAAATGCTACGGTGGTGACGTCAGCCGTAAGAAAAAGCTGCTGGAAAAGCAAAAGGCCGGTAAGAAACGCATGAAGCAGGTCGGCAACGTGGAAATTCCACAGGAAGCCTTCCTTGCAGTGCTCAGGTTGGATAGTTAGGTCCTATGTCACTAAATTTCCCGCTGTTGCTGGTCATCGCCGTATTTGTCTGCGGCCTGTTGGCGTTGCTCGATCTGTTGATCCTGGCCCCGCGTCGGCGTGCCGCCATCGCTTCCTATCAGGGCAGCGTCAGCCAGCCTGACATGGTCGTGGTCGAGCAGTTGAACAAAGAGCCGCTGCTGGTCGAGTACGGCAAGTCGTTCTTCCCGGTGTTGTTCATCGTGCTGGTGCTGCGTTCGTTCCTGGTGGAACCGTTCCAGATTCCTTCCGGTTCGATGAAGCCAACCCTGGATGTCGGTGACTTCATCCTGGTGAGCAAGTTTTCCTACGGGATCCGCTTGCCGGTGATCGACAAGAAAGTCATCGAAGTCGGTGATCCGCAGCGCGGCGATGTGATGGTATTCCGCTACCCGAGCGATCCGAACGTCAACTACATCAAGCGTGTGGTTGGCTTGCCAGGTGACACGGTTCGCTACACCGCCGACAAGCGTCTGTTCGTCAACGGTCAATCGATTGCCGAGCAACTGGTCGGCTCCGAGCCGGGCACGCTGGGCAGCGCCGAGCTCTACAAGGAAAAACTCGGTGCCGCCGAGCACATGATCCGTAAAGAGATGAGTCGCTACCGCGCCATGCCGGACCATTCGTGGACCGTGCCGGCCGGGCACTACTTCATGATGGGCGACAACCGCGACAACTCGAACGACAGTCGCTACTGGGATGACCCAAGCATTCCCAAGGATCTGCTGGGCATGGTTCCCGACAAGAATATCGTCGGCAAGGCCTTCGCGGTCTGGATGAGCTGGCCGGAACCCAAACTCAGTCACCTGCCGAATTTCTCGCGGGTTGGCCTGATCAAGTAATCAAACACGGCGCTGTTGAACACAGCGCCGAATGCATTTCTGGAACCTGAAGAAGGTGACGGAAAAAAGCATGAAGCCAATGATATTCAGGACGTTATTTTTGAACACAGCGTTAATTGTCCCAAGCCTGCGCCGCCTCTCGGCGATGGCAGTGCAATCGAACCACGAACTCAGCGTGGGTAAACCGTGAGCGTCTCCTTAAGCCGTCTAGAGCGTCAGCTCGGCTACACCTTCAAGGATCAGGAACTGATGGTCCTGGCCCTGACCCACCGCAGTTTTGCCGGGCGTAACAACGAGCGCCTGGAATTCCTCGGTGACGCCATCCTCAACTTCGTCGCCGGCGAGGCGTTGTTCGAGCGTTTCCCGCTGGCCCGCGAAGGCCAGTTGTCGCGTTTGCGCGCACGCCTGGTGAAAGGTGAGACCCTGGCCGTACTGGCCCGTGGTTTCGATCTGGGCGAGTACCTGCGCCTGGGCTCGGGCGAGCTGAAAAGCGGCGGTTTCCGTCGCGAGTCGATTCTGGCCGATGCCCTGGAAGCGCTGATCGGTGCGATCTACCTCGATGCCGGCATGGAAGTGGCCCGCGAGCGTGTGCTCGCCTGGCTGGCCGGAGAGTTCGAAGGCCTGACGCTGGTCGACACCAACAAGGATCCAAAGACCCGCCTGCAAGAGTTCCTGCAGTCCCGTGGTTGTGAGCTGCCGCGTTACGAAGTGGTGGATATCCAGGGTGAGCCGCATTGCCGGACGTTCTTCGTCGAATGCGAAATCATCTTACTGAATGAAAAAAGCCGAGGTCAGGGTGTGAGCCGTCGTATTGCCGAACAGGTAGCGGCCGCCGCAGCACTGATTGCCCTGGGTGTGGAGAATGGCAATGACTGATACAAACGCAACGCGCTGTGGCTATGTTGCCATCGTCGGCCGTCCGAACGTGGGCAAGTCCACGCTGCTGAACCACATCCTGGGTCAGAAGCTGGCGATCACCTCGCGCAAGCCGCAAACCACCCGTCACAACATGCTCGGTATCAAGACCGAGGGCGACGTGCAGGCGATCTACGTCGACACCCCCGGTATGCACAAGGGGGGCGAGAAGGCCCTGAACCGCTACATGAACAAGACTGCTTCGGCGGCGTTGAAAGACGTCGACGTGGTGATCTTCGTGGTCGACCGCACCAAGTGGACCGAAGAAGACCAGATGGTGCTCGAGCGCGTCCAGTACGTGACCGGCCCGCTGATCGTGGCCCTGAACAAGACCGATCGCATCGAAGACAAGGCCGAGCTGATGCCGCACCTGAGCTGGTTGCAGGAGCAGCTGCCGAATGCGCAGATCATCCCGATTTCCGCACAGCACGGGCACAACCTCGATGCACTGGAGCGCGTGATTGCCGAGCACTTGCCGGAAAACGATCACTTCTTCCCGGAAGACCAGATCACCGACCGCAGCAGCCGCTTCCTCGCCGCGGAGCTTGTGCGCGAGAAAATCATGCGCCAGATGGGCGCCGAGCTGCCGTACCAGATCACCGTCGAGATCGAAGAGTTCAAGCAGCAGGGCAAGACCCTGCACATCCATGCCTTGATCCTCGTCGAGCGCGATGGCCAGAAGAAAATCATCATTGGCGACAAGGGCGAGCGCATCAAGCGAATCGGCACCGAAGCGCGCAAGGACATGGAGCTGCTGTTCGACTCCAAGATCATGCTCAACCTGTGGGTCAAGGTTAAGGGCGGCTGGTCCGATGACGAGCGTGCGCTGCGTTCGCTGGGTTATGGCGACCTGTAAGACTCGGTTCCTGATACACCAGAGAAACCCTGTGGGAGCGAGCTTGCTCGCGATGAGGAACTGAAATTCAACGTCAATGTTGACTGACAGACCGCAATCGCGAGCAAGCTCGCTCCCACATTGGTTTTGGGGTGTTTGTAAGATCGTGTTCCCATCTTGAGAATTCTGATTGCCATGTCCTCAACCCCGCCAATCGGCCAACCCGCCTACGTCCTGCACTCCCGCGCCTACCGTGAAAACAGTGCGCTGGTGGATTTCCTGACGCCGCAAGGCCGGCTGCGGGCAGTATTGCGCAGTGCGCGGGGCAAGGCCGGGACGCTGGCGCGGCCGTTCGTGCCATTGGAAGTCGAGTTCCGGGGCAAGGGTGAGCTGAAGAACGTCGGGCGCATGGAAAGTGCCGGTGTTTCCACCTGGCTCAATGGCGAGGCGCTGTTCAGCGGTCTTTACCTCAATGAATTGCTGATTCGCCTGTTGCCCGCTGAAGATCCGCTCCCCTCGGTGTTCGATCATTACGCCGCCACCTTGCTGGCCCTGGCCGAAGGTCGACCCCTGGAGCCCTTGCTGCGCTCCTTCGAATGGCGCTTGCTCGATGACCTCGGCTACGGATTCTCACTGACTACGGATATCCATGATGAGCCCATCGCACCGGACGGCCTCTACCGTTTGCAAGTGGATGCCGGGCTGGAGCGGGTCTACCTGCTGCAACCGGGTCTGTTCAACGGCACCGAACTGCTGGCCATGGCTGAGGCCGACTGGTCTGCCCCTGGCGCTCTGTCTGCCGCCAAGCGCTTGATGCGCCAGGCGTTGGCCGTTCACCTGGGCGGCCGTCCACTTGTCAGTCGCGAGCTGTTTCGCAAGCCCTGATCACACCGTATGCTGTGCACCGAACTTTCTCTTCTTCTGGAGCGCTTTCCGTGACCACCAGCACCCGTATTCTTCTTGGCGTGAACATCGACCACGTTGCCACCCTGCGTCAGGCCCGGGGCACCCGTTATCCGGACCCGGTCAAGGCAGCGCTGGACGCGGAAGAGGCGGGCGCTGACGGCATCACCGTGCACCTACGCGAAGACCGCCGGCACATTCAGGAACGCGACGTTCTGGTGCTCAAGGACGTGCTGCAAACCCGCATGAACTACGAAATGGGCATCACCGAAGAAATGATGCAGTTCGCCGAACGCATCCGCCCGGCGCACATTTGCCTGGTGCCGGAAACCCGTCAGGAACTGACTACCGAAGGCGGACTGGACGTGGCGGGGCAGGAAGCGCGGATCAAGGCGGCGGTCGAGCGCCTGTCGAAGATCGGCTCCGAAGTGTCGCTGTTCATCGACGCCGATGAGCGTCAGATCGAAGCCTCGCGCCGTGTTGGTGCCCCGGCCATCGAACTGCACACCGGGCGTTATGCCGATGCCGAGACACCGACCGAAGTCGCCGAAGAACTCAAGCGTGTCGCCGATGGCGTGGCCTTCGGCCTGGCCCAGGGGTTGATCGTCAATGCCGGGCATGGCCTGCATTATCACAACGTGGAAGCCGTGGCGGCGATCAAGGGCATCAACGAGCTGAACATCGGGCATGCGCTGGTGGCCCATGCGTTGTTCGTTGGCTTCAAGTCGGCTGTTTCGGAGATGAAGGCGCTGATTCTGGCGGCGGCTGCCAAGGCTTAAAAAACAACACAAAACCCTGTGGGAGCGAGCTTGCTCGCGATAGCGGTCTGACAGACACAATCGATGTGACTGAAAGGGCCTCATCGCGAGCAAGCTCGCTCCCACATTTGTTTGGTGGTGGCTGTCAGAGCGGCGCAGGCTCCTGCGCCGGCTTGCTCTTGTCGATCCCCGGCACAAGCAGTTTGCCCTCGGCGACCTGGTCGCCTTCAAGCTGCGGCTGGGTTACCCAGGTCAGGATGTCGTAGTAGCGACGGATGTTCGCCACGAAATGCACCGGTTCGCCGCCGCGGGCGTAGCCGTAACGGGTCTTGCTGTACCACTTCTTCTCGGACAGGCGCGGCAGGATCTTCTTCACGTCCAGCCATTTGTCCGGGTTCAATCCTTCCTTGGCCGCCAGTTTGCGTGCGTCGTCCAGATGACCGCTGCCGACGTTGTAGGCCGCCAGGGCAAACCAGGTGCGGTCCGGTTCCTGGATCGAGTCGTCGAGTTGGTCCTTCATGTAGGCCAGGTACTTGGCGCCACCCATGATGCTTTGTTTCGGATCGAGGCGGTTGGACACGCCCATGGCCTGCGCGGTGTTCTGGGTCAGCATCATCAGGCCGCGCACACCGGTCTTGGACGTGACGGTCGGTTGCCACAGCGATTCCTGATAGCCGATAGCCGCCAGCAGGCGCCAGTCGACTTTCTCCTTCTTGGCGTACGACTTGAAGTGCTGTTCGTACTTGGGCAGGCGTTGCTGCAAGTGTTGGGCAAAGGTGGTGGCGCCCATGTAGCCGAGCACGTCGACGTGCCCGTAGTAACGATCCTTGAGGCGTTGCAGGGTGCCGTTTTTCTTGACCTTGTCGAGGTAGTCGTTGATTTCGTTGAGCAGGCTGTTGTCGTCGCCCAGCCCTACGGCCCAGCTCTGGTTGCTGGCGTCACCGAGGTCGAAGGCGACCCGGATGTTGGTGAAGTACACCTGGTTCATCGCGACTTCGTTGGAGTCGACCAGCGTCAGGTCGATCTGGCCTTCGTCGACCATGCGCAGGAGATCGACGACCTCGACTGCGTCAGACTCTTCGTATTCGATGCCGGGAAATTTCTGTTTCAGCTGCGCCAGCTGTTCGGCGTGGGTGCTGCCCTTGAGCACCATGATCTTCTTGCCCACCAGGTCCTTGGCGTCGGTCGGCCGTGACTGGCCGTTGCGGTAGATGACCTGCGGGGTGACTTCCAGATAGGAGTGGGAGAAGCGCACCTGCTTCTTGCGTTCTTCGCTGCTGACCAGGCCGGCCGCTGCCAGCACCGGGCCGTTGGGCTTGCCGACCTGGTTGAACAGGTCATCGAGGTTGTCGGCGGTCTCGATCTTGAGCTCGACCCCCAGATCGTCGGCGAAGCGCTTCACCAGCTCGTATTCGAAGCCGGTTTCACCGTTGCGATCCTGAAAGTAGGTGGCGGGGCTGTTTCGGGTAACCACCCGCAGCACACCATCCTCCTTTACGCGCTCGAGCGTGTTGGGTTTATCAACACAGGCACCGAGCATCAGGAAGAGTCCGGTTGCGATCAGCCATTTGGCGTACCGCGGACGCAAAGCCATTGGGAAAAACATCTGCGCAGTATACGCAAAGGACCGCGGGCGCCATATCTCGACAGTGAAGGGGTTGTCTGCTAGCGATCACAAATCTGGCCGAAACCCCGCAGGAACGGGGCTTTTCTGCGTTTTGTTACAGTAAAAATAAGCTGTCGTCACACGCCCGGTTAACCTGACTTTCGGGGCAGAAACACAGATCGACACCCGAGTGCAACCGTGCGTAGCGTTTCGGGTGATGTCGCGGGCTGTTTAGGCTAGAATGCACGGCCTCAAAGCACACCCCTTCCCGAGGCTGTCCCGAAGATGTTGATCCTGCGCGGCGCTCCTGCCCTTTCCGCCTTTCGCCACAGCAAGCTCCTTGAGCAACTGAGCCAGAAGGTTCCGGCTGTCAGCGGCCTGTATGCTGAATTCGCTCACTTCGCCGAGGTTACCGGCGTCCTGACCGGCGACGAACAGCAGGTGCTCGCGCGCCTTCTGAAGTACGGTCCAAGCGTTCCGGTACAAGAACCGACCGGTCGTCTGTTTCTGGTGCTGCCGCGTTTCGGCACCATCTCGCCGTGGTCGAGCAAGGCCAGCGACATCGCCCGCAACTGCGGCCTGGCGAAAATCCAGCGCCTGGAGCGCGGCATCGCGTTCTACGTGGCCGGCCAGTTCAGCGACGCTGAAGCCCGGTTGATCGCTGACGGTCTGCACGACCGCATGACCCAGATCGTCCTGGGCAACCTCGAACAGGCCGCCGGCCTGTTCAGCCACGCCGAACCGAAACCCCTGACCGCCATCGACGTGCTGGGTGGCGGCCGCGCCGCGCTGGAAAAAGCCAACACCGAGCTGGGCCTGGCCCTGGCCGAAGACGAGATCGACTACCTGGTCAACGCCTTCGTCGGCTTGAAGCGCAACCCGCATGACATCGAACTGATGATGTTCGCCCAGGCGAACTCCGAGCACTGCCGTCACAAGATCTTCAACGCCAGTTGGGATATTGATGGCGAGAGCCAGGAAAAAAGCCTGTTCGGCATGATCAAGAACACCTACCAGATGCACAACGAAGGTGTCCTGTCGGCTTATAAGGACAACGCTTCGGTGATCGTCGGCTCCGTGGCCGGTCGCTTCTTCCCGGACCCTGAAACCCGCCAGTACGGCGCGGTGCAGGAACCGGTGCACATCCTGATGAAGGTCGAGACCCACAACCACCCGACCGCGATTGCCCCGTTCCCAGGCGCATCCACCGGTTCCGGTGGCGAGATCCGTGACGAAGGCGCGACTGGTCGTGGCGCCAAGCCAAAGGCCGGCCTGACCGGTTTCACCGTGTCCAACCTGCAGATCCCGGGCTTCGAACAGCCGTGGGAAGTGCCGTACGGCAAGCCTGAGCGCATCGTTACCGCGCTGGACATCATGATCGAAGGTCCATTGGGCGGCGCTGCGTTCAACAACGAATTCGGCCGTCCGGCGCTGACCGGTTACTTCCGTACCTTCGAGCAATCGATCACCACGCCACACGGTGACGAAGTTCGTGGCTACCACAAGCCGATCATGCTGGCAGGCGGCATGGGCAACATCCGCGAAGAACACGTCAAGAAAGGCGAGATCGTCGTCGGCTCCAAGCTGATCGTGCTCGGTGGCCCGGCGATGCTGATCGGCCTGGGTGGCGGCGCGGCTTCCTCCATGGCCACCGGCACCAGCTCGGCGGACCTGGACTTCGCTTCGGTTCAGCGCGAAAACCCGGAAATGGAACGTCGCTGCCAGGAAGTCATCGACCGTTGCTGGCAACTGGGCGACAAGAACCCGATCAGCTTCATCCACGACGTGGGTGCGGGTGGTCTGTCCAACGCCTTCCCGGAACTGGTCAACGACGGCGACCGCGGTGGCCGTTTCGAATTGCGCAACATTCCGAACGACGAGCCGGGCATGGCCCCGCACGAAATCTGGTCCAACGAATCCCAGGAGCGCTACGTTCTGGCGGTTGGCCCGGCTGACTTCGAGCGTTTCAAGGCGATCTGCGAACGTGAGCGTTGCCCGTTTGCCGTGGTCGGCGAGGCCACTGCCGAGCCGCAGCTGACCGTCACCGACAGCCATTTCGGCAACAGCCCGGTGGACATGCCACTGGAAGTATTGCTGGGCAAGGCGCCGCGCATGCACCGTTCGGTGGTACGTGAAGCCGAGCTGGGCGACGATTTCGATCCGTCGACCCTGAACATTGCCGACTGCGTCGAGCGCGTCCTGCATCACCCGGCCGTGGCCAGCAAGAGCTTCCTGATCACCATCGGCGACCGCACCATCACCGGCCTCGTGGCCCGTGACCAGATGGTCGGCCCGTGGCAGGTGCCGGTGGCCGACGTTGCCGTCACCGCCACCAGCTTCGACGTCTACACCGGTGAAGCCATGGCCATGGGCGAGCGGACTCCGCTGGCACTGCTGGACGCTCCGGCGTCGGGTCGCATGGCCATCGGCGAAACCCTGACCAACATCGCGGCCTCGCGCATTGGCAAGATCTCCGACATCAAGCTGTCGGCGAACTGGATGTCCGCTGCCGGTCACCCGGGTGAAGACGCGCGTCTGTACGACACCGTGAAAGCGGTCGGCATGGAACTGTGCCCTGAGCTGGGCATCACCATTCCGGTGGGCAAGGACTCGATGTCCATGGCCACGCGCTGGAACGATGAAGGCGTGGACAAGTCCGTCACGTCGCCGATGTCCCTGATCGTCACCGGTTTCGCGCCAGTGACTGACATCCGTCAGACCCTGACCCCGCAACTGCGCATGGACAAGGGCACCACTGACCTGATCCTGATCGACCTGGGCCGCGGCCAGAACCGCATGGGCGCCTCGATCCTCGCGCAGGTTCACGGCAAACTCGGCAAACAGGCGCCGGACGTCGACGACGCCGAAGACCTGAAGGCCTTCTTCGCCGTGATCCAGGGCCTCAACGCCGACGGTCACCTGCTGGCTTACCACGACCGTTCCGACGGTGGTCTGCTGACCTCCGTCGTCGAAATGGCCTTCGCCGGTCACTGCGGCCTGAGCCTGAACCTCGACAGCCTGGCGGATTCCTCCGCCGACATCGCTGCGATCCTGTTCAACGAAGAACTGGGTGCCGTGATCCAGGTTCGCCAGGACGCCACCCCGGACATCCTCGCGCAGTTCAGCGCTGCCGGCCTGGGCGATTGCGTGTCGGTGATCGGTCAGCCAATCAACAATGGCGAGATCGGCATCACCTTCAACGGTGACACCGTGTTCGAAGGCCAGCGTCGTCTGCTGCAACGCCAGTGGGCCGAGACCAGCTACCAGATCCAGCGCCTGCGTGACAACGCCGACTGCGCCGAGCAAGAGTTCGACGTGCTGCTGGAAGAAGACAACCCGGGCCTGAGCGTCAAGCTGAGCTACGACATCAACCAGGACATCGCCGCGCCTTACATCAAGAAAGGCATCCGCCCACAGGTTGCCGTGCTGCGTGAGCAGGGCGTCAACGGTCAGGTGGAAATGGCGGCGGCGTTCGACCGCGCCGGTTTCAACGCGATCGACGTGCACATGAGCGACATCCTGGCCGGCCGTGTCGACCTGAACGAGTTCAAGGGCATGGTCGCTTGCGGCGGCTTCTCCTACGGCGACGTATTGGGTGCCGGTGAAGGCTGGGCGAAATCCGCGCTGTTCAACAGCCGTGCCCGCGATGCGTTCCAGGGCTTCTTCGAGCGCAGCGACAGCTTCACCCTCGGCGTGTGCAACGGTTGCCAGATGATGTCCAACCTGCACGAGCTGATCCCGGGCAGCGAGTTCTGGCCGCACTTCGTGCGCAACCGTTCCGAGCAGTTCGAAGCCCGTGTTGCCATGGTGCAGATCCAGGAGTCGAACTCGATCTTCCTGCAGGGCATGGCCGGTTCGCGCATGCCGATCGCCATCGCCCACGGTGAAGGTCATGCCGAGTTCGCCAGCGAGGAAGCACTGCTGGAAGCCGATCTGTCCGGTTGCGTGGCGATGCGTTTCGTCGACAACCACGGCAAGGTCACCGAAAGCTACCCGGCCAACCCGAACGGCTCGCCGCGCGGGATCACCGGTTTGACCAGCCGCGACGGCCGCGTGACCATCATGATGCCGCACCCGGAGCGTGTGTTCCGCGCCGTGCAGAACTCGTGGCGCTCGGATGACTGGAACGAAGATGCACCGCTGATGCGCATGTTCCGTAATGCTCGCGTGTGGGTTAACTGATAGCGATGTACAAGCTCAGCTTCTTTGTTCCGAGCAGTCATGTGGAACAGGTCAAAAGTGCCGTATTCGCTGCCGGTGGCGGACGGATCGGCGCTTACGACCACTGTGCATGGCAAGTGTTGGGCCTCGGCCAGTTTCGCCCACTGGACGGCAGTCAGCCGTTCATTGGCGAGGCAGGGCAGGTCGAACAGGTCGAGGAGTGGAAGGTCGAGCTTGTAGTGGCCGATGAGTTGATTCGCTCGGTGGTGGCGGCTCTGAAACAGAGCCATCCCTACGAGACGCCGGCTTATGAAGTGTGGCGGTTGGAGGATTTCTGATTCTCGTGCCGCTGAAATGAAAAACCCGCTGAAAGTGATTTCAGCGGGTTTTTTGTTGACCGGGTTTTTGTGGTGTTAGTAATGGCCTCATCGCGAGCAAGCTCGCTCCCACAATGGTCCAGTGTTTGCCGATCCAATGTGGGAGCGAGCTTGCTCGCGATGGCGGCCTATAAGGCACCGAGGATCTAAACCTTGGCACTGACCTCACTGCGATTGACCAGCGCTTCCAGCGCATCACTCAAACTCGGCGCCTTGTCGCCAACCAACAGATGCCAGATCCCGCCTTCCAGCTGACTCACACCCTGGCAACCCAGCGCTTTCAAATCACACTCCGACAACGCCTTGCCATTGGCCAGTTGCAGACGGATGCGCGTCATGGCGATGCAGTCGAGTTGCAGCACATTGTCGCCACCCCCCAGCGCATTGAGCCATTGCTGCGCCTCGGGTGTTGCCACGGCGTCAGGTGGAGGCGCGTCGATTTCTGTTGCCGGCGACGACACGATGGCACGCCCCAGTGCCGGCATCGCCAGGCGAATTTCATCGGCAATCGCATCGGCCATCGGCCCTACCACTACCTGCAAACTCCCGCCCTTGCCCGGACGCACCACGGCCATGGCGCCGAGCGCCTTCAGATCGGTATCCGAGGCCTTGTTGCGATCCACCATGTCCAGGCGCAAACGCGTGGTGCAGGCGCCGACGGTGATCAGGTTTTCCGCGCCGCCCAAGGCCTTGATGTAAGCCCCGGCGCGTTCATTGTCGGCCACCGTCACTGGCGGGGCGGCAGCGCTGGTTTCGCGGCCCGGTGTCTTCAGGTCGAAACGACGGATACAGTAATTGAACACCACGTAATAGATCGAGGCATACGCCAGGCCCACCGGGAACACCAGCCAGCCGTTGGTGGACTTGCCCCAGCCCAGTACCATGTCGATGAAGCCGCCGGAGAATGTGAAGCCCAGGTGAATGTTCAGCGCATTGGTGATGGCCATCGACAGGCCGGTCAGCAACGCATGCAGCAGAAACAGCAGCGGCGCGAGGAACATGAAGGCGAATTCGATCGGCTCGGTCACGCCGGTCAGGAACGCGGTCAGTGCCATCGACAGGAAAATCCCGCCCATCACCTTGCGCCGCTCCGGCAGGGCATTGCGGTACATCGCCAGGCACGCGGCGGGCAGGCCGAAGATCATCACCGGGAACATGCCGGTCATGAACTGGCCGCCTTTCGGGTCGCCGGCGAAGTAGCGCGACAGGTCGCCGGTGACCAGCGCACCGGTGGTGGGGTCGGTGAAATTGCCGAACACGAACCACGCCATGTTGTTGAGGATGTGGTGCAGGCCGGTGACGATCAGCAAGCGGTTGAACACGCCGAAGACGAACGCACCAATGCTGCCACTCTCCATCATCAGCGTGCCGAAGCTGTTGATGCCGTGCTGGATCGGCGGCCAGATATAGCCGAACACCACGCCCAGGCCCACGGCGGCGAACCCGGTGACAATCGGCACGAACCGTCGGCCACCGAAGAAGGCCAGGTATTCCGGCAGTTTGATGTCCTTGAAGCGGTTGTACAGCGCGCCGGCCATCAGGCCGCTGACGATCCCGGCGAGCATGCCCATGTTGATGCTCGGGTCGAGCACCTTGAGGGTGGCGATCATCACCAGGTAACCGATCACCCCGGCAAGTCCCGCCGTACCGTTGTTGTCCTTGGCGAAACCGACCGCGATGCCGATGGCGAAGATCATCGCCAGGTTGGCAAAGATCACCTGCCCGGCGTCGTGGATGATCGCGATGTTGAGCAGGTCGGTGTCACCCAGGCGCAGCAGCAGGCCGGCAATCGGCAGGATCGCGATCGGCAGCATCAGCGCGCGGCCGAGGCGTTGCAGGCCTTCAATGAAAAGTTGGTACATGGCGGATCTCCCTGGATTTTTGTTCTTCTTTTGTAAAGAGTTAGCTCAGAGGCCAGTGCTGGTGACAGGCATGACGCACGGCACTGGCGCTGCTCAGCTTGAGCAGGCCCTGACTGATGCGCCGGCATTCGCTGGCGTCGAGATGACGCACGCGGTCCTTGATTTCACCGATCTGTACCGGGCTCACCGACAGCTCGCTGACCCCCAGGCCGATCAACACCGGCGTGGCCAGAGGGTCGGACGCCAGTGCACCGCACACACCGACCCAACGCTTGTGCTGCGCCGCACCGGCGCAGGTCTGGGCGATCAACCGAAGCAGGGCCGGGTGCAGCGCATCGACGCGCGCGGCGAGCCCGGCGTGGTCGCGGTCCATGGCCAGGGTGTATTGCGACAGGTCATTGGTGCCGATGGACAGGAAGTCCGCGTGCTCCGCCAGTTGCTCGGCCAGCAACGCGGCGGCCGGCACTTCAATCATCACCCCCAGCTCCGGGCGCTGCGCCAGACCCAGTTCGGTGCACAAGGCGTCGAGGCGCTGGCGGATGTGCAGCAGTTCATCGACCTCAGTAATCATCGGCAGCAGGATCCGGCAGCGTGACAACGGGCGCAGGTGCAGCAGCGCGCGCAGTTGCTGGTCGAGCAGTTCCGGGCGGACCTGGGCCAGGCGAATGCCGCGCAGGCCTAGCACCGGGTTGGCTTCGACGGGCAGTGGCAGGTAGTCGAGTTGCTTGTCGCCACCGACGTCGATGGTGCGGATGATCACTGACTTGTCGCCCATGGCATCGAGCACGGCCTGATAGGCCTGATGTTGTTCCTGTTCGTCCGGGGCGGTGTGGCGGTCGACAAAGAGAAACTCGGTGCGCAGCAAGCCGACGCCGTCGGCGCCATTGGCCAATGCGTCTGCCGCTTCCGTGCTGGATGCCACGTTGGCGGCGACTTCGATGTGCAGGCCATCGGTGGTCAGCGCCGGTGTATGCGCCTGGGCCTGTTGTTCGGCCCGGCGTTCTTGCTGTTGCAGTTGCTGCTGGCGCACGTCGGCCAGGCGCTGTGTGCCGGGTGTCAGTTCGAGGCGGCCGCCGTCGGCGTCCAGCACCACCGGTTGCCCCTGTTGCTGATCGAGCAGCGTCGAGCCCAGTGCGACCATGCACGGCAGGCCTTTGCCCCGAGCCAGAATCGCTACGTGGGAGGTCGCACCGCCCTCGGCCATGCACAGCCCGGCGACGCCTTGCTGGCTCAGTTGCAGCAGATCGGAGGGGGTCAGTTCATGAGCCGCGACGATGGCGCCGGCCGGCACGTCGTAATGCCAGGTATCGCCGAGCAATACGCGCAGCACCCGTTGCTTGAGGTCGCGCAGGTCGTTGGCACGTTCGGCGAGCAATGTGCTGCCGGTTTGCTGGAGCACTTCGCATTGCGTGTCGATGGCCTGGCTCCAGGCGTGGGTCGCGGCCGTGCCCTGGGTGACGGTTTGACGGGCGGCGTCCAACAGGGCCGGGTCTTCGAGCAGTGCCAGGTGTGCAGCGAAAATGGCCTCCTCAGCGCTGTCCTTGTGTTTTTTCGCCTGGGCCAGGGTGTGGTCGATTTCGCTGCGCACCTGGCCCAGTGCCGCGTCCAGAACCTGGCGTTGCTGCTGCGGATCATGCTGGCCGGCGTCCACTGGCAGGCTGATCGCATTCAGGCGAAACAGCGGCCCGCCGACCAGGCCTGGCGCCGCGCAGACGCCGTGCAACACACCGGCTTCGGCAGGGCGATTGCGTTGGGCGATCGTCGGTGGCGCGGCGGCGTGACTGTCTTCGGCCAGGGCCGTGGATAACGCGGTGAGCAAGGCTTGCAGCGCGGCTTCGGCATCCGGGCCCTGGCAACTGACCTGGACTTCTGCCTGCTCGCCGATGGCCAGCCCCATCAGGCCGATCAGGCTGTCGCAGGTGGCCGACTTACCGGCGAAGTGCAGCTGCGATTTGCTTTTGAAACCTTGCGCGGTCTGACGGATCAACGCCGCCGGCCGCGCGTGCAGGCCGCCACGGTGAGCAATGCGTACGTGGCCGACAATCTCTGCGCCGGCAAACTCGATATCGACCTCTGCGGTCGATGTCTGTCGACGAATGATGTGCAGCAGCGGCTCACCGACTTTCACCGATTTGAGGGTGATGGGCCGCGCCTGAAAGTCCTGGCTGTTGGTGAGGATCAGCAGGCTGACCAGGCTTTTGCACTGTTGCGCGACCTTGTCCAGGTCGTAGCGCAGCAGGGGTTGGCCGTTGGCGACGCGCGCGCCTTCCTTGACCAGCATCGAGAAGCCCTGGCCCTGCAACTCGACCGTGTCGAGGCCCAGGTGCAGGAGCAATTCCGCGCCGTTGTCGGCACGCAAGGTCAGCGCGTGACCGGTGCGCGCGACATGCACCACCACACCCGCGCAGGGGGCGTGGAGCGTGTCGTTGAGCGGATCGATGGCGATGCCGTCGCCCATGGCGCCGCTGGCAAACACCGGGTCCGGGACTTTGGCGAGCGTGAGCACCGGGCCGCTGAGCGGGGCGCTTAAAGTCAGCTCTTTATTGTTGTTATGCATGGCTCGGTCTCATCAAAAATTCAGATCAGCTCGCCACCTGTAGGAGTGAGCTTGCTCGCGAAGAACCTGAGAACAACGCGTTCATTCAGGAAGAACGCGTCATCGTTGACGTCCATCGCGAGCAAGCTCGCTCCCACAGGGGACAATGATTCAATGGGTGCGGGTGACTTTGCTCAAGTGCCGCGGCTGGTCCGGGTCCATGCCGCGGGCCACGGCCAGGCCGGCGGCCATCACGTAGAAACTCTGGACCGCCAGAATCGGGTCGAGGGCCGGGTGTTCGGCGCGGGTCAGGGTCAGGTCGCGCTCGAGCACGTCATCCGGTGCGGCCAGCAGGACACGGGCGCCGCGCTGGCGCATGTCGGCGGCCAGGCTCAGCAGGCCGGCCTGTTCGGCGCCCCGTGGGGCAAACACCAGCAGCGGGTAGTTGTCGCCGATCAGGGCCATCGGGCCGTGGCGGACTTCGGCGCTGCTGAAGGCTTCGGCCTGGATCGCCGAGGTCTCTTTGAATTTGAGCGCCGCTTCCTGGGCGATGGCGAAACCGGCGCCACGGCCGATCACCATCAGGCGCTGGCAATCGCGCAAGGCCTCGATGGCCGGGCTCCAGTCCTGTTGCGCGGCGTTGCGCAGGCCGTCGGGCAAGGCCAAGCCGGCCTCGAGCAGTTCGGCGTCTTCCTTCCAGTGCCCGATCAACCGCGCGCTGGCGCTCAGGGTGGCGATGAAACTCTTGGTCGCGGCGACGCTGCTTTCGGTGCCGGCACACAGCGGCAGGCTGAATTCACAGGCGGCTTCCAGCGGCGAGTCTTCGGCATTGACCAGCGAAATGCTCAAGGCACCGCGCTTGCGCAACAGGCGCAGGCTGTTGACCAGGTCCGGGCTTTGCCCCGATTGCGAGAAGGCGAATGCCACCTGGCCGCTGACCTTCAGCGGCGCCTGCTGCATGGTCACCACCGACATCGGCAACGACGCCACCGGGATGCCCAGCAGCTGCATGGTCAGGTAGGCGAAGTAACTGGCGGCGTGGTCGGAGCTGCCGCGGGCCACGGTCATGGCCACTTGCGGCGGCTGACGACGCAGGCGTCCGGCGATCTCGATCATCTGCGGGTCGAGTTGCTGCAATTGGGCTTGCACGGCCTCGAACGAGGACAGCGCCTCTTCAAGCATTTTTGAAGTCAATGTCTTCTCCTTCGACCATGACGGCGGTCAGTTTCAGTGAGCGATCCAGCCGCACGCAGTCGGCCCAGGCCCCCGGTTGCAGGCGCCCGCGTTCGGTGAGGCCGAGGTAGTCGGCGGGGAATTGCGACAGGCGCTGCGAGGCTTCGGCGATGGGCAGGCCGATTTTCACCAGGTTGCGCAAGGCCTGATCCATGGTCAGGGTGCTGCCGGCCAGGGTGCCGTCGGGCAGGCGCACGCCGCCCAGGCATTTGGTCACGGTGTGGCTGCCGAGTTTGTACTCGCCGTCGGGCATGCCGGCGGCGGCGGTCGAGTCGGTGACGCAATACAGGCACGGGATCGAGCGCAGGGCGACGCGGATGGCGCCGGGGTGCACGTGCAGCAGGTCGGGAATCAGTTCGGCGTATTTGGCGTGGGCCAGTGCAGCGCCGACGATCCCCGGCTCGCGGTGATGCAGCGGGCTCATGGCGTTGTAGAGGTGGGTGAAACTGCTGGCGCCGGCCTCCAGCGCCGCGACGCCTTCCTCGTAACTGCCCAGGGTGTGGCCGATCTGCATGCGGATGCCGCGGCGGCTGAGGTCGCGGATCAAGGCATCGTGACCGGCGATTTCCGGGGCAATGGTGATCACCCGGATCGGCGCCAGTGCCAGGTACGCTTCGACCTCGGCCATCAACGCGGTGTGGGCGAAGTTGGGTTGCGCGCCGAGCTTGCCGGGGTTGATGTAGGGGCCTTCGAGGTGCACGCCGAGCACCCGCGCGCAGCCTTGTGGCCGCTGCTCACAGAATTTGCCGACGGCTTCGAGCACGCTGGTGATCTCTTCGCTCGGCGCCGTCATGGTGGTGGCCAGCAGCGACGTGGTGCCGAAGCGCACGTGGGTGCGGGTGATGGTTTCGAAGGCGGGCGTGCCTTCCATGATGTCTTTGCCGCCACCGCCGTGAACGTGCAGGTCGATGAAACCCGGCAGCAGATAAGGCAGGTCGTTGTCCGTCGGATCGCAGGGGACGCCTTCGATGGACACGACCTTGCCGTGGGCATGGACCAGTCGGCCGCGAACCCAGCCGCGGGCGGTGAGGATGTTGTCTTCGGACATGTCGGGATCTCGGTTTTTAGCGGCCGGCTGTTTGTCAGCGACGCAGCTCTGCCACAAAGTCGTAGTAGTCGTTGCGGCAATAGGTGTCGGTGACTTCGATGGGCGTGTTGTCTTCCAGGTAGCCGACCCGGGTCATCAGCAGCATGGCGGTGCCGGGGGCGATGCCGACCAGCGCGGCGAACTCGTCCGAGGCGTTGATCGCCTGGATGTGCTGCAAGGCGCGCACCACCGGCTTGCCGATGCCGTCGAGGAATTCGTAGAGGGAGTCGCCCACCGATTGCGGCTTGGGGATGATCGAGGCGGGCAGGGTGCTCATCTCGATGGCCATTACGGTGTCGTCGGCCTTGCGCAGGCGTTTGAGGCGCGCGACCTTGTCGTTGGGCGACAGGCCGAGGCGGATCAGCTCTTCGTGGGTCGGCAGGGTGATTTCCCGCTCCAGCCATTGCGAACCGGGCACGAAACCCTTGAGGCGGAGCATTTCACTGAAACCGGACAGACGCGACAGCGGTTGTTCGAGGCGCGGCGTGATGAAGGTACCGGAGCCCTGGTTACGGCGGATCAGGCCTTGTTCGAACAATACTTCCAGCGCCTTGCGTGCAGTGACGCGGGAGATGCCCAGGGTTTCGCTCAGATGGCGCTCCGACGGCATGGCCTGTTCGGCTTTCCACTGGCCGGCATGGATCGCCGCTTCCAGATTGCGTGCCAGTTGCAGGTACAACGGCGTGGGTTGGGTGTCGTCGGGGCGCAGGGCCTGTAGGTCGTTCATGTAGGCAATGTCCGATGCGGATATAGGATTGTTGTCGCCCGGTTGTGAGGCGAAACTAATACCACTTGCATACCATGTCAACGCGGGTGTTTTACAAGAATGTGCCAATTGTGGCTGACTGGAGGTCGGGTGGTTTTAAGTGGTATTAGCGGTGGGCTTTAAAACGACAAAGATCGCAGCCTGCGGCAGCTCCTACAGGTGGGATTGGTATCAACCCTGTAGGAGCTGCCGCAGGCTGCGATCTTTCGATTTTATTTTTTGATGCCGACCAATGGTCGAGGGAATTACGGACGAATTTCGATCATCGTGCCGTCCGGCACCAGGTTCCAGACTTCACGCATGTCCATGTTGCGCATGGCGATGCAGCCGTCGGTCCAGTCCAGGGTGTGGAACAGGTCCTCCGGGGTGTCCTCGGTGTCCGGGGTGCCGTGGATCATGATCATGCCGCCGGGCTCGACGCCTTCACGACGGGCGCGGGCCGAATCGCTGATGTTCGGGTAGGAAATGTGCATCGCCAGGTTGAATTTATCACTGACCTTGCGCCAGTCGACCCAGTAGAGGCCTTCCGGGGTGCGCTTGTCGCCTTCCATCAGTTTCGGCCCCTTGGGACGCTTGCCCAGGGAAATGCGATAAGTCTTGAGCGGCTTGCCGTCATTGATCAATTGCAATTGATGGGACGACTTGAGAACCAGGATTTTCTCGATGACCTTGCCGTCCAGGGGTTCCAGGGCAGAAGCCTGGGACACCGCGACGAAAGACAAACAGAACAGGGCAAGCAACCAGCGCATTGAAACGATTCCCCAGGAGGTGTCGCGACTATTTATTTATAGATGTTTTATGTAGGAGCTGTCGAAGGCTCGGGCCGCGTTCGGACGATTTTTCAGCGACTACGAATGATACCAATATGGCATCAGATTATGGCAGGTTGAGCAAGCGGCGGAATCGATTCAGACCGTACGGGATAGACCTCGGTCCGCCGGTCAGCGAAGAAGCATTCTAAGGTACGGCCCACCGTGCGGAAAGCCAGCTCATCCCAAGGAATGTCCGCTTCGTCGAATAGTTGCACTTCCAGGCTCTCGGGGCCGGCAGAAAAATCCAGGTCCGCAAGCGTGGCACGGAAGAACACATGCACCTGGCTGATGTGTGGCACATCGATCAGGGTATAGATGCTCAGGTTGCGCACCCGGGCGCAGGCTTCCTCGGCGGTTTCGCGAATGGCGGCCTGTTCGATGGTCTCGCCGTTCTCCATGAAACCGGCGGGCAGGGTCCAGTAGCCGCGGCGCGGCTCGATGGCCCGCCGGCACAGCAACACCTTGCTGCCCCAGGTCGCCACGCAGCCGGCGACGATATTGGGGTTCTGGTAGTGGATGGTCTGACAGCTGTCGCAGACAAAACGCAGGCGTGAATCGCCCTCGGGAATGCGCTGGGTCACCGGGTTACCGCACTGGCTGCAAAATTTCATGCTGGGGTTCCTGAATGCTGCGCCTATCTTGGCGTGCTGCGGTGCCGGTCGGCAAGTTGTCGTTTCGCGACATGGGGCGGTTGCGGGGCTTGGGCGACCGCAGCGATTGGTGCATGATGCCGGGTAAGGCACAAATCGAGAACACTCATGCTGGACGAGCTACTGCATCGGGTTAGTAACCACACTCCACGCACGCTGGAGACCGATCGTCGTTTTCCCGAGGCCGCAGTGCTGGTGCCCATCACCCGCAGTGACGAGCCCGAGCTGGTTTTGACCCTGCGTGCCAGCGGCCTGTCGACCCATGGCGGCGAAGTCGCCTTCCCCGGTGGTCGCCGCGACCCCGAAGACTCTGACCTCATTTTCACCGCCCTGCGTGAAGCCGAAGAAGAAATAGGCCTGCCGCCGGGGCTGGTCGAGGTGATCGGCCCGCTCAGCCCGCTGATCAGCCTGCATGGCATCATGGTCACGCCCTATGTTGGGGTGATCCCGGATTTTGTCGAATACCGGGCCAACGATGCCGAGATCGCCGCGGTGTTCAGCGTGCCCCTGGAATTCTTCCGCAAAGACCCCCGCGAACATACCCATCGCATCGACTATCAGGGCCGCAGTTGGTACGTGCCGAGCTATCGCTTTGGCGAATACAAGATCTGGGGACTGACGGCGATCATGATCGTCGAGTTGATCAACCTGCTGTATGACGCCAAAATCAGCCTGCATCAACCTCCCAAAAGCTTTATTAATACCTGAAGCCATCGTTCGAATGGCACTGCCCGAGCCCTGAGGAAAACAACAATGAAATACCGCCTGGGCGACGCCCGTGTCGAAACCCATCCACAGAGCTGGGTCGCCCCCAATGCCGTGCTGGTGGGCAAGGTCAAGCTGGAAGAGGGCGCCAACGTCTGGTTCAACGCCGTGCTGCGCGGCGACAACGAGTTGATCCTGATCGGCAAGAACAGCAACGTCCAGGACGGCACCGTGATGCACACCGACATGGGCTATCCGCTGACCATCGGCACCGGCGTGACCATCGGCCATAACGCCATGCTCCACGGCTGCACCGTCGGCGACAACAGCCTGATCGGCATCAACGCGGTGATTCTCAATGGCGCGAAGATCGGCAAGAACTGCATCATCGGCGCCAATTCGCTGATCGGCGAAGGCAAGGAAATTCCGGACGGATCGCTGGTCATGGGTTCGCCCGGCAAAGTGGTGCGCGAATTGACCGAACCGCAAATCAAGATGCTGGAAGCCAGCGCAGCCCACTATGTGCACAACTCGCAGCGTTATGCCCGCGATCTGGTCGAGCAGGAAGAATGAGCACGCCCGAACGCCCGGTGGCATCGCCCTGCGTGAGTATTTGTGCGCTGGATGACGATGATATCTGCACCGGTTGCCAGCGTACGGTTGAGGAAATCACCCGCTGGAGCCGCATGACCAACGACGAACGGCGCACGGTGCTGGGGTTGTGTCATGAGCGGGCCAAGGCCAGTGGGTTAGTGTGGATGTTGCCCACCAAATCCAATAACTAAGTCGGTCGCGCTTTTGTGGCGAGGGGACTTGCCCCCGTTGCGCTGCGCAGCAGCGCCAAATCCTGCAATCACATTCTGTCTGACCAACCTGGCCCGCTGAATTTACGACTGCTGCGCAGCGCAACGGGGGCAAGCCCCCTCGCCACAAAAGCGCTTCGCCACAGGTTATTTGTGTACCGAAGATGAAGTACCCTGTGCACAAAATTGACAGGTACTACTGCTCCCATGCTCTTCCTGATCACCTACATCAGCAGCGTCGTGCTGATCAACTTCGCCTTCTCCACCGCCCCCCACCTGGACATTATCTGGTCGGCCTGGGGCGGGCTGGTGTTTATTTTGCGCGACATGGTGCAAACCCGTTTCGGGCATGGCGCCCTCGTGGCGATGCTGGTGGCGCTGGTGTTGTCCTACGTCACCTCCGATCCGTCCATCGCCCTGGCCAGCGCCACGGCGTTTGCGGTTTCCGAGTGCATCGACTGGCTGGTGTTCAGCATCACCAAGCGCCCGCTGCATGATCGCCTGTGGATAAGTTCGGCCCTGAGCATTCCCCTCGACACCTTTATTTTTTTCGGCATGATCGACGCCCTGACGCCGGGGGTGATCCTGACCGCCCTGGGTTCGAAATTCGCCGGGGTCACCGCCGTGTGGCTGATCATGGCCTGGCGCCTGCGCAAACAGGCTGTCGTCAGCTGAAGTTCATGTAAAATGCCGCGCTTTCTCCCCATGGGAAGCGTGCTTCCCTCGATGATCCGCTTCTTGAGGACCTTCAGATGACCCGTATCGGAACTCCATTGTCGCCCACCGCGACCCGCGTATTGATGTGTGGCTGTGGCGAGTTGGGCAAGGAAGTGGTGATCGAGCTGCAACGCCTGGGCGTTGAAGTGATTGCCGTGGATCGCTACGCCAACGCGCCGGCCATGCAGGTGGCGCACCGCAGCCACGTGATCAACATGCTGGATGGTGCTGCCCTGCGTGCCGTGATCGAGGCCGAGAAGCCGCATTTCATCGTCCCGGAAATCGAAGCCATCGCCACCGCGACCCTGGTGGAGCTGGAGGCCGAAGGTTTCACCGTGATCCCGACCGCCCGCGCCGCGCAACTGACCATGAACCGCGAAGGCATCCGTCGCCTGGCCGCTGAAGAGCTGGACCTGCCGACCTCGCCGTACCACTTCGCCGACACCTTCGAGGACTACAGCAAAGCCGTTGAGGACCTCGGTTTCCCATGCGTGGTCAAGCCGGTCATGAGTTCCTCGGGCAAGGGCCAGAGCCTGCTGCGCAGCGTCGATGACGTGCAGAAAGCCTGGGACTATGCCCAGGAAGGTGGCCGTGCCGGTAAAGGTCGGGTGATCATCGAAGGCTTCATCGATTTCGACTACGAAATCACCCTGCTGACCGTGCGCCACGTTGGCGGCACCACCTTCTGCGCGCCGGTCGGTCACCGTCAGGAGAAGGGCGACTACCAGGAGTCCTGGCAGCCGCAGGCCATGAGCCCGATTGCCCTGGCTGAATCCGAACGCGTCGCCAAAGCCGTGACCGAAGCCCTGGGTGGCCGTGGTCTGTTCGGCGTCGAGTTGTTCATCAAGGGTGATCAGGTGTGGTTCAGCGAAGTCTCGCCGCGCCCGCACGACACCGGCCTGGTCACGCTGATCTCCCAGGACCTGTCGCAGTTCGCCCTGCATGCGCGGGCCATTCTCGGCCTGCCGATCCCGTTGATCCGTCAGTTCGGGCCATCGGCTTCGGCGGTGATTCTGGTGGAAGGGCAGTCGACCCAGACCGCTTTCGCCAACCTCGGTGCCGCCTTGAGCGAGCCGGATACCGCGCTGCGCCTGTTCGGCAAGCCTGAAGTCAACGGCCAGCGCCGCATGGGCGTGGCCCTGGCGCGCGACGAATCGATCGAAGCCGCCCGCGCCAAGGCGACCCGTGCTTCGCAGGCGGTTGTGGTAGAGCTGTAAAACTTCTCGGGCAAGTCTGCAATCCCTGTGGGAGCGGGCTTGCCCGCGAAGGCGTCGGCACATCAAACTAGGTGTTGACTGACCCACCGTCTTCGCGGGCAAGCCCGCTCCCACAGGATCGGTGCCAGGCATCAGGTCAGGGTCGACCTATAATTTGTGGATGCCCAAGACCCTTCATCAATGCTCCAGGCCTGTACCCATGAATTCCCAAAGCATCATCGTCCCGAAAATCTCCACCCTGCCGGTGCACGAGCCCCGGGCCCGGGCCGTTGTGCGCTGGCTGGTGCGCAAGAACATCATCCAGGAAGAGCTGACCACCTGTGGTCGCACCGGCAATCGCATGGCCCATGCCATCGCCGACGGTGCCCGCGCAGTGGTCCTGCACCCCGAAGCCCTGCCGTTCGGCGAGCCGGTCAATGGCCTGGAGATCATCACCAAACGCTGCATCTATACGCCGGCCAAGGGTTTCCTTGAAGAAGCCGGCTGCGCCGAGTGTCGCAAGGAGGTCGGTGAAGCCCTGTTCGAAAGCCTGGAAGACTGGATGCCGGGGCGCACCGATAACTTCACCTGTCCGGAATGCGGGCATGAAGACGACATCAACGGCTTTCTGTTCCTGCAGGAATGCGGCTTCTCCAACCTCGGATTCATCTTCAACAACTGGGCCGAAGCCGGGTTCAAACAGAGCTTTCTCGACGAATTCGCCGATTGGCTGGATCAGCCCGTGAGTTGGGTGAAAGTAGAACTCTGAACCCTGTAGGAGCGAGCTTGCTCGCGATGAACTTTCAGGCCACGCGGGTTTCCAGGCAACCCGCATTATCGTTCACGACCATCGCGAGCAAGCTCGCTCCTACAAAAAAGCGCCCCGTATGTCAGTAATGCCAATAATAGTCAGAGTTTTACATTGAACCCGAGGGGGTGTCTGACTATAATGGCGCGCTTCCATTTTCCCGCTCGGGAGCCCCCGCGATGCTGCGTATCAGCCAAGAAGCTCTGACATTCGACGACATTCTCCTAGTGCCCGGTTATTCCGAGGTGCTTCCTAACGAAGTCAGTCTCAAGACCCGCCTTACCCGTGGCATCGAGCTGAATATTCCACTGGTCTCCGCTGCCATGGACACCGTCACTGAAGCCCGTCTGGCAATTGCCATGGCTCAGGAAGGTGGTATCGGCATCATCCACAAGAACATGACCATCGAGCAGCAAGCTGCCGAAGTGCGCAAGGTCAAGCGTTACGAAGCCGGTGTGGTCAAGGACCCGATCACCATCGTCGCCGACGCTACCGTGCGCGAACTGTTCGAACTGACCCGCCTGCACAACATCTCCGGCGTTCCGGTGCTGCACAATGGCGACCTGGTCGGCATTGTCACCTCCCGTGACGTGCGTTTCGAGAACCGTCTGGAAGCCACTGTCCGTGAAGTGATGACGCCTAAAGAGCGTCTGGTCACGGTCAAGGAAGGCGCCGACAAGAACGATGTGCGTGAGCTGCTGCACAAGCACCGCATCGAGCGCGTGCTGATCGTCGACGACAAGTTCGCCCTCAAGGGCATGATGACCGTCAACGACATCGAAAAAGCCAAGGCTTACCCGCTGGCCAGCAAGGACGATCAAGGTCGTCTGCGCGTTGGCGCTGCCGTCGGTACCGGTAAAGACACCGGTGACCGCGTCGCGGCCCTGGTCAACGCCGGCGTTGACGTGGTGGTGGTCGACACCGCTCACGGTCACTCCAAAGGCGTGATCGACCGCGTTCGCTGGGTCAAGCAGAACTTCCCTGAAGTGCAGGTCATCGGCGGCAACATCGCCACCGGCGCTGCCGCCAAGGCCCTGGCCGAAGCTGGCGCTGACGCGGTCAAGGTCGGTATCGGCCCTGGCTCGATCTGCACCACCCGTATCGTCGCCGGTGTCGGCGTACCGCAAATCAGTGCCATCGCCAACGTCGCCGCTGCCCTTGAAGGCACTGGCGTGCCGTTGATCGCCGACGGCGGCATCCGTTTCTCCGGTGACCTGTCCAAGGCCATCGTGGCCGGTGCCTCCTGCGTGATGATGGGCTCGATGTTCGCCGGTACCGAAGAAGCACCGGGCGAGATCGAACTGTTCCAGGGCCGTTCGTACAAGGCTTATCGCGGCATGGGCTCGCTGGGCGCCATGTCCCAGGCCCAGGGTTCGTCCGACCGTTACTTCCAGGACTCCTCGGCAGGCGCCGAGAAGCTGGTTCCGGAAGGCATCGAAGGGCGTGTTCCGTACAAGGGCACCCTGAGCGCCATCATCCATCAACTGATGGGCGGCCTGCGTTCTTCCATGGGCTACACCGGTAGCGCCAACATCGAAGAAATGCGCACCAAGCCCGAGTTCGTGCGGATCACCGGCGCCGGCATGGCCGAGTCCCACGTCCACGACGTGCAGATCACCAAGGAAGCGCCAAACTACCGCGTAGGTTGAGCCTTCCAGCAAAAAGTTAACGACCGGGGCTGTTTTATTCAGCCCCGAGTTGTTTCTGAATCACGACTGTTTCCGAATTTTTTAGACGAGACTGAATCATGGCCCTCGACATTCACGCTCACCGCATCCTGATCCTCGACTTCGGTTCCCAGTACACCCAGCTGATCGCCCGCCGCGTGCGCGAAATCGGTGTGTACTGCGAACTGCATCCGTTCGACATGGACGAAGATGCGATCCGCGAGTTCGCTCCTAAAGGCGTCATCCTCGCCGGTGGCCCGGAGTCGGTTCACGAAGCCAACAGCCCTCGCTGCCCGCAAGCCGTTTTCGACCTGGGCGTGCCGGTCTTCGGTATCTGCTACGGCATGCAGACCATGGCCGAACAACTGGGCGGCAAGGTTGAAGGTTCCGAGCTGCGTGAGTTCGGTTACGCCCGCGTAGACGTGGTTGGCAAGAGCCGTTTGCTCGACGGCATTGAAGACCACATCGACGCCGACGGCCTGTTCGGCCTCGACGTATGGATGAGCCACGGTGACAAAGTCACCCGGATGCCGGAAGACTTCCACATCCTGGCCAGCACCCCGAGCTGCCCGATCGCCGGCATGTTCAGCGACGAGCGCCGTTACTACGGCGTGCAGTTCCACCCGGAAGTGACCCACACCAAGCAGGGCGGTCGCATCCTGTCGCGCTTCATCCTCGACATCTGCGAGTGCGAAGCGCTGTGGACCCCGTCGAAGATCGCTGAAGACGCCATCGCCCAGGTTCGCGCCCAGGTCGGCACCGACAACGTCCTGCTCGGCCTGTCCGGCGGTGTCGACTCGTCCGTGGTTGCCGCACTGCTGCACAAGGCCATCGGCGATCAGCTGACCTGCGTGTTCGTCGACAACGGCCTGCTGCGCCTGCACGAAGGCGAGCAGGTGATGGCCATGTTCGCCGAGAACATGGGCGTCAAGGTGATCCGCGCCAACGCCGAGGACCAGTTCCTCAACAACCTGGCCGGCGAAGCCGACCCGGAGAAGAAGCGCAAGATCATCGGCCGCACCTTCATCGACGTGTTCGATGCCGAATCCTGCAAGCTGGACAACATCAAGTACCTGGCCCAGGGCACCATCTACCCGGACGTGATCGAGTCGGCTGGCGCGAAAAGCGGCAAGGCCCACGTGATCAAGTCGCACCACAACGTGGGCGGCCTGCCGGAAGAAATGAACCTGAAACTGGTCGAGCCACTGCGCGAACTGTTCAAGGACGAAGTCCGTCGTCTGGGCCTCGAGCTGGGCCTGCCGTACGACATGGTCTACCGTCACCCGTTCCCGGGCCCGGGCCTGGGCGTGCGCATCCTCGGTGAAGTGAAGAAGGAATACGCCGACCTGCTGCGTCGCGCCGACCACATCTTCATCGAAGAACTGCGCAAGGCCGACTGGTACCACAAGGTCAGCCAGGCCTTCGTGGTATTCCAGCCGGTGAAATCGGTTGGCGTGGTCGGCGATGGCCGTCGTTACGCCTGGGTCGTGGCCCTGCGTGCCGTGGAAACCATCGACTTCATGACCGCGCGTTGGGCTCACCTGCCTTACGAACTGCTGGAAACCGTATCCGGCCGCATCATCAATGAAATCGAAGGCATCTCCCGCGTCACCTACGACGTGTCGAGCAAGCCGCCGGCGACCATTGAGTGGGAATGATCCCGCGCCAGCCTTGATGTTCTGAAGGCTGGAACACAAAAACCGTGTGAAATCCGATTTCACACGGTTTTTTTGTGCGCCGGTTACAGCGGTTGCGACCAGCCGGCCAGTGTCATGCCCATCTGATCCAGCCCATTCAATAGCGCTTTCATGCTGCCAAAGCGCTTGCCATTGATCGAAGGCCATTCGGGGCGTTCGATGTAGAAGCGGCCGTTATCGTTCTCGATGAGCGTACGCACGACTGCATTGCTGCGGCTGCGGTGCACCAGGAAGGTCATGCGCGGTTGCAGTTTCAAGGTGTACATCCCGCGGTGGGGCAAGGCCGCTTCGATTTCCGACTGGGTCTGCGCTGTCCATGGCGTTGCCATTCGCAGGAGCAAATCACCTTTGACCAAGGCGCTGCGATCGAACGCGGTTCCGCCCAACGGCAGTATTCTTCCCGGGTCGGCCTCGATGCCCACCGGGGCGCCTTCGGCGACATCTTCAACGCGTATGCCGATGGCTTCTTCCAGTTCGCTGACGCCCGCCACGCCTTCGAAGGTGTTGGAGTGGGAGTTGCCCATCAGCGCCACCCATTTGTGCGCGCCACGCAGGGCCTGGTCGCTGCGGATGATCGAGCGGGCGAAGTAGTTCATCATTTTCTGTCGCGCCGTGGGCTCAACCGCAGGCTCCAGCGATCCGACCTTCTCCATGCCGTTGAGCCGGTAGCTTGCCATGCAATCGATGGCCTGCACCCGAATCTTGAAACGGCGCGCCTGTTTGACCAGTTGCAGAAACGTATCGCGCCCCAGCGGGTCGGTCATGTTGCCGACATCGAGTGCGTTGAGGTAGCTCTCCAGATCTTTCGCCATCGTCCCTGTTTCGAAAAACGTATCCAACGCCGCTTGATGGAAATCGGTCAGCAGATGTTCCATGTACAGGGTCTTCACGTTCTTGTTGGCCAGCAGCTCCATGTTCTCGATCAGCCATTGTTTGCTGGCGATGGAGCTATGGCTTTCGCCGATCACCAGGCCTCGAGCATGTTCGAGGCTTTTCGCGATGATGTCTTTGGCACTGGCCTCGGGAGCAAGCGCCGGGATCGGCGGACGTGCGGGAAGTTGTAGCTCGGCGTAAAAGCGCACGGCATCGCGATGCAGGCGTTTTCTGATCGCCTTGAAGTCGCGGTAGGGATCGTGCTCGTTGAGGCTGTCGTAGAAGTCGCGTAACGACTCGTCGTCCTGGCCGTTCGCGCCACCTTTCAGTTCGGCCTTCAACTGCTCGGGCATGTCGTACTCCGAGGCGGGCAAGCGCAGCATGGGTGTCTTGCCACCACCGTTGAGCCCGCCGCGCGGCATGGTTTGCCATTCACCCTGAGCGTTCAGGCGCACGGGGATCGAGTTGGAGAACGCGTGAGGGTTTTCCGGGTCGATGACGGCCCAGTGCCCGCCGCCGTTGAGGTCGGCTTCCCAACGCACGTAGTAAGGCGTGTGATCGAGCATGATGGCGGTTGAAGGGTTGGAGTTGAGTCGATAGATGCCCTGGAATTTTCCGGGCTCATCGACCATCGTTTCACCTTCAAGCAGTTCGTTGGCCTGCCAGTTGGAGGGAATGGTCGGGCGCGGGATCTCAGGCAACGTCTCTGCCGCGTCTTGAAGTACCGGCCAGCCCATTGGCCGCATGCCTTTTGCGATCAGTGCCTGTTTCAGTTCCTCGTAATTATCCACCGTCATCGACTCGTAGGTCGGCGCGAGTGGGGTATCCAGATTGATCCTGCCGCCGGGAGTCAAACGGATAACACTGTCGGCCATGCGCCCCTCGGCGTTGCGATAAACCACCAGCACGCTGCTGCGGTAGCGCTGGAAGGTGAACATCCCCGGTTCCGGCAACAGCGCCCGCAGGTCTTGTGGCGTTCTGTAGGCCCACGGGGTTTCCACTTGCACACGCCAGTCGCCTTTGATCCAGTCCTGGAGGCTGTCGGGATCGGCCACACCGTCCGTTTCAAAAACGGGGGAGTCCGGATAGTCGGCAAACTCTACCGCTATCCCGGGATCGGCGCTGACGGGCAGTGCCTGTCCCGGCGTGACGTCAGCGATGCGCACACTCAATGCATCGGTCTGTTCGCTGATGCCTTGGTAACCTCTGAATGCCGTCATGTTTTCTTGATTGACCAGGGCAACCCATTTCGACGACTCCTTCAATTGTTCGTTGAAGTTGATCACTTCACTGGCGAAAAAACCTCGCACCATCTGGTTCTGCGGTTCCGGGTCGAACGGGTCGTCATTGACGTTGTAAGTGGTGGACATGTCGATGGCCTGCACCCGGATGCGCTGGGCATTGGCCGCTTTCACCAACTGTTTGAGATTGAATTGACCTTCGGGATCGTTGCCCGCCTTCAAGTCGAGTTTGTTCAGGTAGTTCTCCAGTTCTTCGGACATCTCTGCGTTGCGGGCGAAGGCGTCCAGGTCGAGCTGATTGGCGTTCGCCAGCAGTTCCTGCAAGTACAGCGTCTTGACCCCACGCCGAGCCAGTTCGGGCATGTTCTCGATCAGGAACTGTTTGCTGCCGATGGCGCCGCGGCTCTCGCCGAAGACCAGCCCCGGCTTGCTTGCGAATGCAGTGTCGAGCAATTGCGCCGGGGTTTCGATCAGTTCGGCAGCAGGCCTCGGCAGGCGGAGCGTCGGTGGATGAAGCTGGTAATGCGCGTTGGCATCGCTGATCAGGTTTCGGCGAGGTACATCCTGGGCCAGATCGAACTCGCTCACCGACACCGTTGCCCCTGATTCGGTGGTGAATGCCGTGCGCACCTCGGCGCCGCCGAGTGCCCAGCTCCGCATTTCGGGGTCATCCAGTCCGGGCACATGAATGCCCTCCGATCGCGCCCACTCTTCGACGACGGGCGCGCCCGTTGCGCTTGCATCCGGTACCGGTGGCACGTCCATACCGCCCTGCAACCCCAGGCGCGGAATGACTTCCCACTTGCCATCGGCGGCCAGACGCACGGGAATCGAACCGGAAAGGGCGTTGGGATTGGCCGGGTCGATGATGGCCCAGTGGCCGCGACCGTTGAGATCGCTTTCATAGCGCACGTAGTACGCGCTGTCGTTGAGCTCGATCGCGGTGGACGGGTTGGACGCGAGCTGATGAATGCCCTGGAACTTGCCGGGCTCTCGCATCAGCGTGTCCTCGGACAACGGCACGTCGATCCTGAAGTTGTCCGGCAGCGTTGGCGTGCGCTCGGTGGGCAGACCGGTTTCCCTCGGTGCTGGTTTAACCGCGGGTTCGGTCGATTCAAGCAGATCGGACATTTCCTTGGCTTCGGCGGCTTCGATATCAGGGCCGATTTCCTCCAGCGAGCCCGGGCCCTTTAGGACCAGCAGGTTGAACAGCAAATCAATGCCGCTGAGCACCGCACCGAGGATCCCGGCCTTGCGCTCCTGCGCGGTTTTGCCATTCACCGCTTGATCGATGTTCAGACCGATACTGGCGATGCTGGCGCCGATCACGGGCAGGGCGACCGGCCAACCGACCACCGCCATCGGGCCGAAGACTTTCATACCGGCGCTGAGGTAGCCGAGCCAGAGTTTTTTGCGCAGGTCGCCATTGGAGGTCAGCGAGAGCGCGGCTTCGGCGAACATCGCGTCCTTGGTCGAGTCGCGCAGCCAGGTGAAGGCATCGCCGCTGACGACCTGATCTTCCTGGTTGATCAGGTGATGATCGTACTGGCCCCAGGAGCTCACCAGCCGGTTCATGAGGTCGGTGATGTTCTCGTCGATTGCCTGCCGGTCAGCCTGGGAGAAGTGCGTCATGAACTGCCGGCGCACTTGTTTCTTGTTCATCTGCTGCAACACCCAGAAGTGCATGTCCGTCGCGGTTTCCAATACCGTGAACGCATTGATCTCACCGGGCAGGTAGACGATCTGCCGCCCCTTGGGCGCGACAATGCGCAGCGCATTGATGGCGACGTAGCCGGCGACATCGAGGCTGCGAACGTTGCCGGCGCATGGGTGCAGCGCTTGCAGCATCTGCAGACTGACGGGCCAGGTGACAGGGCCGATTACGGCTTGAGTGACGTACTGGAAATCCTCGTCACTCAACTGGCCTTTGTCCCGGGCCTTTACGGCTTTGATGAGGAAGTTGCATTTGGCCAGGGTACGGAAATCGTCGCCGGACCGGCTCCAGAAGGTGGTCAGTCGTTCCTCGTACAGCGCGCTGAAATTGATGCTCCAGAAGTCGTTCAGCACTTGGTTGCCATGCAGGCGTACTTCATTGCTTTCGTTGTAGATGTCGGCGTTGGGGCCTGCGGTATAGAAGCCGCCGTACACGTCGAGCAGGTCGGCGTTGTCCTGGTCGCCGACCCGAAAGCGCTGGATCACCAGTTGCGTCAGGGTCATGGTTGACGTGGGCGTGGCGTGTACGTGCTCCCAGCCAGTGAAGGCTTTCGAGCTGCTTTGGGAAGCGTCGAAACGGTGGAAATAGACCTTGTCCGGATCGAGGCCGGTGACGTGGTACTTCGTCAGCAAATTGCTGGCGACTTCGTGGGCTGTGTCCTGCAGGCTCGGGCAGGTCTGGATCACGGTGGTGGCGATTGCCTTGAGGGCGGCCTTGTCGGCGGCGTTGGGCAACGGCTGGGTTTGTGTCGAGTTCATTGCACTCTCTTTCCTTGAGAATTCGAATGCCGAGGATGCTGCCCTCGTTCGATGAAAATGCACTGCATAGTTATGTCTCTTTGTCCGCGGAATGGGTGTAGAGACAAGGCCATCTGCGTCCATCCGCCGCGCTGCCCTTACTGTTTCGCAATCGCAGGTGTATCGTATTCGCCTTTTGCGGGTCCCCGGGGCCTGTCCGATTCGCGAGGTGGTTGGTTAATGTCCTTTTCCCGTCGACAAATACTCGGTGGTCTGGCCGGTCTTGTGGTGGTTGGCGTGGGAGCCGGTGGTGCGTCGCGTTACTGGCTAGGCAAGATGGCCGATGCGGATGCCGGTCACGACTATGAGTTGATCGCCGCGCCGTTGGACGTGGAGTTGGTGGCCGGGCACAAGACCCAGGCCTGGGCCTTCGGTCCGTCGGCGCCGGGCACCGAGTTGCGGGTGCGCCAGGGTGAATGGCTGCGGGTGCGCTTCATCAACCACCTGCCGGTGGCGACCACCATTCACTGGCACGGCATCCGCCTGCCGCTGGAAATGGACGGTGTGCCCTACGTCTCGCAATTGCCGGTGCTGCCGGGCGAGTACTTCGACTACAAATTCCGTGTACCGGATGCCGGCAGCTATTGGTATCACCCGCATGTGAACAGCAGCGAAGAGCTCGGCCGTGGCCTGGTGGGACCGCTGATCATCGAAGAGCGCGAGCCCACCGGTTTCAAGTACGAAAAGACATTGAGCCTGAAGAGCTGGCATGTCGACGAAGTCGGCAATTTCGTCGAGTTCAGCATTCCCCGGGAAGCGGCCCGTGGCGGCACGGCGGGGCGCCTGGCGACCATCAACGGTGTGCCGCAGGCGGTGATCGACTTGCCGGCCGGGCAGATCACCCGGGTGCGCATTCTCAACCTCGACAACACCCTGACCTATCGCCTGAACATTCCCGGCGTCGAAGCGCAGATCTATGCGCTCGACGGCAACCCCATCGAACCGCGCCCGCTGGGCAAGGAATACTGGCTCGGCCCCGGAATGCGCATTTGCCTGGCGATCAAGGCGCCTGCGGCCGGTGAAGAATTGTCCTTGCGCAATGGTCCGGTGCGCCTGGGTACCTTGCGTTCAGTGGCCAATATCGACGCACCGAGCGAATGGCCGCCGGCACTGCCGGCCAACCCGATCGCCGAACCGGACCTGGCCAATGCCGAGAAACTCAACTTCAATTTCGAATGGGTCGGCTCGGTGTCGGTCAACGTCGACAACGGCAAGCCGCCGAGCCTGTGGCAGATCAACGGCAAGGCCTGGGACATCACCGACAAGACCTGCGCCGACCGCCCGATTGCCAAGCTGGAAAAGGGCAAGAGCTACATTTTCGAATTGAAGAACATGACCCAGTATCAGCACCCGATTCACCTGCACGGCATGAGCTTCAAGGTCATCGCCTCGAACCGGCACAAGGTGATTCCGTACTTCACCGACACTTATCTGCTGGGCAAGAACGAGCGCGCGCAAGTGGCGCTGGTAGCGGATAATCCCGGGGTCTGGATGTTCCACTGCCATGTGATCGACCACATGGAAACCGGCCTGATGGCCGCCATCGAGGTGGCGTGATGCGTCAGATTCGTCCCGCCGCCATCATCGACCGCAGCCGTGATCGCGAATTCATGCGTGAAGCCCTGGCCCTGGCCGCCCAAGGCGCGGCCCTGGGCGAAGTGCCGGTGGGCGCGGTGCTGGTGCAGGACGGTGAAATCATCGGGCGTGGCTTCAACTGCCCGATCAGCACCAGCGATCCCAGTGCCCACGCCGAGATGGTCGCGATTCGCGCCGCCGCCGAGGCTGTCAGCAACTATCGCCTGCCCGGCAGCACGCTGTATGTGACGCTGGAGCCGTGCAGCATGTGCGCCGGGCTGATCGTGCATTCGCGGATAACTCGGGTGGTGTATGGCGCGCTGGAGCCGAAGGCGGGGATTGTGCAGAGCCAGGGGCAGTTTTTTACCCAGGGCTTTTTGAATCACCGGGTGTTGCATGAGGGGGGGGTGTTGGCGGAGGAGTGCGGGGCTGTTTTAAGTGAGTTCTTCAAGGCCCGAAGAGCAAAACCTTCAGACTAAACACAGACCCCCCTGTAGGAGCTGCCGAAGGCTGCGATCTTTTGATCTTGCTGTTATTTACGGGCCACAATCACCGCCCGCATCGGTGCCGGCAGCCCTTCAATCGTCTTGCTGTGATCCTCGGGATCGAGGAAGTCACTGAGCGACTGATACTTCATCCACTCGGTCCCGCGCTGTTCCTCGACAGTGGTGGTGCTCACATCCACGCACTTCACATCGCTGAACCCGGCACGTCGCAGCCACAACTCCAGCGCCGGCACCGACGGCAGGAACCACACGTTGCGCATCTGCGCGTAGCGGTCTTCCGGCACCAGCACCTGGTGCTTGTCGCCTTCGACCACCAGCGTTTCCAGCACCAGCTCACCACCCTTGACCAGGCAATCCTTCAGCGCCAGCAAATGCTCGATGGGTGAGCGGCGGTGGTAGAACACGCCCATGGAAAACACCGTGTCGAAGCCTTCTAGGTTCGGCGGCAGGTCTTCGAAGGGGAAGGGCAGGTGCCAGGCGTTCGGTTCGGACAGGTAGCGCTGTACCGCCTGGAACTGGCAGAAGAACAGCCAGTTCGGGTCGACACCGATCACGCTGTCGGCCCCGGCGCCGAGCATGCGCCACATGTAGTAGCCGTTGCCGCAGCCGACATCGAGGATGCGCTTGCCCACGAGGTCCAGATGCGGGGCGACCCGCGACCACTTCCAGTCCGAGCGCCATTCGGTGTCGACGTGCACGCCGAACAGGTCGAACGGACCCTTGCGCCACGGCGACAGGCCCATCAATGCGGAACGCATTTGTGCGCGGGTTTCATCGTCGCAATCGGTGTCCAGCTTCAGGCCGTTGAGCAAATCGACTTCGCTCGGCTGGATCTGCGGCAGGGCGTCCAGCGCGCTTTGCCAGCGCTCCAGGTCGCCATGGCCCTTTTCCATTTTCTTGTCGAGTTGCGCCTGCAGGGTGTTGGCCCATTCGGCCAGCGGCGTGCCGGCCAGACGGCGGGCGAGGGGAGACAGATCAATCATGGCAGGGCAATCAACGAGGCAAAGTTAAGACACTGGAACCACGGCACGACTTTCGAGAACCCGGCGGCCAACAGGCGTTCGCGGTGTTCTTCGAGGCTGTCGGGCTTCATGACGTTTTCGATGGCGCTGCGCTTCTGGGCGATTTCCAGCTCGCTGTAGCCGTTGGCGCGTTTGAAGGCGATGTGCAGGTCGGTGAGCAACGCGTGTTCCTGCTCGTCTTCGAAGCGCAGTTTTTCCGAGAGGATCAGGGCACCGCCGGGCAACAGCGACTGACGGATACGCGTCAACAGCGCGGTGCGTTGGTCCGGGGCGATGAATTGCAGGGTGAAGTTCAGCGCCACCACCGAGGCCGGCTGGAACTCCAGCGCCAGGATGTCGCCCTCGATCACCTCGACCGGCAGCAACTCCTGGAACATCGAATCCTGGCCATTGAGGTATTCGCGGCAGCGCTCGACCATGGCGGCGGAGTTATCCACAGCGATGACGCGGCAACCATCGGTGCGTACATGCCGGCGCAGGGCCTGGGTCACGGCACCCAGGGACGAGCCCAGGTCGTAGAGCACGCTGCCCGGTTGGGCGAACTGCGCGGCGAGCACGCCGAGGTTTTCGACGATGGTCGGATAGCCCGGCACCGAGCGCTTGATCATGTCCGGGAACACCCGCACCACGTCCTCGTTAAAGGCGAAGTCAGGCACCTGGGTCAAAGGCTGGGCGAAAAGGCGATCGGGTTCTTTGCTCACGGCGGTTCCAGCGGTATCGGTGAAAAGGCCGGCATTTTAGCCAAGTTGGCGCGGGGATGCGCGGGTTGTCTGATAAACCGCCAAGCAGCCTGCAAAGTCTTTGTGTTCAGTGATATTGCTATCGCGAGCAAGCTCGCTCCCACAAGGACTGCGCAATACCTGTGGGAGCGAGCTTGCTCGCGATGGGTTTAACGCGGTTTCTGAGTGAATGCCGAGGCAGTGATGCCCCACTGCCCCAGCCAATAACTGAGGATGATCACATAGGGTGCCGCATCGAACGGCACCACGAACCGGCTGATGCCAATCACACTGTCCGAAAACACAAACGCCACCGCACCACCGGCGGCCAGCAGGGCCGAACGCTTGGGCACATCACTGCCAAGCCGCGCCAGCGCGCGCCAGAGCATGGCGCTGATCGCCAGGCCGTAGACGATCACTGGAACCAGTAGTGGCCCCAATCCATGAGAAATCAGAATCCCCAGCAGCACTGCACCAACGCCGAGGGCGATGATCAAGGGTAAAAGAGCCAGACGCCGGCAATCGCTCAAATAGGCTTTCAGATACGCCAGGTGGGCGACCAGAAATGCGCCGAGGCCGAACACGAACAAGTCTCCCGGCAAGGCCAGCAACACGTCGCCGATCAAGGAGAAAATCAGGCCCAGGCTGATCCAGCGCCGATATTCGCCGGGTGGGGCGTCGTGCAGCCAGCCGAGCAAGGCCAGCACCGGCAACGGCTTGACCAGCAGGCACAGCATGGAGGCATGCACGCTCAGGCCATAAAGAAAGGTCACCGCGCCCATCAGCGCCAGAATCAGCCAGCCCACGGTCAGTTAACCGAGATCGCGCAGTCGAACGAGTCCACCGGCAGCACTTCCGGCGCCCACGGCTGTTGCGAGGTCAGGCGCAAACGTCCCGTGCCGGTCGCAAAAGCCTGGAAGCGCCAGGTCGAAACCCCGGCCGAACCGACGATGCCGGCATCTTCCGGATTTCGATACACCTCCGGCCCCAAGGCGTGCAGTACGCCGCCGGCCGAATCCTGGATCGACCAGCGATAACCCGTGGTCGGATTGCTCGGCAGGGTCAGGATCAGGTTTTGGCCGTTGGTGAGTTTCACCGGGCATTCGCTCTGTTTTTCCACAGTCACGTTGTGTGCAGGTTGCGTGGCGCACGCGGCCAGCAAGGCGAGCGCGAGGGGGACAAGCAGGCGAATGGAGGACATAGGGTCGGGGGCTCCGGCGTTCACGACGAACGGCGAGCATAACTTAAGATGAGACAAAGTGTGACAGTCAGCCTGGACGGTGGTGTCAGGACTGACGCCTTCGCGGGCAAGCCCGCTCCCACAGGGATTGAGGGTGCACACAAGTTTTGTGACCGACTCAATTTCCTGTGGGAGCGGGCTTGCCCGCGAAGACGGCAGTACAGGCGCTACAAGAGCATCAGAACAACACCTTCGCCACATCCGCAAACCGCTTGGCAAAGTACACGGTAATCCCCTCCTTCAGGTACTCCGGCAGTTCCTCGAAATTACCCCGGTTGGCCTCCGGCAGGATCAGCTCGAAAATCTTCTGCCGCCGCGCTGCAATCACCTTCTCGCGAACCCCGCCAATCGGCAGCACATGCCCGGTCAATGTCAGCTCACCGGTCATGGCCACGCCTTTTTTCGGTGGCTGGTTGCGTGCCAGCGACAGCAGGGCGCTGGCCATGGTCACGCCGGCGCTCGGGCCGTCTTTCGGCGTGGCGCCTTCCGGCACGTGCAGGTGGACGAAGGCTTCGTCGAAGAACTTCGGATCGCCGCCATAGGACTTCAGGTGCGAGCTGACGTAGCTGTAGGCGATCTCCGCTGACTCTTTCATCACGTCACCCAGTTGCCCGGTGAGCTTGAACCCACGGTTGAGGGTGTGGATGCGCGTGGCTTCGATCGGCAGGGTCGCGCCGCCCATGCTGGTCCAGGCCAGGCCGGTGATCACGCCGACCCCCGCCAGCACCTGCTCGTTGCGGAACACCGGTTTGCCGAGCGACGCTTCGAGATCTTTCGGGCCGAGCTTGATCACCGCTTTTGGGTCGTCGAGCAGTTTCATCACCGCTTTGCGCACCAGCTTGCCGAGGTTTTTTTCCAGCTGGCGCACGCCGGCTTCACGGGCATAGCCGTCGACCAGCGCCTTGAGCGCGCTATCGCTGATGCTCAGGCTGCCCTTGGACACGCCGGCTTTCTCAAGCTGCTTGGGCCACAGGTGACGCTTGGCGATGGCAACTTTTTCTTCGGTGATGTAGCCCGACAGGCGAATCACTTCCATGCGGTCGAGCAACGGGCCAGGGATCGAGTCGAGGGTGTTGGCGGTGCACACGAACAACACCTTCGACAGGTCCATCCGCAGGTCCAGATAGTGGTCGAGGAATTCGACGTTCTGTTCCGGATCGAGGGTTTCCAGCAGCGCCGAGGCCGGGTCGCCCTGGTAGCTCTGGCCCATCTTGTCGATCTCGTCGAGCATGATCACCGGGTTCATCACTTCGACGTCTTTGAGCGCTTGCACCAGTTTGCCCGGCTGCGCGCCGATGTAGGTGCGGCGGTGGCCCTTGATCTCGGCTTCGTCGCGCATGCCGCCAAGGCTGAAGCGATAGAACGGCCGGCCCAGGGATTCGGCGATGGATTTGCCGACGCTGGTCTTGCCCACGCCCGGCGGCCCCACCAGCAGCACGATGGAGCCGCTGATTTCGCCTTTATAGGCACCAACGGCGAGGAATTCGAGGATGCGGTCCTTGATGTCGTCGAGGCCGGCGTGGTGTTTGTCCAGCACCTTGCGCGCGTGCTTGAGGTCGAGTTTGTCCTCGCCGTACACGCCCCACGGCACCGAGGTCGCCCAGTCGATGTAATTGCGGGTGACTGCATATTCCGGCGAGCCGGTCTCGAGGATCGACAGCTTGTTCATTTCCTCTTCGAGGCGTTTCTGCACCTGCGCCGGCAGGACTTTGCCCACCAGCCGCTGCTCGAACTGTTCGAGGTCGGCGCTGCGGTCGTCCTTGGTCAGGCCCAGCTCCTGCTGGATGACCTTGAGTTGCTCCTTGAGGAAGAACTCGCGCTGATGTTCACCGATCTTGCGGTTAACTTCGGCGGAAATCTCTTTTTGCAGGCGCGCGACCTCGACTTCCTTGCGCAGCATCGGCAGGACTTTTTCCATGCGCTTGAGCATCGGCACGCAGTCGAGCACTTCCTGCAGCTCACTGCCGGTGGCCGAGGTGAGCGCGGCGGCGAAGTCGGTCAGTGGCGACGGGTCGTTGGGGCTGAAGCGGTTGAGGTAGTTCTTCAACTCTTCGCTGTACAGCGGGTTGAGCGGCAGCAGTTCCTTGATCGCATTGATCAGCGCCATGCCGTAGGCCTTGACCTCGTCGGTCGGCTCGGTGGGCTGGTGCGGGTATTCGACTTCCACCAGGTACGGCGGGCGATGGTGCTTGAGCCAGGTTTTCAGACGCACACGGGTCAGGCCCTGGGCGACGAATTGCAGTTTGCCGTTTTCGCGGCTGGCGTGGTGCACCTTGACCAGGGTGCCGTAGAGCGGCAGGGCCGAGGTGTCGAAGTGGCGCGGATCTTCCTGGGGGCTGTCCATGTAGAACAGGGCCAGGGAGTGGTGTTCAGACTTGGCCACCAGGTCGAGGGTCTCGGCCCACGGCTCTTCGTTGACGATGACCGGCAGGACCTGGGCCGGGAAGAATGGCCGGTTGTGGATCGGGATGATGTAGACCTTGTCCGGCAGGTTCTGACCGGGCAGGGCCAGGCCTTTGCCGGGTTTGTGCTGTGGGGCGCTTTGCGGATCGGCGTATTCGCTTGGGTCTTCGGGGAATTCTTGCTGGTCGCTCATGGGGGCACCTGCACAATGGGTATGGGTCTTAGATGGGGCAGGTTGGCGGTGGTTTCAACGGTCATTTTCTGCAACGCCGTGTTTCGAAGGCGTGTTCAGCGCAGAGACAGGTTAGCTGGATTTTGCGGCGACACTATCCCCTGTGGGAGCGAGCTTGCTCGCGATGGGGGCATGACAGATACCCTTGAAGTGATTGTCAGACCGCTATCGCGAGCAAGCTCGCTCCCACAGTAGTCCGGGGGTGCCTGGAAATCTGCGGCCACAAAAAAGGCGACGTCCTCACGGGCGTCGCCTTTCGTTTTACTGCCGCTGAAACTTACTCGGACAGTTTGTACGCAATCACATAGTCACCCATCTTGGTGCCCAGTGAGCCGTGGCCACCGACGACCAACAGCACGTACTGCTTGCCGTCCTTGCCGGTGTAGGTCATCGGCGTAGCCTGACCGCCAGCCGGCAGGCGCGCTTTCCAAAGCTCCTTGCCGGTGTTGACGTCATAGGCGCGCAGGTACTGATCCAGCGTGCCGCTGAGGAAGCCGACACCGCCGGCGGTGACTATCGAACCGCCCATGCTTGGCACGCCGAGTGTCAGGCCGATTGGCAATGGCGAACTGTCGCGGCTGGTGCCGTTCTTGCGTTTCCACACGACTTTGCCTGTGGTCAGGTCGATGCCGGCTACATAGCCCCAGGCCGGCGCCTGGCACGGTACGCCGAACGGCGACATGAACGGGTGCATGATCACCGCGTAAGGTGCGCCGGTGTTCGGTTGCACGCCCGCGGTTTCGCTCTCGCGCTTGCTGTCGGCCGCGACTTCGGCGCGAGGCACCATTTTCGAGACGAAGGCCATGTAGTTCGGGCTGGTGAACAGCATCTGGCGAACCGGGTCGACCGAAACGCCGCCCCAGTTGAAGACGCCAACGTTACCCGGATAGATCAGGCTGCCCTGTTCCGACGGCGGGGTGTACTGGCCTTCGTAGCGCAATTCCTTGAACTGGATGCGGCACAGCATCTGGTCGAACGGGCTGGCGCCCCACATGGCTTTTTCGGTCAGTTCCGGGGCCAGCAGGTTCAGGTCCGAACGGGCCTGGGTCGGTGCGGTGTGGTCACCTTTCACGGCGCCTTGTGGAGCCGGGATTTCCTTGATCGGGATGATCGGCGTGCCGTCACGACGGTCGAGTACGTACAGGCTGCCTTGCTTGGTCGGTTGGATCACGGCTGGCTTGATGCCGTCGGCGGTTTTCATGTCCAGCAGGGTTGGCTGGCTGCCGACGTCCATGTCCCACAGGTCGTGGTGAGTGAACTGGTAGTTCCAGCGCACCTTGCCAGTGGCCAGGTCCAGCGCGACCAGGCCGGCACTGAACTTCTCGGCGCCCGGGGTGCGGTCTGCGCCCCACTGGTCAGGGGTCTGGTTGCCCAGTGGCAGGTAGACCATGCCGAGTTTTTCGTCGACGCTGGCCAGCGACCACATGTTGGCCGAGTTGCGGCTGTAGTGTTCGCCCTCTGGCAGCGGTTCGGTCGCGTCAGGATTATTGCTGTCCCAGTTCCACACCAGATGGCCGTCGTGTACGTCAAAGGCACGGATCACGCCGGAGGGCTCGTTGGTCGACTCGTTGTCGGTGACGTGGCCGCCCATGATCACCAGGTCACGGGTGATCGCTGCCGGCGAGGTGGCGTAGTAGCCACCGGGGGTGAACGGTCCGATGCCTTGAGTCAGGTCAACCACGCCGTTTTTACCGAAACCTTCGCAGACCTTGCCGGTGTCGGCGTTGAGTGCGATCAGGCGTGCATCGGCAGTTGGCAGGTACAGGCGACGCGGGCAGGCCTGGGCGACGGCTTTGCCGGCCTCGGAAATCACGGCGGAGGCCGCGTTTTCAGACTGGGCGTAGGCCGCTTCGTCGTAGTACGACACGCCACGGCAGGTCATGTGGGCGAAGCCCTTGAAGCCCACCGGGCTCTTGATCTGCGGGTCGAAACGCCACAGTTCCTTGCCGGTGTCCGGGTCCAGCGCCAGCACCTTGCTATGGGCGGTGCAGGCATAGAGCATGCCGTTGGCCTTGAGCGGGGTGTTTTCGTTGGTCAGTTCCACCGGGTCATCGGCGGTTGGCAGATCGCCGGTCTGGATACGCCAGGCTTCTTGCAGCTTGCCGACGTTGGTCGGGGTGATCTGCTTGAGCGGCGAGTAGCGGTCGCCGAATTCGCTGCGGCCATAGGCCTGCCAGTCGCCTTCGGGCATCTGCGGCGCGGTGCTGGTCATGTCAGCCGAGTCACGACCCAATTCGCCCAAGGTCTCGCCCGGGTGGGTGAACTGGCTGGCCACGGCGGTGACACCGGCCAGGACCACGGCCACGCTCAAGGCGCCCGTGCCCACAGGGGCAGGGCCGTTGATCAGCAATGGACGACGGAACCACGGCAGCAGCATCACCACGCCGAGGGCGAACCACAGTGCGAGGCGCGGCACCAGTTGCCACCAGTCGAGGCCGACTTCCCACAGCGCCCAAACAGTACTGGCGAACAGCACCAGTGCGTACAGGCCCAACGCCGCGCGGCGGGCGGCGATCAGCAGCACGCCACTCAAAGCGATGCCGATGCCGGCCAGCAGGTAGTACAGCGAGCCGCCGAGCATGCTCAGCTTGATCCCCCCGGCCAGCATGGCCAGGCCCATTAGCAGAAGCAGTATGCCGAGCAGGGTCGGCAACAGACGGCTTCGACCCAAGGCACCATCAGTGCTCATAGTGTGATTCTCCGTGATGTTTCAAGTAGACCCGCGCCAGTTCACTGTAGATGACGATCTTGTGCGGGCATGGTTCATAAAACCGGTGTGGTTGACGCAGTCCTTGTAGGAGCGAGCTCTGTGGCGAGGGGGCTTGCCCCCGTTCGGCTGCGAAGCAGTCGCAAAGCATTGCACTCGGTGTGCCTGACACGCCGCAGTTGCAGGTATTGGGGTCGCTTCGCAACCCAACGGGGGCAAGCCCCCTCGCCACATGTCGCTCCCACAGGGTTTTATGGTGTTGCTCAGAACGACGACTGGACCTTGATCCCGCCAATCAGCGCGTCGTCGACCTCGTTCACGCCGCCGGGATGGCGGATGTATTGCAGGTTCGGGCGCACGGTCAGCCAGTTGGTCACGTGCACGCCGTAATAGAGTTCGGCGCTGTATTCGGTGTCCTGGGGTGGCAGGTAGGACGGATTGTCGTAGTCAAAAACGGCATTGGCCTGATTGGTCGCCTCAGCGTTCTTGCGATAGGCCGGGTTGACGTGGACGCGGGCCATGGCAAAACCGATGTCGTCCCTGGACCGTGCGTCGAACAGGCCTTTGTAGACGAGACCGGCCTGGACGTAGTTGTCGATGGCGTTGGTCTTCTTGTCGTGCATCGTGCCGTTGGCGAACAGGCTCAGGCCGCGGGAATGATCGCTGGCCAGGCTGGTGACTTGTTGCTGAAGGCCCAGCCACATGCCGTGTTTGCTCGAGGCGCTGCGGTAGGCTTCGCCACTCAGGGCGGCAGGCTGGCCGTTGCTGTCCTTGTAGACGTCGGTGGCGTTGGCGCTGCTGTAGTAGTAACCGGCGCGGTATTCACCCGGCAGGCCGTTGAGTTTCGGCGTCCACACCAGTTCCACCGGCAGGACCGCGCCCTGGGTGCCGCTGCCGCTGAGCTTGAAGCCGTTGTCGCGATCGAGGTTCGACGGGTTTTGCTCGTACGCGCCGACCTGTGCATAAAGCTCTGGCGTCAGGTGATATTTGACCCGCATTGCCCACTGGCTGACCGGCCAGTTGTACCAGATATCGCCCGCCCAGTTGCCGACCTGGGAGCCGCAGAACGCCAGGTTCTGGAAGTCGCAAGGGAAGCTGTTGAAGTCTTCGCCTTCGCCGAAACGGCCGACCTTGATGTCGAGTTTTTCGTCGAAGAACTTCTGCTGATACCACATCTGTGTCAGGCGCCAGGTCTGGCCGCGACCCCAGACTTCCTGGGCCGAGGTGAAGCCACCGACACGCGGATCGTTGATGCGGTCGTTGCTGATGTTGTTGCCGCTGCGTTCGGTGATAGTCAGCTGGAACTCGGCGTCGTCCCAGCCGAGGATTTTCTGCAAGTCCAGATGGGTGCCCAGGCCGAACTGGTCGCTGTAGCGGGCAGTACGGTCGTGGTCGTAACCGCCGTGCAGGTTGCTGCCCATTTCACCGGTGTAATCGACTTTGAAGTCGTAGCCTTTTTCCGCAAGTTCGCTGCGGGTGCCATTCCAGTCGCCGAGCATCCACGGTGAATCGCTATCGAAGGCCGGAGCCGAGTGAGCGCAAGTGGCAAGGCCCAAAGCGGTGAGTCCGCCTATCAGGTTCAAGGTTTTTCGGCAGGCAACAGGTTTGAAGACAGCGCTGTCTTTCGAAAGCTGGAAATCAGGCATAGAGAAGAAATTCTTGATCTTTTTCTGGGGATTAAACGGAAGAAATGACTAGCAGAAGCGTTTCAGCTAAAGCAGGCGCAAGGATAATGATCTGTTACAAATAGAGAAAGGGCTTTTACTGACATGCAGCCTTTCGGATTTGGTAACAGTGACAAAAGATCGCAGCCTTCGGCAGCTCCTACAGGGGGATCGCATTCCAATGTAGGAGCTGCCGAAGGCTGCGATCTTTTCCGTTTCACCTACATTTAACGTAAGGTGCGCGACTTCCAATTCCCACTCTGCTTGAAGGCCCGGCATGACCGAACACAACATCGACCCGCTGCACGGCGTGACGCTGGAGCAAATCCTCAACGCCCTGGTTGAACACTACGAATGGTCGGGGCTGGCCGAACGCATCGATATCCGCTGCTTCAAGAGCGACCCGAGCATCAAGTCGAGCCTGACGTTCCTGCGTAAAACCCCGTGGGCGCGGGAGAAGGTCGAACGTCTGTATGTGAAGTTGATGCGCACCAAACGACCGCTCTGAACATGGTCAGTCCGTGCGCGTTGCGCCGCCGTTTTGTGGTCGTGGCTACCATGCTCGGCTGGGCGGGATTGAGCATCCAGATGTACCTGATTTTCTATTCGCGCTGGACGCTGGAGGCCAGTCTGATCGGTGGGCTGATGAGTTTTTTCAGCTACTTCACCGTGCTGAGCAACACCCTGGTGGCGACGGTGCTGACCTGTGAACTGACGTCCCGCGAGTCCGCCGCGCGACGCTGGTTTTTACAGCCCTGGGTCAGTAGTGGCGTTGCTGTGAGCATTACTGTCGTCGGCCTGGCGTACAGCGTATTGCTTCGCCATCTATGGCATCCCGAAGGCTGGCAATGGCTGGCCGATGAGCTGATGCATGACGTCATGCCGCTGCTGTTTCTGGGGTATTGGTGGTTCTGCGTACCGAAAGGCTCGTTGCGCTGGGGGCATATCGCGTTGTGGGTGATTTATCCGCTGGTGTACTTCGCTTACTCGCTGCTGCGCGGGCATGTGCTGGCGACCTATCCGTACCCGTTCATTGACGTGGACAAACTGGGTTATCCACAGGTGTTCATCAATGCCGGGGGATTGTTGGCAGGGTTTGTGGTGATCGCGTTGTGGGTGGTGGCGCTGGATCGGTGGCGCGCTCGAATGTAACCGCGGATAAGGCGGTGTGGAGTGCTTTTTGTGGCGAGGGGGCTTGCCCCCGTTCGGCTGCGTAGCAGTCGTAAAATCTGCTCATACGGTGATTCAGAAACACCTCGTCGCTGGTTTTAGCACTGCTGCGCAGCGCAACGGGGCGGTGCGGCGATCCGACAAGCCCCCTCGCCACACAGGGTAACCCTGTCACTCCTCGTCAGTGTCATCCAGTCGCCAATAGCCCACCGCCTTGACGAACTGCTCATCCAGCCCATGCTCATCGAGCAACACCCGACGAATCCGCCGCGACACCTTGCTCTCGGTCGCCACCCACGCGTAGAGGCTGCCGGCCGGCACCTGGATCTGGCGCACGGTGGTCAACAGATTGTCCTTGCCACCTTCGCGCAGCACCCAGATCACGTTGACCTCGGCAGCGCTTTCCAGCACCTGCTGCTCCTTGCCGTTTTCCACTTCCACGATCACCAGCGCACGGCGGTTGGCCGCCAGGCTTTCGAGCCGCCGGGCGATGGCGGGCAGGGCGGTTTCGTCGCCGATCAGCAAGTAGCTGTCGAACATGTCCGGCACGATCATCGAGCCCCGCGGCCCGCCGATGTGCAGGAACTGCCCCGGTTTGGCCTGTTCGGCCCAGGTCGAGGCAGGGCCGTCGCCGTGCAGCACGAAGTCGATGTCCAGTTCCAGGGTGTTCAGGTCATAGCGGCGCGGCGTGTAGTCGCGCATCTCGGGCAGCGGGCCGTTGTCCTTGCCGGCGCCCAGCACCAGGGTTTCCAGGGCCGCAGCCTGCTCGGCGTTCTGCGGGAACAACAGTTTGACGTGATCATCGGTACCCAGGCTGACGAAGCCTGCCAGCTCCGGCCCGCCCAGGGTAATCCGGCGCATGCGCGGGGTCAGGTCGACCACGCGCAACACCTCCAGGCGACGGCGTTTGATTTCGTGCATGACGCGGTGAATGGTTTGCGCGATCACTTCAGTCATTCGGCTTTCTCCTGAACGGGTTGAACGGCAGGGCCGTCGACGATGGCTTTGGCGGTGTCGTTGAGCAGGGCCGCGACGCGCTGGATTTCTTCCGCGCTCCAGCGGCCGTGGTGCAGTTGCAGGGCATGGCGCAGGTTGTGCACCGCCTCGTGGATTTCGGCCGGGCGATCATGACCGCGCAACGAACGCTTGCTGACATCGATGCGCACCCGCACACCTTCAAGGGCGACGGCTTGCTCGGTCAGCGACTGGCGTCCGGCGTCGGTCACGCTGTAGCGTTTTTTCCCGCCTTCGGCGTCGCCGGTAATCAATTCGCTTTCTTCAAGAAACGTCAGGGTCGGGTAGATCACGCCGGGGCTGGGACTGTAGGCGCCGTCGAACATGCCTTCGATCTGGCGGATCAGGTCGTAGCCGTGGCACGGCTGTTCGGCGATCAACGCCAGCAGCAGCAGTTTCAGGTCGCCGGGGGCAAATACCCGCGGGCCACGACCACCGCGTTCGCGGCCAGGGCGTTTCTCGAAGCCGTCGCGGCCGTCGCCGTGTTCGCGGTGGGGGGAATGATGGTCTCTCATTTTTTTCGTTCTCTCTCGTCGTGTTTAGATACAACTTAAGATATATCTTTAGTGGTCCGCAAGACCCCCCGACCAACGGCTGATCACCATGCCAGGCGAAACCGCCACTGAAAATGGCGCTTTCGCGGCGCCGAAAAAGGCTTTTAAGACGCGCGAACAAGTTGAAATTAGTGTTAACTCTCTAAATTAACGATTCACGCCTTAATACATTGGATTTGTAATACTCCTCCTACAGAAGTTACTGTGTCGTTGTCGACCTTAATTGCCTGTGCATTGGCTTTATGTAGTCTGAATCTGACAGCAGAACAGTGACTTTAACAATATTCAAGTATTTTTCATGCCATGGTCGTGGCCCTTTGGCTACGCGCTTTGAGGAACTTGCCTGCTTACTTTCCAGATTGTTTGATCGATCATCTTTCGGCGTTGATAGTTGCGCTGGAACATCACTGCTCGTGACTGTTTTGCTTCAGCGAAACTTTCAATACTTAGATCCTTTTTTTAAACGACAGGTACTGAAAGATGTTCAAGAAAATCGCGTTCGCTGCTCCTCTGGCTGTTCTGGCTCTGAGTTCCTCGATGGCGTTTGCCGCCACCGAAGCCAAACACTCCATCAGCATTGTGGCCCATGTTCCATCCGACGATTTCTACGCGGTGCCGGTTGATTCGGACCTGGTCAACAAAGACCAGGACATGAGCTACAACCCGGGTACTGATTCCATGAAGACCGTCGACGGGCACTTTGATGTGCTGCACACCGCCGGCAAAGTGAACGCCCGCCTGGAAGGCGTGCCGAAACTGATCGCCGGGAACAAGACCATCGACCTGAAAGTCGAGCTCAACGGCAAGACGCTGACCACCAATTCGCAGGAAGTTGTTGGCGAAGCTGAGTCCAACGTCCGCTATCGTGCGCCGTTCAAGATCAGTGCACTGGGCGGTAAACCTGATGCAGGTGATTACACCGGTGTCGTCATGCTGGTCGTTGAACCTTCCGTATAAGTAACAGCTGCGACGGTAAAGCGTTTACTTGCTCAAAGTAACGTAACCGGCCGGCAAACTATCAAGTTTGCCGGCCGGGCTTTGACTTCCTTGTAATCAGAGTATTTGTTCATGTTCCCGATGACGCCCATCGCGGCAACGCTTGCGTTGCTGTTATGTAGCAGCGCATTTGCGGCGCCGACTTCCGTTGATAATACGCCTCGAAGTTTACTGGCCCAGGCCAAGGGTCTGCCGGCCGATTTCGAGGAACATTTCTTCGATGTGCCATTGGCCGTGCGGGTCGAGCTTGATCAACAACCCCTCGGCGAGGCGATGATCGTGTTGTCCCGCGATGACCGGGTCACCTTGCTCGATTTCACCGACACCAGCGACAGTCGTTTCAGCGCCGGTGAACGCGACACCTGGGCCAGCATTCTGAAACCCGGCGTGGCTTTGGGCACCTGCAGCGGCCAATGCCCCGAGCAGATGTTGGCGGTGCACTACAACCTGGAAAACTCATTGCTGTCGATCGTCACTGAAAATGCCGAGCGCGACACTGAGGCCAAACGTTTCTACGACCAACCCGAAGGCGGCAGCAGCGGCCTGATGGTGCGCAACCAACTCAACCTCAACGGCGGCCAGGATCAGAACCTCGGCGGGCGTTATGGCCTGGAGGCCAGCGGCAGCCTGGGCAACTGGAGCCAGACCTTCAACATGCAACTGGCGCGTCTCGGCGGGCCGGATGACAAGACTTATCACGCGGTGCATGAGCTCTACACCCAGCGCGAACTGCAAGGCAGTTTTTTCCGCCTGGGCTACTTCACTCCCAATTCCGAAGGCCTGAGCCGCCAACCCCGTTCGTTCGGCACCAGCCCCGACACCGCCGTGGGCGTGATGTACGGCAGTTCCGACAGCCTGGCGATCGACAGCCCCAAACCCAGCGTTTATCCGATCTATGTCACCGCCAATCGCCAGGCGTCGGTGGAGATTTATCGCGATGGTCTGCTGCTCAACACCCAATCGGTGCCCGCCGGTTTGCAAACCCTCGATACCCGCCCGTTGCCCGGCGGCATCTACGATGTGGAAGTGCGCTTGATAGAAGATGGCCAGGTCACCTCGACTACTCAGGAGCTGATCTACAAACCGACCAACTGGCGCAACGTTGAGGAGCGCTGGCGCTACAACCTGTTCGCCGGCCAGGAAAGCAAACTGCTGAGCAACTGGGATCAACAGGAGAGTGGCGATGCGACGGCAGGTGCCGCGATCAACTACCTGCTGCATCCACGGATAATCCTCGGGCTGTCGGCACGTCAGGTGCGTAACACGCTGCAGTACGGCAGCTCCATCGACTGGAGCCTGGCCAATAGCGTCAGCCTCTATGCCAATCTGTACCAGACCGAAGACCACGGCACCGGCGCCGATCTGCAAGCGCTCTACAACTATGGTTCCGGCAGTCTGGTGGTGAGCCACAACCGCAGTTGGCTCGACACCACCAACACCTACGACACGCTGCCCGACGGCACCCGCGTGCGCCAACGCAATGTGTTCACCGGCGAGACCAGCAATTCATCGCTGGCACTGAACCACCGCATCAGCCGCAAGAGTTCGCTCAACGCGCGGGTCTCCCACAGTGAGGGCAACGTCGAAGGCGTCGGTGCCGATCTGGGCTGGACGCAACGCACCATGCTGCTGGGCAGCGACGCCAACTGGCGGTTGTCACTGTTCGATCGTCCTGGTAGCTACAGCAGCGGTGACGCGCGCAATCGCGGGGTCGACCTGAGCATCAGCGTGGCGCTCGGCGGGCCGGGTCAACAGGTTTCCGGCAGCATCGGCAGCCGCACCGCCCGTGATGGCAGCCGCGACACCAACGCCTCGCTCGGTTATCGCAAAGACCTGCAAGACCACATCCTGCAGAGCGTCTCGGTGACTGCGCTGACCGACACCTACGGCGTTGGCCTGTCGAGCCTGGCGAACTTTCGCACAGACGCGATCAACGGCGACGGCTTTATCCAGCGCTCATCGTTCAACGACAACTTCACTGGCGGCTTGAACCTGGACAGCACCGTGGTCGTCGGTGGCCAGCGCATGGCCCTGACCAGTCAGCATCAAGGACGAGGGGCCGGGATGATCGTCGATGTCGAGTCTGATATCGACGGCATCGCGTTACGCGCCGACGACCTCAGCGGCGGCAGCGCGGCATTGCGTCCGGGGCGCAATTTCATACCGCTGACGGCCTACAGGAACAGCTCCGTGAGCTTCGATTTCGAAGGCAATCACGCGCCAGCGGCCAGCATCGAGCCGGCTCGCACTCGTTATCACCTGAACAAGGGCGGCGTGGAGTACCGCAAGGTGCGGGTGATGAAAACCCTGACCGTGCTCGGACGTCTTGTCGACCCACAAGGCCGGCCGCTCAAGGGCCACCACGTGATCAACCACGCCAGTCGTGGGGTGAGTGAAGTCGATGGCTTCTTCTCGATGGAAATGCATGCCGGTTCACCGACTCTCGAAGTGCGCTACGCCGACCAGTTGCTGTGCCAGTTCCGGCTCGATACCGACAAGCACCGCAGTGAAAACAACGTGTTGATGATCGGTGATCTGCGGTGCACGCCGGATACGTTGGCGGATGCGTCATTGATTCGCCAGGAGGCCAGTTGAATGGTTAATTTCAAGACGTGTATACCGCAGTGGCTGTGCTTGTTGGCACTGTTTGTGACGCCTACGGCCGAGGCGGTCAATCAGGAGATCAGGGCGTTGTTCCGGCCTGACCCGGCAAACCCGCAACGTAATACGTTCATCAACAAAACCCCGGTCAGCGGTTACTGCGCGGACTATCCCGATCAGTGCGAACAGAACGCGACCTTCAGCATCCGCCTGCCCATACGCTTCGATTCCGCAAGGGCCATGCAACCCCATGACTCGCAGCGCAACAGTTCGATGTTCACCGTGCCGGCGCAATGGCGTGCATTGACAGTTACGAATGCCGAAACCGGTGAGGCGGAACAGGTCGAGATGCGCATTGCCGGATTTGGATCGCGGTACGTGCTCGACGACAAGGTCACCAACCTTACAGGTGCACCCAATACGCTTGAAGGGCACCGGGCCTTGTGGGGCGGCCCGTATGGCAGCTGGGTGAACCCCCCGTCACCGTGTCAGTACAGCGGCGTCGGTTGGTACACCGATGATTATTACCAGTTTTTCTGGAAAACCCCGATTCGGGGTACCTGCGTAAAAACTGCCAGTTTCAGGATTCCGACCATGTACTACGAGTACCTGGATTTCGCCTATGAACTGCGTACGCCCAATCCGCTTGGTATGTCTTCAGGGCTCTACACCGGCGACCTGACTTATCGCATCGGGCCGGGCGGTGACTTTGACATGGGCGACGTGATGGTGCCCAACGATTCCGATCTGACACTGAATTTTGTCCTTGATGTTCAGCACACGCTCAAGGTCGATATCCCTCCAGGTGGTAACAAAATCCGATTGGAGCCGCAAGGCGGATGGCAAAGCTGGCTGCAAGCCGGACGCCGGCCGGTGCGACTGTTCCGTGACCAGACTTTCAATATATCGGCCTCGACGCGATTCAAGATACTGATGCAATGCGGGCCCGGAATAGGTGGCGAATGCGGACTGGAGAACAGTGCGGATAACGGTCGTCGAGTCGTCTTACACATCAGCGTAAGCCTGCCTAATGGCATAACCGACCTCTCAGGCCAACCCGTGAGACGCCTGCGATTGAGGACCGGTGCGGGGAATGAGCAGCAGTTCAAGCCCGGCTTCTATGTGGACCGGGCACCGGGAACCCTGCATTTCGAAGTTGAGCAATCGTACATGGAATCCATGCTGAGGCCCGGTGTTGCCGGCACCTATACCGGCATTGTCATTGTGATCTGGGACTCGGAAATCTGATGGCCAACGCATCGATCAGTCGTACCGGCAGTGTGTTCAATGACCAAGGACTAAAAGTTATGAAGCGTGTGTTTTTATTGATCGGTTTGAGCGGATTTTCCCTGGGCCTTCAAGCCGGGCCGCAAATCAACGTCGGAACGGTGTACGACTATCTGGATGGCGACAAAAGCACCTACCTCAAGCGCGTGTTCAACAGTGGCGACAGCACGGCCTTCGTCAAGGTCAACATCCTGGAAATCGTCTACGACGCCGATGGCACCCCTAGCGAAGTGCCGGTCAAAAGCGACCCGGGCGCGGCATCGCGCGACGGGCTGATGGCCAGCCCCGCACGCCTGATCATTCCGGCCAACGGCATGCAGGGCACTCGGCTGTTGTTCATGGGCGAGCGCGACACCGAGCGTTATTTCCGCGTGCGCTTCATCCCGGTGGTGCCGGAAAAGGAAGACGAATTCGCGGTGTCCAGCGACGAGCGCGAGAACTACAAGAAAAACCTCTCGGCCGGCGTCAACGTCATGACCGGGTTCGGCACGGTGTTCTTCGTCAGGCCGAACAACAGCCGGTACGACAGCCAGATCGACAACGGCGCCAGTACTTATCGCATTCGCAACAACGGCAACACGTCGGTGGTCGTCGACGAATTCCGCAACTGCTCGATCAAGCAGGAAAACGAGTGCGAGCCCACCACCAAGCACCACATTCGTGCGGGAAAAGAGTTCGCATTCGACAAGAAGCCGGGACGTGAATACCGCTTCAACCTGGTCGAGGGCGCCTCGAAAAAGGCCTTGCGCGTTGCCAGCCAATAACCGCCGGCACACACGAGTGACCGCCTTTGCCCGCTGCTTTTTTGGACGTAACAGGTACCTGAAATGATCAAGCTTTCGGCCATCGCCCTGTCGACAGGCGTCGCGGCACTGATGAGTTCCCTGGCATTCGCCGCCCGCGAAGAGCACCGATTCGAAGTGTCGGTGGATATTCCGACCTTGGGTTTCTACGTGATACCGGCCGAGTCGGACTGGATTCATCGCGAGCAAGTTCTGCCGTGGAACATCCACACCCGGTCGCTGGAGGGGCTGCGCAAGAATTTCGACGTCAAGCACGACACCAGCGCCATCCACGCGCGGCTGGAGAGCGAACCCTATCTGTCCAACGGCCGCGATGAGCAGAACATCTACCTGCTCGTCAGCTTCAACGGCAAGACGTTGAGCCACGACCCGCAACCCCTTGAAGTGCTCTCGCGCGAGCAGGCTGTCGCGGGCGGGCGCTTTGCCCTGCAGATCCAGCCGAAGGTACCCGCGGGCGGGTACAAGCCGGGTCGCTACTACGGCAACGTGAATCTGGTCTTCAGTGCGGCGGCGCCTTGAAGTCGGGTTTGCTCCAAAACGAACAGCATGACTGGAGTCGGGGAAAGATGAAGATTGCTCATTGGTTGTCGAGCGCTTGGCTGCTGGGGATGATCGCGGCGCCGGTGCAGGCCGAGCAGGTGGATATCACCGCATTGTTCAAGCCGGATTCGGCGCGCCCGCATATGAACAAGTTCCTCAATACCACACCGCTCAGTGGTTATTGCGCCAATTACCCAGGGCAATGCGTAGAACACCAGACCTTCAGTTTGCAGGTGCCGATTCAATTTGATTCACGCGCCCCCATTCGCGCCAACCATGCCTCGCCTCGAGAGGGGGCAATGTTGAAAGTACCGGCGCAATGGCGAGAGCTGACGGTTACCCACGAAACCACTGGCGAACCGGAAACGGTAAGGGTTCGGATCGTGGGTATCGGCTCCCAGTACGTGACGGAGGATGTCATGCAATTGGTGGGGGGCGCCGAAGACTACCGGGTCGCGCACAATCTTTTATGGGGAACGAGCTGGGTGTATAGCCCGGCGCCCTGTGTTTACAGTGGTGTGGGTTGGTTTAACTCGATCGCCTACAGATTTTTCTGGAAAACACCGGCACCAGAGGTGTGCGCAAAACAGGCCAAGTTCGATATTCCCTGGCTGCGCCTGGACTATCTCGACTTTGCCTATGAACTGGAAACCCCAAATCCTTTGGGTATGTCCTCGGGGCATTACCTCGGTGCACTGACTTACACGGTTGGCCCGAACGGCGACTTCGATTTTGGTGACGTCATGCTGCCGAGCAGTTCAACGTTGACCATGAACTTCAACCTCGACGTTCAACACACGCTCAAGGTCGATATTCCGCCGGGTGGCAACAAGGTCCACCTGGTGCCGGTCGGTGGCTGGCAGAGCTGGCTGCAGGCAGGCCGCCGGCCAGTGAGCCTGTTCCGCGACCAGACCTTCAATATCTCGGCCTCATCGCGCTTCAAGATGCATATTGAATGTCAGTTCGGCGGTTTTCCCTACGAATGCATGTTGAATGATCCCGTCTCCAGGCGATCGGTCGAGCTTCAGGTCAGCGTCAGTCTGCCCAATGGCCTGACGGACCTGTCCGGGCAACCGGTCAGGCGTCAGCGCCTGCGAACCGGGCAAGCCAATTCGCAACAGTTTCAACCTGGTTTCTATGTTGATCGGGCTCCCGGGACTCTGCATTTCGAAATTGCAAAAAGCCAGATGGAGTTCATGCTGCAGCCGGGCGTGGCCAGCCGCTATTCCGGCAATGTCACGGTGATCTGGGATTCGGATATCTGACGTGGTTGCGGCAAACCTGACCGCAACGAATGCCGTCAGGTTTGCCTCACGATGCCGCCGCTATTACAACCCGGCCCTGCTCAACGCCGCGCGCGTCAAACGCCTGGACAGTTCTTTTTCGCCGTCCCCCAGATCGACGAGGAACCGGTCGAAGTTCGCTTCGCTTATCGGTTCATCGGCAAAGACAACCGTCTCGGCAACCGGCAGGTCGTTGGCCAGATCTCTGAGCCTGTTGCGCAGTGCCGCTCGTTCCACATCCGTCAATTGCGTGGATTCGACCCATTCGCGCTGGGTGGATCGCAGGGTCTCCAGCCACTCGTATTTGTTCAGATACTCCCGTTTATTCGCCTCGATCTGAATCGGGTAAGTTTCACCCAGCCAGGTTTCCCAGAATGCCTGCTCAAGCATCTTGTTCACCAGGCCATCACCTTCGCCCAGCGCCAGCACCGTGTCGTACGCCTGATCGATCATGGCGTCGGTGACACCGGATACTGGCCTGAACAGCATGCCTTCGGATTGCCAGGGCAGCTGCAGGCGATCCGCCAGACCGGTCTGATACGCCAGATAGACCTCGACATCGTCAGGGTTGCCGCCACGACTGGCGACATCGGCGCGGGCGATCTCGTTGACGTGCTCCAGCCGCGCGGTGCCTTTGGCCAGGGTGACCAGTTTGCGTTCCAGCTCCGCGGGGTCCGTGGAGTAGGAGTAAGCCTCGGATGCGAGCACCTGTATGCCCATGTTGTTGAATAACTGCGCCCCTGCATCGGCGCAATCGACCGGGGCGATGGCCATGGTGTAGAGCTTTTCCCGCAGTGCGGTGTCGATGTAGACGGCATCGAGCATGCGTACCACGCGTTGCATCAGTTGCCTGCGGGGTTCACCGCCGACGAGATAATCGGCAGAGTTTTTCGTTTCGTGCACCACGGTCAGGAACCGATGGGCCTGCGGGTCGTCGGTCAGTTCAAGCCAGTTTGCCGTCCGCTCCACTCCCCAGCCGGGCACATCGGTCCAGTTGTTCGGGTCGGTGGCGTGGATCACCACATTTATCAGACTGGTGGATGCCTCGAGGGGCGTCGGCGGCAAATTCACTGAGCGTCGGATTTGCTGGTATTGCAACTGATTCAGCTCCGACAGATCCGCGACATCCAGCAGGGTGCGCGAGATCACCCAGGCTTTTGCCGAGCCGGGGACAACTTCGGGAATCAAGTCGAGGGGGTTTTCCCGCAGGTCCAGCAAGAAACCGCGTGGTCTGGTTTTCGCCAGCGTGCCCTCGGGCCATGTGGTCAGTCCGGTTTTGTTCAGGGCCACGACTTTCAGCCTCGGCATGCGGCTGATGTCTGGTGACAACCCCAGTGGATTACCGTCGAGCCTGAGGATTTCCAGGTAGGTCAGGTCCTTGAGTTGTTTGACGGCGCCGGCATCCAACACGATCGCGTTATCGCTCAGTTGCAGTCGTTCCAGTCGGTGCAGGGAACCGATGCTGTGTGGAAGGCTGGTCAGGTCGCAACGCCTGGCGCTGAGTTCGCGAAGGTTCGGGAAGGCTTTGAGCAAGCCGTTCGCCTCGCTGGAAAACCGCGTATTGCCGAGTTTCAGGACGGTGATTTTGTCGAGGAACTTTTGCAGCTCCGGGGGGCGCTTTGACCACCAGGTTTCCAGGTTCAGGGGCAGCATCTCGGTGGAGAGGTCCAGCGAGTAGCTGTCCGGATCGGCACGGCGCCCGATATCGCTGTACTTTCGCTTGAAGCTGTTGAGCAGGCTCTCGGCGATATGTTGGCCGCCTTCATCACGAAAAGCCGTGCTGTGCGGCCCCCAGGTGGGTTCCTGCTGATACTCCCAACGATTGAGGATCACGCGCAGTTCATCGAGATCGTTTTCCCGCTGCTCGATGGCTTGCATCGGCTCGCCTTTGGCGATCAGGGCGTTGGCGAAGGCGTCGACTTCGCGGTCACTGAAGTCCTTGTGCAGGTCGAGGATTCGCTCGTGCAGGGTTTCACCGGCCCGGCTGGTAAATGCGCCTCGCACCAGCAGCAGTGTCTGATGCTCGGGCACGGCGCGGATGGGCGGTGCGGCGAGTATCGTTCGACGTTCGCCGAGAGGCTCGATCTTGACCATGGCCCACTGCCTGAGGCGTTCGGTGTCCCCAGGCTTGAAGCCCAGCGCGTTTTGCCCATTGTGCTGGGTCGCCTGCAGCAAGGCTTCGAAAAAGCCCTGCGCTGCATGGATTGGCTGATTCGACCCGTCACGCACCTCATATTTTCCCGCGTCATCATGAATCAACACCCGGACCCGCGCTGCGCTCTCGGGCCCGGCGCTGCAGCGCAGTTCACCGTCGAATGTGCCTTCCCTGATCTCGATGCGCAGCTCACCGAAGGTGTCGCTGTTGATGCGCAAGGTGCCCAGCACCAGGCGTTCCGTGTCGATGTTGATCAACGCGTCATCGTATAGACCGTGGGCGGCGCGCACCGATTGCGTCTCGAATTGCAGTTCTCGCGCCTGGCTTTTCAGGCGCAGCGGCAGGCGCTTTTTCTGCTCGATCTGTTGGCGTTCCGCGGCGCTGGCGTTGGCGAGAATGCCTTGTGCCACCGTGTCGGGCAGGTCGGGGAATTCGCTGAACAGCGCAACGCTGTCGGCGGGTAGCGGGGTGCTGGCAGGCACGGGTGAGCCCAGGCGTTGCAGGGTATCGGTCAGCAATGGTGGTGGTGCCGAGCTGTCCATGTGCATCCGCCGCAGTGCGGCTTCATGGGTGCCGCTGATCTGGCGAATCTGTTCCAGTTGTTGATCGCTGAAGGTATCGGTTGTATGACCAAGTCGCCGCATCAATGTCGAGCCTTCCCACTCGCGCGGGTTTTCCGTTTCGCAGACCCAGGCCCCGTGACCATTGTGGCGCAGGGTCGGTGCGTAGGCATCGAAACGCTGCGGATGGCGGATGCGCTGTTGTCCGGTGACCGGATCGTCCAGCACTTCGAAGTGTTGATCGTTCAGGCGCAGGATGCGCCGGCCCTGATGCTGGTGAAGACCCTGTCCATCAGGTCGGGCGTCCGTGGGTAAATCCACGTCGGTTCGTTGATAGGGACTGAGGTCAGGGTTCCACAGGCGGGTCTCACCGTTCGCCAACTGCACCGGTTTCAAGCTTTCGAAAAACGGCGAGAGTTTCGCCCTTGCGACGTTGCCGATCGCACCTCCCGCGGCGAACGCACCCAGTTGCACCACGCTTTGCAGCACGCCGATGGCTTGTTCGCCAGCTTCGGCGACGCGGCCTTCGGCCAGATCGACGAGACCCTCGACCACCTCATCGGTCAGTTGATACGCGGTGTAGGCCAGCATCAGTTCACCCAAGCCGGGCACCAGTGGCGTCACCACCAGCAACGCGGCATTGAGAATGCCCGAGAGCATTTTCTCCAGGTTGTCCCACCAGGCCCAGCGGGCCATGCGGTCGGCGTACTCGGTGGAAATCGCGATGTCCCATGCGTCGTTGAGCACCTTGTTGATTTTTTGTCGGTGGAAGTAGCCCCACAGGTCGCCGTTGAAAACAGTGTCCCGATCGTTCCTGACGCTCGACAGCTGAAATTGCAGGTTGGGGTTATCCACCGGCGTTTCCCGCCAGCTCGGCAAGTTGGAGCCGGCCGGGGCCGGTTGCCATTTGACCTTGCTCAGTCGGTCGTTCAACCCGGCAAAGAAATGTCCGCGCTGCTGATGGGGCACGAACTGGCTGAAGAATTGTTGGTAGCTGCGGGGGGCGCTGGCATCGCGCAACTGGCGTGTCAGTTCGGCCATGAATTCGAGCGACGACGGGTACTGCTTGAGCGGGTGTTGCGGGTCATGGGGAACATAGGCGATCACGGGCACGGTATCGGTCGCGGTGTTGGCATCAGGGGTGATCAGCACGATGCCGGTCAGGTGAATGTCCATCATCGACAGGTTGTAGCAGTCGACGGAGCGGCCCCTCCAGCGCAGGTTCTTGCGGTCATCGAGCAGTCCCTGCACCAGTTCAAAAGCATCCTGCCCGATGTCGTTTTTCATCAGCGCCATGTTCGCCGCGATGTTGAGCGCGGTCTTGTGGCTGAGGCTGACTTTGTGGCGCAGGACGTTGCTGGCCACCCGGTTATGCGGCAGCAGGAAATCTTTCAGGTGTTGTTGGTAACGGCTGCCGATATCCAGTTCGCGGCACAGCGACTTGAACTGCTCGATACTCAGCTTGTGCTTGAGCTGTACCACGCTGAAATGCCCGCGAACGTCGGGGCGGGTGATGAACTCGGAGTCCTGGGTGAACACCTCCTTACTGGAAAAATTGTGCAGGGCAGCATCCAGCAGCGAGACGGTACGGCTGGTGGTTGCGCCGGTAAAGTTATGACCCCATGACTGTGCTGGTGCATACAGCCGCAACCAGGTCTCTTCGACGTCATCTTCAACGCCGAAACGTTCGTTCAGTGCCTGTTGCAACAAGGGTTTGGCGAAGGCGTAGACATCCTGCAGTTTGCTGAACGCTCTATCGACATCGTTTTGCGCGCTCCAGCCGAGCTTGATCCCCTGTTTCAAGCGTTCCTGTAACGCTTTTGCGGCGTCAGCCTGCCAGTCGGGAATGCTTACCCGGTCAGTTTTCAGTGCGTTGATACGGGGGAGTGAAGCCTCTGATAGCCAGGAGGGGAGGGCCTTCCTGACCAGGTCGAAGTGGATGCTTTGATCCGGGTCTGAAATTCGATGTGGTTGTGGCATTGCCTGATCGTCCGTTGATCATGGATGGAGCGATCAGACTAGGCAGGCGGCAGTCCCAAAAAAAGCGCAAAAACCGGTTCGGAACGACGTCGATTGCGCCCCGAACCCGGTAAAAATCAGGAGTGAAAAATACATAGTTACAGCCACGCGGACTTATCTGCCGATCCATGCCTAGCGGCGGGCGGTTGCCTCGGTTGTCGCCTTTGGCTGGCACATCGTGTGGGTGCCCGGTTGCAGGTACGGCGTCAGGATCGGCGCCATGCCCTTGAGCACCTGCACCGGCAACGCCGAGGTGAAGGTGAAGTTCTCCGCCGAGCGGCCCGGCACGAACGCCGTCAGCGTGCCGAAATGGTTATCGCCGATGTAGAACACGAACGTGGCCGTGCGGTTGAGTGATTTGGAACTCAGGATCCGTCCGCCCGAACCGATGGCCTCGATGCGGTTGTCACCGGTGCCGGTCTTGCCGCCCATGGCCAGCGGGGTTCCATCCGGCAGTTTGAAACTGCCAGCCACGCGTTTGGCCGTACCGGCATCCACCACTTGCGAAAGGGCTTCGCGCATGGCCGTGGCGACTTCGGACGGCATCACCCGTTTGCCGACGTCGGGGTCATTGATCAGTTGGGTTTCATAGGGTGTGTGCGCGGCGAAATGCAGGCTGTCGATACGCAGGGTCGGCATGCGCACGCCATCGTTGAGGATGGTGCCGATCAGTTCGGCCAGGGCTGCCGGGCGGTCACCGGAGCTGCCGATGGCGGTGGCCAGCGACGGCACCAGGTGGTCGAACGGATAACCGACTTGCTGCCAGCGCTGGTGAATGTCGAGGAATGCCTCGATCTCCAGCATGGTGCGGATGCGACTGTCACGGGCGCCCTTGTGCCGGCTTTTGAACAGCCAGCTGTAGACCTCCTGGCGCTCGAACTGGCTGGCTTTGACGGCGTCGGCCCACTTGGCGTCGGGGTGATTGAGCAAGTAACCCATCATCCACAGGTCCAGCGGGTGAACCTTGGCGATGAAGCCCTGGTCCGGCAAGTCGTAGGCGCCGGGACCGTAGGCTTCGTAGAGCCGCACGAGACGTTCGTCAGTGAGTTTTTCCGTGAGCTTGGCACCGGTCAGGTGCGAGCGCACGAAGGCGTTGAAGCTTTCCTGACTGGCCTGTGGCAGCAGGTAGCGATGAACGGCGGCCATGCGGATCGGCGTCGGGCGCATGCCGTCCAGGAAGGTTTCGAGCCGTTCCTGGGTGTCCTTGTTCCTGTACTTCTTCCAGAACTTGAGCAGGAACGAAGTGCCCTCGCGGTCGGCGAATTCGGCCAGGTATTCCTGGCGCCGCGGGTCGCGGTCGTCCTTGAGCAGTTCGGCACTGCTGTTCGGGCCGGAGTAGGTGGTGTAGCGCACCAGGTCCCGCATCAGGCGAATGAACGGCAGGTTGATCGACTCGCGCAAGGCGTCGCGCAGGGTCGGTATCCGGCCGTTGTCTTCCTTGCGGAAGTTGTGGAACACATGCAGGCCGCCCCCGGTGAAAAACGCCTCGCCCGGGCTGGCGGAATATTTGCGGTCCAGGGCTGCGCCGAGCATTTTTTGCAGGTCGCGGTCCTTGTTTTCGACCAGGTAATCAACGGCCCAACGGCTCAGGCGGTCCTGATCCGGTACGTCGACTTTCTTCAGTTCCGGAACGGCCATGCCGGCGTATTTGTCGTGCAACTCGGCGATGATTTGCAGGTAGGTGGTCAGCACGCGCATTTTCGCGGTGGAACCCAGTTCCAGTTTGCTGCCTTCATTGATGTCGAAGGGCTGGTCGGTGCTGTCGGTCTGTACCCGAACCCGCGAGCCATCCGGTGTCAGTTCGAACAAGGTGAAGCTGTAGCGCACCTGGGTAGTGCTGGTGGTGGTCAGCAGGCGTTCGCCGATCAGGCCGATTTGCGTGGCAAACTCAGGGTCGGCGAGTTTTTTCAGGTACGCGGTGGCCTCGGATTGCAACTCGCCTTGCAGGGTGCTGGTGGCGGAGAGGTCGAGGCGGTCGAGGTCATACAGCGGGCGGTTGAGCATGCCGGCCAGACGGCTGCGCGCCACGCTGATGCCCTTGTTGGTTTCGATCGGTTGCATGGTCGGCTGGGTGGCCCAGTCGCGGTAGGTCACTTTGCTGGCCAGGGCGGCGGCGGCGAACTCGGCGTCGATCACATGGTTTTGCGCCAGCAGGCGAATATGGCTGTCGGTGAGGTCGGCCAGTTCATCATGGCCCTTGGTCAGGTAATGCGACGGGCGGCGCTGCGCAATCATCAATGACAGCACTTCACGCAAGACCAGGCCTTTTTCCGCCATGGTCTTTGGATCCGTTGCCGGGCTGTTCAGCACCTTGTTGGCGCTTTCGAAATCGGAGCCGTACCACACACGCAAACCCTCAGCCATGCCATGCACTTCACCGTGGCCCGGTACGGCTGACAACGGCACGCTGTTGAGGTAGTCGCGAACCACGTTCTGCCGGGCTTCGAGGGTTTGTGGCCCGGCCTGATAGGCGCGTACGGTGGCAGAAATCATCTGGCGAATTTTTTCCGCGCCATTGACCGTCAAACCATCGGGGGAATGCCGGTACTTCTCCAGTTGCGTGGCCAGGGTACTGCCACCGGCGGATTGGCCGGGCACGTGCAACATCTTGGCCAACTGGGACCACGCCGCCATGCCGAACCGCGGCCAGTCCACCGCCGGGTTGGCGAGCGGCTGCCTGGGGTCGAGCAGGAAGCGGTTCTCGATGAACAGCAGGCTGTTGACCACCACCGGCGGGATCGAGGCAAAGGTTGAATAAAGCTGTTGCGGGTAGTTGTACTGGTACAGCGGCGCTGCGCGGCAATCGGTGATCGACAACCCGGCCTGGATTTTCTCGGCATAAGGCACGAACAGGCCTTTGTCGGTGTACTTCAGCAGTTCCGGAGAAAAGCGGGTTTGCGCCTCAACGACGAAGTTGCGCTTGATCAGGCGCGGCAGGAACTCATCCAGCGAGCTGTAGCCCAGGCGCCGATCGAACGGGCCTTCGCCCGGATAGCGAATCGCATCGCTGGGGCCGGGTTTGAGCTCATAGTTCAGTGACGCGGCGTATTTGCTGACTTCCCGGGCCTGGAACTTCGAGGTGCGCATCTCCCTCATGGCGGCCAGCCCCACGACAATCGCGATAATCAGCAGCAATAGCCAGAACGCTCCCCATCCGTGCCTGGAACGACGGGGTTTTTCAGGTATAGGCGCTTCATCCACACTCTCAGTCGGAACCACGGTTTTACTCGAATCGGTTTGCCACAATGCGCCCATAGTCGACTGATCCATTCACGCAGATTGATCGGACTTGACTCAAGCTTAGACGGTGGTTGGCGAGGGTGAAAAAAATGTGCAGGGCAAAATGATGCACGGACGCACCAATAATCAGGCCAATTGAAGCACTTGTGGCGAGGGGGCTTGCCCCCGTTGCGCTGCGAAGCGGCGCTAAAACCTGCAACCGATAAAGGCCTGACACACCGTGGTTACCGAATTTGCGCCTGCTTCGCAGCCGAACGGGGGCGAGCCCCCTCGCCACAAAGAGCTTGATCCATGGGCGCTGCGTTTACAGCCAGCACGCATCCCAGAGCGGGTAGTCGCCAATTTTATCCACAAGCCCAGCCCTGAGTGGATTGGCAACAATGTAGCGGGCGAACGGCAGAAGGTCCTCTCCATCGCGAATGGCCCGGTCGTGGAAACCGGTTTGCCAGAGTGGGCCACGGCGGCCGGTGATTTCGTTCACTTCACGGGTGCAGCGTGACTTGATGGCTCCGATAACGCGCCCCAGATTGCTTTCTTCCAGCTGCATCAACCAATGAAAATGATCGGGCATGATCACCCATGCGATGGAATTCACTACGTTGGTTTCATGAACTCGGCGCAGTTCTGCAACAAGTAAGCGTCCCAAATGCCAATCCGAAAAGACCGGTTGACGATCATGGACAACGGCGGTGATGAGATATGCCCGACCGCTTTCGGAATATCGGCCCTGACGCAAGCGGTGGGAGTTGGGGTGAGTTGGCATTCCATTGCTTCCCTTGAGGTTATCAATTGCAGATTCAAGGCTAGTACCCGGTTGTCCAGGGTAGATCCGCATGTGTTGAGTGAAAGTGCTGATAGCTGTGAAGGAATGACGGCATGAGAAGGCTGTTGTTGTTGTTGTTGTTGTTGTTGTTGTTGTTGTTGTTGTTGTGGCGAGGGGGCTTGTCGGAACGCCGCACCGCCCCGTTCGGCTGCGAAGCAGTCGCAAATCCGGTAACCGCGGTGTGCCAGACCTTTATCGGTTGCAGGTTTTGGCGCCGCTTCGCAGCGCAACGGGGGCAAGCCCCCTCACCACAGGTACTGCTGTGGCTGGAAAGGGGGGCTGAAATAGCTGATTTAGACATGTCGAAGGGGTAAATACGGCTTTGGCAGGGGCATGACGATGCACCATTGTTGTGCAATACTCGGCGCCGCTTTTCCCACTGATCTTGCGGGTTTTTCCTACAGGACGGCGTTGCCCACGAGGCAGGGCCGGTTCGGGATGCGATGGCTTATCGGCCTGCGCTTCGCCACTCGGTGGTCATATCCAATAACAAGACGAGGTTGTCCCCAATGCCTATAGGCAATCACCTGCACCAAGGCGAGACCGCTCAGGGTGGTCCGCTTAAACGTGAACTCGGCGAGCGGCATATTCGCCTGATGGCACTCGGTGCCTGTATCGGCGTCGGCCTGTTCCTGGGCTCGGCCAAGGCGATCGAAATGGCCGGCCCGGCCATCATGCTGTCCTACATCATCGGCGGTCTGGCGATCCTGGTGATCATGCGCGCCCTCGGCGAGATGGCCGTGCACAACCCGGTTGCCGGCTCGTTCAGCCGTTACGCCCAAGACTACCTGGGCCCGCTGGCGGGCTTCCTGACCGGCTGGAACTACTGGTTCCTGTGGCTGGTGACCTGCGTCGCGGAAATCACGGCCGTGGCGGTGTACATGGGGATCTGGTTTCCCGATGTACCGCGCTGGATCTGGGCGCTCGCTGCGTTGATCAGCATGGGCTCGATCAACCTGATCGCGGTCAAGGCTTTCGGTGAGTTCGAGTTCTGGTTTGCCTTGATCAAGATCGTCACCATCATTGCGATGGTGTTCGGCGGTATCGGCATCATCGCCTTCGGTTTCGGCAACGACGGCGTGGCCCTGGGGGTTTCCAACCTGTGGACCCACGGCGGCTTCATGCCCAACGGCGTCCAAGGCGTATTGATGTCCCTGCAAATGGTGATGTTCGCCTACCTGGGCGTGGAGATGATCGGCCTGACCGCCGGTGAGGCGAAGAACCCGCAGAAGACTATTCCGAACGCGATCGGCTCGGTGTTCTGGCGGATCCTGCTGTTCTACGTCGGCGCGTTGTTCGTGATCCTGTCGATCTACCCGTGGAATGAAATCGGTACCCAGGGCAGTCCGTTCGTGATGACCTTCGAGCGCCTGGGCATCAAGACCGCGGCGGGTATCATCAATTTCGTGGTGATCACGGCGGCGTTGTCGTCCTGCAACGGTGGCATCTTCAGCACCGGGCGCATGCTCTACAGCCTGGCGCAGAACGGCCAGGCCCCGGCCGGCTTTGCCAAGACCTCGAACAACGGCGTGCCGCGTCGTGCATTGCTGCTGTCGATTGGCGCGTTGCTGTTGGGCGTGTTGCTGAACTATCTGGTGCCGGAAAAGGTGTTTGTCTGGGTGACGGCCATTGCCACCTTCGGCGCGATCTGGACCTGGGTGATGATCCTGCTGGCCCAGCTCAAATTCCGCAAAGGCCTGAGCGCCAGCGAAGCGGCTGGCCTGAAGTATCGCATGTGGCTGTATCCGGTCAGTTCGTACCTGGCGCTGGCGTTCCTGGTGCTGGTGGTCGGCCTGATGGCGTACTTCCCGGACACCCGCGTGGCGTTGTATGTGGGGCCTGCGTTTTTGGTGCTGCTGACGGTGCTGTTCTATGTGTTCAAGTTGCAACCGACCAATGTGTCGCAGGGGGCGGTGCGTTCGGTTTCTTGAGTCGTAATGTCTGAAAGACAAAAGCCCCGGTCGATATGATCGGGGCTTTTTGGTTTTGAAGATCAAAAGATCGCAGCCTGCGGCAGCTCCTACAAGGACATGCCGGGCTGCGATCTTTTGATTGGCTGGTTCAAACGCTTGTTGAACTCAAGCCAGGTTGCCAGCAACGCCATCAGCCCGGCGCCCACCAGCGCCGTGAAGATCTGCATGGCAAACGCATCGTCGGTCAGGGCATTGACCATGTCCGCCAAGGGCGCCAGCAGCACGCCCAGGCAGAAAATCTCCAGCGAGAAACGGCCCATGCGGCAGCTTTGCTGCGCCAGCCAGTTTTGCGTCCATCCGCTGTCGGTCATCAGTTTCGCCGTGACGTAGGCCAGCGCGAGGAAGTGCAGCAGGCGCACGGGGGACAGGTTGGTCTTGCTGATGGGGTAGAAGACGTTTTGCAGGCTCGCCGGCACCACGGCATCGTGCAGGTCCGGCCAACGCCACAGGACGGTCAACACCCCCGCGACCACGACATACAGCGCCGCACTCACAAACAAGGGCTGGCGTACCAATGGGCGGTTTTCGGGCAAGCGCGGGCGCTGGCTGTGAATCGCAGCGGCGCCGCCAAGCACGAACAGCAACTGCCAGGCGACCGGATTGAAGTACCACACGCCGTCCTTGATGGCCGCCAGGTTCCAGCCCACCAGTGGCACCATCAGGTACAACGCCACTGACATCGCGACCACCACCCAGGCCTTGCGCACCAGTATCGGCAGCACCAGGGGCAGCCCGGCCAGCAGCACGATGTACAGCGGCAACGGGTCCATCAGGTTCGGCTTGAAGCGCAACAGCAGTTCATCGATCAGGGCCTGCTGTGGGTTGCTGATGAAATGATGCATGCCCATTTCTTCCACCAGATCCCGTGTTTCCACGTGGCTGTTGGCGAAAAACACGATGCCCATCAGCATCGCCAGCAGGAAGATATGCACCACGTAGAGCACCCACGCCCGGCGCAGGATCTTCACGCAGGCGATCAGAAAGCCTTCGCGCGCCAGGACTTTGCCGTACGCCAGCACCGCCGCGTAACCGGCCAGAAACACGAAAACCTCGGCCGCATCGCTGAAACCGAAGTTACGCAGGGTGATTTGCCCCAATGGGTTGTGGGGCACGTGATCCCAAAAGATGAAGATCAGTGCCAAGCCACGAAAAAAGTCGATCCGGTGATCGCGCGCTAACGTCATGACAGCAGGCTCGTATCAGCGAGTGAAAATGGGATTGGCTGCGGGCGCAAAGGGCCGCGCGCCAAGTCGGCGGCGCGCAGGGTGGCGTGATTCGCAGTGAATTGCAAAACCGGGATATTACCGGATGTCTCGGGCGTTGCTCCAAAGCTCAACCGCTGGTCTGAAAGGTCCGTCAATCTGCGATTTCTGACAGCAGACAGGCTCAAATACTCATAAGTGCAACGTTCTTCAAACGGGAGCCTCACATGAGACTGTTGTGGAAAGGGCTGTCCAGTTACACGGTGATCGGGGTCGCCAACACCCTGATTCACTGGCAGATCTTTTTCCTGTTGAGCGTAGCGGCCGGCCTCAGTCAGGCGATCAGCAACCTGAGCGCCTTCTGCGTGGCTGCGTCGTTTTCCTTCTACATGAACGCGCAATTTACCTTCACCGCCAGTGCCTCGGTCGGCGGTTATCTGCTGTTTCTATCGGGCATGGGGGCGTTGAGCCTGGGTGTCGGCCATCTGGGGGATGTCTGGCGATTGCACGGCTTGCTCACCGTGGCCCTGTTTTCGGCGTTGAGCCTGGTGTTCGGTTTCCTGTATTCCAAATACGTGGTGTTTCGCGAGCGTGATCAATGAAAATCTCGCTCATCGTCCCGGTGTTCAACGAGGAGCAGTCGATCAACCTGTTTTACCAGGCGGTGCGCCGAGAGTTGAAACTGGGCGACATCGAGGTCGAAATCGTCTTCATCAACGACGGCAGCTCCGACCGCACAGCCGAGCAGGCGACGGCGCTGGCCGAAGCCGATGAGCAGGTGCTGCTGATCAATTTCTCGCGCAACTTCGGCAAGGAACCGGCCCTGTTTGCCGGCCTGGAACACGCCAGCGGCGATGCCGTGATTCCCATGGATGTTGACCTGCAGGACCCGATCAGCGTCATCCCGCTGTTGGTCGAGCAATGGCAGAAGGGTGCCGATGTGGTGCTTGCCAAGCGCCGCAATCGGGACGTCGACGGTTACCTCAGGCGTCACAGCGCGTCGATTTTCTACCACGTGCTCAATCGCATCGCCTACACCCGGATCGAGGAAAACGTCGGGGATTTCCGGCTGATGGATCGCAAGGTGGTCGACGTGATCCGTTCCCTGCCCGAGCATCAGTTGTTCATGAAAGGCGTGTTGTCGTGGGCCGGGTTCAACACCGTGATGGTGGAGTACGAGCGGGCCGGGCGGGTGGCGGGGAGCAGCAAGTTCAATGGCTGGAAGCTGTGGAACCTGGCCCTGGAAGGCGTGACCTCGTTCAGCACCGTACCGCTGCGCTTGTGGACTTACGTTGGTGGCGCGGTGTCGGTTTTCGCGGTGCTTTATGCGGTGTACATGGTGCTGGACAAGATTTTCTTCGGCAACAACGTCCCCGGGTATCCGTCGCTGATGACCGCGATCCTGTTTCTCGGTGGCGTGCAGTTGATCGGCATCGGCATCCTCGGCGAATACATCGGTCGCATCTACATCGAGGCCAAGCACCGGCCGCGTTATGTGATCAAGGACATCGTCGGCGGCAAAGACCGGGGCGGGCACTAGCATGGGCCGGTTCAGCGACTTTTTCGTTCGCGAACTCAGCCGGCATCAGGTCTGGCGGTTTTTTTTGCTCGCCACCTTGGTGTATGTCCTGCCGTTGATCCTCGCGGACTATCCCTACATCGACGACAACTGGCGCTCGCTGGCGGCGGGCATGGCCTGGTCCGAACAGGGTCGACTTTTCGCCCAGCTGTTCTACAACGCGCTGACCTTCAGCCATGCCGCGCCGAACATCTTTCCCTTGCCCCTGTTGATCGCCACGCTGGCCATGGCGGCCGCGCTGAGCAGCCTGACCTTCCATTACTTTCGCCAGCCGACCATTGCTTGTTGTCTGGTGCTGTTGCCGCTCTGGTACAACCCGTTCTTCCTGCAGAACCTGTCTTATCAATACGACGGTCCCGCTACGACGCTGAGCCTGGTGGCGGTGATCTACGCGATCACCTTTCGTCACCCGTGGCGCAGCGTGCAATGGCTGGTGCCCTCGTTCCTGATTGCACTGGCGCTGGGGTTGTATCAGATCAGCCTGAATGTGTTCCTGGGCCTGTGTTGCCTGGAATTGCTCAGGGCTGCCAACGATAAAACCGCCCCGGTGCCATGGCGCGACCTGCTGGGCTGGAAAGCCGCCCAGGTCATCCTCGGCGGGTTGATCTACAGCGTCAGCGCTTATCCGTTCATGGACTCCAATCGCACGTTGCTGCTCGATTGGACGACGCATCCTTTATTGCAGATCCAGATCAACATTGCCCGGGTCCTGGAGAAAGTCGTGTTGCTGTTCCATGGCGGATGGCTCTGGGTATTCGGCGGGTTGCTGTTGTTGGCGATAGCCGGGGCGGTGCGGCTGGGGCTGAACGTGGCGGCGCGTCAGGACGACGGGCCGAGGAAGCTCTTGATCGGCCTGATGTGCTTGCTGACATTGCCGGTGGTGACGCTGCTGGTGTCCGGTGTCGCGCTGTTTTTCCGCGACTTCAACGAGGGCGCCCGCACCTTGATGGGCTTCGCCGTGCTGCTGGTGTTGCTGTGCTATTTGAGCCATCTGGCGCTGGCGTCGATTCATGAGCGACTGCCACTGTTGTTGATCATTCCGCTGCTGGCCATGCTGTCTTTGTCGTTCGCCTATGGCCGGGTGCTGACGGTGCAGAAAACCTTCGCGTCCACGGCACTGGCCAGCCTTGCCTACGACATCGCCAGCCATCAGTCGCTGCGCGAGGCCAGACGGATCTACCTCTCGGTGACTTACTCCGACCATTGGTTGGTGGCGGCGGCAGGCTCGTTCAAGCAGATGCCGGTGCTGCACTACCTGCTCAACATCGACTTTTACATGCTGGCCGAGAACCTGCCGAAAGCGGGCATCACCAATGTGGTGGCGGAGCGCGAGCGGCGCAATGCGACGCGGGTTGGCTATCAGGGCTATCCGGCGCTGGTGGACAGCCAGTTCTACCGGATTTACCTGATTGGCGATTACGGTTTTATCGTGATGAAGGAGCCGGTCCCGAGCAAAACGCTGCGGTGGTGACGGGCGAAGATCAAAAGATCGCAGCCTGCGGCAGCTCCTATACGCTGGGTCAGGCGGCGGCTACCTCGTTGGGCTCGAAACTGTCGGCCCGGGCCATCTGCCACATCCGCGAGTAGAACTCGCCGTTCACTTCGCCGGTCAGCAATTCCCCCGGTTTGAGGAACACATGCAGCTGCGAGAACAGCTTGATCTCGGTCGCCGACATGCGTCGCACCAGATGCTTGGCCGACAACTGCGACGGATGTTCGAGGCCGGCAGCGGCGAGCATTTCCGCCAGGGCCTTGAGGGTGTTGCGGTGGAAGTTGAACACACGCTGGGCCTTGTCCGGCACCACCAGCGCGCGCTGGCGCAGGGTGTCCTGGGTGGCGACGCCGGTCGGGCATTTGTTGGTGTGGCAGCTCTGTGACTGGATGCAACCGATGGCGAACATGAAACCGCGCGCCGAGTTGGCCCAATCGGCACCGATGGCCAGCACGCTGGCGATGTCGAAGGCGCTGACGATCTTGCCGCTGGCGCCGAGTTTGATCTTGTCCCGCAGGTTCAGGCCCACCAGGGTGTTGTGCACGAACAGCAGGCCCTCGCGCATCGGCACGCCGATGTGGTCGGTGAACTCCACGGGCGCGGCGCCGGTGCCGCCTTCCTTGCCATCGACCACGATGAAGTCCGGGAGGATGCCCGTTTCCAGCATGGCCTTGGCAATGCCCATGAACTCCCACGGATGGCCGAGGCAGAACTTGAAGCCCACCGGTTTACCGCCGGACAACTCACGCAGTTGTGCGATGAAATGCATCATTTCGATCGGCGTCGAAAACGCCGTGTGGCGCGAGGGTGACACGCAGTCCTCGCCCATCAGGATGCCGCGGGTTTCGGCGATCTCTTTGGTGACCTTGTGCTTGGGCAGGATGCCGCCGTGGCCGGGCTTGGCGCCCTGGCTCATCTTGATTTCGATCATCCGCACCTGTGGCGTGCGGGCTTGCGCGGCGAAGCGTTCCGGGTCGAAGCGACCGTCGCTGGTGCGGCAGCCGAAATAACCGCTGCCCAGTTCCCAGGTCAGGTCGCCGCCGTGTTCCCGGTGATAGGGACTGATACTGCCTTCGCCGGTGTCATGGGCGAAATTGCCCAGCTTGGCGCCCTGGTTCAACGCGCGGATGGCGTTGGCGCTGAGGGAACCGAAACTCATGGCTGAAATGTTGAACACCGACGCCGAATACGGCTGGGTGCACTGCGGGCCGCCGACGGTGACGCGGAAACTGCTCGGGTCGCTCAACGGTGCCGGGCGCATGGAGTGGCCGATGAACTCGAAACCCGACTGATACACGTCGATCAGGGTGCCGAAGGGTTTGTCGGCGGTTTCGTTCTTGGCCCGGGAGTAAACCAGCGAGCGCTGGGCCCGGGAGAAGGGCAGGGCGTCGCTGTCGGATTCAAGCAGGTACTGGCGGATTTCCGGGCGGATGCCTTCGACCAGGTAGCGGATATTGCCGAGGATCGGGTAATTGCGGCGCACCGCGTGGGGGCTTTGCAGCAGATCGAACAGGCCGATCAGGCTGAGGACGCCGGTGACGGCGGTGATCGGCCAGAGCCAGTCATAGTCAAGAAAGGGCAGGCTGGCGAGGGTGAAGATCACGCAGACGGCAAAGAAGGCGTAGCGGCTCAGGAGTGACAGGCTCATACGGTTTCCTTGAGTTTTAAGGATCGCAGCCTTCGGCAGCTCCTACAGGGGAATGCGATCCATATAGGAGTTGCCGAAGGCTGCGATCTTTTCAGGCATTTTGTGCCTGGAGAAAAATCGAAAACAGCTCGGACTGGGATTTGATCCCCAGCTTGCTGTACATGTGTTTCTTGTGGACTTTCACGGTTTCGACAGAGATTTCCAGCTTACGGGCGATTTCTTTGCTGGAGCAACCGCTGAGCATCAAACGCCCGACATCCAGCTCCCGGGCCGTCAACTGCGCACCTTTGAGTTGCTGCACCGAAGCCTCCAGTTGCACCCGCCAGTCGGCTTGTGGCGGTGCGGGAGCGAGGGCCACGACTTCGTTGATTTCATAGGGTAGACGCTGGCGCAACAGGCCGAGCACCCATGGCTGGATCAACGACAACAGAGCGATCTGCTGGCCGCTGAAGCGTTGCGTGCTGCCCAGGGACAGGCACAGCGTGCGGTCGCCTTCGAGCTGACAATTGAACTGGATTTCGTCGGCCACCACATTCAGACGAAAGTAGCGCTGGTAATACTCGGTCAGCTCGAAGTGCTCCGGGGCCACTTCCGACAGTCGATACAGCCCGGTGCGCGACTGCTCGCGGCAGGCGATGTAGAAGGGGTCGAGCAGGTACAGGCCGCGCAGGTAATCCTGGAACAACTGGTCGGGGCTGCCGTCCTCGCCGGGGCATTCGGCGAACACCTGTGGGCGCTGATCGGCGCTGAAAAGCAGGGCCACCCAGCTGTCGAAGGGCACGTACTGATCCAGCAACCGGACAAGCTGGGTCCAGAAATTGGGCTTGTCCAGGGCGTCGATCAGTTGCCCCACCGAGCGGTGCCAGGCGATGTCGTCCAACGAGAGTGCCATGCATCTACCCCTATCGTGTTACCCCAGCGGCGTGATTCCCCGCCCGCTTGCTTGCTGCGCATACTGGCGCACAGACACCGACCGGGCAATCTTTCTGCCGCCCGGTCCATAACAAGGAATACCCATGAAGGTCGAACTCGCCCAATTGGCAGGCCGTGACAACGACACGGCCTACAACCTCGAACGCACCCTGGCGGCCATCGCCGCATGCGCAGCCGATACGCAGCTGATCCTGTTCCCCGAAGGTCATTTGATGGGTTTCCCTTCGGCGGAGTCCGTGACCGATGTCGCCGAATCCCTTGAGGGGCCGTCCGTCAGCGCGGTAATCGCCGCTGCGCGCGAACGCAATATTGCCGTGGCCATCGGCTTGGCCGAGAACGACGACGGTCGCTTCTACAACACCACGCTGTTGATCACCCCTGAAGGCATCGCGCTGAAGTACCGCAAGACCCACCTGTGGGCCTCGGATCGCGGTGTGTACGAGGCGGGTGATCGCTACGCCACCTGCCTGTGGAACGGCGTGCGCGTGGGCCTGCTGATTTGCTACGACATCGAATTCCCCGAAAGCGCCCGCGCCCTGGCGCAACTGGGCGCCGAGCTGTTGATCGTCACCAACGGCAACATGGACCCCTACGGCCCGACCCACCGCACCGCCATCATGGCCCGCGCCCAGGAAAACCAGGCCTTTGCGCTGATGGTCAACCGGGTGGAAGAGGGCGATGGCGGTTTGTTGTTTGCCGGCGGCAGTGCGCTGGTCGATCCGATGGGCAGGCTGCTGTTCGAGGCCGGGCGCGAGGAAGGGCTGTTTGTCGTTGAGCTGGACCTGAAGCGGTTGACGGCGGCGCGTCAGGATTATCGGTATCTGGATGATCAGCGGCTGAAGTTGCCGGGGGAAGTGGTTGAGCATGCATCTGGATTGCGGGAGCTGCTGATTCCTTCGCGTTGAACCGCTGACGCCATCGCTGGCAAGCCAGCTCCCACAGGGATCTTTTGTGGATTCAGGTTTTGTGGCTGACACAAATTCTGTGGGAGCTGGCTTGCCAGCGAAGAGGCCCTGACAGACAACACACCTGTTTGACCCTTCACCCAAGCACGACAATGCCATACCCGTAATTTGCGCCGAACTCGGCTCTGCCATAAATCCAATAAAATTCGGAGTAGTCGCTCATGACGTCGCTTGCGACGCACCCTGTCATTTCATCGGCCTGGCGGCGGCTCTTACATGAAACTCAAGCGTCCAAGGAGCGGTCGGTCGGTTGTTGGCCCCGTTCGTGTTTCTTTTTGTCGTCGGGCAGGGCGTTGATGCAGTAATTGATATGGCAAAAAACGAACAACACCGTGTAGACACGATTCATGGGTGGTTCGAAATTGTATTTGGCCAACGCATACGCCCGGATTGCCCTGCGTACGCGGAAACACCAGACCAAAGAAACCAGCAAAGTCGTAACGTTCCACAAATGGCTTAGCTCCTCGGCATAGGCGACGGGAGTTATGATCAGCAAAGTCCCCAACCCCGACAGCGTCAGAAATCCGACCAGAAATGTCTCGGTCATAACCTTTGTGCGGGTGACCTCTTCAACAGCCGTCGAAACCCTGTATAGCCAGACGTACGAGTAGAGCCCAAACGTCAGCACCGACAAGAGAAGGAAGTGAAATGTCTTGATGTTGATTTTTTCTTTCAGCGTTGAAATGTCGGACATGCGAGGGATTCCAGTGGCGGAGGAGGGCGATTGACCGGTGAAGATCGGCAGAACACGCTACCAAAGTCGCTTGTGGGAAATTTCCGGGCTCATTGGCGGAGAGTTCCGGATTCACCCTTGGCCGAGTTTTGAAGGCATGGGATTCTGTGCATCCCTCAACATGGACCTATGGTCAGCGATGTCCTCTTCTATGAATGTTTCACCCAATCACTCCAGGCTCATCCACATCGCCGCCGCGCTGTTGATCGGCCCTGACGGTCGTACGCTTCTGGTGCGCAAGCGCGGCACCACGGCGTTCATGCAGCCGGGCGGCAAGATCGAGCCTCACGAGTTGCCGGTTCATGCGCTTGCCCGGGAGCTGGAAGAAGAATTGGGTCTGGACGTCGACCCGGCGCAGGCCGTTTACCTCGGTCCCTTCTCGGCACCGGCGGCCAACGAACCGGGTTTTGTCGTACACGCCGAGCTCTTTCAACTGAACATTGATTCGGATGTCACTCCGGCGGCGGAGATCGAAGAGGTGATCTGGATCGACCCGGCCACCGAGGGCGGTGTCGTTCTGGCGCCATTGACACGGGACCTGATCCTGCCGTTTTATCGAGCATCGCTGACCGCGATCGCCTGATCATCACGCAAAGGACCTCGCCCATGATCCCGCTCCAAGACCTGCTGATTTTTGCCGCTGCCGCGTTGCTGATGGTACTGACGCCGGGGCCGAACATGATCTACCTGATCTCCCGTTCGATCTGCCAGGGGCGCAAGGCCGGGGTGATCTCCTTGCTCGGCGTGGTCGCGGGTTTTTTCGTGCACCTGTTTGCTGCGGCCGCCGGTTTGACCGCCGTGTTCCTGGCGGTGCCGATGGCCTATGAGGTGTTGAAGTGGGCCGGTGCGCTGTACCTGATGTGGCTGGCCTGGCAGGCGGTCAGACCCGGTGCGCGCTCGCCGTTCGAGGCCCAGCAGTTGCCCCCGGATTCTTCGCGCAAGTTGATCACCATGGGCTTTTTGACCAGTGCCCTTAACCCGAAAATCGCGGTGTTCTATCTGTCGGTGTTTCCGCAGTTCATCACACCGGAGCATGGCTCGGTGTTCAGCCAGAGCCTCATCCTCGGCCTGACCCAGATCAGCGTCAGTTTCTGCGTCAACCTGCTGATCGCCATGTTTGCCGCGGGTATCGCCTCGTGGTTCGTCAACAATCCCACCTGGCTGGCGATGCAGCGCTATTTCATGGGCTTCGTATTGTCAGCACTGGCGCTGCGGCTGATGCTTGAGCAAAAACGGATGGCCTGAGCATGTGGATCGAGCGACTGGATGCCAGCCATGCCCTGGACTATCGGGCACTGATGCTTGAGGCCTACGACCTGCACCCGCAAGCCTTCACCTCGAGTGTGCGCGAGCGGGCGGCGATGCCGCTGGGTTGGTGGGAGTCGCGCCTGACGAGCAAGCTGGACGTGGTGCTGGGGGCGTTCGAGGACGGCCGGTTGGCCGGCATTGTCGGCCTCGCCTTCGAGCCTCGGGAGAAGGCCCGGCACAAGGTGACGCTGTTTGGCATGTACGTGACCGCCGGGGTCCGCCAGCGCGGGCTCGGTTATGAACTGGTTCAGGCGGCACTGACCGAGGCGCAGCACCATGGTGGTTTGCGCCTGATCCAGTTGACCGTCACCGCCGGCAACGATGCCGCGTTCAACCTCTACCGGCGCTGCGGTTTCGTCCAGTTCGGCCTGGAACCGATGGCCGTGCGGGTGGGGGAGGATTACTTCGACAAGATCCACATGTGGCGCGAAATATAAGGATCACCGCGATCCCTGTGGGAGCGGGCTTGCTCCGGGCGGCGATCCGACGATAGCGATATGTCTGATACATCAATGTTGGATCTGCCGCCGCCATCGCGGGCAAGCCCGCTCCCACAGGGGGGTATGTTTTCCTATCGAACCGCACTCACGCCATCCAATGTAGAAAACGACGTGTCTTTGGCCGTCAGCAAGAAGTCGCGCATGTACGGTGCATCGAGCATGTCGGCGCGGATCGCCGCATACAGCGTGGCGAACAAACCTTTCTCACCCAGCCGCTTGGCTTTCACATAACCCCGCGAGCTGTATTCATGCAGCGCCCAATGGGGCATGCCGCACACGCCACGACCGCTGGCCACCAGCTGCATCATCATTACCGTCAGTTCCGAGGTGCGGACCTGGGCCGGTTCGATGTCGGCGGGTTCCAGGAAGCGGGTGAAGATGTCCAGCCGGTCCCGTTCCACCGGGTAGGTGATCAGGGTTTCCGGGAGCAAGTCTTCGGGGACGATATAGGCCTTGCCGGCCAGGCGGTGCTGGTTGGCCACCGCGAGCATCGCTTCATAGGTGAACAGCGGTACATAGGTGATCCCGGCCAGATCCAGCGGGTCGGAGGTCACCACCAGGTCCAGGTCGCCACGGGCCAGGGCCGGCAGCGGGGCGAAGGAGAAGCCCGAGGCCAAGTCCAGCTCGACTTCCGGCCAGGCATCGCGGAACTGGTCGATGGTCGGCATCAGCCACTGGAAGCAACTGTGGCATTCGATGGCCATGTGCAGGCGCCCGGCGGTACCCCCGGCCAGGCGACTGATGTCGCGTTCGGCGGCGCGCAGCAATGGCAAGGTGGCGTCGGCCAATTGCAGCAGGCGCAAACCGGCGCTGGTGAAGCGCACCGGTTTGGTCTTGCGCACGAACAACGGCATGCCCATGCGCTCTTCCAGCTCCTTGAACTGATGAGACAGGGCCGACTGGGTCAGGTGCAGGCGATCGGCCGCATCCACCAGGCTGTCGGCTTCGCGCAAGGCGTGCAGGGTCTTGAGGTGACGGATTTCAAGCACCGGGTTGCTCCATGAGTAAAACTTGTAGATAAACCGAAAAGGTTGAGTTTGTCTCATGTTGATGCCGCTGTCCACGACGGGGCACATTGCGTGCCCCGCCGTTGTCATTTTACAGCGTGGAAAAGTGTTTGTTGCCCAGCGGTTTGCCGATGTCGCCGCGCCAGATCGCGTCGACCGTACCGCCACTGGCGGCCACGGCCTGTTGCCATTTCAGGCCGAGGTTGCGTTGTTCCGGCAGTTTCAGATGGCCTTTGACGAATTCACCGAATGCCGGCTGGGCCGAGGTGTAGTGGAAGTGCGCGTACCACAGGGTTTGCGCCGGTTCGCTGCGCAGGTCGCGCACCTCGTACTCCTGCAGGAAATCCCGTCGTCCGTCGGCGCGTTTGCCCAGGTCGCGCAAGCCACCTTCCTTGCGGATATCCACCCTCTGTTGTTCAACCAAATAGTCCAGATAGCCTTCGGTCGGGGTTTTGCTGCTCATGCTTTGATTGATGCGCAAGGTACGCCCCGTGCTCAACATCTCATCCGCCCGCTTGCGCAGTTGCAGCGCTACGGCATCGGTGGGCGACAAGCGTTCGATGGCCTGGGCACGCATGGTCAACTCCGTGGCCTCGCTGCCCATCATGTGCTCAAGGTCGACCGGGAGCATGTCCTGCCGCGCATAGCCTTCGACTTTGCGGGTGTAGGCGTTTGCCGCCTCCAGCCTGTTCCTGGCTTCTGTCAGCAGTGGCCCGACATCAGTGGGCAGTTCCGGCTGCACGGAAGCCGTTGGCTCGCTGAGGCGATATTTGCCGCCGGAGCGCGGCAGCCAGGTTTCCGTGTGGCCATCGACCCCTTCGATGGTGATGCGCTTTTGTCGGGTGACGGCGTCGGTGCTGGCGATGCCGATCAGCAATTGGTTGTCCTCGGTCTCGAACAGTTGCTGTCCGGGCCGGCCTTCTTTGGGCACCACAGAAGGTCGCGTCTTGATGGCCCGGCGTGCAAAATCTTCAACCTTGTCCAGGTTGTCCAGAAACGCGGTGACCTGTTCCAGGTCCAAATGCTGCGGATAGCCGAGGGTCCAGGCGCCCAGCTGACGCCGGAACTCGGTATAGGTGGCCAGGCAGTCTTCGAGGACTTTACTGCGCTGGCTGACGTTGGCGCTCACCTGGGGTAGCTGATGTTGCGTCAGCAGCGCGCGGCCGACCTTGTTGCGGGCTACTTTCAACTGCAATTGGAAGTACGTCCAGGACAGGTCGGTCACCGCGTCATAACGGGTGATGATTTCCAGGGTATGCGCCGTTTTCAGGTAGTAGTGATTGGCCTCGCTGAGTTTCTCATTCACGTTCGTCATGGCCTTCGCAATCTCCTTTTTTTGCGCCGGGTTAGTGATACGGCGGTTCCAGCGATTGGCTTCCTCGACCGTCGTATGCAGCTGATCGAAATCTTTGAGAAAGTTTTTGCGGATCTCCTTGCGTTGCGCCATGAACTGCAAGTGCGCGGCGGTATCGGTGATCGCTGTGGCATCTGATCGGGCGATCAGCTGATCGATACGATTGAGGTGTTCCACCAGCCGTTCCTTGGCCAGGCCGATCCGCCGCACCGAACGGTCGACGATGATCCAGGCGCAGCGACTTTGGATGCCTTCGATCTGCACGCGTTTGCGGCCATGGCTATACAGCATCAGCTCATCGAGATTCAGGTATTGGGCCTGGGCAAGGTCGATATCGTTCGCGCAGGCGACATCGGCACGGGTGCGAAGGGCCGGGCGCTGCTCGAGTTCGAGGCCGAAATAGTGCTCAAGCAAGGTGTTGCTGCTGCGGGTCTGGGTATCGAGCCGTAGCGTGTAGGCGTCGGCGGTATTAGTCAGGGTCAATTGCCGGCGCAAGGCGCGGTCGGTCCACCAGCGCGGCAGCCAACGGCGAATGGCGGCCGGCCAGAGTGGGTCAAGCCCGTCGGCCATGTGCCCGAGCACCGCGCCACCGCCCACGCCACCCCCTTCGATCACGGTGCCGTACACCGCGTAGTGGGTGTTCCAGTGGCCTGACTCATCGAGGGCGACTGGCTGTTTGTAGGTCCGGCTGCTGGTGCCACTCAAGCGCCAGCGGGGTGGTTCGCCTTCCAGTTCGATGCGATAGATTCTTCCCTGGCTGAGCATGAAGTCGCCGTCGGCGTGGCGATACACGTTGCGATAAATGCCTTCGCTGCCCGGTTGCAGGTCCGCGAGGGAAATCGGTTTTTCATATTCATAACCCTTGAAGCGCTCCAGCGACCGCCGCGCCTGGGGTTGCGTCGATAGCTGCAGGGCTCGCGGACTTTTGCCCAGCGCCCGCCACTGACGACTGCGCGTGGCGACGCGGGCAGTAGCAGGGGTGGCAGAGGTGCCGGGGAGAATGTCCATGGCCGCGTCGATCAGCGACAACAGCACCGCCTCCACCTCGGCCAGGCCATGGCCGACATCACCGCGCAGAAAGGCCGCCACCGCCAGGTTGGCGCTGTTCCAGGCGTCGTACAGGGCGATGGTCGTACCGACAAAGGGCAGCATGCCCACAGCCATTTTCAGGTAGTTGAACATTGCGCCGGACTTCAAGGCTACTTGCTCCAGGTACAACGCATCATTGGAGCGCGATGTCGCCCGATGGGCTTCCAGCAAACGGCCCATGTGTACATTCAGCAGATGCGCCGCCAGGGAGGTGCTGGCTGGCCAGGGCGTACCGACGCCGATCAGCCCGTCGAAGTTTTTCAAAACGGCCTGGTTGATCCGGCTGACGTGATGGGCGACATCGCCCGTCAAGGCCCGGCCGGCCAGGTAGTTGACCATCGAGTTGCGCAGGCAATCGTTGAACAGTCGCATCCGTGCCTGTTCAAGGCTGTCGAACTGGCGCAGATAAACGCCGTCGGGGCTGTCGGGCAGATACAGCAGGGTCAGGCCGCTGACGTGCTCCACGATAAAGGTGACGCCGGACAACGTGCTCGGTCCCTGGGCGTGGGTGTCCTTGCCGCCCACGGTCAGGTGCGCGGGCAGCAACTCGATGCGCTTGCCGTCGCTGGCAAAGGCTTCACGGCTGTTGGCGTCGATGGCGATTTCCAGCACTTGCCGGCCGTTGGCATCGATGTCCTTTGCCAACTCGGCGAATTCGCCTTGCAGGCGAAGCATCAGGCGCCACGGCTCACTCAGGCATTCGCGCCGATATTCATTACCGAACGTCGATGTCATCGAGGTGCCGAGGAACGTCTCGCGGATCAGCCTTTCATATTGCCCGGCCAGATCCAGCTCAGTGACCAGCTTGCGCAGCCAGGGCGTGGTGATGGCGCTTTTCAGTTGCAGCTGTTGTGCGGCGTCGGCACCGCTGACCTCGACCTGCATGAACGACAGCCGCCACCCCATTTCCTGATCGATGTTGCCCAGCGCCAGCTCACCCAGGGACAGCTTGCTGCGCTGCTCGCTGGCGAACAGCACATTTTGCTGAGGGGTGCCCGGAGCTGCACCTTCAATGACTACTTTGCGCCAGCTGGTTGAGTCCGGAACGTCGAGCAGCACCTGTACCGCTTGAGTGAGGTCGAAGTCCTCGCGCAGCCGGGCGTCGACAGCCTTGATGGCGAAGGCTTGCCGTGGCGGCAGTTCACGTTCGAGCCACGCGTGGGAGCGCTGCATCGCGCCGATCCAGGATTTGAACAGCGTCTTGAGCCGGTCACGCTGCACGGCGGGCAGTTCGCGATGCCACGACGGCAATTGAGCGGCCAGCGCACTGCTCTGGTTTTGCTCGAGGATGCGTGCGTACACCCAGTCCCGGGCGGCCGATTGGGGGACGGTCAGGCAGGTGAGGGTCTGCTCCCGCAGTTTTTCCAGTTCAGCCGCACGCTGGCGGGTACGAAGCGGAACAGGATTGGCTGCAATGATCCGGGCCGCTTGTTGTTCACAGCTGTGGAGCTGGATTTGCAGGGCGTATTTAAACGGCGAGCCGCTCAGCGGCAAAACGTGCACGGCCAGGGCAGGGTCGTTGACCGGGCGTTTGAACAGCGATTGTTCCAGCAGCTGTCGAGAGGCAAACCGTTGCAGTCCACCGAAGCGTCCGGGCCAGTAGAGCAACAGGCTGTCGGTCGAATTCGCCAGCAGCGCCGAGGGTTTGGCAAACAGCAGAACGCCGTCCAGTTCCTCGGTTTGCGTGCGGCGGGTGTCGCCTTCGGTGTCGGTTGCCGACAGTTCCAGCCGCGCGACCACCAGGTCGGCCGCTCGGGGCTGATCGGGGGCATCCAGCACACTGATGAGCCATTGATGCTCTTCACTGTCGATCTGATTCAGGCTCAATTGCAGTTCGGCTTCGGCGCGCAAACCGTCCTGGCGTGCCTGGAGCAGGGTGGCGTAATGCGGGCCCGGCTGGTGGCGCAGCTCTAGCCATTTGAGGCCATCGGCGGCGTCCAGTAGCGCCGTCGCGGCGGCGCTACTGGCCTGCTCGGCAGCGCTGAGGGTCTCGAGTTGCTGTTGCAGGCGTTGCAGACGTGGATCCTTGGCATCACCCGCAAAGTCATCGCCGAGCAGACTCTCCAGGGCCGTGCGTTGTTGTGCCAGCGCGCGGTGCCGCATGCCCAAGGGAATATCGGGACTGAGCTGGCCGAACAGGGCCGCGTCGTCGTCAGTCTCCACAAGGGGCAGGTCGGGGGGCGCGGCCAGCACGGCAGCATTGCCGGGCCGGTCCGCGGGGGCGACGGACAATCGGGACAACAGGGCTTCGGCGCCAGTGCGCAGCACAGCCTTGTCGAGGACCGTGTAATCGACGCTGCCCTTGTCCATCGACAGCCGGGGCTGGTCGAACCTCTGTGGCTGATGCTCGGTCAGCCAGCGCTCCAGTTCAATCCTGCTTTGAAAGGTCATCCAGGCGGATGAGTGTGAAGGCAGGTACAACAGCTGAGCGACCGGTTGATCGGTATCCCGGGTGATGACCAGCGCGCCCGACAGCGGGGTAGACAGGCCATTGTCATCTATGAGGCTCAGCTGTTCGACGTACACGGGGTGCTGGTCAGGCGTTGGTGTTGGCGCTGGCGGGTCGATGAGCGCCAGTAAGGTTTTGATCTGCCCGTCATCGAGGATGCCTTGGGCAAACGCCCATTGGCTCGACACCTCGAAATGCTGGCGATACAAGCGGATGGCTTGTTCCCGACGCGAGCGATCGGTGCCGAGTGCACGTGCGCTCCACCAAGTGGTGTCGAGCCGGGCTTGCGAGCTTTGCGCCATGAGGCTGAGCCACTGCTCGCGGCATTCTTCCCAGCGTGCCGAGGTGCTCAGGCTCAGGCCCTGGTCCGGGTTGGCGGGCAATGGGTAGATGAGGCCGAAATCGGCCGTAAGGGGTGTGGTTTCGTCAACCATGACGATGAGTCTCCAGAAAGCCGGGCCGTGCCGGCGGTACGGGCATTAGGCGACAGTCGACAGGAGGAGGGGCGGTACATAGTTATCGCGAAACCGGGTGTGGTGCCGGATGACCGCCCGGCGCCCTTCATCAAACTGTCATGGAACTGTGGCAGCGCGCTTGAACAAACTTCATCAGACTCGCGCTCTACTGGGGTTCTGCGTTTTGGTGTTTTTCCATGGGTGCTGCATTTTTTTCACGAATCGTATTTCTGGCCGCATTGTTGTTCGGCCTGCCGTCGTTGGCGGCCTCGCGTTGTGACGTCAATGTTCCGACCGAGCGGGTGGATCTGGCCCAGGTAAGCCTGGCGTACCAGAGCATCGGTCGTGCGTCGGATCCGGCCTTGCTGCTGGTGATGGGCCTGGGCGGGCAGTTGATCCACTGGCCGGACGAGGTGGTGGTCGCCCTGTGTCAGCAGGGGTTCCGGGTGATTCGCTATGACAATCGCGATGTCGGCCTGTCGACCTGGCGGCAAGCACCGGCCGAAGCCAACCTGACGTTCGAAGTACTGCGCTACAAACTTGGCTTGCCGGTGTCGTCGCCGTACTCGCTGACCGACATGGCCGACGATGGCCTGGGCTTGATGGATGCCTTGCACATCGATCAATTCCACGTGTTGGGCGCCAGCATGGGCGGGATGATCGCCCAGCACATGGCGGCCATGGCCCCGCAGCGGGTCGAGAGCCTGACCCTGATCATGACCAGCTCCGGGGCCGAAGGCTTGCCGGCGCCGAGTGCGGCGCTGGTGCAATTGCTGGCGCGACGTGGCGCAGCGAACCGCGAGGTGGCCCTGGAACAACAGGCCGACTTGCTGGCGGCGCTGGGCAGCCCGATGGTGAGCGATGATCGTCAGGTGCTGCTGCATCAGGCGGCGCAGTCCTATGACCGGGCGTTCAATCCCGAGGGTGTGAAACGCCAGATCATGGCCATTCTCGCCGAGCCGAGCCGGGTCGCGCTGCTCAACCGGTTGCGGGTGCCGGCGCTGGTGGTCCATGGCACGGCCGACCCCTTGCTGCCGGTGATGCACGGGGTGCATCTGGCGGCGCATCTGCGTGGCAGTCAGTTGGTCTTGATTCCGGGCCTGGCCCATCGTTTCCAGGAGGCGTTCAAGGCGCCGTTGCTGGGGGCGGTGTTGCCGTACTTGCGCGAGCACCGTGAAGACACTTCGCACTGGGCGCAGATCGAGCCTGTGGCCGATCACAATCTCCTCTAACCCCCCCCCCCGATCCAATGTGGGAGCGGGCTTGCTCGCGAAGAGGGAGTATCAGTTGGCATTTGAGTTGACTGACACACCGCTTTCGCGAGCAAGCCCGCTCCCACAGGAGAATGTATTTCTCTGTGAAAGCGTAGCCAGGCCAGCGAGGCTCACCACCAACGCCGCGCCCAGGGTCGCTTTGAGAGTCAGGTCCACACAGCTCAATGGCTCAGGCCGTACTTTTTCACTTTGTCGAACAGCGTGGTCTTGGCCATGCCCAGTTCCTGGCTGGCCTGGGTCAGGTTGCCGCCGCTGCGTTGCAAGGCATCGCTGAGCAGGTTGCGCTCGAAGGCTTCCACCGCTTCGGCAAACGCCAGGCCTTGATTGCTGCCGCCGGCACCGGTTTTCTTGAACGCCGGCAGGCCCAGGGCAAAGCGCTCGGCAACGTTGCGCAACTCACGCACGTTGCCCGGCCAGTCGTGGCTCATCAGGTTGGAAACGGTCTGGTTGTCCAGCTCCGGCACCGCGCGGTCGAAGCGCAGGGACGACTGCTGCAGAAAGTGTTCGAACAGTTGCAGGATGTCCTCGCGGCGCTCGCGCAGCGGCGGCAGCTCCAGGGTCACCACGTTGAGGCGGTAGTACAGGTCGCTGCGGAATTCGCCGGCCTTGCTCGACTCGACGAGGTCGGACTTGGTCGCCGCGATGACGCGGCAATCCACCGCCACGCTCTGGTTCGAACCGAGGCGTTCGAGGGTGCGTTCCTGCAATACCCGCAGCAGCTTGATCTGCAAGGGCAGGGGCATGCTTTCCACTTCGTCGAGGAACAATGTGCCGCCGTCGGCGTGTTCGATCTTGCCGATCCGCCGTTTGCCCGCACCGGTAAAGGCGTTGGCTTCGTGGCCGAAGATTTCGCTTTCGAAGAGGTTCTCCGGCAGGCCGCCGCAGTTCAACGCGACGAACTGCTTGGTGTGCCGCCGACTGAAATCATGCAGGCAGCGCGCAACCAGTTCCTTGCCGGTGCCGGTCTCGCCTTCGATCAGCACGTTGGCCGACGTATCGGCGACGTTGGCGATCAGTTCCCGCAGGTTCTGCATGGCCGGCGAGCGCCCGATGATCCGCCCTTCGAGGGAGTCGCGCTCGGCCAGTTGCCGGCGCAGCGACGACACTTCCCGCGCCAGGCTGCGTTGCTCGAGGGCGCGGCGGGCCACGTCCACCAGGCGCTCCGGGGAGAACGGCTTTTCCATGAAATCGTAGGCGCCTTTCTGCATCGCCCCGACGGCCATGGAGATGTCGCCGTGGCCGGTGATCAGCACCACCGGCAGGCTGCGGTCGCGCTCCTTGAGCCGGGTCAGCAACTCCAGGCCATCGATGCCCGGCAGGCGAATGTCGCTGACGACGATGCCGGCGAAGTTGTCGCCGACCCGCTCCAGGGCTTCTTCGGCGCTGCCCACGCCAATGCAGGGAATGTCTTCCAGGGTCAGCGCCTGTTGGCAGCCGAGCAGCACATGGGGGTCGTCTTCGACGATCAATACACTAAGGTCGTTGTTCATATTGGCTCGGCGGGAGTGGGGCTTACCAACGGTAAACTGAGGACGAATGCGGTACCACCGCTGGCCGGGTGCTCGACACCCAGGTGACCGCCAGTGGCGGCGGCCAGGCTGGCAGAGAGGGTCAGGCCGAGGCCCAGGCCCTGTTCGCCGGGTTTGGTGGTGAAGAAGGGTTCGAACAGGTGCTTGCGCGCTTCGGCGTCGATGCCGTGGCCGTTGTCACGCACGCGCAGCCGGTATTTGCCATCGAAGGTTTCGCCTTCGAGCCACAGCTCGGGTTGCGGCTGCGCTTGCATGGCGTCGAGGGCGTTGCCGATCAGGTTGACCAGAATCTGCTCCAGGCGGGTCTGGTCGATTTGCACCTGCACAGCGTCAAAATGGCGGTGCAATTGCAAAGGCGTGTTTTCCACCCGTGCGCCGTGCAATTGCAGGGCCGCGTCCACCGCTTTGCCAAGGCAGGCCTGACCCTTGTCGTCACCGCGCCGGGCGAACGAGCGCAGGCTGGCGGTGATGCGGCCCATGCGGTCGATCAGTTCGTTGATGGTCTTGAGGTTGGTGCTGGCGACGTCGAGCTGGCCGCGTTCGAGGAAGCGCACGGTATTGCCGGACAAGGTGCGCAGCGCCGCCAGCGGCTGGTTCAGTTCGTGGGCGATGCTGGTGGACATCTGGCCGATGGCCGCGAGTTTTCCGGCCTGTACCAGTTCGTCCTGGGCGCGGCGCAAGGTCTCTTCGGCGTGCCGGCGTTCGCGGATCTGCCCCTTGAGCCGTTCGTTGCTGGCGCGCAGGTCGGTGGTGCGTTCGGTAATCCGACGCTCCAGCTGGTTGTTGGCTTCCTGCAAGGCTTCCCGGGCCGCGAGGCGGGTGGCGATCACCTTGCGCCGCTCGTTCCAGGCGATCAACAGAAAGGCGCAGAGGGCAAACGCCACGGCCACCAGAATCCCCTGGTTGATCGCTTCGCGGCGCAGGTCCTGGAGCGGCGTGAGCAGGGTGAAATTCCACGGCGTATCGCTCAAAGGCCGGGTTTGCGACAGGTAGCTGATGTTTTCATCGTCGCGATCTTGTTGGAGCAGCAGTTCACTGTTGGCCGGGAACGTGAGTTTTTCCACGCCTTCGGACAGGGTTTCCCGGGCCAGCGGCTGCAGTTCGTTGAGCGGGAACCAGTAGTACTGCAGGCTACGGGCAAGTTTTTCCTTGGTTTCTTCGCTCAGCGGCACCACCGATTTCAAGCGTCGAGCCGGATCGCTGGAGAGAATGATGATGCCGTTCTCGTCGCTGACGAAGGCTTCCAGCCGCGCCCGTTGCCAGCGCTCTTCCATGGCTTCCAGGCGAACCTTGACCACCGCGACGCCGATGATCTTGCCGTGTTCTTCCAGGCCATGGGCCAGGTAGTAACCGGGTTCGCCGTTGGTGCTGCCGATGCCGTAGAAGCGTCCCGGTTGACCGCGCACGGCGTTCTGGAAATAGGCGCGAAAGGACAGGTCTTCACCCAGGTAACTGTCGACATCGCGCCAGTTGCTGGTGGCCATGACGCGACCGGTGGTGTCCATCACGTAGATGGCCCGACTGCGGCTGCGCCGGTTCAGGCCTTCGAGGTAATCGTTGACCGTTTGCCGGTGTTCCGGGGTCGGGTCGGCCAGCAACTGCGAAACACTGGTTTCGAGTTCCAGCAGGCTGGGCAGGTAGGTGTATTTGCTGATTTCGCTTTCGACGGCACGGGCGTGCAGTTCCAGCTGACGCTGGCCGTTTTCGCCGAGGTTGCGAATGCCATAGTGCTCACTGATCCAGAAGCCGATATAGCCCAGGCCGATCATCATGGCGATGATCAGTGGCGGCAGGAACAAATGACGAACCAGACGGGGTTTCACGGCGAGTGATGGCGACGCTGCGCGATAAAGATTAGGGTCGCATTTCATCACAGATGCCTTGGGTCAACCACCACTACCGCCTTGACGCGTCCTTGTAGGAGCTGCCGCAGGCTGCGATCTTTTGATCTTGATCTTTTGTGACCGGACGTTCGCCAGAATCAAAAGCAAGATCAAAAGATCGCAGCCTGCGGCAGCTCCTACAGGGGCGGCGGCGGTGTGGCTTTAGTGCTGCAGAATCTTGTTGAGGAAGTGCTGCGTACGCTCGGCACGGTGGCTGATGTCGCCGAAGAACTCTTCTTTCTTGCAGTCTTCGATGATCTTGCCGGCGTCCATGAAGATCACCCGGTCCGCCACTTTACGGGCGAAGCCCATTTCGTGGGTCACGCACATCATGGTCATGCCTTCGTGGGCCAGTTGCACCATCACGTCGAGCACTTCGTTGACCATTTCCGGGTCCAGCGCCGAGGTCGGTTCGTCGAACAGCATGACGATCGGGTCCATCGCCAGCGCACGGGCAATCGCCACGCGCTGCTGCTGACCACCGGACAGTTGGCCAGGATGCTTGTGGGCATGGGCCGAGAGACCGACGCGCTCGAGCAGTTGCAGGCCTTTCTTGGTGGCTTCTTCCTTGCTGCGGCCCAATACCTTGATCTGCGCGATGGTCAGGTTTTCGGTGATGGTCAGGTGCGGGAACAGCTCGAAGTGCTGGAACACCATGCCCACGCGCGAACGCAGTTTCGGCAGGTTGGTCTTCGGGTCGGCGATGGAAGTGCCGTCGACCACGATGTCGCCCTTCTGGAAGGGCTCCAGGGCGTTGACGCACTTGATCAGGGTCGACTTGCCGGAACCGGATGGCCCGCACACCACGATCACTTCGCCTTTTTTGACCTCGGTGCTGCAATCAGTCAGAACCTGGAAGTCCCCATACCACTTGTTGATGCTTTTGATAGAGATCATACGGCGAACCTTTTTTGCAGACGCTTGACCAGCTGCGAGGCGGCAAAGCTGATGATGAAGTACACGAGACCCGCGAAAATCAGGAACTCATTGGAGCGGCCAATGATGTCGCCACTGGCGCGCGAAGCATTGAGGAAGTCCACCAGGCCGACGGCGTAGACCAGCGAGGTGTCCTGAAACAGGATGATGCTCTGCTGCAGCAACAGCGGCGTCATCTTGCGGAACGCCTGCGGCAGGATGATCAGGCGCATCATCTGGCCGTAGGACATGCCCAGCGCTTGGGCTGCGCCCATCTGGCCCTTGGGGATCGACTGCACGCCAGCACGGACGATTTCGCAGAAGTACGCCGCTTCGAACATCATGAACGCCACGATGCACGAGGCGAACGCGCCGATCGGCGTGTCTTCGCCGGTAATCCAGCGCAGCACGAACGGCACCGCCAGGTAGAACCAGGTGATCACCAGCAGCAACGGAATCGAACGGAAGTAGTTAACGTAGGCGCCGGCGATGTTCGACAGCAGCTTGTTGTGGGACAGGCGCATCAACGCCAGGATGGTGCCGAGGATGATACCGCCGACCACACCCATGGCCATCAGCTTGAGGGTCATGACCATGCCGTTCCACAGGCCCGGCAGGGACGGGATGATGCCCGAGAAGTCGAATTCCATCATTTACCCCCTACGGAGATCAGGCCCGGTACGGCGACTTTCTTCTCGACCAGGCGCATCAGCAACATCAGGCTCATGTTCAGGGTGAAGTAGATCAGCGTGGCCAGGGTAAAGGCTTCGAACAGGTTGGCGGAGAACTCGGCGGTCTGTTTGGTCTGCGCAAGCAGCTCCATCAAGCCGATCAGCGAGGCTACGGAGGTGTTCTTGAAGACGTTCAGGAATTCCGAGGTCAGCGGCGGAATGATGATCCGGTAAGCCTGGGGCAGCAGCACGTTCCAGTAGATCTGCGGCAGCTTGAAACCCATGGCGCGGGCCGCGGATTCCTGGCCTTTGGGCAGGGCCTGGATGCCGGTGCGCACCTGTTCGCAGACCCGGGCGGTGGTGAACAGGCCCAGGCACACGACGACGCTGAGGAAGGCCGAGGTGGTCGGGTTCAGGTCCTGCTTGTACCACTCTTGCAGGTCGGCAGGCAGCAGGTCGGGTACCAGGAAGTACCAGATGAACAGCTGAACCAGCAGCGGCACGTTACGGAAGAGTTCGACGTAGCAGGTGGCGATGCCCGATACGATGCGGTTCGGCACGGTACGCATGACGCCCAGGATCGAGCCCAGTGTCAGGGCGATGATCCAGGCCGCGATGGCGATGCCGATGGTCCAGCCCAGACCGGACACGTACCAGTCGAAATAGGTCTCGCTGCCCACGCCGGTGGACTTGAAGAACACGCCCCAGTCCCAGTTGTAATTCATTAGGGTCTCCCCTCGGATTCGATCGATGTACAAATGCCCGCTTGGGGGAAGCTCCGTTCCCGCCTGTCCTTGGGGGACAGGCACACGCGCTCGGCTCGACAGCCACCGGTTCGAGTGTTTCCAGAAATGCCAGCAGGGAGTGCATTCCCCTGAAAGGGCTACGGCCCTTTCAGGGGATAAGGTTAGTCAGAAATCAGGACTTCTTGTCGTCAGCCGCTTTATCAGTCGGATTGGCGATCAGGGCCTTGAGCTCGTCGCTCATCGGGAAGTTCAGGTTCAGGCCTTTTGGCGGGATTGGCTGCATGAACCATTTATCGTAGATCTTGTTGATCTCGCCCGATGCGTAGGTGGCCTTGATGGCGTCATCCACAGCCTTTTTGAAAGGCTCGTCGCCTTTGCGCACCATGCAGCCGTAGATTTCGTAGGACTGTGGAGTGCCGGTCACGGCCCAGTCGCTGGCCTTCTTGGCCTTGGCCGCTTCACCGGCCAGCAGGGCGTCGTCCATCATGAACGCAACGGCACGGCCGGTTTCCAGCATCTGGAACGACTCGCCGTGGTCTTTGGCGGAGATGACGTTCATGCCCATCTGCTTGTCGGCGTTCATCGCCTTGAGGATGCGCTCGGACGTGGTGCCGGCGGTGGTCACGACGTTCTTGCCGGCCAGGTCAGGGAAATCCTTGTACTTGGAGTCTGCCTTGGACAGCAGGCGAGTACCGATTTCGAAGATGCCGACGGAGAAGTCGACCTGCTGCTGACGCTCGACGTTGTTGGTGGTGGAACCGCACTCGAGGTCCACGGTGCCGTTCTGCACCAGCGGGATACGGGTTTGCGAAGTCACCAGGTTGTATTTGACCTGGAGGTTCGGCATGTCGAGGTCTTTTTTCAGCGCTTCGACGACTTTCAGCTGGATGTCGTGGGAGTAGCCGACCGGTTTGCCGGTAGCATCCGCGATATAGGAAAACGGAATGGAAGCGTCGCGATGGCCCAGGGTGATGGTGCCGGACTCTTTGATCTTCTTCAGGGTGCCGGTGAGTTCGGCGGCGAAAACCGGAGTGCTGATCAGAGCGGCAGCAATGGCTGCGCCCAGGATATGGGGAACGATGCGCATCAAATTTTCCTCGACTTTGTTTTTTTTATGGAGCCAGTTCATCGGCCCTTTTGTGCTGCAAAACACCTGAGCGCTACGATGAGTGAGCGCAAAGGACATTCGTCGAAGAAGTGTAGAGCATGACTCGTGCCAGACCAGTCGGTATTAGTCAAAGTATTGATTTATAAGGAAATTAAGTTTTTATTGCGCTGGAATTTCAGTGAGATGATCCGGTTAACCGAACCGACCCGCAGGTCGCGTTCGGAAAACCGAATGGCGGATTGCCTGCATCGCTTTTTGTAGGAGCCGGCTTGCCGGCGATAGCGCTCTCAAGGGCGCCATCGCCGGCAAGCCGGCTCCTACGGGGGGCAGTCAGGGATATTTGCGCTTGTCCGCGGCTGGCGGGAAGTACTGGTACAACCAGGTCTCACTCAGCGTGCGGTCGTTGGTGCGGATGAACAGGCGCAGCTCGACAGGCTCCACGCTGTCATTGGTCGGGTACCAGTCAAACAGGACACGGTAACCCTTGATGTCATCGAGCTTGAGCACGCTGAAATCCTTGACCTCGCCATTCGAGCAAGTGACCACCGGCTCGATGCCCGCGCCCTCGGGCAGGCGGTCCAGACCGCCGCCGGTGAAGTCCACGGCAAAACGACGGGCCCAGACGGGCGGGTAATGCTCGCCCGGCGCCCAGCCTTCGGTGAAACCGCCCATCCCGGAACGGGTGGCGTTGACCCGCGCCAGCGGCGTGCCGACCGGTGGCAACGCGCTCCAGTAGAGCTTGTAGCCGTAGTTCAGCGAATCGCCGGCAGCCACCGGTTTCTTCGGAGTCCAGAAGGCGACGATGTTGTCCATGGTCTCGCCGGTGGTAGGGATTTCCAGCAGATCGACGGAGCCTTCGCCCCATGCGGTGGTCGGTTCGACCCACAGGCTCGGGCGGCGGCTGTACCAGTCGACGGTGTCCTGATAGCTGGCGAACTCGTGGTCGGTCTGCACCAGGCCGAAACCTTTCGGGTCCTTGTCGGCGAAGGCATTGAATTGCAGGGTCGCAGGGTTGTTCAGCGGGCGGCAGATCCACTCGCCGTTGCCGCGCCACATGGCCAGGCGGTCGGAGTCGTGGATTTGCGGGTGAATGGTGTCGCACATGCGGCGTTCGTGGGTGCCGCAGCTGAACATGCTGGTCATCGGTGCGATGCCCAGTTGATCGATGGCGGTACGGGCGTTGATGTGGGCATCGACCTCCATCACCACGCGCTCGGCCTGGCAGTCGATATCGAAGCGGTAGGCACCGGTGGCGCTCGGCGAGTCGAGCAGGGCGTAGACCACGAAGCGGGTGCTGTCCTTGTCCGGTGTCTCGAACCAGAACTTGGTGAAGTCGGGGAATTCTTCGCGCTTCTTGGCGTAGGTATCGATGGCCAGGCCGCGGGCCGACAAGCCGTACTGGCCGGTGGCGTCCACCGCACGGAAGTAACTGGCGCCGAGGAAGGATACGACGTCGTGCTTGTCCAGCTCCGGGGCCTTGAACAACTTGAAGCCGGAGAAACCCAGGTCGCCCTTGAGCTGGGCGGTGTCGACCGTGGTGTTTTCATAGTTGAACAGCGACGGGCGGAAATGCACCTCGCGGGCCATCCGGGTTTTCGGGTCGACGCTGTACATGCGCACCGGCTGCTTGAACCCCATGCCGACGTGGAAGAACTGCACGTCCAGTTGGCCCTTGAGTTCTTTCCACAACGAATGATTGCCGTCGTAGCGGATCGCATTGAAGTTCTGCGGCGTCATGGTCGCCAGGGTCGGCGGCAACTGTTGCTTGGTGTCCTGGTAGCGATTGCTGGCGAGCTGTTTGGCCTGGAGCTTCAGCGCCTCGAAATCGAATGCGCTGGCCTCGCCATCAGCGGTGCCGCCGCTGGCGGCCCAGGCTTGGGCGGCTAGCAGGCCCGTGGCGGACAAACCGGTGTAGGCCGCGATGGCCATGGAGGCTTTGAGCAAGTTCCTGCGGTGCATAAATACAACCTGTCGTGAGCAATCCCGCGCCGTTCCTGGCACGTGCTGGATCAGAAAAAACGGTTCGGACATGCCTTCGGCCAAACGCAACGGACTGTAAAGCAGATGCCCGACAGCTTAAACCGTTCGATTGCAGAGCAAAATTGATTGATGGCACAGCGCCGGTTCAGCAATGAAACAAGACATGTCGGGAAACAATTCCGACAGGGGTTTCTGATTTACAGGGCATTTCTGCTTTTTTCGACTAATTACTCTAAAAACCGCTTTTCAGCGCCCGGAAAATTTCTATTCTGTGCACATGACCGGTTTATGCCCTTCGGACCGGTGCGGTTCAGTGGGCACCCAGCGGCTGCTGAAAAAGGGATAGGGCGATGCGGTTTTTTGCAGTTTTCTTTGACGTATAGAGAAGGACATCGTCCATGTCGAAAGTACAAGGCATCACCGAAATGTTGGGAATCTTTCCGTGCCTGGCCATCGGGCGACGCAGGCGCCGGCTTAATAACGAGGAAATGAAACTGGTGGAGCGGTATCGGGAGCTGTCGGAGAGCGACAGGATCGCGATGAGGTATCTGGTGGATGCGATGAGGAGTGTTTCGCGGTTTTGAAGCAGGGCTGGTTACCGTGAGAGCCATTTGGCTTTTACGGTGGCCAGATCCATCAACTTGCTGTGGCGAGGGAGCTTGCTCCCGCTGGGTCGCGCAGCGGCCCTCGCTTTACCTTCAAAACGAGGACTGCTTCGCAGTCCAGCGGGAGCAAGCTCCCTCGCCACAGGTCATGTATCAAGCCCTGGAAGCCGGAGAAGGTCGCTGTCCATGCATCAGCTCAGGCACATCACGCCACTTCACCCAGGCCTGTTGTTGCCAGTGCAGCAGGGGCACAGTGACGCCGGCCCAATGCACTGAACTCAGGCTCGGGCGGTTTTCCACAGGTGTGGTGCTGGTTTCCCGCATCATGGGTATGACTTCGTTGCTCAACCACTGGCGCAGGTTGCGGTTTTCCGGGACGAAGTGGTGAACCAGCAAGGCGTACATGCCTGATTCGCTGACCATCAGTGTTTCGACCGATTTGCCGTCCTTGAGCAGACAGACGCTGCGACGTTGGTCGGGATCGAGTTTCAGGGTCAGGCGTTCATTGAGTGGTTTGCCCATCAAGCGACCCAGATCCTGGGCGCAGAACCAGGCTTGGTTGTTTTGCATGAAGGCATGGAGGAAGCGGTTGTGGCGAGTGAAGACTTTAGGGATGAAGCAGGAAGGAATTTCAGTCGGATGTGATGTGTGCTTGTGCATTTTTCGACTCCATGTTGAAAAAGGAGCCGCCACTAATCCTTCGACAGATTTGGGTGGCGGACCGTGCGGCGTTCGAAGTCGGAACATTCTCGATCAACATGGAAGCCGAGAGGCCCGCGCCACACGGCCCGCCATAACGCGAAACTGAAAGGCAAAAAAATGCCCCAGCTCATATGGGGGCGCGGATGCGCCATGTTGATATGTTCCGGCTTCGACTCCGGGCCGCTGATTTGGCAGCGACGGATTGAAGCCTATCGGTCAGGCGCTCGCGGCGCCAAGTCTACTCTGGCTACGCTTGTTGTAGGAATCGGCGCCGGTGTTCGAAGGTGCGATCTGTAGGATTTTTCTGTTTTTGCATTGACTGCAGAGAAGCGGCACCTGAAGCGCGCTTTTTCCTTTATGTATTCGAGTCCAGCAAACGAACTGCAGGTCTTTTTCCATGCTGATCGAATTCTCGGTTTCCAATTACCGTTCGTTCCGTGACAAGCAAACCTTGTCCATGGCGGCGACTCCTCTCCTGAGCAAAACGCGTAATACATTCAAGCCGCCCTGCGCAGAAAAGCTCCCCGACCTGTTGAAGGTGGCTGCGATTTACGGCCCAAATGCTTCCGGCAAGTCTTCATTGGTCCGCGCGATGGGGGTCGTCGGGCGCTTGCTTGCCATGGAAACCAATCCAATTGACGCGTTGCTATCGGTTTCGCCTTTTCGTTTTGATCGCGCGTTGAAGGATGCGCCCAGCGTATTTGAATACAACTTCATTCAAGGAGGGCAGCGCTATCGGTTTGTGCTGGGGTTAACTGGGCAGCGGATCGTCAAAGAGCAGTTGCTCTCTTATCCAGGAGGGAACGAAACGCTTCTGTATGACCGCCAATTCGACGCCGAAGGGGAGCGTTATGTTTTCGGGACGGCGCTGGAGGGTGGGAAAGAAGTGCATGGCGCCTGGCGGCGTCTGACGAGCCCAAAAATGCTCTTCCTCGCGCAGGCCGTGAAGAACAGCAATGAAGAAATGACTCAGTTGCGAATGCCGTTCAGTTGGTTCCAAACCGGACTTCTCGTGGTCGAGCAGAACAGCATGATGGAGCTGTCGACGGCGTCGATCCGATTTCTTCAGATGGTGTCGAGCCATACGAACGATCTTCGGGACTTTCTCAAGGCATTGGACATTCCGGTCTCTATCATTGAGCTCAATTCAGACGAGGTCGATGCCGTTCAGAACAATAAAGAACCTACCTTGAAGGAGATCTTCGCTGCGGTTCAAAAGAACAAGGTGACCCTCACACACTCCAGTCATTTAGGTGCTGCGGAGTTTGATTTTTCGGAGGAGTCGTGCGGTACAAAGAACCTGATTGGCTTTTGGTTGCCCTGGTTCATGATGAATCAAGCGGGGGGTAGCGGAGTGCTTTGTGTCGATGAACTCAACAGCAGCCTTCATCCCGACATCGTCGCTGACTTGATCGACAAGCATCTGGACAGTGGCCTCGATACCCAGCTGATTTTTACAACGCACGACACTCATCTGATGAACGAAAAGATTTTGCGGCGGGATCAGTTCTGGATTACCGAACGTGATGCCAACGGCGCGACCAGTTTGTTTTCCATTCACGATTTTGAGGGGTGCGAAAGTGAGGATGTCGAGAAGCGCTACTTTGAAGGCCGTTATCGCGGGCTACCGTTGATAAGGCAGGGCTGAGCAATGGTGAGTTCAGGCAAGTTATTTGATCGCAGGATTTCACGGTACAAGCCTCAACCTAAAGTGTTGGTGCTCTGTGAAGACAGCAAGTCAGGAAAACGCTATCTGGAGGAGGCTGCCTTTTATTTTCGGGCCAAGGCCCAGGTGGAAATTGCTCACTGCGGCGTCACACATCCGAGTGGCATTGTTGAGCGAGCAATCAGCCGGCAGAAGTACTTCGACAAAGTGTTTTGTGTATTGGATCGAGATACACACCTTTGCTTTCAGCGTGCATTGAATGTTGCGCAGCCTCATCCAAAGATCAAAGTCATTGCATCGTATCCCTGTTTTGGGTTTTGGCTACTGCTGCACTTTGGTTTCAACCGAAAACCCTTCAGAGCTGTCGGGAAGCATTCCCCTGGCGAGTTGGTGAGCAAGAGTTTGCGAGAGAAGCCAACCATGGAAAAATATGAGAAGGGCAAAGACATCAACTACTTTGCCCAGCTGTTGGGAGCGCCGTTCCAAACTGCAAGAGCTTTGGCACCGAAGATCCTTGAGGACGTTGCCATCAGCGGCGATCCAAACCCCAGCACCGAAATCCACCTGCTTATGGATGAATTCGAAAACCTCTCCAAGCCGCAGCCGATTTAACATCAAACCCTGCCCGCATCGCTGCGGGCAGGGTGCTCAATCAGCCCACTTCCCCCACCGCCCGATACGCCTCATCAATCGCCGCATGAGCATAAGCACTCCACGCCGCGTCCGAGTTGGCGATGCTCACCCGTCCAATCGGCTGACGGGCCAGGTTCATCAGTTTTTCGCTTTCGTCGGCATCGTCGTACAGGCTGTTGGAGAAGTACGCGTAGCCGTGTGACCAGCGGTTGACGGTGATGGCGAGGATGTCGGTTTCGTGGTTGAAGCCGCCAGGGCCTAGCATGCGTTGCAGTTGGTCACGCAGTTGCGCTTCCAGTTGCTCGAACGAAAAGTCGCGGCGGGTGATATCCATATTCAATCCTTGTTGATTCTTCAGATCGCCCCGGCACCACAACGGCACCGGGGCGAATGCCGTTACCGGCTGACTTTCCAGGCATCGCCCGCCGGGGCGGTGCCGTGGTCATACGGCTTGGCGATCCACATGTAGAGCAGGCCCAGGCCAATCACGATGGCCGTGCTCAATACCATGGCGTAGTTGATGTACCACGCGGCATCCGGTGTCCGTGGCCAGGCCATGTTGATAATGGCCCCGACACCATAGACCAGTGCGCCGATGTTCACCGCCCAGCCCCAGGCGCCGAGGGTGAATTTGCCGCTTGGTTTCCAGCCCTTCATGCGGGCGTACAGGGCCGCGAGCACGATCATCTGGAACGCCAGGTAGATGCCGATGGCCGCGAAGCTGACGATGGTGGCGACCGCATCCTGCAGGAAGAAACCGAGGATGATGATAAGCGCCGGCAGGACACCGGAGACGAACAGCGCGGCAACCGGAACCTGCGTCGTAGGGGAAATCTTCTTCAGCAGTCGGCTGCCGATGACCATTTCGTCACGGGCGTAGGAATACAGCAGGCGACTGGCCGCCGCTTGCAGGCTGATGACGCAGGAGATGAAGGAAATCATCACCACGCCCATCACCACTTTCGAACCCACCGGCCCGAACGCGTTGTTGAGGATGGTGCTGACCGGGTCCTTGTCGGTGCCATTAATCACCGCTTGCATGTCCGGCACCGCGAGGATCAGCGCCAGGCAAGCGAACATCGCTGCGATGCCGCCGATGTAGATGGTCATGCGCATCGCCACCGGGATCTGCTTGCTCGGGTTCGGGGTTTCTTCGGCCACGTCGCCGCAGGCCTCGAAGCCGTAGTACAGGAACATCCCCGCCAGCGAAGCGGTGAGGAACGCCGGCAGGTACGAGCCATCGACGCTGATATCGAAGGTGTTGAACAGCACGCTGATCGATTGATGACGCTCGAAGATCAGCAGGTAAACACCCACGATGACTGCGCCGACCAGTTCGCAGAGGAAGCCGAACATGGCGATGCGCGCCAGCACTTTGGTGCCGCTGAGGTTGACCAGGGTGGCGAACAGCGTCAGCACCAGGGCAATGACAATGTTGGTGTTGTTGTTCGGTTCAAAGCCCATCATGGCGGCCAGGTACGGACCGGCACCCACGGCAACCGCCGCGATGGTCACGCACAGGGCGATGGAGTAGATCCAGCCGACCATCCACGCCCAGCGCTTGCCCACCAGACGGCGGGCCCACGGGTACACGCCGCCGGAAATCGGGAACTGCGAGACCACTTCGCCGAAGATCAGGCACACCAGCAACTGGCCGCAACCGACCAGCAGATAAGCCCAGAACATCGGTGGCCCGCCTGCGGCCAGGCACAGGCCGAACAGGGTATAAACCCCGACGACCGGGGACAGGTAGGTGAAGCCCAGGGCGAAGTTTTCCCACAGGCTCATGCTGCGATTGAAGTTGGAGGTGTAACCCAGTTTGCGCAGTTGCTCGGCATCGCTGTCGGCAAGGACTGCAGAGAGATCGGGTGATGCACTCATGTGTGATTGCTCCGGAAAATCGGCAGATTTCGGATGTCCGAAACCGTGGCGGGGCCTTGAGGGCGCTGCCAGGATCGGTGGTTATTGTTTTTTGGTGTTGCGGTGAATCCTTGATGCAATCGACGACGTCATCCTTGTGTCAGCGGAAAAGATCGCAGCCTGCGGCAGCTCCTACAGGGTGTACGGCGCTCTTTGTAGGAGCTGCCGAAGGCTGCGATCTTTTCGCTGTTAATGCTTGAACATCACATGCCGAACGACGGTGTAATCCTCCAGCCCGTACATGGACATGTCCTTGCCATACCCGGACAACTTCTGCCCGCCGTGGGGCATTTCGCTGACCAGCATGAAGTGCGTGTTGACCCAGGTGCAGCCGTACTGCAAGCGGGCCGACAGGCGATGGGCGCGGCCGACATCGGCGGTCCACACGGAGGAGGCCAGGCCGTAGTCCGAGTCGTTGGCCCAGCCCAGCACCTGCGCTTCATCGCTGAATTTGGTCACCGATACCACCGGCCCGAACACTTCGCGACGGACGATTTCGTCGTCCTGCTGGGCATCGGCCAGCACGGTCGGTTCGAAGAAGAAGCCATTGCCCTCGACAGCCTTGCCGCCAGTGATCAGGCGAATGTGCGGCTGGGCGATGGCGCGTTCGACGAAACTGGCGACGCGGTCGCGGTGTTGCGCGGTGATCAGCGGGCCGAGTTCGGTCGACGGATCGTCCTGCAAGCCGTACTTGATGCTGCTGACGGCGGCGCCGAGTTTCTCGACGAATTTCTCGTAGATGCCTGCCTGCGCGTAGATGCGGCAGGCGGCGGTGCAGTCCTGGCCGGCATTGTAGAAACCGAAGGTGCGAATGCCTTCGACAGCGGCGTCGATGTCGGCGTCGTCGAAGATGATCACCGGGGCCTTGCCGCCCAGTTCCATGTGCATGCGTTTGACGCTGTCGGCGGTGCTGGAAATGATGTTCGAACCAGTGGCGATCGAACCGGTCAGCGACACCATGCGCACTTTCGGGTGGGTGACCAGTGGGCTGCCGACGCTAGGACCGCGGCCGAACACCAGGTTGAGCACGCCGGCCGGGAAGATGTCGGCCGCCAGTTCGGCCAGGCGCAGGGCGGTCAGCGGGGTCTGTTCCGACGGCTTGAGCACCACGGTATTGCCGGCGGCCAGGGCCGGGGCGATTTTCCAGGCGACCATCATCAGCGGATAGTTCCACGGCGCGATGGAGGCGATCACGCCCACCGGGTCGCGGCGGATCATTGAGGTGTGGCCGGGCAGGTATTCGCCACCGGCCGAACCGCTCATGCAACGGCTGGCGCCGGCGAAGAAGCGGAACACGTCGGCAATCGCCGGGATCTCGTCGTTCAGCGCGGCGCTGTAAGGTTTGCCGCAGTTGTCCGATTCCAGTTTGGCCAGCTCTTCGCCGTGGGCCTCGATGGCATCGGCGAGTTTGAGCAGCAGCAGCGAACGTTCTTTCGGCGGAGTCTGCGACCAGCTGTCGAAGGCGGTATCGGCGGCGCGCACGGCGGCATCGACCTGGGCTTCGCTGGCTTCGTTGATTTCCACCAGCACACGACCCAGTGCGGGGTTGAACACCGGTTGGGCGGGGCCTTCGCCGTCTTGCAGTTGGCCGTTGATCAATAGTTTGGTTTGCATGACATTTGTCCTCATCAATGCAGATCTTGTTTTGAAACCAGTCCCTGTGGGAGCGAGCTTGCTCGCGATGGCGGTGTGTCAGCCACCATCCATGCTGAATGTAATGGCCTCATCGCGAGCAAGCTCGCTCCCACAGGGGGTAGTGGTGTCTATTTTGAGTTTATTTCCCGCCACTGCCCGCAACGCTTTCACCGCCACGGGTCAGGTAATAGGCGCCGAGGATCGGCAGCATGGTCACGATCATCACCAGCATCGCCACGACGTTGGTCACCGGCACGTCTCGTGGGCGGCTGAGCTGGTTCAGCAGCCACAGCGGCAGGGTCCGTTCATGGCCGGCGGTGAAGGTGGTGACGATGATTTCGTCGAACGACAGGGCAAACGCCAGCATGCCGCCGGCCAGCAACGCCGAGCCAAGGTTCGGCAGGATGATGTAGCGGAAGGTCTGCCAGCCGTCGGCGCCGAGGTCCATCGAGGCCTCGATCAAGCTGTGGGACGTACGGCGCAAGCGGGCGATGACGTTGTTGTAGACGATCACCACGCAGAAGGTCGCGTGGCCGACGATGATGGTGAACATCCCCGGCTCGATGCCCAGTGTCTTGAAGGTCGCCAGCAACGCGATCCCGGTGATGATCCCCGGCAAGGCGATCGGCAGGATCAGCATCAGTGAGATGCCCTGCTTGCCGAAGAAGTCCCGGCGGTACAGCGCCGCCGAAGCCAGTGTGCCAAGGACCATGGCGATCAGCGTGGCAATCGAGGCGATCTGCAAGGACAGCTTGATGGCTTCGAGCACGTCCGGTCGGGAGAACGCCACGCCGATCCACTTCAGGGTAAAGCCCTTGGGCGGAAAGCTGAACGCCGCGTCTTCGGTGTTGAAGGCGTACAGGAAGATGATCAGGATCGGGAAGTGCAGGAACACCAATCCGCCCCAGGCCGCGAGGCGTAGCCCGAGAGATGCTTTTTCAGAGTGCATCGAAGGCCCCCAGACGTTTGACGATGGACAGGTAGATGGCGATCAGCACGATTGGCACCAGGGTGAACGCGGCAGCCATTGGCATGTTGCCGATGGCGCCTTGCTGGGCGTAGACCATGCTGCCGACGAAGTAGCCGGGCGGGCCGACCAGTTGCGGCACGATGAAGTCGCCCAGGGTCAGCGAGAAGGTGAATATCGAACCGGCGGCAATGCCCGGGATCGACAGCGGCAGAATCACTTGCATGAAGGTCTGGCGCGGCTTGGCCCCGAGGTCGGCGGAGGCTTGCAGCAGCGAGGGCGGCAGGCGTTCCAGCGAAGCCTGAATCGGCAGGATCATGAACGGCAGCCAGATGTAGACGAACACCATGAAGCGGCCCAGGTGTGAGGTCGACAGGGTGCTGCCGCCGACGCCGGGAATGCCGAGCACCCATTGCAGGACCGGTTCCAGCCCCAGGTGCTGCACGAACCACTGCGCCACGCCGCCCTTGGCCAGCAGCAAGGTCCAGGCGTAGGCCTTGACGATGTAACTGGCCCACATCGGCATCATCACCGCGATGTAGAAAAACGCCTTGGTCTTGCCCGTGGTGTAGCGCGCCATGTAGTAGGCGATCGGGAACGCGACGATGGCGCTGGCAATCGACACGGCAATCGCCATGCCCAGGGTGCGCAGGATGATGTCGAAGTTCGACGGCTGGAACAGCGCGGTGAAGTTCGCCAGGGTCAGGTCGGGGGTGACCGCCATGGTGAAGTCATCGAAGGTGTAGAAACCTTGCCACAGCAGCACCAGCAACGAGCCCAGGTAGATCGCACCGAACCACAGCAGCGGCGGTACCAGCAGTAGCGACAGGTAAAAATTCGGCCGGCGATACAGCAGATTGGAAAACCTGCGCAGCAGCGAGCCGCTGGCCGGCGATTGAGGGATAGCTACGGTGTTCATCTCACACCCCGCCCGCAACGGTGTCGTGCAACGGAATCATGGCTTCACGCGCCCAGCGTGCGCTGATGCGCTGACCGGTCTGGTGTTGTGCGCTGGTGTCCAGCCACTGGTTGTTGGCCTGGCTGATGTTCAGGGTCTGGCCGTTTTCCAGTTTCAGTTCATAGCGCGTGGCGCTGCCCTGGTACTGGATGTCGTGGAGCAAGCCGGTGACTTCGATTTCGTGGCTGGCCAGCGGGCCTTCGGCGAAACGCACGTGTTCCGGACGAATCGAGAACGGCTGCGGATTGCCACTGATTTGCTTCGCCAGATCACCGCGGATCACGTTGGAGGTGCCGACGAATTCGGCGACGAAGGTGGTGGCCGGTTTCATGTACAGGTTGCGCGGGCTGTCGACTTGTTCGATGCGGCCCTTATTGAATACCGCCACGCGGTCGGACATCGACAGTGCTTCGGTCTGGTCGTGGGTGACGAAGATGAAGGTGATGCCGAGCTGGCGTTGCAGTTTTTTCAGCTCGCTCTGCATTTGCTCGCGCAGTTTCAGGTCGAGTGCGCCGAGTGGTTCGTCGAGCAACAGTACGCGAGGACGGTTGACCAGGGCGCGGGCCAGGGCCACACGCTGGCGCTGACCGCCGGAGAGCTGCACCGGCTTGCGGTCGCCATAGCCGCCGAGGGCCACCATATCGAGTGCTTCTTCGGCGCGCTTCAGGCGTTCGGCCTTGCCCACGCCTTTGACTTTCAAACCGTAGGCGACGTTGTCGCGAACGTTCATGTGCGGGAACAGCGCGTAATCCTGGAACACGGTGTTCACGTCACGCTGGTACGGCGGCAGGCCGGCGGCCTCTTCGCCATGAATGCGGATGGAGCCTGCGCTCGGTTGTTCAAAACCGGCGATCAGGCGCAAACAGGTGGTCTTGCCCGAGCCGGAAGGCCCCAGCATGGAGAAGAACTCGCCGTCCTGGATGTCGATGGAAACCCGGTCTACGGCTTTCACTTCGCCGAATTGACGGGAAACGTTGGTGAACTGGACTGCAAGCGTCATGGTGCGGTGCTCCAAAAAGGCGAAGGCCGTCGCAGCGGCCCTGCCTGGACTTCTGAAAAAACGAATAACGGTCAACTACAGCCGGATGCCTTGCTCGGCAGTGGCAACAGAGGTGATCAATTGTGGGAGCTGGCTTGCCAGCGATGGGGGCCGCTCAGTCAGTATCGTGTTGCCTGACACTCCGCCATCGCGGGCAAGCCCGCTCCCACAGGTATTTCCTTCACTTCAAGGATCAGCGGCCGCCCATGATCGCGATGTAGTCCTGGGTCCAGCGGCTGTACGGCACGAACTTGCCGCCTTCAGCCTGCGGGGTTTTCCAGAAGGCGATCTTGTCGAACTGGTCGAAACCGTTGGTTTTGCAGCCTTCGGCGCCGAGCAGTTCGCTCTCCTTGCATGCCGCCGGGACCGCTGGCAGCGAGCCGAACCACGCCGCTACGTCGCCCTGGACTTTCGGTTGCAGCGACCAGTCCATCCACTTGTAGGCGCAGTTCGGGTGCTTGGCCTCGGTGTGCATCATGGTGGTGTCGGCCCAACCGGTGGCGCCTTCTTTCGGGATGGTCGAGGCGATTGGCTGTTTCTCGTTCATCAGGCCGTTGACCTGATACGGCCACGCGCCGGAGGCGACCACGCCTTCGTTCTTGAAGTCACTCATTTGTACGGTGGTGTCGTGCCAGTAGCGGTGGATCAACGGCTGCTGGGCGCGCAGCAGGTCGAGCACGGCCTTGTACTGGGCTTCGGTCAGTTCGTACGGGCTCTGGATGCCCAGTTCCGGTTTGGCGGTCTTGAGGTACAGCGCCGCGTCGGCGATGTAGATCGGGCCGTCATAGGCTTGCACGCGACCCTTGTTCGGCTTGCCGTCCGGCAGGTTTTCGGCATTGAACAGCACGCCCCAGGTGGTCGGCGCGGTCTTGAACACGTTGGTGTTGTACATCAGCACGTTCGGGCCCCACTGATAGGGGGTGCCGTAGGTCTGCTTGTTGACCACGTACCAGGGTGCATCCTTGAGGCGCGGGTCGAGGTTTTTCCAGTTCGGGATCAACGCGGTGTTGATCGGCTGTACACGCTTGCCGACGATCAGGCGCAGGGAGGCGTCGCCCGACGCCGTCACCAGATCGTAACCACCCTTGGCCATCAGGCTGACCATTTCATCGGAAGTGGCCGCGGTCTTGACGTTGACCTTGCAGCCGGTTTCCTTCTCGAAACCGGTCACCCAGTCGTAGGCCTTGTCGCTCTCGCCACGTTCGATGTAGCCAGGCCAGGCCACAATATCCAGTTGGCCCTCGCCAGCCCCGACAGCTTTGAGCGGCTCGGCGGCCTGGAGGCTGGCACTGGCCAGCAGTGCGGTGGTGATTGCACTGAGCAGTGCGGTCTTGTGCACGAACATGGGAATTCCCTCTTCTTTAATTATGGTCGGGGCAGTGTTTTGAACGTGGTGAAGCATGCCGTTGGTGGCTTGTTATTAGCGTAGTCAGAGATGCTCGCCATGGCGGGCCATGATGTGCCGCACCACGCTGTAGTCCTGAAGCGAATCGCTGGACAGGTCCTTGCCGTAGCCCGAACGCTTCAGGCCACCATGGGGCATTTCGCTGACCAGCATGAAATGGCTGTTGATCCAGGTGCAGCCGTACTGCAGGCGCGCCGCGACCTGCATGGCCTTGTCGAGGTTCTGGGTCCAGACCGACGATGCCAGGCCGTATTCCGAATCGTTGGCCCAGTCCACCGCTTGTTCCAATTCATCGAAACGGGTCACGGTGACCACCGGTCCGAACACTTCGCGCTGGACGATCTCATCGCTTTGCTTGCAGCCGGCCAGCAGGGTCGGCTGGTAATAGAAGCCGGCGCCGGAATGCACGGCCGCGCCGGTCACCCGCTCTATGTGCGGCTGGCCGAGGGCGCGTTCGACAAAGCTGGCCACGCGGTCGCGCTGGCGGGTGCTGATCAGCGGGCCGATTTCGTTGTCGGCGTCGCGTTTGCCGGCGAAGCGCAGGCTGCTGACGGCCGCGCCGAGCTCGGCCACCAGGCGGTCGTGAATCCCGGCCTGGGCATAAATGCGGCAAGCGGCGGTGCAATCCTGGCCGGCGTTGTAGTAGCCATAGGTCCGCACACCTTCGACCACGGCCTGAATGTCGGCATCGTTGCAGACGATCACCGGAGCCTTGCCGCCGAGTTCGAGGTGGGTACGCTTGAGGGTTTTCGATGCGGCCTGGAGGATTTTTTGCCCGGTGACGATATCGCCGGTCAGCGACACCATGCGCACTTTAGGGTGGCTCACCAGGTGGCTGCCGACGCCTTCGCCACCCCCGCAAACGATATTGATCACACCCCGTGGCAGGATCTCGGCGAGCGCGGGTACCAGGGCCAGGATCGACAACGGCGTGTGTTCCGACGGCTTGAATACCAGGGTGTTGCCGGCGGCGAGGGCCGGGGCGATTTTCCACGCGGCCATCATGATCGGGTAGTTCCACGGCGCAATCGACGCCACCACCCCGATAGGATCGCGGCGCACCATGCTGGTGTAGCCCGGCAGGTATTCGCCGCTGAGCTGGCCGGTCTGGCAACGCACGGCGCCGGCGAAAAAGCGGAACACGTCGACCGTGGCACTCAGGTCATCCTGACGGGCCAGGTGCAACGGCTTGCCGCAGTTCATGGATTCGAGGCGGGCCAGCAGGTCGGCGTTTTTTTCGATGGCGTTGGCGATCTCCAGCAACAGGTTCGAGCGTTGCTGCGGGGTGGTCCGCGACCAGCCGGCAAAGGCGCGGTGGGCGGCGAGGATCGCGGCTTCGACTTGCTCGGTGCTGGCTTCGGCGATCTGTGTGATGACTTCGCCGGTGGCCGGGTTGAGAATCGGCTCGACGCAGCCTTGACCGGCGACTAATTCACCATCGATCAACAATGCGGTGAACAACGGAGTCTGCGCGCCAGCCATTTTTCGGGTTCTCTTTTCTTGTGTGGCCATGGTGTTCCCAGTGGTTGGGACCCGGCCGTCTTATATAGATGTAACAAGACTAGTTCGCGGGCCCGAGGACAACAAATACTAAATACTGAAGGTTGCGTTCGATTAAATAGATGGCTTGCGCCCGCCATGGGGTTGTTCGCGGGCGACCGTCAGGAACGGGTCCACCAGCGCCGGCCGGGCCGTGCCGCGACGCCAGGCAAGGCCGACATCCAGGGTCTGGCTGAGGTCGGCAATGGCCCGTGCTTCGATGATGTCGCCCTCCAGTGACCACGGGCGATAGGTCATGTCGGGCTGGATCGACACGCCCAAGCCGGCAGCCACCAGGCTTCGCACCGCTTCGGTCGAGGCCGTGCGCAGGGTGATGCGCGGTTGCAGCGAGGCGGCGGACCACATGCGTTGGGCGTTGCGGTCCATTTCATCGACGTTCAGTTGAATCAATGGCTCGCGGGCCACGTCGGCGAGGTTGATGCTGTCGTGTTCCAGCAAGGGATGCTGGGCCGGCAGCCATAACCGGTGCGGCGAGTGGGTCAGCACTTCGGTTTGCAAGGCGTGACGGTCTTCGAGGTTGGAGAGGATCAGCACGCCGACATCGATCTCGCCGCTGACCAGCAAATGCTCGATGTACGGGCGCTCGTCTTCCATCACGCGGATTTCCACGTTGGGGTAGGCGCGCTGGAAGCGGGTGAGCAAATCCGCCAGGTAATAACCGGCCACCAGGCTGGTCACGCCGACGATCAATTGCCCGGCGACCTGGTCGGTGCTCTGTTGCAGGCTGCGCTTGGCGTTATCCACGGTGGCCAGGATCAAGTGCGCCTGGCGCAGGAATTGATGGCCCTGGTGGGTCAGGGTCATGCCCTTGGCATGGCGACTGAACAGGCTGACGCCGATTTCCTCCTCCAGTTGCTGGATGGCCAGGGTCAGGGTCGACTGGGAAATGAACGCGGTTTGCGCGGCGGCGGAGATCGAACCGGTCTCGGCCACAGCGATGAAATGGCGAATCTGACGCAAGGTCATCATGGGGGAAGCACCCGGTGGGCTGTTTTTATCGATTTGTTGGAGTGTATATCTTTTTTTTCGATGGTCAGCGCCAGGTGCCTTGGCGATGCAACATCTGGAAGCACTCTCGCGCACGGGGCGTCGGCACTTTCGATCTAGGCTGGTGCCCTTGATTTCAGGTTAAACGTCCTGTGGAGGCAGCAAATGAACACCCGTGGATTGCTCGATCAACTACTCAAGTCCGGCCAGGACCTGCTGCAGAACAAGGTCGGTGGCTCACAGCCAAAGGGCGCGAGCGCTGGCACCGGTGCCCTCGGCGGTTTGCTTTCCGGCGCGAGCGGCGGGGCATTGGCAGCAGGCGCCATGGGCTTGCTGCTCGGCAGCAAGAAGGCCCGCAAGGTGGGCGGCAAGGTTGCGGTCTACGGCGGCCTCGCCGCGTTGGGCGTGCTGGCCTACAAGGCCTACGGCAACTGGCAGGCCCAGCAGGGCATTGCGCCAGAAACTGAACCGCAAACCCTCGACCGCTTGCCTGCCGCGCAAGTCGAGCAGCACAGCCAGGCGATTCTCAAGGCGCTGGTGGCCGCGGCCAAGGCTGATGGGCATGTCGACGAACGTGAGCGCGCACTGATCGAGGGCGAGTTCGTCAAGCTCGACAATGACCAGGAGCTGCAACACTGGCTGCATGCCGAACTCAACAAACCGCTGGACCCCGCCGACGTCGCCCGTGCCGCGCGTACGCCGGAGACTGCCGCCGAGATGTACATCGCGAGTGTGATGATGGTCGACGAGGAGAACTTCATGGAGAAGTCCTACCTGGATGAACTGGCACGGCAACTCAAGCTGGAACCGGGGTTGAAGGCTGAACTGGAGAAGCAGGTTCGCCAGGCTTCGATGTAATTGTGGGAGCTGGCTTGCCAGCGAAGGCGGTCATTCAGTCAGTAATCGGTTGTCTGACACGACGCTTTCGCTGGCAAACCAGCTCCCACAGGTCCTCGTTTTCAGCCACGGCACATCCCTAATGGTCGATCCATCGCCCGATTCTACCCAATCACCCCTAACACCCCTTCCCTCAATTAGCGGACAGTCCCCTCCAGAGCCCATCCCGCCTTTTTTCAACGGGATGAGAAGTGGCGTGCATCCGTCTTATAAATGAAACACCGCCCTCGGCTATACTCCCCGCATTTCGAATCAGGCCTGAGGATTGACTGTGAAGAACTGGACATTGCGCCAACGCATTTTGGCGAGTTTTGCGGTCATTATCGCCATCATGCTGCTGATGGTGGTCGTCTCGTATTCGCGGTTGTTGAAGATCGAAAGCAGCGAAGCCAGCGTTCGTGAGGATGCTCTGCCCGGGTTGTATTACAGCTCGATGATCCGCGGCGCCTGGTCCGACAGTTATTTGCGGATGATGGGGATGCTGGGGCTGGAGCATGGACAGGGCTTCACCGACAAGGATGCGTCGGACTTCAAGGATTTTTCCGCGCGTCTGCAAGAGCAGATGGAGCTTTATCGTGAAACGATCACAACGGATGAGGACAGGGTCGAGTACGCCGCGTTTGAAATCATCCACAAGGATTACCACCGGATCCTGCTTTCCGTTGCCGAGTTGCATAAACGCAACCAGGACGCCGAAGCCATCAAGATGTTCAACGAAGAACTGACCCCGGCCTGGACGGCTGGTCGAATGAAGCTCAGTGAAATTCTGCATCATAATAAATCGGTGGCAGACCAGGATGTTGCGGCCATCGATGATGCGGTGCTCACAGCAAAAACCATCATGGGCATTTCCCTGCTGGTGGCGGTACTGGCTGCCGGTCTATGCGGTCTGTTGTTGATGCGCGCGATCATGGCGCCGATGAACCGTATCGTGCAGATCCTCGAAGTCATGCGTACGGGCGATCTCAGCCGCCGTCTCAACCTGGAGCGCAAGGACGAATTCGGTGCGGTGGAGACCGGTTTCAACGACATGATGGCCGAGCTCACTTCACTGGTGTCCCAGGCACAGCGCTCATCGGTGCAGGTGACCACGTCGGTCACCGAGATCGCCGCCACCTCCAAGCAGCAGCAGGCCACTGCCACGGAAACCGCCGCCACCACCACGGAAATCGGCGCGACCTCCCGTGAAATCGCCGCCACCTCCCGGGATCTGGTGCGCACCATGACCGAGGTCTCCACCGCCGCCGATCAGGCTTCCGTGGCCGCCGGCTCCGGGCAGCAGGGCCTGGCGCGCATGGAGGAAACCATGCACTCGGTGATGGGCGCTGCCGACCTGGTCAATGCCAAGCTGGCGATCCTCAACGAGAAGGCCGGCAACATCAATCAGGTGGTGGTGACCATCGTCAAGGTGGCCGACCAGACCAACCTGTTGTCGCTCAACGCCGCCATCGAGGCCGAGAAGGCCGGTGAGTACGGGCGCGGTTTTGCCGTGGTCGCCACCGAAGTACGGCGCCTGGCGGACCAGACGGCGGTGGCCACCTACGACATCGAGCAAATGGTGCGCGAGATCCAGTCAGCGGTCTCGGCCGGGGTCATGGGCATGGACAAGTTTTCCGAAGAAGTGCGTCGCGGCATGTCCGAGGTACAGCAGGTCGGCGAGCAATTGTCTCAGATCATCCATCAGGTCCAGGCGCTGGCGCCGCGGGTGCTGATGGTCAACGAAGGGATGCAGGCCCAGGCTACCGGTGCCGAGCAGATCAACCATGCGCTGGTGCAGTTGGGTGATGCCAGCAGCCAGACAGTCGAGTCTCTGCGCCAGGCCAGTTTCGCCATCGATGAACTGAGCCAGGTGGCCGTCGGGCTGCGCAGCGGCGTTTCGCGATTCAAAGTCTGATGAGCGAAATCACGGCCAAGCGCTCTGCCGTGAAGCAGGCGCTGCATGCATTGTTTCTGGTGTTTCGCATCGGCAGCGAGCGCTATGCCTTGAAGGCTGTCGAAGTGGCTGAAGTGCTGCCGCGCCTGCCCTTGAAGCCCATTGCCCATGCCCCCGAGTGGGTCGCCGGGGTGTTCGCCTATCGGGGTGCCGTGGTGCCGGTGATCGACTTGAGTGCACTGACGTTTGGCGCGCCGGCACAGGCCCGTACCAGCACCCGGCTGGTGTTGGTCAACTACCGCCCGGATGAAGCAGGCGAGACACAACTGCTCGGGCTGATTCTGGAGCAGGCGACCGACACCTTGCGCTGCGATCCTTCGGACTTCCAGCCCTACGGCCTGGACAATCGCCAGGCGCCTTACCTGGGACCGGTGCGCAAGGACGAGCAAGGCTTGCTGCAATGGGTACGGGTCAGTGATCTGCTGAACGATCAGGTGCGCGCCTTGTTGTTTCCTTCGCCGCCAATGGATCCGGTGTTGCTGGAGGTGCGGCGATGAGCAGCGATCAGCGTTTTTTCGACTTCCTCAAGGAGCGTATCGGACTCGACGTGACCTCGGTGGGGCCGGCCATCATCGAGCGGGCGGTGCGCCAGCGCAGCGTGGCTGCGCAAGCAGCCTCGGCCGATGAGTATTGGCATGCCTTGCAGGGCTCACGGGACGAGCAGCAGGCATTGATCGAAGCGGTGATCGTTCCGGAAACCTGGTTCTTCCGGTATCCGGAATCCTTCGCCACCCTGGCGAAACTGGCGAACAAGCGTCTGGGCGAAATCAACAACCTGCGCGCACTGCGGATTCTCAGCCTGCCGTGTTCCACCGGTGAAGAGCCGTACTCAATCGCCATGGCGTTGCTCGATGCCGGACTCAAGCCGCACCAGTTCAAGGTCGACGGCATGGACGTCAGTCCGTTGTCGGTGGATAAAGCCAGGCGAGCCTTGTACGGCAAGAATTCCTTTCGGGGCGACGACATTGCATATCGCGACCGCCATTTCATTGCCGAAGGCGACGGCTATCGCCTGGACCCGCGCGTGCAGGAACAGGTGCGCTTGCAGGTCGGCAATCTGCTGGACCCGGCCTTGCTGGCCGGTGAACCGCCATTCGACTTCGTGTTTTGTCGCAACCTGCTGATCTATTTCGACCAGCCGACCCAGAAGCAAGTCTTTGAAGTGCTCAAGCGCCTGACCCACGATGACGGCGTGCTGTTTATCGGCCCGGCCGAAGGCAGTCTGCTGGGGCGTTTGGGGATGCGCTCGATCGGTATCGCGCAGTCCTTCGCCTTCAGTCGACAAGGGGCTGCGGAGCCTGAACCCCTGCCGACATTCGTTCCAACCCCCTTGCCTGTGCCGCAACCGTTGCGCAATCGACCAACAGCGCCGGTGCGCAGCCGTCCGTTCGCCGGTGTTGTGCCACTGGCGCCTGTGCCGAAAACCACTGGCACCGATACAGCCGTGCTGCTGGCGAACATCGCAGGGCTGGCCAACGAAGGCAAAAGCGCCGAGGCAAAGGCCGCGTGTGACAGCTATTTGCGCAGTCATGAACCGGTAGCCCAGGTGTTCTATTGGCTGGGCCTGCTCAGCGATGTAGCGGGAAATGTCCTGGAAGCCCAGGGCTTTTATCGCAAGGCGTTGTACCTCGAACCGCAACATCCCGAAGCGTTGATGCACCTGGCCGCCTTGCTGCAGGCTCAAGGTGACGCGGCGGGGGCCAGACGATTGCAGGAACGTGCCGCCCGCAGCGCACGCGCCGCCGACAGTGAGCGTAAACGATGATCGCCTCCGACACCTTAAGCGTCACCCGGGATGCCCAGGCCATCGACGATTGCTGGAACCGCATCGGTATCCACGGCGACAAGTCCTGCCCGTTGCTGGCCGAACATATTCATTGTCGCAATTGTGCGGTGTATTCGGCCGCTGCGACGCGTCTGCTCGATCGTTATGCCTTGCAGCAGCAAGAGCGCGGGCCAGTGTCCGTCGCGCTCGAGAGTGAGGTGAAAACCCGCTCGTTGTTGATGTTCCGTCTGGGGGAGGAGTGGTTGGGCCTGGCCACGCGCAGCTTGGTGGAAGTGTCGCCGTTGCAGGCGATTCACTCTTTGCCGCACCAACGCTCCCGGGCCTTGCTCGGCGTGGCGAATGTGCGCGGCGCGCTGGTCGCCTGCCTGTCGCTGGTGGAGCTGCTCGGGCTCGACGGCACCGGCAATGTGGCACCGGGTGCGCGAGTCATGCCGCGCATGCTGATCATCGCGGCCCACGGCGGGCCGGTGGTGGTGCCGGTGGACGAAGTCGACGGGATTCACGCCATCGACGAGCATGTCCTCGATAGCGCATCGCGCTCGGGGGCCCAGGCCAGCGCCAGATACACCCGTGGCGTATTGCAATTCAAAGGTCGCAGCCTGCGTTGGCTGGATGAAGAACAGCTGTTGTCCGCCGTGACCCGGAGCCTCACATGACCCCCGAGCAAATGCGCGACGCCTCTTTGCTGGAGCTGTTCAGCCTGGAGGCCGAAGCCCAGACCCAGGTCTTGAGTGCCGGCCTGCTGGCGCTTGAGCGCGATCCGACCCTGGCCGATCAGCTTGAATCGTGCATGCGTGCGGCGCACTCGCTCAAGGGCGCGGCGCGGATCGTGGGCGTCGATGCCGGGGTCAGCGTCGCCCACGTCATGGAGGATTGCCTGGTCAGTGCCCAGGAAGGACGCCTGTTGCTGCGCCCCGAACACATCGATGCGTTGCTGCAAGGCACCGATCTGCTGATGCGCATCGCCACGCCGGGCAATAACCCGCAGGCCTCGGACATTGAGGCTTACGTATCCTTGATGGCACGCTTGCTGGATCCGACAGCGCCGCTGGTTGCGCCTGCCGAACCGGTCATGGCCGAATCGATTATCGCCGAGCTCATGCTCGAAGCACCTGCCCCCAAGGTCGAGCCGCCGACGTCTGTCGTCGAACCGCCTCCGGCACCAGCCCCGCGCAAGACCAAGCGCACTACCGAAAATGGCGAACGTGTGTTGCGCGTCACCGCCGAGCGCCTGAACAGCCTGCTTGATCTGTCCAGTAAATCCCTGGTGGAAACCCAGCGCCTGAAGCCGCACCTGGCGACCATGCAGCGACTTAAGCGCATGCAGAGCAACAGCCTGCGAGCGCTGGAGAATCTCAATGTTCATCTCAAGGATCACGCCTTGAGCCTGGAAGCCCAGGAGGCCCTTGAGGATGCGCGGCGCTTGCTCGCGCAATCCCAGCAATTGCTCATGGAAAAGAACGCCGAACTCGATGAGTTCGCCTGGCAGGCCAGCCAGCGGGCGCAGGTGTTGTACGACACGGCGCTGGCTTGCCGCATGCGGCCCTTTGCCGATGTGTTGACCGGGCAGGTGCGCATGGTCCGTGATCTGGGGCGCGACCTGGGCAAACAGGTGCGACTGGAGATTGAAGGCGAGAAGACTCAGGTCGATCGCGACGTGCTGGAAAAGCTCGAGGCGCCGCTGACTCACCTGTTGCGCAACGCGGTCGATCACGGCATCGAACTTCCGGAACAACGCCTGCTGGCCGGCAAGCCGGCGGAAGGTTTGATTCGCCTGCGAGCGTCGCATCAGGCCGGTTTGCTGGTGCTTGAATTGAGCGATGACGGTAACGGCGTGGACCTGGAGAAAGTCCGTCGCAGTATCGTTGAACGAAATCTGTCCCCCGCAGAAACCGCCGCGCAGTTGAGCGAAGAAGAACTGCTGACGTTCCTGTTCCTGCCCGGTTTCAGTCTGCGCGACAGGGTCACCGAGGTGTCCGGTCGTGGCGTCGGCCTGGATGCGGTGCAGCACATGGTCCGGCAGTTGCGCGGTGCGGTGGTGCTGGAGCAGACGGCGGGCGAGGGCAGTCGCTTCCATCTTGAAGTGCCGTTGACCCTGTCGGTGGTGCGCAGCCTGGTGGTGGAAGTCGGCGACGAGGCCTATGCCTTTCCGCTGGCGCACATTGAGCGCATGTGTGATCTGGAGCCGGCGGACATCGTGCAGGTCGAAGGTCGCCAGCATTTCTGGCACGAAGGCCGGCATGTCGGGCTGGTGGCGGCCAGTCAGTTGCTGCATCGCCCGGCCAGCCAGAACAGCGGGCAAACCCTGAAAGTCGTGGTGATTCGCGAGCGCGATGCGATCTACGGCGTGGCCGTGGAGCGGTTTATCGGTGAGCGGACATTGGTGGTACTGCCGCTGGATGAACGTCTGGGCAAGGTGCAGGACATTTCCGCCGGGGCCCTGCTCGACGACGGCTCGGTGGTGCTGATCGTCGACGTCGAAGACATGCTGCGTTCGGTGGAAAAACTGCTCAACACCGGGCGCCTGGAACGCATCGCCCGCCACAGCAACCAGGTGGTCGAGGCGGCCCGCAAACGAATTCTGGTGGTGGACGATTCCCTGACCGTGCGAGAGTTGCAGCGCAAGCTGTTGCTCAATCGCGGATACGACGTGGCGGTTGCGGTAGACGGCATGGACGGCTGGAACGCGTTGCGTTCGGAGGATTTCGATCTGCTGATCACCGACATCGATATGCCGCGCATGGACGGCATCGAACTGGTTACGTTGCTGCGTCGGGACAATCGCCTGCAATCGCTGCCGGTGATGGTGGTGTCCTACAAGGATCGTGAGGAGGACCGGCGCCGTGGACTGGATGCCGGCGCCGACTATTATCTAGCCAAGGCCAGTTTTCATGACGACGCCTTGCTCGATGCAGTGGTCGAGCTCATCGGAGGAGCGCGGGCATGAGGATCGCAATCGTCAACGACATGCCCATGGCGGTGGAGGCCCTGCGCCGCGCCCTGGCATTCGAGCCGACACATGAGGTGGTCTGGGTCGCCGGCAATGGCGCCGAAGCGGTGCGCCTGTGCGCGCAGGACACACCGGACCTGATCCTGATGGACCTGATCATGCCGGTGATGGATGGCGTCGAGGCCACGCGGCGGATCATGGCCGAGAGCCCGTGCGCCATTGTCATCGTCACCGTGGATCGCCAGCAGAACGTGCACCGGGTGTTCGAGGCCATGGGCCACGGTGCACTGGACGTGGTCGACACCCCGACCGTCGGCGCCGGCAATGCCCAGGACGCGGCTGCGCCGTTGTTGCGCAAGATCATGAACATCGGCTGGCTGATCGGCGACAAGGGCAATCGCCCGCGCCCGGCGCCGGCACCGTTGCGCAGTTCTGGCTCGCGCCAGAGCCTGATCGCCATTGGCTCATCCGCCGGTGGGCCGGCGGCGCTGGAAGTCTTGCTCAAGGGCCTGCCGCGTGATTTCTCTCCGGCCATCGTGCTGGTGCAGCACGTTGACCAGGTGTTTGCCGCCGGCATGGCTGAATGGCTCGGCAGTGCCAGCGGCCTCAACGTGCGCCTGGCCGAGGAAGGCGAGCCGCCGCAAAGCGGCACGGTATTGCTGGCCGGCACCAATCACCATATTCGCTTGCTGAAAAACGGCACGCTGGCCTACACCGCCGAACCGGTCAACGAGATCTACCGGCCCTCCATCGATGTGTTCTTCGAGAGCGTGGCCAGTTACTGGAACGGTGACGCCGTGGGGGTTTTACTCACCGGTATGGGGCGTGATGGCGCCCAGGGGCTTAAACTCATGCGCCAACAGGGCTACCTGACCATCGCACAAGACCAGGGCAGCAGTGCGGTGTACGGCATGCCGAAGGCGGCCGCAGCCATCGACGCTGCCGTGGAGATTCGCCCGCTGGACAAGATAGCGCCACGATTGCTGGAGATTTTCGCCAAATGAGCACTTTTTTCCTCATTCCTGGCTCAGGTAGTACTCAGGTGACCGCACATGAATGAATTACAGCTCGATGACTTCAAGACCGACGAAAACGCCGCCATGGTGTTGCTGGTGGACGATCAGGCCATGATCGGCGAAGCCGTGCGCCGGGGCCTGGCGAACGAAGAGAACATCGATTTCCACTTCTGCGCCGATCCACACCAGGCCATCGCCCACGCGGTGCGCATCAAGCCGACGGTCATCCTGCAGGATCTGGTCATGCCCGGCCTTGACGGCCTGAGCCTGGTGCGCGAATACCGCAATCACCCGGCGACCAAGGACATTCCGATCATCGTCCTGTCGACCAAGGAAGACCCGCTGATCAAGAGCGCGGCCTTCGCGGCCGGGGCCAACGATTACCTGGTCAAGCTACCGGACAACATCGAACTGGTCGCGCGCATCCGCTATCACTCACGGTCCTACATGACCCTGCTGCAACGGGACGCGGCCTACCGCGCGTTGCGGGTCAGCCAGCAGCAACTGCTCGACACCAACCTGGTCCTGCAACGCCTGATGAACTCTGATGGCCTGACCGGGTTGTCGAACCGTCGGCACTTCGACGAGTACATGGAACTGGAGTGGCGCCGCTCGCTGCGTGAGCAGAGCCAGTTGTCGTTGCTGATGATCGATGTCGACTACTTCAAGACCTACAACGACAGTTTCGGCCACCTGGAAGGCGATGAAGCCCTGCGCAAGGTCGCCACGGCGATCAAGGAGGCCAGTGCCCGCCCTTCGGACCTGCCGGCCCGCTACGGAGGCGAAGAATTTGCCCTGGTGCTGCCCAATACCTCCCAGGGCGGCGCGCGGCTTGTCGCCGAGAAGCTGCGCCAGACCGTGGCAGCCCTGAAGATCCCGCATAACTCGCCAACCGAAGGGTCGAGCCTGACCATCAGCATCGGCCTGTCGACCATCACCCCGAAAGCGGGCAGCAACTGCCGCGACCTGATCCTGGCGGCGGACAAGGGGCTGTATTTGGCGAAGAACAATGGGCGTAATCAGGTGGGAATCGGCTGAACACCACGCCCCCGTAGGAGCGAGCCTGCTCGCGATGGTCGTTAACGATGACGATGGCTATCTGAATAAACGCGGTGCCTGAGCGTTTCTCGCGAGCAAGCTCGCTCCTACAGGGACTTGGCATTTCGGCCAAGCGGACTGCCGTTTTCGGCTGTTTCCCGGTATACTCGCCGGCTTTCAAAAGTTCGCCAACGAGTGCTGCCCGTCATGGAAATCAACCCGATCCTGAACACCATCAAGGACCTGTCCGAGCGCTCCGAAACCATTCGGGGGTATCTTTGACTACGATCAAAAGCATGAGCGTCTGACCGAAGTCAATCGCGAGCTTGAAGATCCGAGTGTCTGGAACAAGCCTGAATACGCCCAGGAGTTGGGCCGCGAGCGCGCTGCGCTGGCGCAGATCGTCGATACCCTGGACGAACTGAACACCGGTCTGGCCGATTGCCGCGACCTGCTGGACATGGCTGTCGAAGAAAACGACGAAGGCGCAGTGGACGATGTCGTCGCCGAGCTGGCCCGTCTCGAGGAAAGTCTGGCCAAGCTGGAATTCCGTCGCATGTTCAGCCACGAAATGGACCCGAACAACGCCTACCTGGACATCCAGGCCGGTTCCGGCGGCACCGAAGCCCAGGACTGGGCCAACATCCTGCTGCGCATGTACCTGCGCTGGGCCGACAAGCGCGGTTTCGACGCGACCATCATGGAACTGTCCGCCGGTGAAGTCGCCGGGATCAAGGGCGCGACCGTGCACATCAAGGGCGAGTATGCGTTTGGCTGGTTGCGTACCGAGATCGGCGTGCACCGTCTGGTGCGCAAGAGCCCGTTCGACTCCGGCAACCGTCGCCACACCTCGTTTTCCGCGGTGTTCGTCTCGCCAGAGATCGATGACAAGGTGGAAATCGAAATCAACCCGGCAGACTTGCGGATCGACACCTATCGTTCCTCGGGTGCCGGTGGTCAGCACGTAAACACCACCGACTCGGCCGTACGTATCACCCACGTACCGACCAACACCGTGGTCAGCTGCCAGAACGAACGTTCCCAGCACGCCAACAAGGACACCGCCATGAAAATGCTGCGGGCCAAGTTGTACGAGCAGGAAATGCAGAAACGCAACGCGGCGTCCCAGGCGCTGGAAGACACCAAGTCCGATATCGGCTGGGGTCATCAGATCCGTTCGTACGTGCTCGATGCCTCGCGGATCAAGGATCTGCGCACCAACATCGAACGCAGCGACTGTGACAAGGTGCTCGATGGCGACATCGACGAATACCTGGAAGCGAGCCTGAAGTCCGGGCTGTAAGTTACTGACACACCGCGATCCCCTGTAGGAGCCGGCTTGCCGGCGATCCCCGGCCGCAGGCCGGGGAAAACGAACCAGATGGAATATTTAAAGACATGAGCGACCTAGAACTCGACCCGCAAGCCCTGCAACAGGAAGAAAACTCCCTGATCGCCCTGCGCAAGGAAAAGCTTGCTGCCGAGCGCGCCAAGGGCAATGCCTTCCCGAATGACTTCCGCCGCGAAAACTACTGCGATGCACTGCAGAAACAGTACGCGGACAAGACCAAGGAAGAGCTGGCAGAGGCTGCGATCCCGGTCAAGGTTGCCGGTCGTATCATGCTCAACCGTGGCTCGTTCATGGTGATCCAGGACATGACCGGTCGTATCCAGGTCTACGTCAATCGCAAGACCCTGTCCGAAGAAACCCTGGCCGCGGTGAAAACCTGGGACATGGGCGACATCATTGCCGCCGAAGGCACCCTGGCCCGTTCCGGCAAAGGTGACCTGTACGTTGAAATGACCAGCGTGCGCCTGCTGACCAAATCCCTGCGTCCGCTGCCGGACAAGCACCACGGCCTGACCGACACCGAACAGCGCTACCGCCAGCGCTACGTTGACCTGATCGTCAACGAAGACGTGCGCCAGACGTTCCGCGTGCGTTCGCAAGTCATCGCCCACATCCGCAGCTTCCTGATGAAGCGTGATTTCCTGGAAGTGGAAACGCCGATGCTGCAGACCATTCCGGGCGGCGCGGCAGCCAAGCCGTTCGAAACCCACCACAACGCGCTGGACATGGAAATGTTCTTGCGCATTGCACCGGAGTTGTACCTCAAGCGGCTTGTTGTTGGCGGGTTCGAGAAGGTGTTCGAGATCAACCGCAACTTCCGTAACGAAGGCGTTTCGACTCGTCACAACCCTGAATTCACCATGTTGGAGTTCTACCAGGCCTACGCCGACTACGAAGACAACATGGACCTGACCGAAGAACTGTTCCGTGAACTGGCGCAGCTGGTTCTGGGCAGCACCGACGTGCCGTACGGCGACAAGGTGTTTCACTTCGGCGAGCCGTTCGTGCGCCTGTCGGTGTTCGACTCGATCCTCAAGTACAACCCCGAGCTGACCGCCGACGACCTGAACGACATCGACAAGGCTCGCGCCATCGCCAAGAAAGCCGGCGCCAAGGTGCTGGGCTTCGAAGGCCTGGGCAAGCTGCAGGTGATGATTTTCGAAGAGCTGGTCGAGCACAAGCTGGAACAGCCGCACTTCATTACCCAGTACCCGTTCGAAGTGTCGCCGCTGGCCCGTCGTAACGACGACAACCCGAACGTCACCGACCGATTCGAGCTGTTCATCGGTGGTCGTGAAATCGCCAACGCCTACTCCGAGTTGAACGACGCGGAAGACCAGGCCGAGCGTTTCATGGCCCAGGTGGCCGACAAGGACGCCGGCGACGACGAAGCCATGCACTACGACGCCGACTTCGTGCGTGCGCTCGAGTACGGCATGCCGCCAACGGCGGGTGAAGGCATCGGTATCGACCGTCTGGTGATGCTGCTGACCAACTCCCCGTCGATCCGCGACGTGATCCTGTTCCCGCACATGCGGCCGCAAGCGTAAGTGTTTCAATTAAAAAAGCCGCCTTTTCAGGCGGCTTTTTTATTGCCTGTCTGGTACAAACGTATCAACTTGTTACTTTCATCTGAGAGGAAATACCTGTCGTGATTCGTGCAATGGCTCAAGAAGGTGCAGCGGGTATCGCCACTGCGGTCGCTGAAAGTGTTCAGTACCAGGGTCGCAAGGCCAGCCGACAGGGCAGTGAGCAGCGTCGACAGGACATTCTCGACGCTGCGATGCGCATTGTCGTGCGCGACGGCGTGCGCGCCGTACGGCACCGTGCGGTGGCCGCCGAGGCGCAGGTGCCGTTGTCGGCAACCACTTACTATTTCAAGGATATCGATGACCTGCTCACCGATACCTTCGCCCAATACGTGGAGCGCAGTGCCGCGTACATGGGCAAGCTGTGGGTGAACAACGAGGGCCTGCTGCGTGACATGATCGCCAGTGGCGATGGCAGCCCGCAGGCGCGCTCGAAACTGGCGGACGATATTGCACGGCTGATGACCGATTACGTTCACCGGCAACTGATCAATCGCCGCGAACACCTGATGGCCGAGCAGGCGTTCCGCCAAGAGGCGTTGCTTAACCCGCGCCTGGCCGAACTGGTGCGTTCGCATCAGCAAATCCTGTTGCAGGGCTCTTGCCAGCTGTTCCAGGTGCTGGGCTCGCGGGAGCCGCATCAGGATGCCAAGGTGTTGACGGCGATTATCGGCCGGATGGAATATCAGGGCCTGCTCAACGTAGACGAGCCTGCCGCCGAAGAGGAAATGCTCGGCATCCTGACGCGCTACATGCACCTGGTGCTGGCGTCGGAGTAGTCCCGGCTGGTGCTTTCCCCTGTGGGAGCGAGCTTGCTCGCGATAGCGGTTTACCATTCAACATTAATGTTGTCTGACACACCGTCATCGCGAGCAAGCTCGCTCCCACAGGGGAATGTGTCGACCTTAGGGCGGTGTGTATTCATAGGGAGTATTGAATGAAAGCCTGGCGTGTCGTTGTGATCGCCTTGTCGTTCTTGCTGCTCAGTGGCTGTCTGGTGTCCTTCAAGGAGCCGCTGCCTGCAAGCGACCCCGCGCCCAAAGGATTACTCGGCAAATGGACCAGCACCAATGCCTGGGGCGAAGCGCTCAACCTCGAACTGACCCGCATCGGCGACAACCGCTATCAGGCCGTCAGCTATTACCGGGCCAGGCCCGGGGCGCGGGAGGCCTATCCTTTCACAGTGTCGCGTCATGGCAGCCGCTGGTACCTGTCGGCAAAGGTGCCGGCGCAGTTCGGCGGGCATTTCACCCTCGGCGGTTTTGAGCTGACCGACAAACATGAGTTGGTGGTCTACAACCTCGACCTCGAACAGATCAACCAGGCCATCAAGCAGAACGCCCTGAGCGGTGAAAGCTTCCAGACCAGCGATGGTGATGGCGTATTGATCGACAGCCACATGAATCAAGTCACCGCCTACCTCGACGACCCGGCCAATTCCGATGTGTTCGTCGAAGCGGTGCGCTATCAGCGCCAGGCCAAAGCCAAGTAAGCAGCACCCACAGGTTTCTACAGGAGTTTCGCGTGGACGATTACCAACAGTCGATACGCATTTTGTCCGATCGCATCGTGCTGGCACAGACGCCGATCCGCGTACTCGATGCGGTCAAATGGGACGACAACATTCGCAAGGGCTTCCTCAAGGCCAAGGGCAAGGAAATGCCGGCGGTGGACCGCGACTACTACCTCAACCGGCCGCTGGCGTTCGACTCCAGCAAAGTGAAGCTGGAGTTCCAGAACATCGAGCGCGACATCACCCGCCAGCTCGGCCAGTTCAACCCTGTCGGCCAGATCATGCGGCGCATGTGCAAGGAGTACCGCATGGTGGTGCGCATGCTCGAAGCGCGCGGCACCGAGGATTTCGGTCTGATTTCACAGGAGTTGTACGGCGCCGCGTCCGACGCATTCCATGCCGGCGACCCGACCCTGTCCGACCTGGGCATGATGCTGTCCGAATACCTGAACAACATCGACGGCCGTGGCGACCTCAAGGACGAACCGAAGACGCTGACGGCCAAGGATGCGGTCGACCTGTTGCAGCACCGGTTGAACAAGGTGTTTGGCGAAGCCGAGGAAACCATCCGGGTGTTCGAGTCCGACGGCATCGTCGCCGATGCGGCGGCCGGCGCCGACTACATCAAGATCCGCTCCGACGCGATGTTCAACCAGCGCGATGTGCGCGCCCTGGAGGTCCATGAAGGGCTGGTGCACGTCGGCACCACGCTCAACGGCCTGAACCAGCCGATTTGCACCTTCCTCGCCAAAGGCCCGCCTTCGTCGACAGTCACCCAGGAAGGTCTGGCGATCCTGATGGAAATCATCACCTTCGCCTCGTACCCGAGCCGTCTGCGCAAACTGACCAACCGTACGCGTGCGATTCACATGGTGGAAGAGGGCGCGGATTTCCTGCAGGTGTTCGAGTTCTTCCGTGAGCAAGGCTTCGAGATGCCCGAGAGCTACAGCAACGCCAGCCGCGTGTTCCGCGGCTCGGTGCCGACAGGTCTGCCATTTACCAAAGACTTGTCCTACCTCAAGGGCTTCATCATGATTTACAACTACATTCAACTGGCCGTGCGCAAAGGCAAGCTGGAGCAGATACCGCTGTTGTTCTGCGGCAAGACCACCCTAGAAGACATGCGTACCTTGCGCCAGTTGGTGGATGAAGGGCTGGTGGTGCCGCCCAAGTACCTGCCGGAACAGTTCCGCGACATGAACGCGTTGTCGGCGTGGATGTGCTTCTCGAACTTCTTGAACCACTTGAGCCTGGACCGGATCGAGGCGGATTACTCCAATATCCTGTGAACAATGAATTCCCCTGTGGGAGCGAGCTTGCTCGCGATAGCGGTCTCACATTCAACACTTCTGTTGTCTGATACACCGCCATCGCGAGCAAGCTCGCTCCCACAGGTGATGTGTTCCAACTCAATACTTGCGAGGTTTCAACGGATGAGAATCCTCGGCATCCTTTGCCTTTTCCTGGTCTTGAATGGCTGCAGCTCGCTACTGTTCTACCCGGAACCCGGCCAGTTGTTCACCCCGGAAAAGGCCGGGCTCGAGTATCGCACCATCACCTTGAACACCGCCGATGGCCTCAAGCTGAATGCCTGGTGGCTGCCGGTGAAGCAGGGGGTTGAGGTCAAGGGTACGGTGCTGCACTTGCACGGCAATGGCGGAAACCTGCCCATGCACCTTGGCGGCAGCTTCTGGTTGCCGAAAAATGGTTACCAGGTGTTGCTTGTGGACTATCGCGGTTACGGCCTGTCCGAAGGCGAACCGAGCCTGCCGGCCATCTACCAGGACATCGATGCGGCGTTCGCCTGGCTGGACAAGGCGCCGGAGGTTCAAGGCAAGCCGCTGATCCTGCTCGGCCAGAGTCTCGGTGGCTCGATGGCCGTGCATTACCTGGTCCAGCACCCGCAACGGCAGAAACAACTCAAGGCTTTTGTCCTCGACGGCGTACCCGCCAGTTACCGCAGCGTCGGTCGCTATGCGTTGAGTAATTCATGGGTGTTCTGGACGTTCCAGGTGCCGTTGTCGTGGCTGGTGCCGGACGGCGACAGCGCGATCAACTCCATGGCGCAGCTTAAAGACGTGCCGAAACTGATCTACCACAGCATCGACGATCCGATCGTGCCTCTTTCCAACGGCATCCGACTGTATCAAGCTGCGCCGCCGCCGCGGGTGTTGCAACTGACCCGTGGCGGTCACGTGCAGACGTTCGCCGACCCGGTCTGGCGTAACGTCATGCTGCGCTATCTCGATGACCCGCAGCATTTCAACGGCCTGCGCCGCCTGGGTGAAATCCCCAATTACCCGGCACCCCCGAATTCTGAAGATGAACCACCAGAGAGTCCGCAATGAGTGAAGAACGTAACGCCATCCCGCTGATAATCACCGGTATCTGCAGCATCCTCGGCACCGTCGGTGCCCTGTGGTGGTACGGCTACCTGCACTTCGCCAAGCCTGAGGATGCGTTGCTGCTCAACGAATTCACCATGCTCAAGACCATTCCGGGCGAAGACTACAAGGTCTCACTGGAACCGGCGGCACAAGTGGCGCAGTGCATCGATGGCGTGCTGGTGCTGTTTGACATGGAACAGAAAGGCCTGACGGGCGTGCTGGTCGACAGCAAGAAAAAAGCCGTGCGTTGCATGGGGCAGGAGACGCCGCAGAAGCTCGAACCCTAGTTTTTTAGCTGAGGATGAGGAAGGCCTGTCTGTTAGTGACAGGCTTTTCGATGTACCAGTCCCTGTAATTACAGTAATTGTGGCAGCTGGTAATGAAGAGCCGCCGGAAACATCGGGACAGGACCGGTAACTGCATCTTGCAGTGGATACTTATGTTGGAGGATCACAGTCAGGTAATGTTTCTCCGCCGACGGAGACGGCTATCGAGGCCCCCGACGTATCAGTGGAGCAAACCTTGACTTTTATTTTGGCGCTGTCATCAACCAATGTTCTTCCCGGTTGTAATGTCGGGTCACTCGTCGTGGCAGTTTCCGGTGTAGCATCGAGTTGAATGTTACTTACGGTTCCTCCGATGCTTGTATATCTCACCCAAACGCCGTTCACTCGATTGTCGGTAAGTGGGAAGTTGTCGTAGTAGCTGGGCTGGCGGTACTCAAGTGCGATTTGCCTCGGAGTCAATCCAGTGCGATTGATGAGGTACAGTTGCGGTCCACTTTGGCCCAGTACACCCAGGCGATAGATGCCAGAGCGCTCGATTACCGCTACTTGAGAGTTATCCAGCCAACCGGCATACCAACGATAATTTGCAGGATAGAGGCCTCTTCCCTGTGATACCGGATCCCCGGTGTCGGTTGCGGGGATAGCCGGTTTGATCTCGCATTGATCGGGAGCAAAGACCGTATCGTTGTCTTTTGGACATTTCGTGTAGGTTTCTCCGTGATTGAATCCGAGGTTATGACCGAACTCATGTGCCCATAAATAGTGGCCTCCATACTGCCCGCGCACAATCAGCGAGCTCCCCGGCATCCATGCTTGACCTCCGCCAGGGCCGTTTTCGATAACCATAAAGAAGTCGTACTGTTTAAAATCATGGCCCTGTTTCAGGGCCTCCTCTGCAGCGTCCCTGATAGCGGTTGCCCATCCTGGATACGGCATAGGAATCCTCACGGTAGTCGTCGTCCATTTAAACGTTAATTTGCCCATTGAGGCTTGTCGTATGTAATCACTTAGAGACCCGGGTTGTTCTGAGGCGGTGTCTGCATAAAGTTTTTGCATGTCTATTCCTTTACTGTCTTGCCAGTGAGTGGCTATCAACAAGACGGTCTTTTCCCCAACAACGGGCCGCTGGTCAACGCCGGTTTCAGGCAGGGGGATGTCGGTAAGAATGGCATCGTTGTTCACGGCATCTGGTGCGTTCGCGTAAGCCATCGTTGTTGCGATCAAACAGGACAGTAATAAAGCAGCTGACAGTTTCATGGTTCCTTCCTCAAAGTTTTGAAGCCCTTCATAACTTTTGCGAGGAGTTTTATCTGCTATCAAAAATAACAGTGACGACGAAGTAAAAACAAAAAGCCCCGTCTGAACAGATCAGACGGGGCTTTTGTTTAGTTCACCGGCCAACTATTGAGTGTTCGCGCTCACCGCCGAACGCGGCATCACCGGCTGGTTGTCATTGGAAATCGTCACTTCCACCCGGCGGTTCATCGCCCGGCCAGAGGTGCTTGAGTTATCCGCCACCGGATACTCCTTGCCGTACCCCTGGGCAACGATACGCGCCGGGTCGACGCCCATCTTCACCAGAGCCGCTCGCACGGAATCCGCACGACGTTCCGAGAGCGACTGGTTGTGCGATGCGGTACCGGTGCTGTCGGTATAACCCTCGACAATCACTTTGCGGTCGGGGTTTTCCTGGAGGTACTGCGCCAGTTTGTTGATGTTCATCAGGCCGTTGGATTTCAGTTCGGCCTTGTCCGTGGCGAACAGCACATCCCCGAAAGTTACCAGTGTCCCGCGCTCGGTCTGCCTGGCGTTGAGGCTGTCCTTCAGTTGTTTGATCTGCTGATCGCGGCCTGCCAGACGGGCCTCGGCCCGTTGTGCCGAAGTGTTTTTCAGATTGGCTTCAGCGGTGCGCAGGGCAATGGTCTGCTTGGCCACTTCAACCCGCTGGTTGGTCAGATAGGCAAGCTGGTCAACCTTGGCTGCGTCTTGCTTGTCCCTGTAGGCCTGGTCGGCCTTGTCCAGATAATCGCTGGCCTCCTTGGTTTCCAGGGCTGCGACTTTGCTGGCCTGCGGGTCAGCTTGCAGGCCGGTGTAGTTGGTGCGGGCCTGTTCGAGGTTGGCGTTGGGCGGCGTGGAGCAGGCCGCCAGAGCGACGGTGGCAGCCAGCAGGGTTGGGATCATCAGTTGAATGCGTTTCATGATTTCGTCCTTTTAGTCGAGTGGGAATGCGTGGCGCCGCGCCGCTTACTGAACAGTGCGCTGGCTTTCCTGACGCAATTCCTGAACGCCTTTCTGCGCGTCCTTCACGGATTGTTCGGCCTTCATCGCCTGGGCCTTGCGCTCGGCGACACGAGCGTCCCACTCGGCCTGTTCGGCAAGTGTCCGGGCCTGGTCATATTTTTTGTCGTGCATGGCAATTTCGGCTTGCTTGAGCTTGTCCTGGGCCGACTTCATTTCCACCGCGGCGAACTCGGTGCCGCCGGCGCTCACGGCGTCGTTGACGGCCGATTGGGTCACCGCGTACTGCTCGGTCGGCGGATTACCGGCGCAACCGGCCAGGATCAGGCTGCTGCCGAGGGCCAGCGCCGCCAATTGGAGGCCGCGCGAATGAGTGAACGAGGATGTGCCGGTTCGGGTTTTCATGGTCTTCAACTCCATTGGGCTAACTCCTGAAAAGCATTGAATCCATCCTGGGCAGGGCGCTGAAGCCATCAATTGCGGGGTGTTTTGAAACGCTCGTCCCAGGCGTGGTTACTTGGGTTGACCCGAGGCGTTTTTTGAAAGTTCAGAGAATTTAGCCAGCTATCGAAAAAACTTTGACCGGGTCGACAGGGCTCTAAGACGGGGATTTACGTCACGCACAGCGCTATACCGGACCTTTTCAGGCCCGGAGTAACGCAATTTTTGAAGTGAAAAACGGGCCAGTGTGGGAGCGGGCTTGCTCGCGAAGGCGGTGTATCAATCAACATAGATGTTGAATGTTAAACCGCCTTCGCGAGCAAGCCCGCTCCCACAGGTTCTGTGGATAATTAGTGTTTCTGTTTGTCGTCCGGCACCGACATGTCGTGCAGATGCCGACGGGACAGCGCCAGAAAACGCGGGGTCGGTCCGATGTCTTCGTACAGCGGGTCGCCTTCTTCGTCAGTGGCGACCACGGTCGAGCCCTTGATGTACGGGAAGCTTCTTTCCAGCTCTTCGAGTGCGGCGCCAATCAGATCGCCGAGCAGTTCTTCGGGATGCCGCTTGGGGTACATCTCGACGAGCGCGGCCAGCCGTGCGGCAGACTCCACATCCAGATGAATCGAGTAGCCGGTGTCGGTCAGGCGACCCTTGGCGTTTTCTTCCCAGTGGTGGGCAAGCTCGCGGATTTTCATAGTGACCTCATGGCGCGACCGCTCGTGGCGGGCAGGGTGAGTGTCCGGCGTTGGCCGGCGATAGCCGTTGTACGGCTTATCTTCAGACTAGCTTCAACAGGCAAGGTTTGAAGGCCCTTCGTCGACTTGCTTGTAAGAACCTGTCTGGGACGGCACTCTCTAGGTTCCAAGCCGCCCGGATTTTTTGCTGGAGACCTGCTGATGACCGATATTGATGCACGCTTGCGCGAGGACGTTCACCTGTTGGGTGAGCTGTTGGGCAACACCATTCGTGAACAATATGGTGACGGTTTTCTCGACAAGATCGAGCAGATCCGCAAGGGCGCCAAGGCGGACCGGCGCGGCTCCATGGACGCCGAGCTCAGCGCCAGCCTCAACCAGTTGAGCGAAGACGAACTGTTGCCAGTAGCGCGGGCGTTCAACCAGTTTCTCAACCTGGCCAATATCGCCGAGCAATACCAGTTGATTCACCGTCGGGAGGAGTCTCAACCGGCGCCGTTCGAAGCCCGGGTGTTGCCCGAATTGCTCGCTCGCCTGCGTGCCGAGGGCCATGGTGCCGATGCACTGGCCCGGCAATTGGGGCGACTGGAGATTGAACTGGTGCTGACCGCGCACCCGACCGAAGTCGCGCGCCGCACGCTGATCCAGAAGTACGACGCCATCGCCGCGCAACTGGCGGCGCAGGATCACCGTGACCTGACCCGTGCCGAGCGCGAGCAGATCAAAGCCACCTTGCAGCGCCTGATCGCCGAAGCCTGGCACACCGAGGAAATCCGCCGCACGCGTCCGACACCAGTGGATGAAGCCAAGTGGGGTTTCGCGGTGATCGAGCATTCGCTGTGGCAGGCCATTCCCAATTACCTGCGCAAGGCCGACCAGGCCCTGCACGCCGCTACCGGCCTGCGCTTGCCACTGGAGGCGGCGCCGATTCGCTTTGCCTCGTGGATGGGCGGCGACCGCGACGGCAACCCTAATGTGACGGCGGCGGTGACCCGAGAGGTTTTACTGTTGGCGCGCTGGATGGCGGCTGATCTGTACCTGCGCGATGTCGATCACCTGGCGGCTGAACTGTCGATGCAGCAGGCCAGCGATGAATTGAAGGCCAAGGCGGGTGACAGCGCCGAACCTTACCGGGCAGTGCTCAAACAGCTGCGCGAACGCCTGCGCGCGACGCGCAACTGGGCGCACACCTCGTTGTCGACACCCACACCGGCACCGGCCGATGTGCTGCAAAACAACCGCGAACTGCTCGACCCGCTGGAGCTGTGCTACCACTCGTTGCACGAGTGCGGCATGGGCGTGATTGCCGACGGACCGTTGCTCGACTGCCTGCGCCGGGCGGTGACCTTTGGCCTGTTCCTGGTTCGTCTGGATGTGCGCCAGGATTCGTCGCGACACACCGCTGCCATGACCGAAATCACCGACTACCTCGGCCTGGGGCGCTACGAGGACTGGAGCGAGGAAGAACGCATCGCCTTCCTGATGCGTGAACTGAATAACCGCCGGCCGTTGCTGCCGGCGTACTTCAAACCCTCCGCCGATACCGCCGAAGTGCTGGCGACCTGCCGGGAAATCGCCGCTGCACCGGGGGCGTCCCTCGGTTCCTATGTGATCTCGATGGCCGGTGCCGCTTCCGATGTGCTGGCGGTGCAATTGTTGCTCAAGGAATCCGGCGTGCTGCGGCCGATGCGCGTGGTGCCGCTGTTCGAAACCCTGGCCGATCTCGACAATGCCGGCCCGGTGATCGAGAAACTGCTGCTGTTGCCCGGCTATCGCTCGCGTCTGCAAGGGCCGCAGGAAGTGATGATCGGCTATTCCGATTCGGCCAAGGACGCCGGCACCACTGCGGCGGCCTGGGCGCAGTACCGGGCGCAGGAACGACTGGTGGATATCTGCCGCGAACAACAAGTGGAGCTGCTGCTGTTCCACGGTCGCGGCGGCACCGTGGGGCGTGGCGGCGGCCCGGCCCATGCGGCGATCCTGTCGCAGCCGCCGGGTTCGGTGGCGGGGCGGTTCCGCACCACCGAACAGGGCGAAATGATTCGATTCAAATTCGGCCTGCCGGACATCGCCGAGCAAAACCTCAACCTGTACCTGGCCGCCGTGCTTGAGGCGACCTTGCTGCCGCCGCCGCCACCGACGCCTGAGTGGCGCCATTTGATGGACGAACTGGCCGCAGACGGTGTCAGCGCCTACCGCGCCGTGGTGCGGGAGAATCCGCAGTTCGTGGAGTATTTCCGCCAGTCCACGCCGGAGCAGGAACTCGGTCGATTGCCCCTGGGCAGTCGTCCGGCCAAGCGCCGGGCCGGGGGGATCGAAAGCCTGCGGGCGATTCCGTGGATCTTCGGCTGGACCCAGACGCGCCTGATGTTGCCGGCCTGGCTGGGTTGGGAAGCCGCCCTGAGCAAGGCACTGGAGCGTGGTGAAGGTGAACTGCTGGGGCAGATGCGTGAGCAATGGCCGTTCTTCCGCACCCGCATCGATATGCTGGAGATGGTCCTGGCCAAGGCGGATGCCGACATTGCCCAGTCCTATGACGAGCGTCTGGTGGAGCCGAATCTGTTGCCATTGGGTGCGCACTTACGCGACCTATTGTCGCAGGCGTGCTCCATCGTCCTCGGCCTGACCGGGCAGTCGCAGCTGCTGGCACATAGCCCAGCGACCCTTGAATTCATCCGCTTGCGCAACACTTACCTCGACCCGCTTCATCTATTGCAGGCCGAGTTGCTGGCCCGTTCACGCGTGCAGGACGTGGCGCAGGGCAGCCCGGTAGAACAGGCCCTGCTGGTGTCTGTCGCGGGGATTGCCGCCGGTTTGCGTAACACCGGCTAAGGTTTTTGCCTTGGGGGCAGGCATCCGGCAGGTGAGGCGGATGCCGCCGCAGGACGGGTTGAAAAGTGCTGTCAGGCGACAGTTAATGTTGGGGTTGCGACTTGGGGAACCGTGCGCAATGGTCGCAGGAGGCAGCGGTTTCTCCGACTTTTGGCGTCTTGTGTGGGCGCAGCCTGCTGTGTATCTTGATCAGCCTTTGGCCGTTTGGGCGGCCACGACCCTTTTTTTGAGATTGGCCCCACGAGGCGAATCTGACGTTATCCATATAAAAAATTGAGGAGCACATCGATGCGCGTCATTCTGCTGGGAGCTCCCGGGGCCGGTAAAGGTACTCAGGCTAAGTTCATCACCGAAAAATTCGGTATTCCGCAAATTTCCACCGGCGACATGCTGCGTGCAGCGGTCAAGGCCGGCACCGAGCTGGGCATCAAGGCCAAGAGCATCATGGATGCCGGTGGCCTGGTGTCCGATGACCTGATCATCGCACTGGTCAAGGACCGCATTGCCCAGTCCGACTGCGCCAACGGTTTCCTGTTCGACGGCTTCCCGCGCACCATTCCCCAGGCCGAAGCCCTGGTGACTGCCGGCGTCGAGCTGGACGCAGTGGTTGAAATCGCCGTCGAGGACGAAGAAATCGTCCAGCGTATCGCCGGTCGTCGTGTTCACGAGGCCAGCGGCCGCGTGTACCACATTGTCTACAACCCGCCGAAAATCGCCGGCAAGGACGACATCACCGGTGAAGAGCTGGTACAGCGCAAGGACGACACTGAAGAAACCGTGCGTCATCGCCTGTCGGTCTACCACTCCCAGACCAAGCCGCTGGTGGAGTTCTACCAGACGCTGTCGGCTGCCAATGGCAAGCCGAAGTACAGCCATATCGAAGGCGTCGGTTCGGTTGAAGCGATCACCGCCAAGGTGCTTGCAGCCCTGAGCTGAAAAGTCTGAATCGCTTCATCATCCACGGCCCGCTTGCGGGCCGTAGTTGTTTATACTGACGCACTTTTTCTGACCTCTTGTTACGGATACATCGATGAGCACCTTGCTGGCCCTGGACACCGCGACTGAAGCTTGCTCCGTTGCCTTGCTGCATGACGGCAAGGTCACGAGCCATTACGAGGTGATCCCGCGCCTGCACGCGCAGAAGCTGTTGCCGATGATCAAGCAATTGCTGGCCGATGCTGGCACCACCCTGCAAGCGGTCGATGCCATTGCGTTCGGCCGTGGCCCGGGTGCCTTCACCGGTGTGCGCATCGCCATCGGCGTGGTGCAAGGTCTGGCGTTTGCCCTGGATCGCCCGGTGCTGCCGGTATCGAACCTGGCCGTGCTGGCGCAACGTGCATTGCGCGAACATGGCGCCACTCAGGTCGCCGCTGCCATCGATGCGCGCATGGATGAAGTGTATTGGGGTTGCTACCGCGAAACGACCGGGGAGATGCGTCTTGTTGGCGCTGAAGCGGTACTGCCGCCGGAGTCCGCGGCATTGCCGGCCGATGCCGGCGGCGAGTGGTTCGGCGCTGGCACCGGTTGGGGGTATGGCGAACGCATCGCGGTCAACCTGAGCGGCCAGGACGCGGCCATGTTGCCTCACGCTGAAGACCTGTTGACCCTGGCGCAATTTGCCTGGGCGCGTGGCGAGGCGATCGTGGCCGACGAGGCACAGCCGGTTTATCTGCGGGACAAAGTGGCGACGCCTAAAGCGCGTTGATTCACGCAGTACCTGTGGGAGCGGGCTTGCTCGCGAAGGCGGTATGACATTCGACATTTCTGTTGCCTGACACACCGTCTTCGCGAGCAAGCCCGCTCCCACAGAGTTGGTGTTCTGCTCTAATTCTGCCAATCGTCATTTTCTAACCCCAGCTTTTAAACCTTTTGCCTTTTATGTGTTCTAGTTATCACTCGGCGGTTTGCGAAGTGGGTTTTGCGCCACTAAACTGCCATCACTGATTCCGAGTATGCACGTATGCGTATCGACGGCGTTTCCTCTCAGTCCTACCCCATCAAGCGCAAGCCACGCAAAGTCCGTGTGGTGGAAGACGACGCCATTGATATCGAAGGCGAGGCCGAATTCCCGACTGAAGAGCAACTGGCTGCCCGCGCCGCCAAAGCCTCTGCGCAAAAACTGAGCAATCTTCCCGCCCGTCAGCAAGACATGCTTTACCACCGAGCCATGAGCAAAAGCGTGGCGACGGCGTTGGCCAGCTACCTGAGTACCGCCGGTTTCGTCGATTGGGATACGGACGTGCTGGGTCTCGACCTGTACATCTGATGGTGCTGCCGTATTACCTCGGTTGCCCGTCCTGGAGCGAGAACGCCTGGCGCGATTACCTGTATCCACCGCACGCCCGACCCGCTGAATTTCTTGATCTCTATTGCCAGGTATTCAATGCCGTAGAAGGCAACACGACCTTCTACGCCAGCCCGGCTGCCAGCACCGTGCAGCGTTGGGCCGAAACCATGCCGCAGCACTTTCGCTTTACCGCCAAGTTTCCCGGCGAGATCAGTCACGGTGGCGATCTGCGCGAACAGCTGACAGCCGCCGAAACCTTCCTGCAATTGCTCAGTCCGCTGGGTGATCGGGTGTCGCCATTGTGGTTGCAGCTGTCGAAAAACTTCACGCCCCAACGCTTGCCCGAGCTGGCCGGATTTATCGATGCCCTGCAGCGCCCGCTGGCCGTTGAAGTGCGCCATGGCGATTTTTTCGCCAAGGGTGACAGCGAGCGGATGCTCAATCGTCTGCTGCTGGATCGCGGTGTTGAACGCATCTGTCTTGACCCCCGAGCGTTGTTCAGTTGCACATCGACCGAGCCGTCAGTGCTTCACGCTCAATCGAAGAAGCCCCGTGTGCCTCCGCGTCCGGCGGCGTTCACGCAGTGTCCGCAGGTGCGTTTTATCGGCCATCCGGTGCTTGAGGCCAACGATCCGTTCCTGGAGCCCTGGGTCGAGAAAATCGCGCTGTGGATCGAAGAAGGGCGCACGCCGTATATCTTCCTGCACACCGCCGACAACCTGCTGGCCGCGAAACTGGCGCAGCGTTTTCACGCCAGGCTGATGCGGCGTCTGCCTGGCTTGCCGGCGCTGCCTGAGCTATACAGAGAACCCGCCGCCGAGCAACTTGGCCTGCTCTGAAGCGGATTCTTTCCCCCTCTTCAGGAGCTGCCCCATGGATGCGCAAACCCTTCGAGCCCAGGCGTTCAAAGCCCTTCACGAACGCTCCGGCGCTTTTGTGATTCCCAATCCGTGGGATGCCGGTTCAGCGAAGATGCTCGCCAGCCTCGGCTTCGAGGCGCTGGCGACCACCAGTGCCGGTTATGCCTTTTCCCAGGGGCGTGCCGATGGCGGCTTGAGCCTCGACGATACCCTGATGAACGTTCAGGCGATTGTCGCCGCCACTGACCTGCCGGTTGCCGTGGACCTGGAAAACGGCTTTGCCGACAACCCGGCCGACTGCGCGAAAAGCATCTTGCGCGCGGCAGAGGTCGGAGCCGTCGGGGGTTCGATTGAAGACGCCACCGGCCGCGAAGAAGGTCCGATCTACTGTTTCGACCATGCTGTGGCGCGCATCGAGGCCTCTGTGGCTGCCGCTCGCAGTTTGCCGTTCCCCTTCACATTGACCGCCCGGGCCGAAAACTTCCTGCACGGCAATCCTGATCTGGCCGACACCATCCGCCGCTTGCAGGCATTCGCCGAGGCCGGTGCCGATGTGCTTTACGCACCCGGTCTGCGCAGTGCCGAGGATGTGTTGGCGGTGGTGCGCGCGGTGGCGCCCAAGCCAGTGAATGTGTTGATGTCGGGCGGCTTGAAGCTGACGGTCGCGCAGTTGGCTGAAATGGGCGTCAAACGCATCAGCGTCGGTTCGGCGCTGGCGTTGGCGGCCTATGGTGAATTCTTCCGCGCTGCCGAAGAAATCCAGACATCAGGCACGTTCGGCTTCACTTCACGGTCGATGCCCTACCAGAAGGCCAATCAGTTCTTCAAAGGCTGAGGGTCAGGCGGCGATGCGCAGGTTTTGCAGGATGATCGGGCGCGCCCAACCATTGTCGAAATCGAGTTGTTTCTGCTGTTCCACCAATTCTTCCGGAGAGAACGGCGGGAACGGCTTGTCGAGCAGATCGAGTTCGAATTCGGCAATCGGCAGGTGCAGCGGGCGCGGTTGCGGGGCAGGGCCGGCTTCCGGCAGTGGCTGACCGGCGTTGAGCACGAGCGGGCGAACCCAGCCGCTTTCGAAGTCCTGTTGTTTTTGCTGGGCGATGATTTCATCCGCCGGGAACGGTGGGAATGGCTTGTCGGCCAGGTCCATTTCGAATTCGGCAATTGGCAGGAACAGAGGCTCTGGCGGGCGGACCTCGGTCTCTTTGACGTCGCACTCACGCTGGGAAACGATGTGTTCCAGCAGATCGCTGCCAACGGTCGGCTCGACCGGGCTTTCGAGATCGACCGGCGGGAAATTCAGTGATTCAGGCAGCACATCACCCGACTGATCGGCCAGCGCACGGGCAAAGAAATCCTGCCAGATGTGACTGACACCGCTCAGTGCCTGGGTATTTCGCAGGTTGTAATTGCCGTAGGGCGATATAAAACCTGTGATTGTGGGTTGAATGTCTGACATTTCTCTCGGTCGACGCTCAGCTCTGGCAAAATGCTCGATAGTTTTGTTATCGGCAGTTTTTGCCGATCATTAATTTTTTGAGCGTGTTTTCCGATGATTGATCAACCCGCGGCCTGCCGCATCCATGTCCAGGCCCTGGACGCGGCTTTCGAGTCACAAGCCGAGCAATGGGCCGAGCGCCTGGGCTTGCCGATGCAAGTGGCGGACGGCGAATTTGCCTTGCAGGTGGGCGACCAGGGTTTGCAGTTGCAACAGCTGGGGCCGGACGCGCCGGGGCCGGTGCGGGTGGATTTCGTCGAGGGTGGTGCGGCCCATCGCCGGTTGTACGGCGGCGGCAGCGGGCAGATGATCGCCAAGGCTGTTGGTGTCGCCCAGGGCGTGCGCCCGCGGGTACTGGATGCCACGGCAGGGCTGGGCAAGGACGCGTTCGTGCTGGCCAGCCTCGGTTGCGAGATGAGCCTGATCGAGCGTCAGCCGCTGATCGGCGCCTTGCTGGAGGATGGCCTGGCCCGTGGCGCGGAAGACTTCGACGTGGCGCCGATCGTGGCGCGCATGCGGCTGCTCAAGGGCAACTCGATCGAGGTGATGCGCAATTGGGAGGGTGAACCGCCACAGGTGATCTACCTGGACCCGATGTTCCCGCACCGTGAGAAAACCGCGCTGGTGAAGAAGGAAATGCGCCTGTTCCGGCCACTGGTGGGCGATGACCCGGATGCGCCGGCCTTGCTCGAAGCGGCGTTGGCCCTGGCCAGCCACCGGGTGGTGGTCAAGCGCCCGCGCAAGGCGCCGTGCATCGACGGACCGAAGCCGAGCCATGCGCTGGATGGCAAGTCGAGCCGGTACGATATTTATCCGAAGAAAGCGCTCAAGCCTTAAGACCGAGTCGCCTTCATCGCGGGCAAGCCACGCTCCCACAGGTTTTGTGCCGGGTTCAAAATTCGAGTACACCTCGGACCCTGTGGGAGCGGGCTTGCCCGCGAAGGCGTCGGTACAGTCAACGCAATGCTGTCAGGCTCACTGAGGCCGATAAGCCCGCATAAACAACCCCACCACTTCCCGCACATGGCTCTCCGCCTCCTCACCGACCGGCGGCTCGCCGCAGCCATACAGCAAGCGGAAATTCCCGGCGCCCTTGAGCAGGCAGAAGAAGTGCTCGGCGGCGTTGTGTGGCTTGTCGATGCTCAGCACGCCACTCTCGTCGATCCGGCTCAGCAGGCGTTCCATGCCATGCAGCATGCGCTCCGGGCCCGCCTCAAAGAAGATTTGCGCGAGTTTCGGGTCCTGGCTGCCCAAGGTCATCATCAGTCGGTGCAGGTTCACTGATTCATCACTGTTGATCAGCTGATGAAAGCCGCGCGCGATGTTCAGCAGCACGGTTTCCACCGCCACGCCTTCGGGCAACTCGAAGAACAGCGGGGGCAACTGTTCCTCGCACTTGGCCACCACGGCGGAGGAGAACAGCGTCTCCTTGTCGTTGAAGTGGCTGTAGACCGTCAGCTTCGATACACCGGCCTCGGCTGCGACGGCATCCATGCTGGTATTGGCATAACCCTTACTCAGAAACAGCACTTTCGCCGCATCGAGAATCGCCTGGCGCTTGACCAGATCCTTGGGTCTGCCTGGGCCATTGGGTGCTGAAAGATTGTTTGGCATATTCGCTTTTATTACTGGACTGGTGAGTTTGCTATTAATAACATACTGCTCAGTATAATTATTCAAAGCACCATTAGCGAAAGGTCCTTCACCATGTTCCGCTATGCCTTGCCCCTCGCGTTGCCAGTCACCCTGGCTTTTTTACTGTCTGCGTGTGGCTCCGACGAAGTGCCGCCAGTCAGCGTGCGCCCGGCCATGGTGGTTCAGCCAGAGCCTTCGGCACAGTCCATGGAAAGTTATCCAGGGGAAGTCCGTGCGCGTTATGAGCCGGACCTGGCGTTCCGTATTGGCGGTAAAGTCAGCCGACGACTGGTCGAGGAAGGGCAGCGGGTCAAGGCCGATCAACCCTTGGCGGAGCTCGATCCTCAGGACGTGCGCCTGCAACTGGAGGCCACCCGGGCGCAGGTCGCTGCAGCTGAAGCGAATCTGAGCATGGTGCGTGCCGAGCGTGATCGCTACAAAACCCTGATGGAGCGTCAGCTGGTCAGCCGTTCGCAGTACGACAATCACGAAAACCTCTACCGCTCTGGCGAAGCGCGCCTCAAGCAAATCAAGGCCGAATTCAACGTTTCCAACAACCAGGCCAGCTACGCCGTGCTGCGTGCGCCGCAGGACGGCGTCGTTGCCAAGCGTCTGGTGGAAGTCGGGCAAGTCGTGGCTGCGGGGCAAACGGTATTCACACTGGCGACCGATGGCGAGCGTGAAGTGTTGATCAGCCTGCCGGAGCAGAACTTCGGCCGCTTCAAGGTCGGTGAAGCGGTGGCGGTGGAGCTCTGGACCCAGCCCGGCCAGCGTTTCGAAGGGCGCATCCGTGAGCTGTCGCCAGCGGCTGATCCAAAGTCCCGCACCTTCGCGGCGCGCATCGCCTTCACCTCCGGCAAGGTGCCGGTGGAGCTGGGCCAGAGCGCCCGGGTGTTCGTGCAGGCCGCCGACGTGGTACCTCTGTCCGTTCCGCTGTCGGCGTTGACCGCAGAAAACGGCGTGACCTATGTCTGGGTCGTCAGCGCCAACAACACCTTGAAGAAAACCCCGGTGCGAGTGGGTGCCTTCGGTGAGAAAACCGTACCGGTGCTCGAGGGGCTCAACGCCAGCGACTGGGTCGTGGCCGCCGGTGTCCATGTGCTTCTCGAAGGGCAGCAGGTGCGTCCGGTGGATCGCTCCAATCGCGTGGTCAATCTGGCGAACAAGGAGTAAGCCCCGATGCGCTTCAACGTTTCCGAATGGGCGCTGCGTAATCGCCAGATCGTCCTGTTCCTGATGCTGTTGCTGGCCATCGTCGGCGCACTTTCCTACACCAAGCTCGGCCAGAGTGAAGACCCGCCGTTCACCTTCAAGGCCATGGTGATTCGCACCAACTGGCCGGGCGCGACCGCCGAGGAAGTCTCGCGCCAGGTCACCGAACGCATCGAAAAAAAGCTGATGGAAACCGGCGAGTACGAGCGCATTGTTTCGTTCTCGCGGCCCGGGGAATCCCAGGTCACCTTCATTGCGCGTGATTCCATGCACTCGGCAGAGATCCCGGAGCTCTGGTATCAGGTGCGCAAGAAAATCAGCGACATCCGTCATACCCTGCCGCCGGGGATTCAGGGGCCGTTCTTCAACGATGAGTTCGGTACCACGTTCGGCAACATCTACGCCCTGACCGGCGCGGGTTTCGACTACGCCGTGCTCAAGGATTACGCCGACCGTATCCAGATCCAGCTGCAACGGGTCAAGGATGTGGGCAAGGTCGAACTGCTGGGGTTGCAGGACGAAAAAATCTGGATCGAACTCTCCAACGTCAAGCTTGCCACCCTTGGCTTGCCGCTAGCGGCTGTCCAGCAAGCCCTTGAAGAGCAGAACGCAGTGTCCACGGCAGGCTTCTTCGAAACCAGCAGCGAGCGCTTGCAGTTACGGGTGACAGGGAATTTTCAGACGGTCGACGAGATCAAGAACTTCCCGATCCGAGTCGGTGATCGCACCTTCCGTATCTCCGATGTGGCCGATGTACGGCGTGGTTTCAATGATCCGCCGGCGCCGCGCATGCGCTTCATGGCGCAAGACGCCATCGGCCTGGCGGTGGCGATGAAAGACGGCGGTGACATCCTGGTATTGGGCAAGGCACTGGAAGTCGAATTCGCCCGCATCCAGAAAAACCTCCCGGCCGGTATGGAGCTGCGCAAGGTCTCCGACCAGCCGGCGGCGGTGAAAACCGGGGTTGGCGAGTTCGTGCAAGTGCTGGTCGAGGCGCTGGCCATCGTGTTGCTGGTAAGTTTCTTCTCCCTCGGCGTGCGCACCGGCATGGTGGTGGCCCTGGCGATTCCGCTGGTGCTGGCGATGACGTTTGCCAGCATGTATTACCTGGGCATCGGCCTGCACAAGATTTCTCTCGGTGCATTGGTACTGGCGCTGGGCTTGCTGGTGGACGACGCGATCATCGCCGTGGAAATGATGGCGATCAAAATGGAGCAGGGGTTCGACCGGGTCAAAGCCGCGAGTTACGCCTGGACCAGCACAGCGTTCCCGATGCTCACCGGTACGCTGATCACCGCGGCCGGCTTCCTGCCGATTGCCACGGCGCAATCGGGCACTGGCGAATACACCCGTTCGATCTTCGAGGTGGTCACCATCGCGTTGTTGGCGTCGTGGGTGGCTGCGGTGGTTTTCGTACCCTATCTCGGGGAAAAACTCCTGCCGGATCTGGCGAAAATCCACGCCGCCAAGCACGGTGCCGGCCAACCCGATCCGTATGGCACGCCGTTCTACCAGCGCGTCCGGCGTCTGGTGGAGTGGTGCGTGCGCTGGCGCAAAACCGTGATCGCCGCGACTGTGCTGTTGTTCATCGCATCCATTGTGCTGTTCAAGTTTGTGCCGCAGCAGTTCTTCCCGGCATCGGGTCGCCTGGAGTTGATGGTCGACCTGAAACTGGCCGAAGGTGCTTCGCTGAGCAACACCGCCGACGAGGTCAAACGCCTTGAAGCGCTGCTCAAGGACAAGGCGGGGATCGACAATTACGTGGCGTACGTCGGCACCGGTTCACCGCGCTTTTACCTGCCGCTGGATCAGCAACTGCCGGCGGCGAGCTTCGCCCAGTTTGTCGTCCTGGCGAAAACCATCGAAGAACGGGAAGCCCTGCGCACCTGGTTGATCTCAACCCTCAACGAGCAATTCCCCGCTCTGCGCTCGCGGGTCACGCGTCTGGAAAACGGTCCGCCGGTTGGCTACCCGGTACAGTTCCGCGTGACCGGGGAACACATCGAGGAGGTGCGGGCGCTGGCGCGCAAAGTGGCGGCCAAGGTTCGCGAGAACCCGCATGTGGTCAACGTCCACCTGGATTGGGAAGAACCGAGCAAGGTGGTGTACCTGAACATCGATCAGGACCGCGCGCGGGCGCTGGGCGTGAGCACGGCGAACCTGTCGAAGTTCCTGCAAAGCTCCCTCACCGGTTCCAGCGTCAGCCAGTACCGTGAAGACAACGAGTTGATCGAGATCCTGTTGCGCGGCACCGTGCATGAACGCACCGAGCTGTCATTGCTGCCGAGCCTGGCGGTGCCGACCGATAACGGTCGCAGCGTCGCGCTGTCGCAGATCGCGACCCTGGAGTACGGCTTTGAAGAGGGCATCATCTGGCACCGCAACCGCCTGCCTAACGTGACGGTTCGCGCCGACATCTATGACAAGCAGCAACCGGCGACACTGGTGCAGCAGATCATGCCGACCCTCGATCCGATCCGCGCCGAACTGCCTGACGGCTACTTGCTGGATGTCGGCGGCACCGTTGAAGACTCGGCGCGTGGACAGAACTCGGTGAAGGCCGGCGTACCGTTGTTCATCGTGGTGGTGTTGACCCTGCTGATGCTGCAACTGCGCAGTTTCTCGCGCACGGCGATGGTGTTTCTGACGGCGCCGCTGGGGTTGATCGGGGTGACGCTGTTTCTGTTGGTGTTCCGCCAGCCGTTCGGTTTCGTGGCGATGCTGGGGACTATCGCCTTGTCGGGAATGATCATGCGTAACTCGGTGATTCTGGTGGATCAGATCGAGCAGGATATTGCTGCCGGGTTGAAGCCTTGGCAGGCGATCATCGAGGCGACGGTGCGGCGGTTCCGGCCGATTGTGTTGACGGCACTTGCTGCTGTTTTGGCGATGATTCCGTTGTCGCGTAGTGTGTTCTTTGGGCCGATGGCGGTGGCGATCATGGGGGGGTTGATTGTGGCCACGGCGTTGACGCTGCTGTTTTTGCCTGCGCTTTATGCGGCTTGGTTTCGGGTCAGGAAGGAGTCCGTTTGATCGGGGGCATATCCGTTTCTTCGGTAACGGCGGCTGGCGGTTTCGCCCTTACGGCGAGTCACTTTTTTTACAAGCGCCTAAAAAAAGTAACCAAAAAAACGCTCGCCCCGAACGTACGGCCCCTCGCTTAGGCTCGGGGTTCCTTCGCTCCGGCATTCATCCGGGGGCATTGCCCTCCGGTCGGCTTCGCTTCGACCTACATGCAATGAGTTCGGCTGCGCCGAACGGCGCTGCGCGCCCACCCCCGGATGAACGCCTCCACTCAGCCTGCCGAGGGGGCGGGTAGATCAAAAGCTGCAGGCGAGCTAACGCTCGACCTGATGAGTGGTGAGAAGCGTGGGTGTACGCCGATCTGCCTTTGCTCTTCTGTGGGAGCGAGCCTGCTCGCGAAGGCGGCCTGACAGCCGACCAATTTCTTTCAGATGTACTCGGTCAAATTGTGGGAGCGGGCTTGCCCGCGAAGGCGTCCTGCCAGCCAACCAATTTCTTTCAGGTGTCCCCGGCCCAACTGTGGGAGCGAGCTTGCTCGCGAAGGCGGCCTGACAGCCGACCAATTTCTTTCAGATGTACTCGGTCAAATTGTGGGAGTGGGCTTGCCCGCGAAGGCGTCCTGCCAGCCAACCAATTTCTTTCAGGTGTCCCCGGCCCAACTGTGGGAGCGAGCTTGCTCGCGATGGCTGCCCAACAGTCAACAACGTTTACCGCCAAAGCCAACCATTCAGACCATTCCCACAAGACTTTCAGCTTGCCCGTCAGAAGCACGATCTCTAGCCTTTGTCCGTCGCTGCCAATTCAGCGACCGGGACTGCAAGCCCGCGAATAGTCGTTAGGCGCCTACTTTGGGAGCTTCGCAATGATCAAAGACAGTCCTGATTACTCTGCCTCTGAATCCGAGAAACAAACGAGAATTTCAAACCGCCCCTGCCCAATTTTCACCATCCACCCAGGCGTCGACTCCGAAACCTTGCTGGTCCATGCCTACGAAACCCTCGCCTCAGCCAATGTAATGGCAACCGAACTGTCGTCCATCCTGAACGGCCCAACCTGCAATCTGGTACTCGGCATTCAGCAGATGATTGTCCTCGCGCAACTATCAGTGAATCGCGTCCTCGATCAGTTGGATCAGCAGCAATAGCAATAGGAAGAAGCCCGCTGAACCCGTACCCATCAGCGGGCCCTCATTGTTCCTACATTTATCTCGGACTCGTCTGATATTGAGGCTCATGAGGCCAGGTGTTGTACTCAAACCCCGGTTTTGTGAATGTTTGAGACAGTGCGTATGAAGAACCCACCCAAGTTGCGGGGACGGACCGACCCGGTGTTTGATCGGCTAGGGCAGTCGCCTCACAAGGAACGTCTCGCGGATTACTTGGCTCTGCTCAAGCCCCTGGACGATCAGGGGCGTTATCTGCCATTCGATGCGTTGCGCTATCGCTGGGCGCCGGGTCTGGATTCCAGTTTGTGCTGGGCCTTGGTCAAGAAAGCCCGGACGGCGCAGTATTCGAGTCTTTTGCCATTGGGTGATCCGGTGCGGTGGCTGCAATTCGTGCTGACGCCGCTGGCGCAAAAGGCTATTTCCGCGGTAGACCGGCAAACCACTACGGCCGTGCTGGAGTACATGACCAGCCAGATCGGCGAGCGTGCGCACTTCAGTTATCTGCTCAATGACCTGATTGAAGATGAAGCCATCAGTAGCAGCCAGCTCGAAGGCGCGGCAACCACGACACGTGTGGCCAAGGACATGCTCAAGCGTCACCGCCTGCCGCGCACGCCGGACGAGCGAATGGTCATCGGTAATTTCAAGATGATGAACTTCGCCTGGGAGCAGCGCTACGAGCCTCTGAGCGTTGAGTTGATCGCGGCGATGCACCGCGTTGGCGTCGAGGGCATCGATGATCTGCAGTATTCGCCGGGGGTGTTCAGAAGCCGTGATGATGTCGTGGTGCAGGATGGCGAGGGCAACACCGTTCATACACCACCGCCCGCAGCAGGCATTGGGTCGCGTTTGCAGGCGCTGGCGCAATGGATCAACCATTCCCATAACAACCTCCATCAAGCGGATTACCTTCATCCTTTGATCAAAGGCATCGCTCTGCATTTTGCCCTGGGTTATGAGCATCCTTTTCGTGACGGCAACGGTCGGGTCGCGCGGGCGCTGTTTTACTGGTTCATGTTCAAGAATGACTTCTCGGCGTTTCGCTACATCGCGATCAGCGTCTTGTTACGCAATGCACCGGTGAAGTACGGGCGCTCATACCTGGATACCGAGGCGGATGATCTGGATCTGACGTATTTCATCGATTTCCAGTGTTCGGTGGTGCTGCGTGCCGTGGCCAGTTTTACCGAGGCGTATCGGAAAAGTCTGGTTGATGCCGAGTGCTTTGATCGATGGTTGCGGGAAAGTGGTTTTCTCGAGCAACTCACGGAGAATCAGCGGGCCGTGTTTCAAGTGGCCAAGAGCGGAATGGCCAAGGAATTTACTGCGGTCAATGTGAAGGAAAATCTGGGGTGCTCTTACAACACGGCATCAGCCACATTGAATGGGCTGGTCGAGTTGAAGTTATTTGAGAAACGGAAGATGGGACAGGAGTGGGTGTTTTTTCTACGACCTGCCTCCGTGACCTGAACCAATGTGGGAGCGAGCAGGCCCACTCCCGACGTTGGCATTCTTCGCGTCCACTACGCCCGTGGTTGCCGCTGAGGATGCCCTTGGCGCAGGATCAGTGTTTTTATGAGCAACGCCATATCGAAGGCGCCAGTAGAGTACTGACGCCGGTGACATGAAATAAGTGGATCTTGCGTCAAGTGTCGATCCGCAGGCTTTTAGGTAGAGGCACCGAAACCTGGAAGAGGAACAACATCATTTGGTTTCAGTATCAGATTGTTTGGATGAAGTCCCAGCGACAGTCGACGCTGGCCATAGGTCTAAAATGAACCGACCAGCGTGTAACGTCGGCCCGGTTTGATCATGGAGGGGTCATATTTCAGATAGAAATTGGGTTCCGCGGTCAAGCCGACCCCTTCACACACAAGGGTCTCGTCGTTCTCATCGCTAACGGGTTCAATCAGATTTACATACAGTTTCGAGTCCGCAGGGTAACCAATCCTCGGCATCCAGGTCTTTTCCACGGCGATGTAGCCCAAGGGGCTCAAGTAAATGTCTGCATCGTGATCCCCACCTGCCCAATGGAACTCTCGCTCTATATCCAGCAAGAGCGCGGTGTTCTGATGGGAGATTTTTACGTTGATGACAAAGCGACTTCCGACGTCATACCGGTTTGAAGGGACATGGACAGCGAAATTGATGGGGCGTGCCGAGGGAAGTGTGTTGCTGCCCCATATCCCGTGAAGGGTCGGCATAGTTCTGTCGGTAACGTTTTGTACTCTGATATTGATGTCGCAGCCTTCCGGTACTTCGTAGTCCGGAGGAAAGTGCAAAAGTGCGTTGATTGTATGTTGCGTCATAATGATTTCCTTATCCGTTGGTTCGTCGAAATGACGAGCGCTGAGCGTACCCCCAACGCAATCAAGCCTTGCGTAGGAAAAGCTCTCTGTGAGAAGGCGAATCGCATATGGGATTGATCGGAAACGTCCCTGTTTCCGGGAAAGGTGACGGTCAGTTGCGTTCGACAAGATCCGCCGCATCTTCACTACAATGCAGCCCACCAGTTCAGGCTCGCTACCACAGCGGTTTCTTGGGACCTAGAGCGTGCCGAATACCTTCTTCGCCAAACTGGTCGCCGCCGCCGCGGGGTTCTGGCGGATGGTTTCTTCCTGTTTGCCGATCATTTCGAACAAGCCATTCAACGCCTGTTCGGTAACGTAGTTTTCGACGTTGGCATTCTTCGCGTCCACTACGCCCATGGTCGCCGCTTGCCCGGCGAACGAGTTGTACTGCTGGGCCAGGCCCACCTTGTCGGTGGCTTGCTTGACGATCGGCAGGAACTTGGCGCGGATCTGTTCGCGGCTGGTCTTGTTCAGGTATTGGGTGGCCGAGTCGTTGCCGCCGCTGAGGATGCCCTTGGCGTCTTCCACGGTCATTTTCTTCACGGCGTCGACGAGGATTGGCTGGGCCTGGGTCACGGCGGTTTCGGCCGCCTTGTTCATGCTGGCTTCCAGTTCATCGACCTGGTCACCCATGCCGAACTGTTTCATTTTGCTGGCGACCTTGCCCAGCTTGCCCGGCAGTTCGATTTTTACTTCCGGGTTGTTGCTGAAGCCGCCCGGGGTGCCGAGTTGTTTCACGGCCAGTTGCGCGCCTTGGGTGAGTGCGTCCTTGAGCCCGCCGGTGGCGTCTTTCTGCGACAGGTCGCTGAGGGACAGCGCCAGGGCGTTGGCACAGATCATCAAACCTGCGCACAGGCCGGCAAAACGAAGGGTAGGGCGGAGCATGGCAGCTTCCTTGTTCAGAAAAGAGAGAGTTAGCGAACGGCGTCAACGCGGATTTTCAGCGGTTGCGGGTCCTTGCCATCAAGACGCACGGCATGGTTTTCGGTGCTGATGAACATCAGTTTTCCGTCGACTTCGATGCGCGCGCTGACCGAGTAGCGATGGCCGGGTTTGACCTGCGCCGGATCGTAGCTCAGATGAAACGGCAGTGGCACCTGGCCTTTGACCGGGCCGTTCTGTTCGTCGAGGACAATGGCCGGTGCGTCGGCCAGGGACACGTCCTGCAAGCTCACGCTCAGGGTAGCGGTGGGCGGCAGGGCGCTGCGTTGCAGGTAAAAGACTTCGCCGTCGAGGCTGGCTTTCGGGGCCGGTTGCAGGGATTGGCAGGCGCCGAGCAAAACCGTAAGCCCGAGGAGAGAGAGTTTTTTCATGAAGCGGATCCTTGTCATTGGCGCCCGAAGAAGACCGGCGCCAACGACAATTTAACGGATTTTACCGAGGATATCGCCTAACTTGCCTGGGGAGTGTTCTCAGACGAGCTGGACCAGCACTTCCTGTTCCTTCACATGATCGACACCCAGTTCCACCGGGTGAGTTTGCGTGGAGATGAAGTGCAGATGGTCTTCGTGGTTGATGCGCGCGCTGAGTGCATAGCGATGGCCGGGCAGGACATCAGCAAGCTTGTACGTCAGGTTGAAGTTCAGCCCGGCTTTTTCTGCATTGGTAGTGATCTGTACGGCCAGCTCTTTTGCTGCGACATCTTGCAGACTGACATCCTCCAGACGGACATAAAGAGTCGAGTTACGCCGCAGTACAGTATTTTCCAGGAAATACACTTTACCGCTGATGCTGAGGAGTTCGTTGCTCATATTGATTTCCTTATCGATTGATCGTCGGTAGTGACGAGGGCCCAGCATAGGGTCGAGGCAGCGTTTGTTATGTAGGGGAACTCTTGCGAGCAGGGGCGAAAAGCAAGTGGCATGGGTCAGAAGCGTCCTTGCTTCAGCCATAAAACCCACGCGCAGTCATGGGAGTGATTCACAGGGGCATTACCAATTCCGCAGCATCATTCCAGCGAATTTTGCTGGCAATATCGACCGGCAACTTCCAAGGGTCATGGACGATCAGGATTGCGGACGCTGCCATTTCCGTTGCCTGCACGGACCAGCACTTCCTGAGGAGGCAGACTAGTGCCATCCAGTATCACCGAGTGACGTTTGGCGGTTACGAAAATCAGTTTGTCGTCATTTTTGATTTGGGCGCTGATCGCATACTGGCGGCCAGGCACGGCGTCAGATGCACGATACGACAGGGTAAACTTCAACCCGGCCATATCTGCATCAGGGGTGACTTGCTGGTCGAGTAATTTGCCGGGCACACCGGAGACGGTGACATCCAGCAGGCTCACATAAAGTGTCGAATTCGGCAGCAGCGCAATTCGTTCAAGGTAATACACGTTGCCGCTGATATTGATGACGGTGTCGTTGCTCATTTTGATTTCCTTATCCAATGATTCGTCGATAGTGACGAGCTGGCAGCGTATCGCTTGGGCGCCGAATCCCGCGTAGGGGAAGTCCTGCGATCGGTAGCGAATGTATAGCGGGATGGGTGAGAAGCTTCCTTGCTTCTGTAAGGCCTTTACATCGCTGTATCAGATTGGCGTTACCAACTCCGCCGCATCTTCACTGCGATGCAACGCCACTTGCCGGATAGACAGGCGGATCTCCGCCGGCAACACCCGTTTGGCCGCGCCTTCGGCCAGTTCGCCGAGCAGTTCGTGATAACTGAGCTTGCCCGCTTCGTCGCGCTTGAGCACTTCGAGGTCGAGCAGGGTCTGGATGAAGTGGCGGAACAGGCTCTTGTCGAAGAACTCAGGGGCATTCAGGCCATGCAGGATCGACAGGCGCTGGGCCATGACCGTGCACAGGTCTTCCAGTTCTTCGGCGCTGATGCTGTTCTGGCCACTGTTGAGCAGCAGGGACACGGTCATGTAGAAGCGCTGCAGGGTCTGGGCGATGCTTTTCGACAGCAGCGTCAGCAACACGAAATGCCGTGAGCTTGGCGCCGGGCGCAGGTACACATCCTTCTCGAAACGCAGCAGGCCTTGTTCGACGAACGCCTCCAGCCATTGATCGATCACCCCGTCCAGTTCGTCCAGCGACCAGCGAATGAACAGCTCCGCTTGCAGGTACGGGTACAGCGCGCGGGTGTAGCGCAGGATCTGTTCGCGACTCATGCGCGAGGCACTCTGGAAGAAGCTCGCCAGCAGTGCCGGCAGGGCGAAGATGTGCAACACGTTGTTGCGGTAGTAGGTCATCAGGACGGCGTTCTGCTCATCCAGATACAGAATCTTGCCCAGGGCATCGCTCTGCTCGGACAGCAGGTCCATGTCCTTCACGTGCTCGATCAACGCCCGGCCGTCACCGTCCGGCAGGGTGGTGTGCGGCGAGTACGGCACCTTGCGCAGCAGCGCCAGATACAGGTCGAGCACCCGTGCCATGGCGCGGTCGTCCAGGGCCAGGCGGCTGGTGGACAGCAGTGCGAGGGCAACGAGGTTGACCGGGTTGATTGCTGCGGCTTCGTTCAGATGTCGGGCGACCTTCTCGCCGAGGCGGTTGGTGGTTTCGTTGAGCCAGGCCGGTCTGAACTGCGGGCCGAGTTCCTGTTGGCGCCAGTCTGGCTGTTCGCTGTCGAGGAATTGCGCCAGTTTGATCGGTTCGCCGAAGTTCACCGCGACCTGGCCGAAGCGCTGCTTGAGTGCGCCGATGACTTTGAAGATGTCGAAGATCGATTCTTTCTTCTTGGCCGCACCACGTAACTCGCCAAGATAGGTCCGACCTTCCAGTACGCGCTCGTAGCCGATGTATACCGGCACGAAGACGATGGGCATGCGCGATGAGCGCAGGAAGCTGCGCAGGGTGATCGCCAGCATCCCGGTTTTCGGTTGCAGCATGCGCCCGGTGCGCGAACGGCCGCCCTCGACGAAATACTCCACCGGGAAGCCCTTGGTGAACAGGGTATGCAGGTATTCGTTGAACACCGAGGTGTACAGCGGGTTGCCCTTGAACGTTCGGCGCATGAAGAACGCGCCGCCACGACGCAGCAGGCCGCCGATCACCGGCATGTTCAGGTTGATCCCGGCGGCGATGTGCGGCGGGGTCAGGCCGTTGCGGAACAGCAGGTAGGACAGCAGCAGATAATCGATATGGCTGCGGTGGCAGGGGACGTAGATCACTTCGTGACCCTGGGCGATCTTCTGCACGCCTTCGATGTGGTTGACCTTGATGCCGTCGTAGATCTTGTTCCAGAACCAGCTCAGCACCACTTCCATAAAACGGATGGCCGTGTAGGTGTAGTCCGAGGCGATTTCGTTGCCATAGCGCAGGGCCTGGGCCTTGGCTTTTTCCGGTGAAATGTTCTCGCGTTCGGCTTCGTCGAGGATCGCTTGTCTGACCTGCGGCTGGTTCAGCAGGCCCTTGACCAGGTTGCGACGGTGGGAAATGTCCGGGCCGATCACCGCCGCCTTCAGGTTGCGAAAATGCACCCGCAGGATGCGCTGGGCCATGCGCACGGTGCGCTCGTGCCCCTTGTTGTGCTCGATCAGTTCGCGCAGGTGGATCGGCGCGGAGAACTGCACGCGGGTCTTGCGCCCCAATACGATGATGCTCAGCAAGCGCCGCAGACGCCCGGTCACCGCCCAGCTATCGGCGAACAGGAGTTTCCACGGGCTGTTTTCGCTGTCCGGCGACTGACCCCAGAACACGCTGACCGGAATGATCTGCGCGTCTTCGGCGGCGTTCTGGCTCAGGGCGCTGACCAGGCGGGTCAAGGTTGGCGGCGCGCCGCGCTTGTCCTGACGGCCGAGCCAGTCCGGGTCCGGCGTCAGGTAGAAGAACGCGGCCGGTTCCAGCAGGTTGCCCACCGATACCGGTAGCACGGGGCGCGGCAGACCGGCCTTGCTGCACTCGGTGTCAACCACGGCAAGGTCGGTCAACGAAGGGTTTTGCAGGACGTAGAACACCGGACGACTGCGGTCGAGGTTGAGGGTGAACGACGACTGGTTGATCGTCTCCGAGCGAACCCAGAGGTACAGCAGTCGGCGCAGGGTGCCAAACACAAGACGGCGGAACGGGGAGCGGGTCATACGGCTTCTGCATGAGTGAATGAAACCAAGCGTTTGCTCGGGCGCTGCGTAGTGTGCCGGATTCGTCGAAAATCGGCAAAAAAGCGGCGAAGTAAAGTGCTATTGAGAGTTTCAGCGTCTGTCATATACTCGGCGCTCTGTCGCCGTTGCCCTCATGGGACCGGTATGCGCAGGCTGACGTTCCCGAGGCTTTCCTGCGAAAAGCCCGATCAATAATAAAAAGGGAGTATGAACAAATGGCAACACGCGAAACCGGCAACGTGAAGTGGTTCAACGACGCCAAGGGCTACGGCTTTATTCAGCGCGAGGACGGGGTGGACGTGTTCGTGCACTACCGCGCGATTCGTGGCGAGGGGCACCGTTCACTGACCGAAGGCCAGCAGGTTGAGTATGCGGTGGTCGAAGGGCAGAAGGGGTTGCAGGCTGAGGATGTTGTAGGTCTGTAATCACGCAAAACCATTGTGGGAGCGGGCTTGCTCGCGAATGCGGTGTGCCAGTCGCAGTTGATGCCGGCTGATCCACCGCATTCGCGAGCAAGCCCGCTCCCACATTTGATCGGTGTTGTTGGCTATTAAGCTGTTTTCCAGGTGATCTCTTCTTCACCGTCGGCGCTGATGCGAATCCAGCGGTCCGCCGTCTCTTCACCTTCTTCCTCGACCCAGGTTCCCGGCGCGCAACGCACTTCGACGTTCAGCGCGGCAAATGCAGCGCGGGCGCAGGCGATGTCGTCGTCCCATGGGGTCTGGTCGCTTTCCAGGTACAGGCTGTTCCACTTGCCGACCGCTTTTGGCAGCCAGGTCACCGGCACGTTGCCGGCCTTGCACTTGTAGGTCTGGCCCTTCTGGACCCAATCCGAACATGGGCCAAGTGCCGCGCCGAGCCAGGCGGCAATGGCTTTGTGATCGACGTCGGCGTCTTTCAGGTAAATCTCGATATCGGGTTGGCGCATGGATGTCCTCACTGCGGGTCTGAAAAATCCATTCGCGGATTTAGCCGGTCTTGAGCCATTGCCCAAGACCAAAAATGTTTGAAGTTATTGAAGAACGAAATAATCGTAGCGCATCGACACGGTGACCTCGAACGGCTCGGCCTGCTCGATAACGGCAGCACGGCGTTCGGCACTGGCGCGCCAGCCGTGGGGCGTCATGGCCAGCAGGTTCGCCCGGTCCTGACCACTGTGGAGCGTCAGCTTGAATTCCAGGGTTTCGCTGTGCGCCAGCGCCATGCCTTCCGGTACCAGGTCCAGGTGCTTGTCGTCGATGTACTCGCGGACCTCATCGTACAGCCGCTCGCGCAATTCCATCAGGTGGCCGCTGGTCGGCCCGACTTTCATCAGGCCGCCGCCGACGCTGAGCAGGCGTTTGGCTTCTTCCCAGTCCAGCGGGCTGAAGACGCTGGCGAGGAACTGGCAACTGCCGGAAGCCAACGGCACCCGCGCCATGCTGGCGATCAACCAGGTGAGCTGCGGGTTGCGTTTGCAGGCGCGTTTGACCGCTTCGCGGGAGATGTCCAGGGCATAACCTTCGGCATCCGGCAGCGCCTCGGCGATCTGCGCGGTGTAGTAGCCCTCGCCACAGCCGATGTCCAGCCAGCGTTGCGGCGCATAGCTGGCGGCCAGCTCCGCCAGACGCCTGGCCACCGGCGCATAGTGCCCGGCATTCAGGAAGTCACGGCGGGCTTCGACCATCGCCTGGTTATCCCCAGGGTCGCGGCTGTTCTTGTGCTGCACCGGCAGCAGGTTCAGGTAACCCTGGCGCGCACGGTCGAAACGATGCCCGGCGGGGCAGACCACACCGTTGTCCACCGCATTGAGCGGTGCGCTGCAGATAGGGCAGGCAAGCATCAGGCGAGCAACTTGATCAGGGTCTGGTAGTAGATTTCAGTCAGCACATCGAGGTCGGCTGCCAGCACGCGTTCGTTGACCTGGTGGATGGTCGCGTTGACCGGACCCAGCTCAACCACTTGCGTGCCCATGGTCGCGATGAAGCGCCCGTCGGAGGTGCCGCCGCTGGTGGACGCCTTGGTGTCGCGGCCGGTGACGTCCTTGATGCTCGACGACACCGCGTCCAGCAGCGCGCCCGGCTCGGTGAGGAACGGCAGGCCGGACAAGGCCCAGTCGACGTGCCAGTCCAGGCCATGTTTGTCGAGGATGTCGGCGACGCGCTTTTGCAGGCCCTCGACCGTGGACTCGGTGGAAAAACGGAAGTTGAACACCGCCACCAGGTCACCCGGGATCACGTTGGTCGCACCGGTGCCGGAGTTGACGTTGGAGATCTGGAAGCTGGTCGGCGGGAAGAAATCGTTGCCGTGGTCCCAATGCTCGGCGGCCAGTTCTGCCAGGGCCGGTGCGGCGAGGTGGATCGGATTCTTGGCCAAGTGCGGGTAAGCCACGTGACCTTGCACGCCGCGCACGGTCAACTTGGCGCCGAGGGAGCCGCGACGGCCATTCTTGACCACGTCACCCACCAGGGTGGTGCTCGACGGTTCGCCGACGATGCACCAGTCCAGACGCTCCTTGCGCGCGGCGAGGCGTTCGACCACTGCCTTGGTGCCGTGGTGCGCCGGGCCTTCTTCATCGCTGGTGATCAGGAACGCGACTTTGCCCTTGTGATTCGGGTAGTCGGTGACAAAACGCTCGGACGCGACGGTCATGGCGGCGAGACTGCCTTTCATGTCGGCGGCGCCACGGCCGCAGAGCATGCCGTGTTCGTCGATCAGCGCGTTGAACGGCTCGATCTGCCAGGCCGTTACCGGGCCGGTCGGGACCACGTCGGTGTGGCCGGCGAAGCACAGCACCGGACCGTCGTCCTGGCCGTGGGTGGCCCAGAAGTTATCCACATCCTCGATGCGCATCGGTTCCAGGGTGAAACCGGCATCGCCCAGGCGCTGCATCATCTGCTTCTGGCAATCGGCGTCGACCGGCGTCACGGACGGACGGCGGATCAGGTCGATGGCGAGTTGAAGGGTCGGCGAAAGGTCGGCGTGGGCCGTCATGGAAAACTCCGGAATCATGAGATATGGGCTTGGGCTTCAATGTGGGAGCGGGCTTGCTCGCGAAAGCGGTGTGTCAGTCAATATATGCCTCAACTGTTACAACACATTCGCGAGCAAGCCCGCTCCCACAGGAATTGGGGGCGATTGGTAAACCGCGACATGCCCAAGCCCCGCAAAATGGCGGTTATCTTAAAGCAAAACGGCGACCATTGGCCGCCGTTTAGTGTTTCCGCGGATATTTAGACGACAGGTGCCGTTTCAGGCTCGGCGGCCGGTTTCGGCAGCGACGACAGGAACGCCATGATCAGCGCCGCCAGATACGGCAGCGACTGCACCAGCAGCATGGTGACCCAGAAGCGCATGTCGTTGCTCGGCATGCCGTTGACCAGATAAATCCCCAGCGCCGCGCTCCACAACAGCAGCATGATGAACAGCTCTTCGCGTGCTTCCGAAATCGCCACCCAGAAACCATGGTTGTCGGCGTTTTTCGGTGTGCGGAAGAACGGAATGCTGCTGGTGAAGAAGCCGTACAGCACCGCTTTGGCGATGGTGTGGGACAACGCCAGACCGGCCAGCGCCGCGCAGAAGGCATCCTTCAAGTTCACCCCGACCGCACGACGGTAGAGGAAGATGATCTTGGCCACCTTGAACACGAACAGCGCCAACGGCGGGATGGCGAAGATCAGCAGCGGTGGATCGACCCGTTGCGGCACGATGATCATTGCCGCCGACCACAACAGTGCACCGACGGTGAAGAAGATGTTCATGCCGTCCGCCACCCACGGCAACCAGCCCGCGAGGAAGTGATAACGCTGGCCGCGGGTCAGCTCGGTGTCCTTGCCGCGCAGCAGGCTGGCGGTGTGGCGCTTGATGATCTGAATCGCTCCGTAGGCCCAGCGGAAACGCTGTTTCTTGAAGTCGATGAAGGTATCGGGCATCAGGCCTTTGCCGTAGCTGGTGTGGTAGTACGCCGCCGACAGGCCTTTCTCGAATACGCGCAGGCCCAGCTCGGCGTCTTCACAGATACACCAGTCGGCCCAGCCCAGTTCTTCGAGCACCGAGCGGCGGGTCATGGTCATGGTGCCGTGCTGGATGATCGCGTCGCGGTCGTTGCGGGTGACCATTCCGATATGGAAGAAGCCTTTGTATTCCGCGTAGCAGAGCTTCTTGAAGGTGCTTTCGTTCTGGTCGCGGTAGTCCTGCGGCGACTGCACCACGGCGATTTTCGGGTCGGCGAAGTGCGGCACCATGTGCTTGAGCCAGTTGCGGTCGACGCAGTAGTCCGAGTCGATCACGGCAATCACTTCGGCGTCCTTGGCGGTGTGCGGAATCAGGTAGTTCAGCGCGCCACCCTTGAAGCCGGCCAGCGGTGCCACGTGGAAGAACTTGAAGCGCGGGCCGAGGGTTTCACAATAGTCGCGCACAGGTTCCCAGACCGCCGGGTCCTTGGTGTTGTTGTCGATGATCAGGACTTCGAAATCCGGATAGTCGAGGTTGGCCAGGGCGTTGAGGGTCTGTTTGACCATCTCCGGCGGTTCGTTGTAGCAGGGCACGTGAATCGACACTTTCGGGCGGTAGCCGGAATCGCCTTCCACCGGCAGGAATTCACGCCGGCGCTTGTGCACCCACACCGCTTCGGCCAGTTCATGGGCTTCGGTCAGCAGCACGATGAACACCCCAAGCGCACCGAGGGCAAGCAGGAAACCCACTGTCAGGCTGAACCAGGTGCTGTATTGCAGGCTGTAGTCGTAGCCGATCCACACCAGCACCGAACCACAGAGGAACGCGATGAAGGTCAGGAAGGTGCGACCACGCTGGCGCAGGGCCGAGCCGTCGATCATCAGCAGTGTCAGCGACAACAGCGCCAATACCACCGAACCAACGGCAAGTACGCGCCACTGTGGAATCGCCACCACCGGGCCTTCGAAGTTGAACTTTTGCTGGCGCGCGGCGTTGAACACGCCCCAATAGGCCCCTACGGAACCTTCGTCGCTGGCTTTCCACGGCTGGTCAAACGCTTCGATCACGAAGTAGTTGAAGCCCTGGCGATTGAGCTTGTTGACCAGGGTTCGCAGGTAGATCGCCTGGTCTGCCGGTGACGCATCGGCGCCACCGCGCATGCGGCCGTTGCTCGGCCAGCCCACTTCGGACAGCAGCAGCGGCTTTTTCGGGAACATCTTTTTCAGGTCGCGAGCGCGATCCAGAACGAACTGCTGGGCCTTGTCCACTGGAATGAATTCCCAGTAAGGCAGGACGTGCGCGGCGATCAGGTCGACGTGCTTGGCCAGTTCCGGGTGTTCCTCCCAGACGTGCCATTGCTCGGACGTGGTCACCGGCACCTTCACGGCAGCACGGACTCGGTCGAGCATCACGCTCAGCTCAGCGGCGGTGATTTCCTTGCGGAAGATCGCTTCGTTGCCGACCACCACACGAACCACGCTGCGCGAGGAGTTGGCGATTTCGATGGCGCGGGTGATTTCCCGTTCGTTGCGTTCCTGGTCCGGGCTGATCCAGATCCCCAGTGTTACCCGCAAGCCGAACTCTTCCGCCAGTTTCGGGATGTCTTGCAGGGTGCCATCGACCGAGTAGATGCGGATGTTGTCCGTCAGCTTGCTCATGATCTCCAGGTCGCGACGCATTTGATCGTCGGTCGGGTACTGGTCTTTCTGCGGGAACTGGCCCTGCTGGAATGGCGAGTACGAGAAGCCGGAGATCTGTTCAGGCCAGTTGGGGGCGGTGACCGGACGGTTGATCAGCGCCCAGAAGCCGGTAAACAAGGCCGCGATGGCGAGCACCACGACCAGGTTGAGTCCAAATTTACGCGATGACATAGCTATTTCGGGTTCCAAAGACTGTGGAACGGAGGAACGGTCGGCCGTCGCCAAGGGGCGCGCATCCTATACCGGGCATTCTCTGGTCCTACGGCGGACAGGGAATTGCCGGACGTTGGGCAATCTGATTTCGTTAAAGTTCTTTCTATTTTTCCTGTAACTGATTTTGTCTTCATATCGCCATATAATGCCCGCCGGTTTTTGGGGTAATGGTCATGAGTACTGAAGATCCGCGTTTTGCCGGCATTGCCCGTTTGTATGGCATCGAAGGCCTTGAGCGCCTGCGCGCAGCCCATGTGGCGATTGTCGGCGTCGGTGGTGTCGGTTCCTGGGCGGCGGAAGCCATGGCCCGTTGTGGCGTGGGCGAGATATCGCTGTTCGATCTGGACGACGTCTGCGTCAGCAACGCCAACCGTCAGTTGCACGCGCTGGACAGTACCGTCGGCAAACCCAAGGTCGAGGTGATGGCCGAGCGTCTGCGCGGGATCAATCCGGACTGCACGGTGCACGCGGTGCCGGACTTCGTCACCCGCGACACCATGGCCGAGTACATCACGCCGAACATCGACTGCGTGATCGACTGCATCGACAGCGTCAACGCCAAGGCTGCGCTGATCGCCTGGTGCAAGCGTCGCAAGATCCAGATCATCACCACCGGCGGCGCGGGAGGGCAGATCGACCCGACCTTGATTCAGGTCTGCGATCTGAACCGCACGTTCAACGACCCGCTGGCGTCGAAAGTGCGCTCAACGCTGCGCCGCGACTACGGTTTCTCACGCACCGTGACCCGCCATTACAGCGTGCCGTGCGTGTTTTCCACCGAGCAGCTGCGTTATCCGAAACCGGACGGCAGCATTTGCCTGCAGAAGAGTTTTGTCGGTGATGGCGTGAAGCTCGACTGCGCCGGCGGGTTTGGCGCGGTGATGATGGTGACGGCGACCTTCGGCATGGTCGCGGCGACCAAGGCTGTGGACAAGATCGTGGCGGGAGTGCGGCGGCCGGCGGAGCGCATCAAACCCCAAGCCTAAGCTCGACCTGTAGGAGCTGCCGCAGGCTGCGATCTTTTGACTTTGCCCTTTTAAAAACAAGATCAAAAGATCGCAGCCTGCGGCAGCTCCTACAGGGCGTTTGGGGGCGATCAGGCGGCCAGCTCACGCATCCGCTGTAGCACCGCATTCAAGCCATTGCTTCGGGATTCGGACAATTGCCGCCCCAATCCCAGCTGATTGAACCAGTCCGGCAAATCCACCTGCTGCAATTCAGCCGCCGACAAGCCGTTGACCCGCGCCAGCAGCAACGCCACCAACCCGCGAATCAACCGTGCATCGCTGTTGGCGCTGAACTGCCAATGGCCGTCGCGCAATTCGCCCACCAGCCACACCTGGCTTTCACAGCCGTGCACCCGGTTGGCGTCGCACATTTGCGCGTCGCTCAAGGCATGCAGGCGCTCGCCCCATTGCATCAGCAGGCGTGCCCGTTGTTCCCAGCCGGCGGCTTTGCCAAAGGTATCGAGTGCGGTCACGGCATCGGCAGGCAGGTTCATCGCAGCAGCTCCAGCGCCTGATCCAGGGCTTCAAAAAACCGTTGCAGGTCTTCGGAGTCGTTGTACAGCGCCAACGACACCCGAATCGCCCCCGCCAGTTCAAAGTGTTTGAGCAACGGCATGGCGCAGTGATGGCCAGCGCGCACTGCAATCCCTTGCTCAGTCAGCAAATGCGCCAGGTCGGCGTTATGTACACCCTCGACGGTAAAACTGGCCAGTGCCACTTGCGGCTTGCCCAGCAAGCGGATGCCGTGACGTGCCTCAAGACCCTTGAGCAGACAGGCATGCAGCGCCGTTTCATGGGCGGACACGGCGTCCTGATCAAGCCCGGCGAGGTAATCGAGGGTTGCTCCCAGGCCGATCACACTGGCAATCGGCGGCGTCCCGGCCTCGAAGCCCAGGGGGGCCGGGCGAAAGCGTGCGTCGTGATAATTGGCATCCAGCACCATTTCACCGCCGAACTGCCAGGGACGCAGCTGTTGCAGCGCTGCATTGCGCCCGAACAGCACGCCCAGGCCATCGGGGCCGTAGAGCTTGTGGCTGGAGAACACATAAAAATCGCAGCCCAATGCTTGTACGTCGTGGCGGCCATGGACCACGCCCTGGGCGCCATCAATCACGGTCAGGGCGTTGTGCACCTTGGCCAGTGCCAGCAATTGAGGCAGCGGTTGCCACGCGCCAATCACGTTGGACAGTTGACTGACGGCCAGCAGACGCGTGCGTGGACCGATCAAACCGGCGGCGGCTTCAAGGTCGATCACGCCGTCGGCGCCCAGCGGCAGGATCACCAGCTTCAGCTCGCGACGGTGCGCCAGTTGCTGCCACGGCAAAAGGTTGGCGTGATGCTCCAGGGCGCTGATGACGATTTCGTCGCCCGGATTGAAAAGAGGTTCCAGGCCATAGGCCAGGAGATTCAGCGCGGACGTCGCGCCGTGGGTAAAGATGATCTGCCCGCAATCGCCGGCATTGAGCCATTGCGCGACTTTGCGACGGCTGTCCTCGAACGCCTGGGTGGCGTGGGCGCCGGGCAAGTGTTGCGCCCGATGCACGTTGGCCGCGCCATTGGCGTAGTAGTGCGCCAGGGCGTCCAGCAGGGCTTGAGGTTTTTGCGTGGTGGCGGCGTTGTCCAGATAGGTCTGGCCTTGGCGCTGCAGGGCGGCGATGGCCGGAAAATCGGCGCGCCAGGGAGAGAGAATCATCATGGTGTTCGCCTGTACGCCTGACCCCTGTAGGAGCGAGCCTGCTCGCGATGGACCTCAACGATAACGCGGGGTACCAGACATCCCGTGTCGTTCATTTGATCATCGCGAGCAGGCTCGCTCCTACAGGTACAGGTGACGCTTAGTTGTGGGCGTGCAGCGCTTCGTTCAACTCGATGGCCGATTTGTGGGTTTTGCATTCCACGGCACCGGTTTCCGAATTGCGACGGAACAGCAGGTCCGGCTGGCCGGCCAGTTCACGGGCCTTGACCACTTTGACCAGCTGGTTGTTTTCGTCCAGCAGCGCGACTTTGGTACCGGCGGTCACGTACAGGCCCGACTCGACGGTGTTGCGGTCGCCCAACGGGATACCGATACCGGCGTTGGCGCCGATCAGGCAGCCTTCGCCAACCTTGATCACGATGTTGCCGCCGCCCGACAGGGTGCCCATGGTCGAGCAGCCGCCGCCCAGGTCCGAACCCTTGCCGACGAATACGCCGGCGGATACACGGCCTTCGATCATGCCCGGGCCTTCGGTGCCGGCGTTGAAGTTGATGAAACCTTCGTGCATCACGGTGGTGCCTTCGCCCACGTAAGCGCCCAGGCGCAGGCGCGCAGCGTCAGCGATACGCACGCCGGCCGGAACCACGTAGTCGGTCATTTTCGGGAACTTGTCCACCGAGAACACTTCCAGCAGCTCGCCGCGCAGGCGGGCTTCGAGTTGCAACTCGGCCAGCTCGCTCAGGTCGACAGCGCCCTGGCTGGTCCAGGCCACGTTCGGCAGCAGCGGGAAGATCCCGGCCAGGTTCAGGCCGTGAGGCTTGACCAGGCGATGGCTCAGCAGGTGCAGCTTGAGGTACGCCTCCGGGGTGGACGACAGCTGGGCATCTTCAGCCAGCAGGGTGGCGACCAGCGGCTTGTGGCTCTCGGCCAGGCGGGTCAGCAGGGCAGCCTGGGCGGCGTCGACGCCTTTGAGGGCCTCGGCCAGTTGCGAGGCCTGGGCGGTGCTGAATGCGATGGCCTGATTGCCTTCGGTGTAGCCCAGGATCGGTGCGATAGCGGCGACGACTTCAGCCGATGGCTTGAGAACCGGGGCGGCGTAGAACACTTCCAGCCATGCGCCTTGACGGTTTTGAGTGCCGACGCCGAAGGCCAGGCTGAACAGGGTAGCGGACATGTGAATACCTCTAACAAAATTGAACGGGCTGCTTACTTGAGCGCGGCCGCGTAGATATCTGGCTTGAAGCCAATCAGGGTTCGGTCACCGAGATCGAGCACCGGGCGCTTGATCATCGAAGGTTGTGCGAGCATCAGTTCGATGGCTTTCGTCTGGTCGAGATCGGCTTTGCGTTCGTCGTCGAGCTTGCGAAAGGTCGTGCCTGCACGGTTCAACACCACTTCCCAGCCGTGCTCGCTGCACCATTGGGTCAGGTGTTCACGGTCGATACCGACCGCTTTGTAATCATGAAAGTCATAGCTGACAGCGTGTTCATCGAGCCAGGTGCGCGCCTTTTTCATGGTGTCGCAGGCTTTGATGCCGAAAAGGTGCAACGTTTTGCTTGAAACGGTCAAGGAATTGCCCCCTTTGCAGGTGCTGGAAATAAAAGGTGGAGGATTATGCCATGGCCGGACGGTTTCGCGGCGGCTGTGGTCGGGTTTGTATGGGTGTCATGCCATAAATCCCTTGTAGGAGCGAGCTTGCTCGCGATGAACCCGAGAGCGCCGCGGGGTATCAGGCAGCCCGCGTCATCGTTGACGACCATCGCGATCAATCGAGCGTCGACCGGCTGCTCCTACAGGAAGGCGATATTCCGTTGTGCGACATTGGTGCAAGGGTCCCCAAGCAGTCTAAGCAGCTAATATGGCACTTCAATGCTGTCGATTGTCCGGGAACCACGCTTTATGCAAACCGCCTACACCGTCCTGATCCTGTTGATGCTGGTGGGCGTTTCGCGCCTGATCGGACGGGTGATCCCGCTGCCGTTGCCGCTGGTGCAAATCGCCGCCGGGGCATTGCTTGCGTGGCCGACTCTGGGGTTGCATGTGGCCCTGGATCCCGAGTTGTTCCTGTTTCTGTTCCTGCCACCGTTGCTGTTCTCCGACGGCTGGCGCATGCCCAAGCGCGAATTCTGGCACCTGCGCGGACCGATCCTGACCCTGGCGGTGGGCCTGGTGTTGTTTACCGTGGTGGGCGCCGGCTATTTCATTCATTGGCTGCTGCCCGGTGTGCCGTTGCCGGTGGCGTTTGCCCTGGCGGCGGTGCTGTCGCCGACGGATGCGGTGGCGGTGTCGGCCATCTCCCGCAATCGGCTGCCCACGCCATTGATGCACATCTTGCAGGGTGAGGCGCTGATGAACGACGCCTCGGGCCTGGTGACGTTCAAGTTTGCCTTGGTGGCGGCGGTCACCGGCGTGTTCTCACTGGCCAATGCCAGCCTGACGTTCGTGCTGGTCGCCGTCGGCGGGCTGGCCGTCGGCGTGGCCTTGAGCTGGCTGGTTGGCCGTCTGCGGGCGTGGATGATCGCGCGCGGCTGGGATGACCCCGCGACGCACGTGGTGTTCATGTTGTTGCTGCCGTTTGCGGCCTACGTGCTGGCCGAGCGCATGGAGGTATCGGGCATTCTCTCGGCGGTGGCGGCGGGGATGATGCAGAGCTGGCTCGATCTGCTGCCGCGCCAGACCAACACGCGCCTGCTCAATCGCAGTGTCTGGTCATTGCTGGAGTTCGCTTTCAACGGCTTGATTTTCCTGCTGTTGGGCCTGCAGTTGCCGGACATCATCAAGGCGGTGGCCAGTCACGAAACCTCGCTTTGGCCGACGTTGTTGTATCGCGGGCTGGACGTGGTGGCGATTTTCCTGGTGCTGCTGGTTTTGCGGTTCGTCTGGGTGCAAAGCATCTGGCGGCTGTCGGTGCTGCTGCGGCGCCTGCGCGGCAAGGGTGAGGTGACCCAGGTGCCGACGGCACGATCCTGTTGGTTACTGACTGTGGCGGGTGTGCGTGGGGCCGTGACGCTGGCGGGTGTGATGTCGGTGCCAATGCTCATGGGGGCCAGTGCGTTTCCCGAGCGCGATCTGCTGATATTCATCGCCGCCGGCGTGATTCTGCTGTCGTTGATTACGGCCTGCATCGCGCTGCCACTGTTGTTGCGCGGCATCGAAGCCAGCCCGGACGACAAGCGGCGCAATGAAGTGCGCGACGCCTGGCGCAAGACCGCCGAAGCGGCCATTCATGCGCTTGAGACAGAAGAGGTCAACCCGCAGGACGCTGCCGAGTCCGCGCTGGCCGCCGAACTCAAGGCACGGATCATGTCCGAGTACCGACACCAGTTGGAGGTGTTCAACGATTCAGCCGAAGCCCAGGCCCTGGCCTTTCAGATGGACTTGCTGGAGCGGCGCTTGCGCTTGAAGGCGCTGCGGGCGCAGCGCCTAGAGTTGTACAGACTCAGTCGTCAGCACCAGATTGGCGATGACGTGTTGCGTGAGGTGCTGGGGGAGCTTGATCTGAGTGAGGCCAAGCTTGGAACGGTCAAGTAATAATGTACATGTTTCCATTGTTGCGTGGCGTACATGGAAGATGCATTGAAAATAATAGTCCTCAAGAAACGATCAGTTTGTTGGAGGATATCTTCAGGATGTTTTAATTGGAACTGCCAGTAAATGGCGCCTTTATTTTGTTAAGTAACTCAATCAGTGAGTGGGGTATGTATGGTGTCCCGTGAGGGTAAATCTTACTGACTACCTCCAGGTCTTTCCTGCTTAGTGTGGAGCCTCCTGGGTGGCTCCAGTTGTTTATGGTAAGTCTGCTATCGATGTCGTAGTGCATGATTGACAAGGAGTCGTAATCACCGTAGGTGTAGTTTGTGTTGCGGGGTAGTGGGAGAACGTCTCTGTCAACTTGATCGCGTTCAAGGTTGAATTCTTCTTTATACCATGCGTAAACTTTTTCCCGATCCCAAGGAATATCTGCGTCCGGGTGCTGATGTTCATGGGCGAGGCCAAGTGCGTGTCCAAACTCATGTAATACGCTGAATTCAAACTCATCATCTTCTAAAGGCAGCCCTATTTGCATTGTTTCTTTTTCAGGGGGGCGGGTGAGCGCATCTGTACCGAGATAGGAGTAAGAATCGCCGTATTGGGTTTGCTCGATTTTTATACGAATATCGCCCTCTGCTCCTGAAACGAATTCAAACTTCAAATTGGCATGCTCTATCCATTTGCTCGCAATGCTTTTGACTTTGTCGATGGTTTTCTGGTCTTCGTCGTACATGGCTATTTTCAGGGTTCGACCAGGCTTCCAGAATTTAGTATGCGCAGCGACACTTCTCTTGGCGCGTCTGGAAGTGTTGGGTTCGACATTATCACTGCGCTCACTGATCGCGGCCTCATAGGCTGCAATTGGGTCAATGCTTTCAAGGATACTGCAAGTTCCAATTTTCATAAGGGGTGACGTCCATGTCTTTTGTCGGTTGTGGTTTGTTTGGAGTGAGAATTTTTGGTTTGGTTTGTTTACGGTTTGTTGATGGGGCTTTTATATAGTTTTGCAGGGGGCTTGATCTGGAATTTTTACTCTCCTTCTCGAGGTTTAATTTGCTCAATTAATTGGTTTCGAGTTGGAGATTATTTAAATGAGAGTCGCGCTGTAAAGTTGCTGTATGTGAGATGTTGTTGCGGATGAGCGGCCTGTACTGCGTTGCACAGCACAGGCCTTGTTAGTGTCAGTTGCGGCGAGTGATAAAGTCGCGAATACGTTCCGCCGCTTCAACGCATTCTGATAATGGTGCAACCAGCGCCATGCGCACGCGCCCGGCGCCTGGATTGACGCCATCGACATCCCGCGACAGGTAAGAACCCGGCACCACGGTCACGTGCTCCTGCTCGAACAGGTCGCGGCAGAACGCTGCGTCGTCACCGGCCACATTCGGCCACAGGTAGAAACTGCCGTCCGGACGCTGTACGTCCAGCACCGGGCTGAGGATTTCCAGTACCGCATCAAACTTCTCGCGATACAACGCACGGTTGGCGCGCACATGCACTTCGTCATTCCATGCAGCAACGCTGGCCAGTTGGGTTTGAACCGGCATCGCGCAGCCGTGGTAGGTGCGGTAAAGCAGGAAGCCTTTGAGAATGTCGGCGTCACCGGCGACAAAACCGGAGCGCAGGCCTGGCAGGTTCGAACGCTTGGACAGGCTGTGGAACACCACGCAGCGCTTGAAGTCCTTGCGGCCCAGTTCTGCGCAGGCGCTGAGCAGGCCTGGTGGCGGCGTTTGTTCGTCGAAGTAGAGTTCGCTGTAGCACTCGTCCGCGGCAATCACGAAGTCGTACTCATCGGCCAGGGCGATCAGTTTTTTCAGGGTCTCGACCGGAATCAGTGCGCCGGTCGGGTTGCCTGGCGAGCACAGGAACAGGATCTGGCAGCGTTTCCAGATGTCCGGCGAAACCGCGTCGAAATCCGGGTTGAAACCGTTTTCGTCCAGGCACGGCAGGTAATGCGGCTTGGCCCCGGCGAGGAACGCCGCGCCTTCGTAGATCTGGTAGAACGGATTCGGGCTGACCACCAGCGCGTCATCGCCACGGTTGACCACGGTCTGGGTGAAGGCGAACAGCGCTTCGCGGGTGCCGTTGACCGGCAGCACGTTGCGCGCGGGATCGATCCAGCCCTTGGGGACATCGAAACGACGTTCACACCAGGCGGCGATGGCTTCGCGCAGGGTCGGGATGCCGAGGGTGGTCGGGTACACGGCCATCTGATCGAGATTGCTGGCCAGGGCTTCGGCGACGAAGCTTGGCGAGCGGTGTTTAGGCTCGCCAATCGACAGCGCAATAGGGCGCTTGTCCGGGTTGGGCGTGACACTGCCGAGCAAGGCGCGGAGTTTTTCGAACGGGTAAGGCTGGAGCTGGGACAGAGCGTTGTTCATCGATAAATCTCGTTCGGTGTTGGAGCGGCGCTGGTCCCTGTAGGAGCGAGCTTGCTCGCGATGGTCGTCAACGATAACGCGTTCTTCCCAGAATAACGCGGTGTATTTGAGTTCATCGCGAGCAAGCTCGCTCCTACAAAAGGCGGGCCGTTGTTAAGTCAGATGCTGATGCGCGACAGTTTGATATCGGGTTCCTGGTTGACGCTCAACTGTTCGACGATTGCATCTTGTAACCGGCTGCACAGCAGCGGGTCGGACAGCGGCTGATTGTGGGCGTCGGTGATGAAGAACACGTCTTCCACGCGCTCGCCGAGGGTGGCGATCTTGGCGTTTTGCAGCGACAGATCGAACTCCAGGAAAATCGTGCCGATCCGCGCCAGCAGTCCCGGGCGGTCGGGCGCCGTGAGTTCCAGCACCGTCACCGGCCGCTGGGCGTCGTTGTGGATCGTCACCTGTGGTGCAAAGGCGAAATGCTTGAGCTGGCGCGGTACCCGGCGCTGGATGATGGTCGGGTAGTCGTCCGGGTTGCGCAGGGCCTCGGTCAGGCCGTCGCGGATCTGTTTGACCCGTGCCGGGTTGTCGCCGATCGAGTCGCCGTCGGTGTCGAGCACGATGTAGGTGTCGAGGGTGAACTGGCTGCTGGAGGTGATGACCCGGGCGTCATGGATGTTCAGGTTGAGCTGGTCCATCGCGGCCACGGTCACGGCGAAGAAGTCGTGCTGGTCGGGGGCGTAGATGAAAATCTGGGTCCCGCCTTCGAACTCGCGCTGGGTGGTCTCCTTGATCAGCACCAGTGGTCCGCCATCAGCCGGTTGCTGGAGGATCGCGTCGCTGTGCCAGGCCACATCGCCGGCGGTGTGACGCAGGAAATAGTCATCACCCAACTGCGCCCACAGTTGCTCGACATCGTCCGGATCGGTGCCGCCGCGCACCAGAATGTCCAGGGCGGCGCTCTGGGTCTGGCGGATCTGCTCTTCGCGATCCACCGGATTCTCCAGGCCACGTCGCAGGGCGCGCTTGGTTTCGGTGTAGAGCTGGCGCAGCAGGCTGGCGCGCCAGGAGTTCCACAGCGTCGGGTTGGTGGCGTTGATGTCGGCAACGGTCAGCACATACAGATAGTCAAGGCGGGTTTCGTCGCCGACGATCTGTGCGAAGTCGTGGATCACCTGCGGGTCGGACAGGTCCTTGCGCTGGGCGGTGGTCGACATCACCAGATGGTTTTGCACCAGCCACACGATCAGGCGGCTGTCCCACACTGGCAACTGGTGACGTTGGCAAAACGCCTCGGCGTCGACCGCGCCGACGTCCGAGTGGTCGCCATGCCGGCCTTTGCCGATGTCGTGGTACAGGCCGGCCATGTAGATCAGCTCGGGTTTGGGCAGCTTGCCCATGAGCTTGCTGGCCAGTGGGAATTTTTCCGACACCTGGGTGTACTGCAACTTACGCAGGTGCTTGATCAGGTTCAGGGTATGGGCATCGACCGTATAGATGTGGAACAGGTCATGCTGCATCTGCCCGACGATAAAGCCGAATTCGGGCAGATAACGACCCAGGATGCCGTAGCGATTCATTCGTCGCAGGTTGCGGTGGATACCGATCTTGCACTTGAACAGCTCGATAAACAGGCTGGTATTGCGAATGTCGTTGCGGAAGTCGTCGTCGATCAGGTGACGGCTTTCCCGCAGCATGCGAATGGTGTCTGCACGTACGCCCTTGATTTCCGGCTGCTGGGCCATCAATACGAAAATTTCCAGCATGGCGAACGGCGTGCGGCGGAAAACGTTGTGGTTGCGTGCTTCGATATAGCCATCATGCAGCTGGAAGCGCGAGTTGATCGGCTGCGGTGGTGCCTCGTCTTCCGGTGCGAGGATGACTTCCTCGAAGTGCTGGATGATCAGGTCGCTGAGCTGGGCGATGCTCATCACCACCCGGTAATACTGCTGCATGAAATTTTCGATGGCTTGCTTGGCGTCGTCGCCTTTGAAGCCCAGCAGCCCGGCAATGGTGCGCTGGTGATCGAACAGCAGGCGGTCTTCGGCGCGACCGGCGAGCATGTGCAGGGCATAGCGAACTTTCCACAGGAATTCCTGGGAAGAGGCTAGCAGGGCGTTTTCACTCTCGACCAGGAAGCCTTCGCCGGCCAGTGCCCGCAGGTTCAGGGTGCCGTACTCGCGACGAGCAACCCAAAGAATGGTCTGGATATCCCGCAGGCCACCGGGTGAACCTTTGACGTTGGGTTCCAGGTTGTATTCGGTGTCGTTGTACTTGTGGTGCCGGGCCTTTTGTTCGGCACGCTTGGCCAGGAAGAAGTCCTTGCTCGGCCACATGTGCCCGGTGCTGGTGACGTCCAGCATGCGCTGGCGCAAACGCTCGGGGCCGGCGATGGTGCGGCTTTCCATCAGGTTGGTGACGACCGTCAGGTCGGCGCGGGCCTCGACGGCGCACTCTTCGACCGAGCGAACGCTCTGACCGACCTCCAGGCCGATGTCCCACAACAGTGTCAGAAAGCGCTCGATGGAGTCGCGGAAAACTTCGTGGTCCGCGCTGTCCAGCAGGATCAGCAAATCGATGTCGGAATAAGGGTGCAATTCACCGCGGCCGTAGCCACCGACCGCGACCAGCGCGATGTCGGCGTCCTCGCTCCAGCTGAACTGCTCCCAGGCCTTTTGCAGGATGTTGTCGACGAACCAGGCGCGATCCTCGATCAGTCGACGAATGTCCCGGCCATTGCGAAAACGTGCGTCGAGCACCTCGCGGGCCTGGCGGATCGCCTTCTTGAAGGCCGCGATCGGGCTTGCCTTCAGGGCCAGTTCAGCCTGGAACTGGCCTCGGTCGAAGAGTTCGGGATCCACCTGCGGCATCGATTGGCTTTCCTTTCTATAGGCGAGATACGCTGGCGAGATCAGGCCGAAACGCGAGGGATGGTGTCATCGCTGCGCAGGGTGAAGATCTCGTAACCGGTTTCGGTCACCAGCAGGGTGTGTTCCCATTGTGCCGAGAGCTTGCGGTCCTTGGTGATCGCGGTCCAGCCGTCACCCAGAACCTTGGTGTCGGCTTTGCCCTGGTTGATCATCGGCTCGATGGTGAAGGTCATGCCGGCCTTGAGTTCCATGCCGGTGCCGGCGCGGCCGTAGTGCAGGATCTGCGGCTCTTCGTGGAACACCTTGCCGATACCGTGGCCGCAGAACTCGCGGACCACCGAGAATCCGTTCTTTTCAGCGTGCTTCTGGATGATTTCGCCGATGTCGCCCAGGCGGCAGCCGGGCTTGACGATTTCAATCGCCTTGTACATGCATTCCTGGGTCACCTGGGACAGGCGCTCGGCCCAGACCGGCACGCTGCCGACATGGAACATGCGGCTGGTGTCGCCGTGGTAGCCGTCCTTGATGACGGTGACGTCGATGTTCAGGGTGTCGCCGTCTTTGAGCGGCTTGTCGTTCGGGATGCCGTGGCAGACCACATGGTTGATCGACGTGCAGATCGACTTTGGATAGCCCTTGTAGTTGAGCGGGGCAGGGATGGCTTTCTGCTCATTGACGATGTAGTCGTGGCAGATCTGGTTCAGTTGATCAGTGGTAACGCCCGGCTTGACATGTTCGGCAATCATTTCCAGCACATCGGCGGCCAGTTTGCCGGCGATACGCATTTTGGCGATATCCTCGGGCGTTTTGAGGGTGACGGTCATACAGGCTCTCTCTGCGCCAGGCGGCGCTTTCTGAACGGAAAGGGCATTGCGCGATGGATCTTCGCAGCCCTGAAAAATACGATTCTACCAGACGATCAGCGCAAATCTGCGCCTGTGTGCATCGCTTCTCTCTATAGAATGGTGCATTCTTGGAGGATTCCAAGGGATGGCGCAAAGCGCTCGCCAGGATTTCAGAATCCGGGTTCCGTTTTGCCCTGCCTTGTGATATAAAATGCGCCGCTTTCCGGGGATGTCCCGAAAAGCCTAAATCCACACACGTGTCGACACGATGACCTGGGTGCCTTCAGCTGATGCTGCTGGTTGGTCATTGGGATACGTGGAGGCCAAACCCGACTTATTAAGGAACTATCATGTCCCAAGTCAACATGCGCGATATGCTGAAGGCCGGTGTGCACTTCGGTCACCAGACCCGTTACTGGAACCCGAAAATGGGCAAGTACATTTTCGGCGCGCGTAACAAGATCCACATCATCAACCTTGAAAAAACCCTGCCAATGTTCAACGAAGCTCTGACTTTCGTAGAGCGTCTGGCCCAGGGCAAAAACAAGATTCTGTTCGTCGGCACCAAGCGTTCCGCTGGCAAGATCGTTGCTGAAGAAGCAGCACGTTGCGGTTCGCCGTACGTCGATCACCGCTGGTTGGGCGGCATGCTGACCAACTTCAAGACCATCCGTGCTTCCATCAAGCGTCTGCGTGACCTTGAAGTTCAAGCCGAAGACGGTACTTTCGCCAAGCTGACCAAGAAAGAAGCGCTGATGCGCACTCGTGACCTGGAAAAGCTGGATCGTTCCCTGGGTGGTATCAAGGACATGGGCGGTCTGCCAGACGCTCTGTTCGTTATCGACGTTGATCACGAGCGCATCGCGATCACCGAAGCCAACAAGCTGGGCATCCCGGTCATCGGCGTAGTCGATACCAACAGCAGCCCGGAAGGCGTTGACTACATCATCCCAGGCAACGATGACGCAATCCGCGCTATCCAGCTGTACATGGGTTCGATGGCTGACGCTGTGATCCGTGGCCGCAACAACGTTGCCGGCGGCACCGAAGTGTTCGTTGAAGAAGCTCCGGTAGCAGCAGCTGAGTAATTGACGCCTTGGCGTTGACTCAGTAAGCAAAAAGGGGGCTTGGCCCCCTTTTTGCCACCTCGAAAACCATTTGTCGGCGCCCACCGCTCTATCTGTAACGTGCGGCAGCTAACAAGGGTGGTTCGGGAAGAATTGATCGCCCGTTCGATCGGGTGGAATGGTTGAAAACCTATCCAAGAGGATTTTGAAATGGCAGAGATTACTGCAGCGTTGGTCAAAGAACTGCGCGAGCGTACTGGCGAAGGCATGATGGATTGCAAAAAGGCCTTGACCAAGGCTGGCGGCGACATCGAGAAAGCTATTGATGACATGCGTGCTTCGGGCGCCATCAAGGCCGCCAAGAAAGCCGGCAACGTAGCCGCTGAAGGCGCTATCGCCATCAAGGCTGACGACAAGGCAGCCGTGCTGCTGGAAGTCAACTCGCAGACCGACTTCCTGGCCCTGCAAGACGACTTCAAGAACTTCGTTGCTGCCAGCGTAGAGAAAGCCTTCGACGAAAAACTGACCGACGCAGCTCCGCTGATCGCCGCTCAGGAATCGGCTCGTGAAGCACTGGTTGCCAAAGTTGGCGAAAACGTCAACATCCGTCGCCTGGTGCGCGTAGAGGGCGACGTTGTCGGCACCTACCTGCACGGTAACAAGATCGGTGTTGCTGTTGTTCTCAAGGGCGGCGATGTTCAGCTGGCCAAAGAGATCGCCATGCACGTGGCGGCAAGCAATCCTGAGTTCCTGCTGCCATCGCAGGTTTCGCCAGAAGCCATCGAGCGCGAAAAAGCCGTTTTCCTGTCTTTGAACGAAGACAAGATGAAAGGCAAGCCAGCTGAAATCGTCGAGAAGATGATCGCTGGTCGTATCACCAAGTTCCTGGCTGAAGCCAGCCTGGTCGAGCAAGCTTTCGTGATGAACCCGGAAGTTACCGTTGGTGCTCTGGCCAAGAAAGCCGGCGCTGAAATCGTTTCCTTCACTTACTTCAAGGTAGGCGAAGGCATCGAGAAGCCAGTGGACAACTTCGCAGAAGAAGTTGCTGCCCAGCTGGCTGCCGCCAAGCAATAAGACGGTTTTTTAACTGTCGCCCAGAAGAGGCTGCCCGCTCACGCGCGCAGCCTCTTTTCAGATGGGGCACCAATTTTTATTGGTTTCCTTTTGGAACTGGCTTACAAAGCCATGTTCCGATGGCGCTGAAGCAGCGCCAAGCTAGAGTGAACGCCAGCTGTAAACAGCTCGCAAAGAATTTTTAAAATACGCCGCAGGAGAGATTCGCAATGGCTCAGCAGGGCAGTGGTTATCAGGCTCGCTATAAACGCATTCTACTCAAGCTCAGCGGCGAGGCCCTGATGGGCTCGGAAGAGTTCGGGATCGATCCGAAAGTTCTGGATCGCATGGCATTGGAAGTTGGCCAACTGGTCGGCATCGGTGTGCAGGTCGGTCTGGTTATCGGTGGTGGCAACCTGTTCCGCGGTGAAGCGCTGAGCAAGGCTGGCATGGATCGGGTCACTGGCGACCACATGGGCATGCTGGCCACTGTGATGAACGCCCTGGCCATGCGCGACGCCCTTGAGCGCGCCAACATCTCGGCCATCGTGATGTCCGCTATTTCCATGGTTGGGGTGACCGATCACTATGATCGCCGCAAGGCCATGCGTCACTTGAATTCCAAGGACGTGGTGATTTTCGCGGCCGGTACCGGCAACCCGTTCTTTACGACGGATTCGGCTGCCTGCCTGCGTGCAATCGAAATCGATGCCGATGTCGTGCTCAAGGCGACCAAGGTTGACGGCGTCTACACCGCTGATCCGTTCAAAGACCCGCATGCCGAGAAGTTCGATCATCTGACTTACGATGAAGTGCTGGATCGCAAGCTGGGTGTGATGGATCTGACGGCCATTTGCCTGTGCCGCGACCACAAGATGCCTCTACGCGTATTTAACATGAACAAGCCCGGCGCCCTGCTGAATATCGTGCATGGCGGCGCTGAAGGAACCCTGATCGAGGAAGGCCAACAATGATCAACGAAATCAAGAAAGACGCTAAAGAGCGCATGCAGAAGTCCGTGGAATCGCTGGCGCACAACTTCGGCCGCATTCGTACCGGTCAGGCGCACCCGAGCATTCTGGAAGGCGTGATGGTGCCGTACTACGGTTCCGACACCCCGATCAAGCAAGTGGCCAACATCACCGTCAAAGATGCCCGTACCCTGCAAGTCGTTGCCTTCGAGCGCAACATGTTGGGCGCCGTCGACAAGGCGATCGGTAGTGCAGGCCTGAACCTGAACCCGACCAACCTTGGTGAGCTGCTGCTGATCAGCATGCCGGCCCTGACCGAAGAAACCCGTCGCGGTTTCACCAAGCAGGCTCGCGATGTGGCTGAAGATGCCCGTGTTGCCGTGCGCAACATCCGTCGCGATGCGAACAGCTCGCTGAAGGATCTGGTCAAGGAAAAGGAAATCAGTGAGGACGAAGAGCGTCGCGCCACTGGCGAGATCGACGATCTGACCAAGAAGTTCGTAGCTGAAATCGACGCTAAGTTGGCGGAGAAAGAAAAAGACCTGATGGCCGTATAAGGGTCGCGTTTTCATGGAAAAGACCAAGCAGACTGCACCGTCCGCGGTGCCGCGCCATGTCGCGATCATCATGGATGGTAACAATCGCTGGGCGAAAAAACGCTTTATGCCAGGTGTCGCCGGGCATAAAGCGGGCGTGGATGCGGTACGTGCGGTTATTGAAGTCTGTGCCGAGGCCAAGGTCGAGGTGCTGACCCTGTTCGCCTTTTCCAGTGAGAACTGGCAGCGTCCGGCCGATGAGGTCAGCGCCTTGATGGACCTGTTCTTCAAGGCGCTGCGTCGTGAGGCCAAGCGCCTCAACGACAACAACATCAGCCTGCGCATCATTGGTGATCGCTCGCGTTTTCATCCCGAGCTGCAGGCTGCCATGCGCGAAGCCGAGGCCATGACGGCTGGCGCCAATCGTTTTGTCCTGCAGATCGCCGCCAATTACGGCGGTCAGTGGGATATCGCGCAAGCGGCGCAACGACTGGCACGAGAGGTTCAGGCCGGACACTTGCGTCCGGAAGACATCACGCCTGATCTGCTGCAGACCTGCCTGGCCACAGGTGATCTGCCGTTGCCTGACTTGTGTATCCGTACCGGTGGCGAGCATCGCATCAGCAATTTCCTGCTGTGGCAGCTGGCCTATGCCGAGCTGTATTTTTCCGACCTGTTCTGGCCGGACTTCAAACACGATGCCATGCGCAATGCGCTGGCCGATTACGCTTCCCGCCAGCGCCGCTTCGGTAAAACGAGCGAGCAGGTCGAGGCTGGAGCCCGGGTTTAATGCTTAAACAACGAATCATCACCGCACTGATCCTGCTGCCGATTGCCCTGTGCGGGTTTTTCCTGCTTGAAGGTTCCGGTTTTGCACTGTTCATTGGGCTGGTAGTTACCCTTGGTGCATGGGAGTGGGCGCGTCTGGCGGGTTTCGCCGGTCAAGCGTTCCGCGTCGGCTACGCCGCTGTGGTCGCGTTGATGCTGTTCGTCATGCACATACTTCCGGGCCTGGCGCCTTGGGTCCTGGGCGCCTCGGTGCTCTGGTGGGGTGTTGCTACCTATCTGGTGTTGACGTACCCGCGCTCGAGCGATCATTGGTCTAATGCGGCGACCAAGTTGGTGATCGGCCTGTTGATTCTCCTGCCAGCCTGGCAAGGTCTGGTCGAAATCAAAAAGGATGCTTCCGGCAACGGCAATCTGCTGATTTTGGCGGTGATGGTATTGGTCTGGGGTGCCGATATCGGCGCCTATTTCTCCGGTCGCGCTTTCGGCAAGCGCAAGCTTGCACCGCAGGTCAGTCCGGGTAAAAGCTGGGAAGGTGTATACGGTGGTCTGGCGCTGAGCCTGGTCATTACCACGCTCGTTGCCTTTGTACGCGACTGGACGGTGGCCGAGCTGTTCAAGGGTCTGATTTGCGCTGCGCTGATCGTGTTCATTTCGGTAGTGGGCGACCTCACTGAAAGCATGTTCAAGCGCCAGTCCGGGATCAAGGACAGCAGCAATCTGCTACCGGGTCACGGCGGCGTGCTGGATCGTATCGACAGTCTGACGGCGGCCATTCCGGTGTTCGCCGTACTGTTGTGGATGGCGGCCCCATGAGCCGCCCGCAACAGATTACCGTTCTGGGGGCAACCGGTTCGATTGGCCTGAGTACGCTCGACGTCATCGCTCGTCATCCAGATCGTTACCAGGTCTTTGCCTTGAGTGGCTTCACTCGCTTGAGTGAACTGCTGGCGCTCTGCGTGCGCCATATCCCGCGATTTGCCGTAGTGCCTGAGGTCGCGGCTGCCCGCACCTTGCAGGATGATTTGCGCGCGGCGGGTCTTCCAACTCGCGTTCTGGTGGGTGAGGAAGGTTTGTGTCAGGTCGCTTCCGATCCGGAGGTCGATACGGTCATGGCGGCCATCGTCGGGGCGGCGGGGTTGCGCCCGACGTTGGCGGCGGTCGAGGCGGGCAAGAAGATCCTCCTGGCCAATAAAGAAGCGCTGGTGATGTCCGGTGCGCTGTTCATGCAGGCGGTGCGCAAGAGCGGTTCGGTATTGCTGCCGATCGATAGCGAGCACAACGCCATTTTTCAGTGCATGCCGCACGATTATGCTCGTGGCCTCGAGGCGGTCGGCGTACGCCGGATTTTGCTGACGGCGTCCGGCGGTCCATTCCGTCAGACGCCGCTGGCTGAACTGGCGCATGTTTCACCTGACCAGGCGTGTGCGCATCCGAACTGGTCCATGGGGCGAAAAATCTCCGTTGACTCCGCCAGTATGATGAACAAAGGGCTTGAGCTGATCGAGGCCTGCTGGCTGTTCGATGCCAAACCATCCCAGGTCGAGGTGGTGATTCACCCACAAAGCGTGATTCATTCGCTGGTCGACTACGTCGATGGTTCGGTCCTGGCGCAGTTGGGTAATCCGGACATGCGCACACCCATCGCCAATGCCCTGGCCTGGCCGGAGCGGATTGACTCGGGTGTGGCGCCGCTGGATCTGTTTGCCATTGCACGGCTGGACTTTCAGGCGCCCGATGAAGAGCGTTTCCCTTGTTTGCGTCTGGCTCGGCAGGCGGCCGAGGCGGGTAACAGCGCGCCGGCCATGCTCAACGCGGCAAATGAAGTGGCGGTGGCGGCATTTCTCGACGAGCGGGTTCGTTACCCGGAAATCGCGAGTATCATCGAGGAAGTACTGAGTCTGGAGCCTGTCGTGGCAGTGGATGATCTCGAGGCAGTGTTCACGGCAGACGCGAAAGCGCGATTGCTGGCCGGACAATGGTTGAGCCGTCACGGGCGGTAAATGCTGCAGATAGTCGGCCCAGGCAGCAGCGGATAGGATTGCGGAGAAAGTAGATGAGCGCGCTCTATATGATTGTCGGCACCCTGGTCGCTCTGGGTGTGCTGGTCACCTTCCACGAGTTCGGCCATTTCTGGGTCGCGCGTCGCTGTGGGGTCAAGGTGCTGCGCTTCTCCGTAGGCTTTGGCATGCCTTTGTTGCGCTGGCACGACAAGCAGGGCACCGAATTTGTCGTTGCCGCCATCCCGTTGGGCGGCTACGTCAAAATGCTCGACGAGCGCGAAGGCGAAGTGCCGCCCGATCAGCTTGGTCAATCCTTCAATCGCAAATCCGTTCGTCAGCGCATTGCCATCGTGGCGGCGGGGCCTATTGCCAATTTCCTGCTGGCATTGGTGTTCTTCTGGGCACTGGCAATGCTCGGCAGCGAGCAGGTGCGTCCGGTCATCGGGGCTGTGGAGTCCGGCAGTATCGCGGCCAAGGCGGGATTGAGCCCGGGCGAGGAAATCGTGGCCATTGATGGCGAGGCGACTTCCGGCTGGGCGGCGGTGAACCTGCAGCTGGTTCGTCGCCTGGGTGAAAGCGGTTCGTTGCAGATAATGGTTCGCGAGCAAGGCTCGACGACCGATTCGCCGCGTGAACTTGCGCTGGATAAATGGCTCAAAGGCGCTGACGAGCCGGACCCCATTCATTCGTTGGGGATTCGTCCGTGGCGTCCGGCATTGCCGCCTGTACTGGCCGAACTCGATCCAAAGGGGCCGGCCCAGGCCGCTGGCCTGAAGACCGGTGACCGGTTGCTGGCGCTCGATGGTCGTACGCTGGATGACTGGCAGCAGGTCGTCGATACCGTCCGTATGCATCCTGATACCAAAATCATGCTGCGGGTAGAGCGGGACGGTGCTCAAATCGACGTCCCGGTGACGCTTGCCGCTCGCGGCGAGAGCAAGTCACCCAGCGGATACCTGGGGGCAGGGGTGAAGGCTGTCGATTGGCCGCCGGAGATGATCCGCGAGGTCAGTTATGGACCATTGGCAGCGATTGGCGAGGGGGCTCGGCGTACCTGGACCATGAGCGTGCTGACCCTCGATTCACTGAAGAAAATGTTGTTCGGCGAGCTCTCGGTAAAAAACTTGAGTGGACCGATAACCATTGCTAAAGTGGCGGGCGCTTCGGCCCAGTCGGGTGTTGCTGATTTCCTGAATTTCCTTGCTTATCTGAGTATTAGCCTGGGGGTTCTGAATTTGCTGCCCATTCCTGTGCTGGATGGGGGGCATTTGTTGTTTTATCTGATCGAGTGGGCGCGTGGTCGTCCCTTGTCGGATCGGGTGCAAGGTTGGGGGATACAGATCGGCATCAGTTTGGTGATCGGAGTGATGTTGCTCGCTCTGGTTAATGATCTGGGTCGTCTGTAACGTCGCTGAATTGCGAATCTGCCGCATTTTGCGGCAGTTTGTTTATTGCCAGTTGGAATAAGAAAGGACTTCATGAAACGTCTGCTGCTAACTGCGGTTCTCACCGTATTGATGATCGCCGAAGTTCACGCCGAGTCCTTCACTATCTCTGATATTCGCGTCAATGGCCTCCAGCGGGTCTCCGCGGGTAGCGTCTTTGGTGCTTTGCCGTTGAACGTCGGTGAACAGGCGGATGATCGTCGCCTGGTGGAATCCACTCGTGCGTTGTTCAAAACCGGTTTCTTTCAAGATATCCAGCTGGGCCGCGATGGCAACGTCCTGGTCATCACGGTAGTCGAGCGCCCGTCGGTCGCCAGTATCGAGATCGAAGGCAACAAGGCGATCTCTACCGAAGACTTGATGAAAGGCCTCAAGCAATCCGGTCTGGCCGAAGGCGAGATCTTCCAGCGTGCCACCCTTGAAGGTGTGCGTAACGAACTGCAGCGCCAGTACGTCGCCCAGGGTCGCTACTCGGCTACCGTCGACACCGAAGTGGTGCCGCAGCCGCGTAACCGCGTTGGCCTGAAGGTCAATATCAACGAAGGTACCGTTGCGGCTATCCAGCACATCAACGTGGTGGGCAACACGGTCTTCCCCGATGAAGACCTGATCGACCTTTTCGAACTCAAGACCACCAACTGGTTGTCGTTCTTCAAGAACGATGACAAGTACGCCCGTGAAAAACTGTCCGGTGACCTGGAGCGTCTGCGTTCCTACTACCTGGACCGCGGCTATATCAACATGGATATCGCTTCGACCCAGGTTTCCATTACGCCGGACAAGAAACACGTCTATATCACCGTCAACGTCAACGAAGGTGAAAAATACACTGTTCGTGACGTCAAGCTCAGCGGTGACCTGAAAGTCCCTGAAGACCAGATCAAGTCCCTGTTGCTGGTGCAGAAAGGCCAGGTGTTCTCGCGCAAGCTGATGACCACCACCTCCGAGCTGATCACCCGTCGTCTGGGTAACGAAGGCTACACCTTCGCCAACGTCAACGGCGTGCCTCAACCGCACGATGAAGATCACACCGTGGACATCCTGTTCGCGGTCGATCCGGGCAAGCGTGCCTACGTGAACCGCATCAACTTCCGTGGCAACACCAAGTCCGAAGACGAAGTGCTGCGTCGTGAAATGCGTCAGATGGAAGGCGGCTGGGCTTCGACCTACCTGATTGATCAATCCAAGACCCGTCTGGAGCGCCTGGGCTTCTTCAAGGAAGTCAACGTCGAAACCCCTGCCGTACCGGGTGTCGATGACCAGGTGGACGTCAACTACAGCGTTGAAGAGCAAGCCTCCGGTTCGATTACCGCCAGCGTCGGTTTCGCCCAGAGCGCCGGTCTGATCCTCGGTGGTTCGATCACTCAGAACAACTTCCTGGGTACCGGTAACAAGGTCAGCGTCGGCTTGACCAAAAGCGAATACCAGACCCGCTACAACTTCGGTTTCGTCGACCCCTACTGGACCGCCGACGGCGTGAGCCTGGGCTACAACGCGTTCTACCGCACGACTGACTACGATGACCTCGATACCGACGTCGCCAGCTACGCCGTAGACAGCCTGGGTGCCGGTGTGAGTGTCGGCTATCCAATCAGCGAGACGTCGCGCCTGACCTTCGGCCTGAACGCGCAACAAGACGAAATCAAGACCGGCGTCTACACCGTTGACGAGATCTTCGACTTCGTTAACAAGGAAGGCGACAAGTACCTGAACTTCAAGGCTTCGGCCGGTTGGTCCGAGTCCACCCTGAACAAGGGCGTGCTCGCTACCCGTGGCCATTCCCAGAGCCTGGTGCTGGAATCCACGATTCCAGGCAGCGACCTGTCGTTCTTCAAGCTCGACTACCGTGGCCAGTTGTTCCAGCCATTGAGCGAGAACTACACCATGCGCCTGCACACCGAACTGGGTTATGGCGATGGTTATGGTTCGACCGACGGCTTGCCATTCTATGAAAACTACTATGCTGGTGGTTTCAACTCGGTACGCGGCTTCAAGGACAGCACCCTGGGTCCTCGCAGTACGCCAAGTACCGGCAAGAACCCTGGTACAGCGTTCGACCCGGACCAGGATCCGCTGCCGTTCGGTGGTAACGTCCTGATCCAGGGTGGTGTGGAAGTTCTGTTCCCGCTGCCGTTCGTCAAAGATCAACGCTCCCTGCGTACCTCGGTATTCTGGGATGTGGGTAACGTGTTCGATTCGTCGTGCTCGGATACCACAAACGCTGATGGCACGAAGTCCGACACCAAGTGCAACGACATTAGCCTGAGCAATATGGCCAGTTCTGTTGGTGTAGGTGTGACGTGGGTCACTGCACTGGGTCCTTTGAGTTTCGCATTGGCCATGCCGGTCAAGAAACCGGATGACGCCGAGACTCAAGTGTTCCAATTTTCCCTCGGCCAGACGTTCTAAGCGTCTGACCCAAGATAACGACAATGAATTTTGTAGGAGTGCATCGTGCGTAAGTTGACTCAATTGGTTCTCCTGGCCAGCGTCCTGGTCGCTGGTCCGGCATTTGCCGACATGAAAATTGCAGTTCTGAACTATCAGATGGCTCTGCTGGAATCCGACGCGGCCAAGAAATACGCCGTGGATGCCGAGAAGAAGTTCGGTCCTCAGCTGACCAAGCTCAAGACCCTGGAAACCAGCGCCAAGGGTATTCAGGACCGCCTGATGGCCGGTGGCGACAAAATGCAGCAGGGCGAGCGCGAGCGTCTGGAGCTTGAATTCAAGCAAAAGGCCCGTGACTTCCAGTTCCAGTCCAAGGAGCTGAACGAAGCCAAAGCCGTTGCCGACCGTGAAATGCTGAAGCAGCTCAAGCCGAAACTGGACAGCGCTGTGGAAGAAGTCATCAAGAAAGGTGCTTTTGACCTGGTCTTCGAGCGTGGCGCAGTGATTGATGTCAAGCCTCAGTACGACATCACTCGCCAGGTTATCGAGCGCATGAATCAGCTGAAGTAATCCATGACCGTGACCATTAAGCTCGGCCAGTTGGCCGAGTTCCTCGGCGCCACGCTACGTGGCGACCCGGAGAGAGAAATTACTGGGCTAGCCACCTTGCAGGAGGCTGGCCCAGCTCAGTTGAGCTTTCTCGCAAACCCTCAATACCGTAAGCACCTGGCGGACAGCCGGGCCGCAGCGCTGTTGCTGAAGGCTGCTGATGCCGAAGGTTTTGCCGGTAATGTGCTGGTGGTGCCTGATCCGTATCTGGCCTACGCGCGTGTTTCCCATCTGTTCGATCCAAAGCCGAAAGCGGCTGCCGGTATTCACCCGACAGCGGTTGTGGCCGAAGACGCGGTGGTTGACCCGGCTGCGAGTATTGGTGCCTTTGCGGTGATCGAAAGTGCGGCACGAATTGCTGCCGGCGTGACCATCGGTGCGCATTGCTTCATCGGTGCCCGTTGCGTAGTCGGCGAAGGCGGTTGGCTGGCCCCGCGGGTCACGCTGTACCACGACGTGCGCATCGGCAAGCGTGTGGTCATTCAGTCGGGTGCCGTGCTCGGCGGCGAAGGCTTCGGTTTTGCCAATGAGAAAGGTGTCTGGCAGAAAATTGCCCAGATCGGTGGTGTACTGGTCGGTGACGATGTCGAGATTGGCGTGAATACCGCTATTGATCGCGGCGCATTGGCCGATACCATTCTCGGTAATGGTGTGAAGCTCGACAACCAGATCCAGATTGCCCACAACGTTCAGGTCGGTGATCACACCGCCATGGCCGCCTGTGTCGGGATCTCCGGCAGCACCAAAATCGGCAAGCATTGCATGCTCGCTGGCGGTGTAGGGCTGGTGGGGCATATCGAAATTTGCGATAACGTTTTCATCACCGGGATGACCATGGTGACCCACTCGATTACCGAAAAGGGTTCCTATTCTTCCGGTACGGCCATGCAGCCAGCAGCCGAATGGCGCAAAAGCGCGGCTCGCATCCGTCAGCTCGATGACATCGCGCGGCGCCTGCGACAGCTGGAAAAGCAAGTAGGGGAAGTGACCCCTGACGGTAATGCTTCATCAGATGGCTGATACCATTTCCATATCAAGTGTGCACAGCCGCTAGACTGCCTCCTTGATTTGCTAGCGGAGCGTGCGTCAGTCGCGCGCTCCCAATCTTTACATAGGCTTCCCCCCGAAATGATGGACATCAACGAGATTCGCGAATACCTGCCTCACCGTTACCCGTTCCTGCTGGTGGACCGGGTAGTGGAGCTGGATGTTGAAGGCAAGCGCATTCGCGCCTACAAGAATGTCAGCATCAACGAACCGTTCTTCAATGGTCACTTCCCTGCGCATCCAATCATGCCGGGCGTATTGATCATCGAGGCCATGGCTCAGGCTGCCGGGATCCTTGGTTTCAAGATGCTCGACGTGAAACCGGCCGACGGCACCCTCTATTATTTCGTCGGTTCCGACAAGCTGCGCTTCCGCCAGCCGGTTCTGCCAGGCGATCAGTTGATCCTTGAAGCCAAGTTCATCAGCTGCAAGCGTCAGATCTGGAAGTTCGAATGCCAGGCTTCGGTCGATGGCAAGCCGGTCTGCTCCGCTGAAATCATCTGCGCGGAACGCAAACTATGAGTTTGATTGACCCTCGTGCAATCATCGATCCGACAGCCATTCTGGCTGACGGCGTCGAGGTCGGCCCGTGGTCGATCGTCGGCGCAGGTGTGGAAATCGGCGAGGGGACAGTCATCGGGCCGCACGTGATCCTCAAGGGCCCGACCCGAATCGGCAAGCACAATCGCATCTACCAGTTTTCCTCGGTGGGTGAGGACACGCCTGACCTGAAGTACAAGGGCGAGGAAACCCGCCTGGTGATTGGTGATCACAACGTCATCCGTGAAGGTGTGACGATCCACCGTGGCACCATCCAGGATCGTTCGGAAACGACCCTGGGCGATCACAACCTGATCATGGCCTATGCCCACATCGGCCACGACAGCGTGATTGGCAACCACTGCATCCTGGTGAACAACACCGCACTGGCGGGCCATGTGCATGTGGAAGACTGGGCGATCCTCTCCGGTTTTACCCTGGTTCACCAGTATTGCCACATTGGCGCCCACAGCTTCTCCGGCATGGGTACGGCGATCGGCAAGGATGTCCCAGCGTACGTCACGGTGTTCGGCAACCCCGCCGAAGCCCGCAGCATGAACTTCGAGGGCATGCGCCGTCGGGGGTTCAGCGAAGATGCGATCCACGCGCTGCGTCGTGCCTACAAGGTGGTGTACCGCCAGGGCCTGACCGTGGAGCAGGCGCTCGCCGAACTGGCAGAGCCGTCCGCCCAGTATCCGGAAGTGGCGGTGTTCCGTGACTCCATCCAGTCTTCGACCCGCGGCATCACCCGCTAACCATGGCCAATCTGCGTATTGCGCTGGTAGCGGGTGAGGCTTCCGGTGACATTCTGGGTGCGGGTCTCATGCGCGCGCTCAAGGCTCGTCACCCGGCCGTCGAGTTCATCGGTGTCGGTGGTCCGTTGATGCAGGCTGAAGGCCTGACTTCGTATTTCCCGATGGAACGCCTGTCCGTCATGGGCCTGGTGGAAGTGCTGGGCCGGCTGCGCGAGTTGCTGGCGCGGCGCAAGAAGCTGGTCGCCGACCTGATCGCCGCGAAGCCCGATGTGTTCATCGGTATCGATGCGCCGGACTTCAACCTCAATATCGAACTCAAACTGCGTCAGGCCGGTATCAAGACCGTGCATTACGTCAGTCCATCGGTTTGGGCCTGGCGGCAGAAACGCGTGCTGAAAATTCGCGAAGGCTGCGATCTGATGCTAACGCTGTTTCCGTTCGAAGCCAGGTTCTACGAAGAGAAAGGCGTGCCGGTGCGGTTTGTCGGTCATACCCTGGCCGATGCCATTCCACTTGAAGCCGATCGCGCGGCTGCGCGGGCCGAGCTCGGTTTGCCTGACGGGCCGCTGGTGGCGTTGATGCCAGGCAGCCGTGGCGGTGAAGTAGGCCGGCTAGGTGCGTTGTTTCTCGATACCGCGCAGCGCCTGCGGGCGTTGCGACCGGGTGTGCGGTTTGTCATGCCTTGCGCCAGTGCGCAACGTCGCGCACAGCTTGAAGAACTGTTGGCTGGTCGCGATCTGCCATTGACCCTGCTCGATGGACAGTCGCATCTGGCCCTGGCAGCGTGCGATGCGGTGTTGATTGCCTCCGGTACCGCGACGCTTGAAGCATTGCTGTACAAGCGGCCGATGGTGGTCGCCTATCGCCTGGCGCCGCTGACGTTCTGGATACTCAAGCGCATGGTGAAAAGCCCCTACATTTCGTTGCCGAATTTGTTGGCTCAGCGTCTGTTGGTGCCCGAGTTGTTGCAGGACGATGCCACGGTCGAAGCGCTGGCCCAGACCTTGTCACCCTTGATCGAGGGTGGGGAAGAGCAGACCCGTGGTTTTGATGAAATTCACCGGACCCTGCGTCTGGATGCCTCCAACCAGGCTGCGGACGCAGTGCTGAAGCTGATCGGCCAAGTAGAATGAGTAAAACGAACATGCAGATGGGGCTGGACTTTACCTTGGTCGCTGAAGTCGAAGAGTTGGTTGCCGGTGTCGATGAAGTCGGTCGCGGCCCGCTCTGTGGCGCGGTAGTGACGGCGGCGGTGATTCTTGATCCGAACCGCCCGATCCTCGGCCTGAACGACTCGAAGAAACTCACCGAAGCCCGTCGCGAAAAGCTCTACGACGAAATCTGCGAAAAAGCCCTGAGCTGGTGCATCGCTCGCGCCGAAGTCGAGGAAATCGACGAACTGAATATCCTCCACGCCACCATGCTGGCCATGCAGCGCGCGGTCGCTGGGCTGCACATCCAGCCGAAGCTGGCGATGATCGACGGCAACCGCTGCCCGAAACTGCCGATGCGTTCCGAGGCAGTGGTGAAGGGCGATAGCAAGGTTCCAGCCATCGCCGCCGCATCGATTCTGGCCAAGGTCAGTCGCGACCGGGAAATGGCCGCGTTCGAGTTGATCTACCCCGGCTACGGCATCGGTGGCCACAAGGGCTACCCGACACCCGTTCATCTGGAAGCGCTCGCCCGTCTTGGCCCGACCCCGATTCACCGGCGCTCCTTTGCTCCGGTGCGTCTGGCTTACGAGGCGCGGGAAAGTCTCATCGAGAGTTAGTCGCAAGGCTGATTTTTTTTACCAAGGCCCGGTACAATCCGGGCCTTGTTGTTTTCATGACTTAACGCAGGATCACTATGCCGGCTTCATTCGTTCACCTACGCCTGCACACTGAATACTCCCTGGTCGACGGTCTGGTGCGGATCAAGCCGCTGGTCAAGACCCTGGTCGGCATGAACATGCCTGCCGTGGCGGTCACCGACCAGAACAACATGTGTTCCCTGGTCAAATTCTATAAAAACGCCATGGGTGCCGGGATCAAGCCGATCTGCGGCGCCGACCTGTGGCTGTCGAACAAGGATCCGGACAACCCGCTGAGCCGGATCAGCCTGCTGGTAATGAACGCCGAAGGCTATCGCAACCTCACCGAACTGATTTCCCGCGGCTTTATCGATGGTCAGCGCAATGGCGCAATCATCATCGAGCGCGAATGGGTCGCTGAGGCCAGCGCCGGCTTGATCATGTTGTCGGCGGCCAAAGAAGGCGAGATCGGCCAGGCCATGCTCAGCGGCAACCCCGCCGAGGCTGAAACCCTGGCCCGCGAATGGATGGATGTGTTTCCGGATCGTTTCTACCTGGAGATCCAGCGCACCAATCGCCCCAACGATGAGGAACAGTTGCACGGCGCCGTGGCCCTGGCCGAGAAGCTCGGTGCGCCGCTGGTGGCGACCAACGACGTGCGTTTCATCAAGCAGGAAGACTTCGCCGCCCACGAAACCCGCGTCTGTATCGGTGAGGGCCGTGCCCTCGACGATCCGCGGCGTTCGAAGAATTACAGCGATCAGCAGTACCTCAAAAGCGCCGAGGAAATGGCCGAGCTGTTCAGCGACATTCCCGAGGCGCTGGAAAACACCGTCGAAATCGCCAAGCGTTGCAACATCGAAGTGAAGCTGGGCACGCACTTCCTGCCCAACTTCCCGATCCCCGATGGCATGACCATCGACGAGTATTTCCGCAAGGTGTCCTTCGATGGCCTGGAAGAACGCCTTGCCGTCCTGCTGCCCAAGGACACCACCGAAGACTATGAAGCCAAGCGTCAGGTCTATGTCGACCGGCTGAACTTCGAGCTGGATATCATCATCCAGATGGGTTTCCCCGGTTACTTCCTGATCGTGATGGACTTTATCCAGTGGGCCAAGAACAACGGCGTGCCGGTAGGTCCTGGCCGTGGGTCGGGTGCCGGATCGCTGGTGGCCTATGTGCAGAAGATCACCGACCTCGACCCGCTGGAATACGACCTGCTGTTCGAACGTTTCCTCAATCCGGAACGGGTATCGATGCCCGACTTCGACGTCGACTTCTGCATGGACGGTCGCGATCGGGTGATCGACTACGTGGCCGAGAAGTACGGCCGCAACGCGGTAAGCCAGATCATCACCTTCGGTTCCATGGCCGCCAAGGCTGTGGTCCGCGACGTGGCGCGGGTGCAGGGCAAGTCTTACGGCCTGGCGGACCGTCTGTCGAAGATGATCCCGTTCGAAGTCGGCATGACCCTGGAAAAGGCCTACGAGCAGGAAGAGATCCTGCGTGACTTCATCAAGGTCGATGAAGAAGCCGCGGAAATCTGGGAGATGGCCCGCAAGCTTGAAGGCGTTGTGCGTAACGTCGGCAAGCACGCTGGTGGTGTGGTTATCGCGCCAACCAAGCTGACCGACTTCTCGCCGATCTACTGCGACGAGGCGGGTGACGGTCTGGTAACCCAGTTCGACAAGGATGACGTTGAAGCGGCCGGTCTGGTGAAGTTCGACTTCCTCGGTTTGCGGACCCTGACGATCATCGATTGGGCGCTGAAAACCATCAACCGCGACCGCGCCAAGGTCAACGAGCCACCGCTGGATATCGCGTTCATCCCGCTGGACGACAAGCCGACCTACACCTTGCTGCAAAAAGCCGAAACCACGGCGGTGTTCCAGCTTGAATCCCGGGGCATGAAGGAGCTGATCAAAAAGCTCAAGCCCGACTGCCTGGAAGACTTGATCGCACTGGTGGCCCTGTTCCGTCCGGGCCCGCTGCAATCGGGCATGGTGGACGACTTCATCAACCGCAAGCACGGTCGCGCCGAGCTGGCGTATCCGCACTCGGACTACCAGTACGAAGGCCTCAAGCCCGTACTGGCGCCGACCTACGGCATCATCCTGTATCAGGAACAGGTGATGCAGATTGCCCAGGTCATGGCCGGCTACACCCTCGGTGGTGCTGACATGCTGCGTCGCGCCATGGGTAAGAAAAAACCCGAGGAAATGGCCAAGCAGCGCGGCGGTTTCATTGAGGGTTGCGCCACCAACAATATCGACGCGGACCTGGCCGGTAACATTTTCGACCTGGTGGAAAAATTCGCCGGTTACGGCTTCAACAAGTCCCACTCCGCGGCTTATGGCCTGGTGTCGTACCAGACTGCGTGGCTGAAGGCGCACTACCCGGCGCCGTTCATGGCCGCGGTACTCTCGGCGGATATGCACAACACCGACAAGGTCGTGACCTTGATCGAAGAAGTGCGGACCATGAAGCTGCGTCTCGACGCGCCGGACGTCAACACTTCCGAATTCAAGTTCACGGTGAACGACGAAGGCCGGATCATCTACGGCCTGGGTGCCATCAAGGGCGTGGGTGAGGGGCCGGTCGAAGCCATTACCGAAGCGCGTCTGGCGGGCCCGTTCAAGGATCTGTTCGATTTCTGCGCCCGGGTCGACCTCAAGCGCATCAACAAGCGCACCCTCGACGGTTTGATCCGCAGCGGTGCCCTGGATCGCCTCGGGCCGTACTTCCACGATGAGCAGAAAGCCTACCAGGCCAACATCGACCGCAATCGCGCGGTGCTGCTGACGGCCATGGAAGAAGCGATCAAGGCGGCCGAACAGACCGCGCGGACCCAGGACAGCGGTCACTCGGACCTGTTTGGCGGTCTGTTTGTCGAAGAAGACGCTGACGTCTACGCCAATCACCGCAAGGCCAAGGAACTGACCCTCAAGGAGCGTCTCAAAGGCGAGAAAGATACCCTTGGCCTGTACCTGACCGGTCACCCGATCGACGAGTACGAGGGTGAAATCCGTCGCTTCGCCCGCCAGCGCATCATCGATCTGAAACCGGCGCGTGATACCCAGACCGTTGCCGGGATGATCATCGCCTTGCGGGTGATGAAGAACAAAAAGGGCGACAAGATGGGGTTCATCACCCTTGACGACCGCTCCGGACGGATCGAGGCCTCGCTGTTTTCCGAGGCGTTCCATTCGGCGCAATCACTGTTGCAGACCGACGCGATGGTGGTGGTCGAAGGCGAAGTCAGCAATGACGACTTCTCCGGTGGCCTGAAATTGCGGGTCAAGCGGGTGATGAGCATGGAGGATGCGCGCACCAACCTGGCCGAAAGCCTGCGCCTGAAGTTGCATGCCAAGGATCTCAAGGGCGATCAGCTACGCTGGTTGGGCGAACTATTGAAGCGTCACCGCGGTGCGTGCCCGATCACCATGGACTACACCAGCCCTGATGCGAAGGCCTTGTTGCAGTTCGGCGAGGGCTGGCGGATCGATCCGGCGGATGCGTTGATTCAAGCCCTGCGTGACCAGTTCGGGCGAGACAACGTCTTCCTCCAATACCGTTGACGGTCAGTGCCATCAGATTGCCCTGACCCAGACCTGAATTTTTAATCTCGACCTCAACGCGCCTGTCCCTTAAGGTAGGGCGCGAATAGACAACCGGCCGGCCCAAGATCCCTTGGGACTCGACCCAAGACGGACGCCTATGAACCCGAATTTTCTAGATTTCGAACAGCCGATCGCCGACCTGCAAGCCAAGATCGAAGAGTTGCGCTTGGTCGGTAATGACAATTCGCTGAATATCGGCGATGAGATCTCCCGCCTGCAGGACAAGAGCAAAACGCTGACCGAAGACATTTTCGGCAAGCTGACCAGCTGGCAGATCGCACGCCTGGCACGTCACCCGAAACGTCCGTATACCCTGGACTACATCGAACACATCTTCACCGAGTTCGACGAACTGCACGGTGACCGTCACTTCTCCGACGACGCGGCCATCGTTGGCGGCATCGCCCGTCTGGACGACAAGCCAGTCATGGTCATCGGCCACCAGAAGGGCCGTGAAGTGCGCGAGAAGGTTCGCCGCAACTTCGGCATGCCGCGTCCGGAAGGCTACCGCAAGGCTTGCCGCCTGATGGAAATGGCCGAACGCTTCAAGATGCCGATCCTGACCTTCATCGACACCCCGGGCGCCTACCCTGGCATCGACGCCGAAGAGCGTAACCAGAGCGAAGCGATTGCCTGGAACCTGCGGGTCATGGCGCGCCTGAAAACCCCAATCATCGCCACTGTGATCGGTGAGGGTGGTTCCGGTGGTGCACTGGCGATCGGTGTCTGCGACCAGTTGAACATGCTGCAATACTCGACCTACGCGGTGATTTCGCCGGAAGGCTGCGCTTCGATTCTGTGGAAAACCGCCGAGAAGGCACCGGATGCCGCAGAAGCGATGGGCATCACCGCCGAGCGCCTCAAGGGCCTGGGCATCGTGGACAAGGTGATTGGCGAGCCATTGGGCGGCGCGCACCGTGACCCGGCTGCTGCCGCTGCGTCGATCCGCGCCGAGCTGAGTTCGCAGCTGGCGATGCTGAAGAAGTTCGACAACGACGCGTTGCTCAAGCGCCGTTACGATCGTCTGATGAGCTACGGTCTCTAAGCCGAACACGCAGTGCCCATGTGGGAGCGAGCTTGCTCGCGATGAGGGTGTAACAGTCGACGAATGTGTTGAATGTTAGGCCGCTATCGCGAGCAAGCTCGCTCCCACATTTGATTTGTGCATAGAGGCAGATATGAGTCAGTCCGCGATTGATTTGCCTTCCAGGCTTTTGCTGAATCTTAAACCGTGGCGCAATGCTGCGACCTGGCGCATCGCCTTCTCCGGCGGTCTGGACTCCACTGTCCTGCTACATCTGCTGGCACATCTTGCAAAAACCGAATTCCTGCCGGCGCTGAGCGCCATCCATGTTCATCACGGCCTTCAAGCCGTGGCCGATGCGTGGCCGGAACATTGTCGTTCTGTGTGTGCTTCGCTGGGCGTCCCGTTGCAGATCGTTCGTGTACAGGTGCAGCCCGGTGCCAGCCTGGAGCGGGCGGCCCGGGACGCGCGTTATCATGCGTTCACCGAAGTGACTCGGCCCGATGAGGTACTGCTGACCGCCCAGCACCGCGACGATCAGGCGGAAACCTTGCTGTTCCGTTTGTTGCGTGGGGCCGGCGTGCGCGGGCTGTCGGGTATGCCGCGTCAACGCCCGTTGGGCAAGGGCCATCTGCTGCGGCCATTGCTCGATGTCACGCGGGTTGAGCTGGAGGCCTATGCCAACGAGCATGGCTTGAGCTGGATCGAGGATCCTTCAAACGAAGATCGGCAGTACTCGCGCAACTACCTGCGGCATCAAGTCTTCCCCGCCTTGACCCGGCGCTGGCCACAAGCGGTGGCAACCATGGCCCGCAGTGCGGCGCATCTGACTGAAGCGCAGGGGTTGCTCGAAGAACTGGCAGACATGGATTTGCGTGAGGCCAGCTCTGTCAGTGAATTTGCCTGGCTGGGCTTGCGATCCCTTGAACTGGCGTCGCTTGCGCAACTCTCCGCTGCCCGGCAGCGCAATGCCCTGAGTCATTGGCTCGAGCCGCTGACCCGTCTTCCGGACACTGACCATTGGTCGGGTTGGGAGGATTTGCGCGACGCCAGCGGCGATGCCTGCCCGGTGTGGCGGCTGGCCGATGGCGAGCTGCATCGGGCGGGCGGGCGGATCTGGTGGTTGTCGGGCCGCTGGTTGCGCCCTCTGCCTGTCGCCGGAACGTGGCAGGACCCGCGTTCACCGTTGGTAATCCCGGACAACGGCACGCTGTCGCTCACCGGGCAAATCCCCGATGGCCCGTTACAGATCCGCTATCGTGAAGGGGGAGAGGTCATGGCGTTGCCAGGCCGTGGCCATCGGGATCTGAAACGTTTGCTCAATGAAAACGCTGTACCGTCCTTCGTGCGCGGCAGATTGCCGCTGCTCTACAAAGAGGGGCAATTGCTGGCGGTAGCGAACCTCAACGGACTCGATGGTGGTGCGATCGGTAACTGGCATTTGCATTGGCAGCCACTGAACGAAGATCAAGGTTTGAGCTGAAAGGGGCTTTCCGGTAGACTACGCTCCCTTCTTGATACAACTTCTGTGGATTCGCCTGAATTGCAGGAGTTGCCGATTACCAAGCAGTCTTTGCTGGGCGATTCCAAAAAATGTGTAGCGAGCAACGAACCGGTGATTCATTTCCCGGTCTGTCCCAACGCGGCGGTTTTTTTGAAAGGTGCACTGTGATTAATGCAGGTGATCGGGGGCTTCGGCCTTCCTTCGCTTTCCCCGGCGGCTCGGACCGCTTTAACGCAGACTTCTAGGGTTTTTCATGACGCGCTACATATTCGTCACGGGCGGTGTTGTTTCTTCATTGGGGAAAGGCATTGCATCGGCATCATTGGCGGCCATCCTGGAGGCGCGGGGACTTAAGGTCACCATGCTGAAGCTGGACCCGTACATCAACGTCGACCCGGGCACCATGAGCCCGTTCCAGCACGGTGAAGTGTTCGTCACCCACGACGGCGCCGAGACCGACCTGGACCTGGGCCACTACGAGCGGTTCATCCGCACGACCATGACCCAGAACAACAACTTCACCACCGGCCGTGTCTACGAACACGTGCTGCGCAAAGAGCGCCGTGGTGACTACCTGGGTGCAACCATCCAGGTGATCCCGCACATCACCGACGAAATCAAGCGCCGCATCATCAAGGGTGCCGGCGACGCTGACGTGGCCATGGTCGAGATCGGTGGCACCGTGGGTGACATCGAGTCGCAACCGTTCCTCGAGGCGATCCGCCAACTGCGTTTCGAAGTCGGCGCCAAGCGCGCGATGCTGATGCACCTGACACTGGTGCCGTACATCGCCACTGCCGGTGAAACCAAGACCAAGCCAACCCAGCACTCTGTCAAGGAACTGCGTTCCATCGGCCTGCAACCAGACGTGCTGGTCTGCCGCTCCGACCACCCGATCGATGTGTCGTCGCGTCGCAAGATCGCGCAGTTCACCAACGTTGAAGAACGTGCGGTGATCGCGCTGGAAGACGCCGATACCATCTACAAGATCCCGGGCATCCTGCACTCCCAGGGCCTCGACGATTTCGTCGTCGAGCGCTTCGGCCTGCAATGCGGCGGTGCCGATCTGTCCGAGTGGGAAGCCGTGGTCGACGCCAAGCTCAACCCTGAGCACGAAGTCACCATCGCCATGGTCGGCAAGTACATGGAACTGCTGGACGCCTACAAGTCGCTGATCGAAGCGATGAGTCACGCCGGCATCAGCAACCGTACCAAGGTCAACCTGCGCTACATCGATTCCGAAGACATCGAGAACCAGGGCACCGCGCTGCTCGAAGGCGTCGACGCGATCCTGGTGCCGGGCGGTTTCGGTCTGCGTGGCGTTGAAGGCAAGATCACTGCCGTTCAATACGCTCGCGAAAACAAGGTTCCGTACCTGGGCATCTGCCTGGGCATGCAAGTGGCCGTTATCGAGTTCGCCCGTAACGTGATGGGCTGGAAAGACGCCAACTCCACCGAGTTCGATCGTGCAAGCGGTCACCCGGTAGTGGGCTTGATCACCGAGTGGGAAGATGCAACCGGCGCGGTCGAAATCCGTACCGAAGCTTCCGATCTGGGCGGCACCATGCGCCTGGGCGCGCAGGATTGCCTGCTGGAGCCGGGTTCCCTGGTTCATGGTTGCTACGGCAAGGACGTGATCGTCGAGCGTCACCGTCATCGCTACGAAGTGAACAACAACCTGCTGCCGCAAATCATGGAAGCCGGTTTGAAAATCTCCGGTCGTTCCGGGGATGGCGCGCTGGTTGAAGTGGTTGAAGCACCGGATCATCCATGGTTCGTCGCTTGCCAGTTCCACCCTGAGTTCACCTCGACGCCACGCGACGGTCATCCGCTGTTCAGCGGTTTCGTCAAGGCCGCGTTGGCTCAACACCAGAAGAAGGCGTAACCCCGATGGCACAGAAGATCATCCGCGTCGGCGACATCGAGATTGCCAACGACAAACCCATGGTGCTGTTCGGCGGCATGAACGTGCTGGAAAGCCGTGACATGGCCATGCAGGTTTGCGAAGAGTATGTGAAGGTCACCGAAAAGCTCGGTATCCCTTACGTGTTCAAGGCCAGTTTCGACAAGGCCAACCGGTCTTCTGTGACCTCCTATCGTGGTCCTGGCCTGGAAGAAGGCATGCGCATCTTCCAGGACATCAAGCAAGCCTTCGGCGTGCCGATCATCACCGACGTCCACGAGCCTGACCAGGCCGCGGTCGTCGCTGAAGTCTGCGACATCATCCAGTTGCCGGCCTTCCTGTCGCGCCAGACCGACCTCGTGGTCGCGATGGCCAAAACGGGCGCCGTGATCAACATCAAGAAAGCCCAGTTCCTCGCCCCTCAGGAAATGAAGCACATCCTGAACAAGTGCGTGGAAGCGGGTAATGATCAGTTGATTCTCTGTGAGCGTGGTTCGAGCTTCGGCTACAACAACCTGGTCGTCGACATGCTCGGCTTCGGCATCATGAAGCAGTTCGAATACCCGGTGTTCTTCGACGTGACCCACGCGCTGCAAATGCCTGGCGGTCGCTCCGATTCCGCCGGCGGTCGTCGCGCCCAGGTCACCGACCTGGCGAAGGCCGGTATGAGCCAATCGCTGGCCGGCCTGTTCCTGGAGGCTCACCCGGATCCGGACAACGCCAAATGTGACGGTCCTTGCGCCTTGCGCCTGGACAAACTGGAGCCATTCCTGGCCCAGCTCAAAGCCCTGGACGAACTGGTGAAGAGTTTTCCGACGGTAGAAACCGCGTAATCCTCAATTCTCCGGTAAAGTACCGCACGATTTAACGCTCAGGCCCTCGGGCCTGAGCCTTGTCGTCTGCAAGACTGCCCGCTGCACCTCACTTGCCGACGATCAAAGATTTCCTACAGCTGCGTCGTTTTCGTCAACTTTGGAGTGTTTACAACAATGGCTAAAATCGTCGACATCAAAGGTCGTGAAGTTCTCGACTCCCGTGGCAATCCCACCGTGGAAGCGGATGTGCTTCTCGATAACGGCATCATCGGCAGCGCCTGCGCGCCGTCCGGTGCTTCCACTGGCTCGCGTGAAGCGCTCGAGCTGCGTGATGGCGACAAGAGCCGTTACCTGGGCAAGGGTGTTCTGAAGGCCGTAGCCAACATCAACGGTCCGATCAAGGACCTGTTGAAAGGCATGGACCCAAGCGACCAGAAAGCGCTCGATCTGGCAATGATCAAGCTCGACGGTACTGAAAACAAAGGTTCCCTGGGCGCCAACGCGATCCTCGCCGTTTCCCTGGCTGCCGCCAAGGCCGCAGCGCAGGACCAGGACCTGCCGCTGTACGCTCACATCGCCAACCTGAACGGCACCCCGGGTGTCTACTCGATGCCGGTTCCGATGATGAACATCATCAACGGCGGCGAGCACGCCGATAACAACGTCGACATCCAGGAATTCATGGTTCAGCCGGTTGGCGCCAAGTCTTTCTCGGAAGGTCTGCGCATGGGCACCGAGATTTTCCACCACCTCAAAGCCGTACTGAAGGCCCGTGGCCTGAGCACTGCCGTCGGTGACGAAGGTGGTTTCGCGCCGAACCTGGCTTCCAACGAGGACGCTTTGAAAGTGATCTCCGAAGCCGTGGCCAACGCCGGTTATAAGCTGGGCACTGACGTGACCCTGGCCCTGGACTGCGCGGCCAGCGAATTCTACGAAGACGGCAAGTACAACCTGTCCGGCGAAGGCCAGGTGTTCACCGCCGAAGGTTTCGCTGACTACCTCAAAGGCCTGACCGAGCGTTACCCGATCATCTCCATCGAAGATGGCCTGGACGAGTCCGACTGGGCTGGCTGGAAGATCCTCACCGACAAGATCGGCGAGAAGACCCAGCTGGTAGGCGACGACCTGTTCGTCACCAACACCAAGATCCTGAAAGAAGGCATCGACAAGAAGATCGCCAACTCGATCCTGATCAAGTTCAACCAGATCGGCACCCTGACCGAAACCCTGGAAGCCATCCAGATGGCCAAGGCTGCCGGCTACACCGCAGTGATCTCGCACCGCTCCGGCGAAACCGAAGATTCGACCATTGCCGACCTGGCCGTGGGCACCTCGGCTGGCCAGATCAAGACCGGCTCCCTGTGCCGTTCCGACCGCGTTTCCAAGTACAACCAACTGCTGCGTATCGAAGAGCAGTTGAACGGCAAAGCCAAGTACAACGGTCGCGGCGAATTCCGCGGCTGAGTCAGTACATGGTAAAAAAGACACCGGATTGTGTCGGAAAAATCGCTACAGCGACGTTTTTGCCACTAATCTGATGGCTTATAAGCACAAGCCTGGTTCTTCCAGGCTTCGTGCTATCAGAAGCTTCACGTTTGGCATGGCTGTCTTTTTTCACTGGATACCTGATATTCGATGCGCAGTCCCAATTGGTTGTTCCTCATTCTGCTTTTGTTGCTGGCTGGCCTGCAGTACCGCCTGTGGGTGGGAAACGGCAGTCTGGCGCAAGTGGCCGAGTTGACGCAGCAGATCGCGGATCAGCAAGCTGAGAACCAGGCATTGCTGGAGCGCAATCGGGTAATGGACGCCGAAGTCAGTGAGTTGAAAAAGGGCATGGAGACCGTTGAAGAACGGGCTCGCCATGAGTTGGGCATGGTCAAGGACGGTGAAACCCTTTACCAGTTGGCGCAATGAGCCAGACGTTACCGGCCTTCTGGGCCGTGATTCCTGCCGCGGGCGTCGGTGCCCGTATGGCCGCGGACCGTCCCAAGCAATACTTGCAACTGGGCGGGCGCACTATTCTCGAACACAGCCTCGGCTGTTTCCTTGATCACCCTTGCCTGAAAGGCCTGGTGGTCAGTCTTGCTGTCGACGATCCTTATTGGCCGAACCTGGCGTGTGCCAGTGACCCGCGTATTGTCCGGGTCGAGGGCGGTTCCGAACGTTCCGGATCGGTGCTCAATGCCTTGCTGCACCTGCATGCGCAGGGCGCGGATAATGAGGATTGGGTACTGGTTCACGATGCCGCGCGGCCGAACCTCAGTCGTGACGACCTGGACAAGCTGTTGGCTGAACTGGCTGACGACCCTGTCGGCGGACTGCTGGCGGTTCCGGCACGGGATACACTCAAACGGGTCGACAAGCACGGTCGCGTCGTCGAAACCGTGGATCGCAGTGTGATCTGGCAGGCCTACACGCCGCAGATGTTTCGCCTTGGGGCATTGCATCGGGCGTTGGCGGACAGCCTGGTGGCCGATGCCGTTATTACCGACGAAGCTTCGGCCATGGAGTGGGCCGGTTCGGCACCACGGCTGATCGAAGGGCGGTCCGATAACCTCAAGGTGACGCGTCCCGAAGATCTTGAATGGTTGAGACAGCGTTGGGCCAATCGTCACTGATTGACATTGGTTTTGTGCTGCCCCCAATCGCGAGCAAGCTCGCTGCCACAGTGGACGGGGTCGAACACAAATCTTGTAAACGCCAGCAAACCCTGTGGGAGCGAGCTTGCTCGCGATAGCGGTAGTCTGGGCTCCGGCATCTTGTTGACACGCCAGTTAGCTTCGGTATTCCGGCCTTTCAGCCAACCCTTCCTTCAAAAAATCCACCAACTTGCGCACCTTCGGTGACAAATGCCGCTGCTGTGGATAAAGAGCCCAAACCGCAGTGTTCGGTGGTTGATGCGCTTCCAGCAACGAAATCAATGCGCCGCTCTTCAAGTGCTCCAGCACGTAATAGTCCGGCAACTGACACAACCCCACGCCCTGTAGCGCCGCGTCCAGTACGGCTTGCCCACTATTGCAGCGCCAGTTTCCCTGGACTCGCTGGGAAAATTCCCGCCCGTTCTGCTCCAGTTGCCAGAGATCCGAACTGCCGACAAGGCAGTTGTGGCGACTGAGTTCCGACAGGCTGTGCGGTCGACCATAGCGTTCAAGGTAGGAGGGTGATGCGCAGAGAAACATGCGCCGTGGCGCGAGGCGAGTGGCAACCAGCCGTGAATCCTGCAAGCGCCCGAGGCGGATCGCCAGATCGAGACCATCATGTACCAGGTCGAGTTGCCGGTTGGTCAATTCGATATCGATGCGCAGCTGCGGATACAGCCCCATGAAACGGGTCACCAGCGGCACGATGAAGCGTTCACCGTAAGCCACGGCGCACGTCATGCGCAGCATGCCTTTGGGTTCGCTGGTCAAGTCGCCCACCGCGCGCAGCGCCTCTTCGCGGCCGTCCTGCAAGCGTTGGCAATGCTGCAGGAAAGTTTGCCCGGCCTCGGTCAGCGCGACCCGGCGTGTACTGCGGTAGAGCAAACGGGTTTGCAGGCGCTCTTCGAGGCGTACGATTTGTCGACTGATATGGGAGGAAGAAACCCCCAGGCGTTCCGCCGCAGCGGTGAACTGGTTGCACTCGGCAACAGCGACAAACTCGTCGATCCCTTCCCAGCGGTTTTCGGACATCGATGATTATCCCTGTGTGGCAATAATATTTTGCATTTGCGTCGATTATTCATCGCTGAGCCATGGATTACACTCCCTGTCTCGTTTTTATTCACAGGAGAGCCATCATGATCAAGTCGCGCGCCGCCGTTGCCTTCGAGGCCAAGAAACCCCTCGAAATCGTTGAAGTCGATGTCGCCATGCCCAAGGCCGGCGAAGTCTTGCTGCGCGTGGTGGCCTCCGGTGTCTGCCATACCGATGCCTACACCTTGTCCGGCGCTGATCCGGAAGGCATCTTCCCGTCGATCCTCGGTCACGAAGGCGGGGCGATCGTCGAAGCCATCGGCGAGGGTGTGACCTCCGTGGCGGTAGGCGACCATGTGATCCCGCTGTACACCCCGGAATGTCGCCAGTGCAAATTCTGCCTGTCGGGCAAGACCAACCTCTGCCAGGCGATTCGCGCGACCCAGGGCAAAGGCTTGATGCCGGACGGCACTTCGCGTTTTTCCTACAAGGGCGAAACGATTTTCCACTACATGGGCACTTCGACCTTCTCCGAGTACACCGTGCTTCCGGAGATTTCCGTTGCGAAAATCGCCAAGGAAGCGCCACTGGAAAAAGTCTGCCTGCTGGGCTGCGGTGTCACTACCGGTATCGGCGCCGTGCTCAACACCGCCAAGGTAAAACCGGGTGATACCGTGGCCATTTTCGGCCTCGGCGGCATCGGTCTGTCGGCTGTGATTGGCGCGGTCAAAGCCAAGGCTGCGCGCATCATCGCCATCGACATCAACCCGGCGAAGTTCGAGATCGCCAAGCAGCTGGGTGCAACCGATTGCGTGAACCCGAAAGACTTCGATCGTCCGATCCAGGAAGTCATCGTCGACATGACCGACGGCGGCGTCGACTTTTCCTTCGAGTGCATCGGCAACGTGCAACTGATGCGCGCGGCACTGGAGTGCTGCCACAAGGGTTGGGGCGAGTCGGTCATCATCGGTGTTGCCGGTGCCGGCCAGGAAATCTCCACCCGTCCGTTCCAGCTGGTCACCGGCCGCGTCTGGCGCGGTTCGGCGTTCGGCGGTGTGCGTGGCCGTACCGAGTTGCCAAGCTATGTGGAAATGGCCGAGACCGGTGAGATTCCGCTGGATACCTTCATCACCCACACCATGGGCCTGGAAGATATCAACAAAGCGTTCGACCTGATGCATGAAGGAAAAAGCATCCGTTCCGTCATCCATTTCTGAGGTCTGTCATGAGCCTGGAAAACATCTCCTGCCAGAAAAGCTTCGGTGGCTGGCACAAGCGCTATCGCCATCGCTCTGACGTGCTCGGCTGCGACATGGTGTTCGCCGTCTATTTGCCGCCGCAGGCGGAGCAGGGCGGCAAGCTGCCGGTGTTGTACTGGTTGTCCGGCCTGACGTGCACCGACGAGAACTTCATGCAGAAGGCCGGCGCCATGCGCATGGCCGCCGAGTTGGGGCTGATCATCGTCGCACCGGACACCAGCCCTCGCGGTCCTGATGTGCCGGGCGATCCGGATGGTGCCTGGGACTTCGGCCTCGGCGCCGGGTTTTATCTGAATGCCACCCAGGAACCCTGGTCGCGACACTATCGGATGCATGACTACGTTGTGCAGGAATTGCCGACATTGGTTGAAGCCCATTTCCCGGCGTCGGACAAGCGTGGCATCAGCGGACATTCCATGGGCGGCCACGGCGCGCTGGTCTGTGCGTTGCGCAATCCAGGGCGTTATCGTTCGGTATCGGCGTTCTCGCCCATCAACAATCCGATGGATTGTCCCTGGGGGCAGAAAGCCTTCTCCCGCTACCTGGGAGAGGACCGTTCGAAATGGCGTGAATGGGATGCCTGCGCGTTGATTGCCGAGGCCGATGAAAAGCTGCCGCTGCTGGTCGATCAGGGTGATCGCGACGATTTTCTCGCCACCCAGCTCAAGCCAGAAGCCTTGCAACAGGCGACCAAACTGGCCGGTCACCCGCTGACGTTGCGCCTGCAACCGGGCTATGACCACAGCTATTTCTTCATCGCCAGTTTCATCGATGAGCACTTGCGGCATCACGCGCATGCTCTGGTTGGCTAATGCAGGTAGAATCACGCCCTGACAAAAATCGGGGCGTTTTTTTATGCGTATTGGCCACGGCTATGATGTGCACCGTTTCGCTGAAGGCGATTTCATCACTCTGGGCGGCGTGCGCATTGCACACAGCTTTGGGCTGCTCGCCCACTCTGACGGTGACGTCCTGTTGCACGCCTTGAGCGATGCCTTGCTCGGCGCCGCGGCGCTGGGCGACATCGGCAAGCATTTCCCGGATACCGACCCGCAATTCAAGGGCGCCGACAGCCGTGCGCTGTTGCGTCACGTCGTCGCGCTGGTCCATGCCAAAGGCTGGAAAGTCGGCAACGTCGACAACACCATCGTCGCCCAGGCGCCGAAAATGGCCCCGCATATCGAATCGATGCGTGCGCTGATTGCCGCGGATCTTCAAGTAGAGTTGGATCAAGTGAACGTGAAAGCTACCACCACCGAAAAGCTCGGCTTTGTCGGTCGCGAAGAAGGCATTGCCGTGCACTCTGTTGCCTTGTTGCTGCGCGCATGAACGAACTGCAATTGCTCGGCCCGCGAGCTTACGGTGAGGCCCTCGGCACGGCGGTCCTGAAGGCGATCGCGGAAGATTTCCAGGTCGACGAAGTCCTCGACATTCCCCTCAGTGGCGAAGGCGAACACCTGTGGATCTGGGTGGAAAAGCGTGGCCTGAATACGGAAGAAGCGGCGCGACGAATTGCCAAGGCTGCGGGTGTGCCTTTGCGTACCGTCAGTTATGCCGGGCTCAAGGACCGTCAGGCGTTGACTCGCCAATGGTTCAGCGTGCAGCTGCCGGGCAAGGCCGATCCTGATCTGGCAGCCGCGGAAAACGATACGCTGAAGATCCTCAAGACCGCCCGCCACAAGCGCAAGCTGCAACGTGGCGCGCACTCGGCCAACGGCTTCACCTTGCGCCTGACGCAGTTCGCCGGTGACAAGCCTGCGCTTGAAGAGCGTCTGCAACTGATCGCCAAACAAGGCATCCCCAATTATTTCGGCGCCCAGCGTTTCGGCCATGACGGCGGCAATGTCGTCGATGCTCGCGCCTGGGCCGCGCGCAAGGCCTTGCCGGAGCAGCGCAACGTGCGCTCGCGTCTGCTTTCCACGGCGCGCAGTTTTCTGTTCAACCAGGTATTGGCCGCACGTGTCGCCGACGGCACCTGGCAGCGTGCCCAGGTGGGCGATCTGCTGGCGTTCACCGATAGCCGCAGCTTTTTCCCGGCAGGCGAAGCCGAGTGCAGCGACCCGCGCCTGGCGATTCTCGATCTGCACCCGACCGGTCCGCAGTGGGGCGAAGGTGACTCGCCGGCCACAGGGGTTGTCCATGAACTGGAGCAGGCCATCGCCACACGCGAAGCGGATTTGCGTGATTGGCTGATCAACGCCGGTATGAGCCATGAACGTCGCATCCTGCGGCTGCCCATTGGCGGGTTGACGTGGCATTATCCCGAACCTGACATTCTGCAACTGGAATTCGTCCTGCCGGCCGGATGCTTCGCCACCGTATTGGTGCGAGAGCTTGTTGATCTGGTGCCGGTGGGGCAGACGGACAGCCCATGCGTATTCTGATTTCTAACGACGATGGGGTAACAGCACCCGGTCTCGCCGCGCTTTATGCTGCGCTGGCGGATTACACCGAGTGCGTGGTTATCGCCCCGGACCAGGACAAGAGCGGCGCCAGCAGTTCGCTGACGCTCGACCGTCCGTTGCACCCGCAAACCCTGGCCAACGGCTTTATCAGCCTCAACGGCACGCCAACCGATTGTGTGCACCTGGGCCTCAACGGCCTGCTGGAGCGTGAAGCGGACATGGTGGTTTCCGGTATCAACCTGGGCGCGAACCTGGGGGACGATGTCCTGTATTCCGGCACGGTGGCGGCGGCCCTTGAGGGGCGTTTCCTGAAACGCCCTTCGTTTGCCTTTTCGCTGGTCTCACGCCAGGTAGAGAACCTTCCCACAGCTGCCCATTTCGCGCGCAAGCTGGTCGAAGCCCATGCCGAGCTGGATCTGCCACCGCGAACGGTACTGAGTGTGAACATTCCCAATTTGCCGCTGGACCGTATTCGCGGTATTCAGTTGACTCGCCTGGGGCATCGCGCCCGAGCCGCAGCACCGATGAAGGTGGTAGATCCGCGGGGCAAGTCCGGTTACTGGATCGCCGCGGCCGGGGATGCCGAGGACGGTGGGCCGGGGACCGATTTCCATGCGGTTATGCAGGGATATGTTTCGATCACACCGCTGCAGTTGGATCGCACGTTCAATGATGCCTTCAGAAGTCTGGACGGCTGGCTGGAGGGGCTGCGCTGATGGGTCGCGAACAAGACGATATGCTGCGTCGCGGCATCGGCATGACTTCCCAGCGAACCCGGGAGCGGCTCATCCAGCGCCTGTATGAAGAAGGCATTTCCAACGCGAAGGTGCTGGAGGTCATTCGCCGGACCCCGCGCCACTTGTTCGTCGACGAAGCGCTGGCGCACCGTGCCTATGAAGACACCGCGCTGCCGATTGGCAACAACCAGACCATCTCCCAGCCTTATATGGTGGCGCGCATGAGCGAGCTGCTGCTGGAGGCCGGTCCTCTCGACAAGGTGCTGGAAATCGGCACCGGGTCGGGTTATCAGACGGCTGTGCTGTCGCAACTGGTCGAGCGTGTGTTCTCGGTCGAGCGCATCAAGGTTCTGCAGGATCGGGCAAAGGAGCGTCTGGTCGAACTGAACCTGCGCAACGTGGTGTTCCGCTGGGGCGATGGTTGGGAAGGCTGGCCGGCACTGGCGCCGTACAACGGGATTATCGTCACCGCCGTGGCGACTGACGTACCCCAGGCATTGCTTGACCAGTTGGCACCGGGAGGTCGAATGGTGATCCCGGTCGGGGCCGGCGAAGTCCAGCAATTGATGCTGATCATCCGCGAGGAACAAGGTTTTTCCAGGCATGTTCTGGGGGCTGTGCGCTTTGTGCCGTTGCTCAATGGGCCATTGGCCTGAGCATTTGTTTCGGCGCGCTGAATTCTCTTCGATTGCCTTTGTCTTACAGCGGCATCGATTGCTTCAACGGGATTCATCTTCAGGCAGCAAACGTGTGCGCGACAGCGATTCGCCACATTAAAGGTAAAGCGTGCACGGCCCGTTATACTTGCGACAGTTCATGCCGGACTCCGGTATTTCACATTTTCAGCCACCACAGAGGGAGCGGCGGGTGAGTCTCACAGTCATTGCGCAGCGTATGAGTAAAACGAGCTTTCAGCGCCTGGTGACTGGCCTTGTCTTGAGCACATTGCTGGTCGGTTGTTCCAGCAACAAATCCAGTGATGTTCGTGTCGTGGATCGCAACAATGCCGCGGCTCAGCGTCCGGCCGTGACCACCGGGCAATACGTGGTGCGTCCCAAGGACACCCTGTTTTCCATTGCCTTCCGTTACGGCTGGGACTACAAGGCCCTTGCGGCCCGAAACAATATTCCCGCGCCCTACACCATCCATCCGGGTCAGACGATTCGATTTGATGGTCGTACCGGTTCAACGTCGACGGCGGTGGTCAGCTCGTCCAGTTCAACACCTTCGTCGTCGAGTAAAACCACGGTCATCCGTCGTTCGGCAAACGGTACGACCACCAGCACAACGACGGTTGTACCGTCCGTCGCGAGCAAGCCTGCCCCCGCTCCGTTGCCTCCTCCGGGGCCAGCCCCGACCGGCTGGGGATGGCCATCTAATGGCATTCTGATTGGAAAATTCTCTTCAAACGGTAGTTTGAATAAAGGAATTGATATCGCCGGAGATTTGGGACAGCCTGTTTTAGCTGCGTCTGATGGGACGGTGGTATACGCCGGGAGTGGCTTAAGGGGCTACGGCGAATTAGTGATCATCAAGCACAGTGAAACCTACGTCAGTGCCTACGGACATAACCGCAGGCTGTTGGTTCGGGAGGGGCAGCAGGTCAAGGTCGGACAGACAATTGCCGAAATGGGGTCAACGGGTACAGACCGGGTGAAACTGCATTTTGAGATTCGCCGCCAGGGTAAACCTGTAGATCCGCTGCAATTCCTGCCACGTCGTTGATCGCTTACCAGCCTGTTCCGTCGCGTAGAGGGGACAGGCTCCAGCGTTGCCAGGGAGAAAGGCGCCGCTTGAGCTTGAGGTCGAACTCACCAAAGGACTATAACAATGGCTCTCAGTAAAGAAGTGCCGGAGTTTGACATCGACGATGAGGTTCTCCTGATGGAGAGCGGCATCGATACGGATTCGATGTCGAATGATGAAGGGGCGGCTCCACCTTCCGTTCGTGCCAAATCCAAACACTCCGCATCGTTGAAACAACACAAGTACATTGACTACACGCGGGCACTCGATGCCACGCAGTTGTATCTCAATGAAATTGGTTTCTCTCCCCTGCTATCACCCGAAGAAGAAGTTCATTTTGCGCGCCTGTCGCAAAGTGGCGATCCGGCCGGGCGCAAGCGCATGATTGAAAGCAACCTGCGACTGGTGGTGAAAATCGCCCGACGCTATGTCAATCGTGGGCTGTCGCTGCTGGACCTGATCGAAGAGGGCAACCTCGGCTTGATCCGGGCGGTGGAGAAGTTCGATCCGGAACGCGGCTTCCGCTTCTCGACCTACGCGACCTGGTGGATTCGCCAGACCATCGAACGCGCAATCATGAATCAGACCCGGACCATCCGGCTGCCGATTCATGTGGTCAAAGAGCTGAATGTGTACCTGCGGGCTGCGCGGGAACTGACGCAAAAACTCGACCATGAACCCTCACCCGAAGAAATCGCCAACCTGCTGGAAAAACCGGTGGGAGAGGTCAAGCGTATGCTCGGCCTTAACGAGCGTGTTTCCTCCGTCGACGTCTCGCTGGGTCCGGATTCGGATAAAACCCTGCTTGACACCCTGACTGACGACCGCCCGACCGATCCATGCGAACTGTTGCAGGACGACGACCTGTCCCAGAGCATCGATCAATGGCTCTCTGAGCTGACCGACAAGCAGCGCGAAGTGGTTGTACGCCGCTTCGGCCTGCGCGGTCATGAAAGCAGCACCCTTGAAGACGTCGGCCTGGAAATCGGCCTGACCCGTGAGCGGGTCCGGCAGATTCAGGTGGAAGGCTTGAAGCGACTGCGCGAGATCCTGGAAAAAAATGGTCTGTCGAGTGAGTCGCTGTTCCAATAAGGCACTCACTGCGATGGCATGAAAAACCCCGACTGGCTCGGGGTTTTTTATTGCCAGGCCAGAAGACCGGATCCCCTCGGGATTTCGGTTTCGTGCTGTAAGCCCAGGCTTACACTTGCGTAAGTGTTCGTTATTTTTACACCCTGGCAATCGTCCATGTTGAACGCATTTCGTTTTTATCTTTTTGATTTATATGGCTATTTTTTATTATTAATGACGTGTGACAGTTGGATTACGCGCCAAGGGGCGATTGATCCCGCAGGAGAACACTCTAGTATTGAGGTTGTGTCGACGGACAGACACGTCCTTCAAGGATGAGGGATAAGGAAATCGCAGGACGCGATTCATCAGGATGATGAAAAGGAACACAGGGAATAGGGAAAAAATGTGGGCGGGTCAAACCGCCCCTTTTTTTTTGCCCGCAGAAAAGCAAAAAGGCCCTTGTGGGGCCTTTTTCGCGAACGCGGGGGTAATCAGCGTTCGAGGTCTGCGATCTTGCCTGGCTTGCCATCCCATTCTGCGGAATCGGGCATTGGATCCTTGCGTTCGGTGATGTTTGGCCAGATATCCGCCAACTCAGCGTTCAGCTCGATGAAGTTCTCCATGCCGGCCGGAACCTCATCTTCGGAGAAGATAGCCACGGCAGGGCATTCAGGTTCGCACAGCGCGCAATCGATGCACTCATCCGGGTGAATCACCAGGAAATTCGGGCCTTCGTAAAAGCAGTCCACCGGACAGACTTCTACGCAGTCGGTGTACTTGCACTTGATGCAGTTGTCGGTGACGACGAAGGTCATTTCTAATTTTCTCCTCAGGCGCGGCTTGCTGCGCCCCTTCTCGTAGGGGTCGCCAGGTTTGGGAGCGATAGTCTGCTGGCCAGGCTATTAGCCAGCAGCATCCCAAACCGCGCGAGATTCTAACAGCTTGCAAGCCGCTGCGTTAGATCCGTGTCTTCAGTGTATAGAGCAATTCGAGAGCACGGCGTGGTGTCATGTCGTCCAGATCGAGCTTGGCCAGGTCATCCAGCACCGGGTGCGGCAGACTGGCGAACATGTCGCTTTGCTGTGGAGCCGCCGGTTTACCTTTGGCCGGTGCTGGCGACTCATGGGGCAGGGCGGTGTCTTCCAGGCGGCTCAAATGCTCGCGGGCGCGGGTAATGACTTCGGTCGGTACACCTGCCAACTGTGCCACGGCCAGGCCATAACTCTGGCTGGCCGGCCCCGGCAGCACGTGGTGCAGGAACACGATGCGTTCATTGTGCTCGGTGGCATTGAGGTGCACGTTGGCCACCAGCGGCTGGGCCTCCGGCAGGACGGTCAGTTCGAAGTAGTGGGTGGCGAACAGCGTGTAGGCACGCAGATGCGCCAGGCGTTCGGCCGCCGCCCAGGCCAGCGACAGGCCGTCGAAGGTGCTGGTGCCGCGCCCGACTTCGTCCATCAATACCAGGCTACGCTCGGTGGCGTTGTGCAGAATGTTCGCGGTTTCGCTCATTTCCACCATGAAGGTCGAGCGTCCGCCGGCCAGGTCATCGCTGGAACCGATCCGGGTGAAGATGCGGTCGACCAGCGACAATTCGCAACTGGCTGCCGGCACGAAGCTGCCGATATGCGCCAGCAGCACAATCAGGGCGGTCTGGCGCATGTAGGTGGATTTACCGCCCATGTTCGGGCCGGTGATCACCAGCATGCGCGTGTTGTCGTCCAGGCTCAGGTCGTTGGCCACGAACGGCGTGGTCAGCACTTGCTCGACCACCGGATGGCGGCCCTGGCTGATGCGCATGCACGGCTCGCTGACGAAGCGCGGGCAGTTCAGGTCGAGGTTCAGTGCACGCTCGGCCAGGTTGCTCAAGACGTCCAGTTCGGCCAAGGCACCGGCGGTGTCCTGCAAGGGTGGCAGCTGGGCGATCAGGTCTTCGAGCAGTGCTTCGTACAGCATCTTCTCGCGGGCCAGGGCGCGGCTCTTGGCTGACAATGCCTTGTCTTCGAACGCCTTGAGTTCCGGCGTAATGAAACGCTCGGCACCTTTGAGCGTCTGGCGGCGAATATAGTCGGCCGGTGCCGACTCCGCCTGCTTGCTTGGCAACTCGATGAAGTAACCGTGAATGCGGTTGTAGCCGACTTTCAGGTGCGACAGGCCGGTGCGGGCCTTTTCCCGTGCTTCGAGGTCGATCAGGAATTGTCCGGCGTTTTCGCTGAGCGACTGCAGTTCGTCGAGTTCGCTGTCGTAGCCGGTTTTCAGCACGCCGCCGTCCCGAATGACCGCCGGCGGGTTGTCGATGATGGCCTTCTCCAGCAGTGCCGCCAGTTCCGGGTAGGTACTGGTGATGCTGGCGAGTTGCTGCAGGTGCGGGGCTTCGAGCTCGGTCATCGCCACTTGCAGTTCGGGCAGTGCGCCGAGGGCGTCACGCAAGCGAGCGAGGTCGCGTGGCCGGGCGTTGCGCAGGCCGATCCGCGCAAGAATCCGCTCGATGTCACCGATTTCCTTGAGCTGCGGTTGCAGTCTCTCGAAGCGGTAACCGTCGAGCAGGCAGGTGATCGAGGTCTGGCGTGCCAACAGCACCGTCAAATCGCGTAACGGGCGATTCAGCCAGCGGGTCAGCAGGCGGCTGCCCATGGCAGTCTGGCAACGGTCCACCACCGATTGCAGGGTGTTGTCGCGGCCCCCGGCCAGGTTGGTGTCGAGCTCCAGGTTGCGACGGCTGGCGCCATCGAGCACCACGGTGTCGTCCAGGCGTTCATGACGCAAACTGCGCAAGTGGGGCAGGGCGGTGCGCTGGGTTTCCTTGGCATAGGCCAGCAGGCAACCGGCGGCGCCGATGGCCAGGGTCAGGTTTTCGCAGCCAAAGCCTTTGAGGTCCTGGGTCGAGAATTGCTGGCACAGGCTTTTGAGCGCCGAATCGCGCTCGAAATCCCACGGCGCACGGCGACGCACACCGCGGCGTTTTTCCGCCGGCAAATCCTTGGGCCAGTCATCCGGGATCAGCAGTTCCACCGGGTTGACCCGCTCCAGTTCCGCCAGCAGGTTTTCCCACCCCTTGATTTCCAGCACGCTGAAGTTGCCGCTGGTGATGTCCAGCACCGCCAGACCGAACAGACGCTCATCACCCAGAACGGCAGCGATCAGGTTGTCTCGACGCTCATCCAGCAGCGCCTCGTCACTCACCGTCCCCGGCGTGATGATGCGCACGACCTGCCGCTCCACGGGCCCTTTGCTGGTGGCCGGGTCACCGACCTGCTCGCAGATCACCACCGACTCGCCAAGCTTCACCAGTTTCGCCAGGTAGCCCTCGGCGGCGTGGTATGGAATCCCGCACATCGGAATCGCCTGCCCGGCCGACTGCCCACGGGCGGTCAGGGTGATGTCCAGCAACTTGGCGGCCTTCTTCGCGTCTTCATAGAAGATCTCGTAGAAGTCGCCCATGCGGTAGAACATCAACTGGTCCGGGTGCTGGTTTTTCAGGCGCCAGTACTGCTGCATCATCGGGGTGTGGGAGGACAGGTCGGAGACGGCTTTATTCATCGGATTGTCAGGAAGCTCGTTGAAAGAGGTGGGGCAAAAGCGGGGCAACGGCCAGGCTTTTCCGCGATGGGCGCAAGGTTACCATGGGCGCTCTACCCGACGCAGGCATCGCGGCCGGGTGACATCTTTTACGATGCAAAAAAGCAGGTTATGCATCGATCATGCAATTCGGCATTTGTCTTCTGCGAAAATAACCAGCACTATGCGCGTTATGCACAAACGCAACGTATCTACTGTCTTAAGAGCATTGCTCGATCAGCACGGGATCTCCCCCACGGAGCTTCACCGTCGTACCGGCGTGCCTCAATCCACGCTCTCGCGCATTCTCAGCGGGAAGATCGTCGATCCTTCGGATAAACATATTTCGAAGATCGCCGAGTACTTCTCCGTGAGCACCGACCAATTGCGGGGGCGCGCGGACGTCGTGCCCGCCGCCAATGCCGGGCGCGCTCCTGTGCATTCGGAACTCAAGGATATAAGCCTGTGGGACGACGATACCCCTGTCGATGACGACGAGGTGTCGGTCCCCTTTCTTCGCGAGGTTGAATTGGCCGCAGGATCGGGAAGATTCGTCATCGAAGAAAGCGAGCGCTCTAGCCTGCGTTTCGGCAAGCGTAGCCTGCGCCATAACGGCGTACAGTTCGACCAGGCCAAGTGCGTGACAGTGCGGGGCAACAGCATGTTACCGGTACTGCGTGACGGGGCGACGGTCGGGGTCAATGCCGGCAAGTGCGGGATTGGCGATATCGTTGATGGCGACCTTTATGCAATCAATCACAACGGCCAATTGCGGGTGAAGCAGCTGTATCGCCTGCCGACCGGGATTCGCCTGCGAAGCTTTAATCGTGATGAGCACCCGGACGAGGATTACACCTTTCAGGAAGTCCAGGAGGAACCGATTGTTATCCTCGGGCATGTCTTCTGGTGGGGCATGTACGCCCGCTAATGCCCTCTGCGTTCGGATAAAACCCGCTTCCTGAGCGGGTTTTTTTCGTTTGCTGAAAGCATTGGATTGCCTTTGAGTATGCATTGATGCATTGACTGTGTATGCGTCAATGCATAGTCTTGCTACCTATCTTCAAGAACGCAGTGTGACCGTTCACTCAGGGAGGCAAGAAATGACCGCTGAGCAATATGCGTTGCTGGACATGCCTCTTTGGCTGCTCATTATCCTTCCAGTTCTCGGTGGCGTAACCGGTGAGATGTGGCGTGCCGATAAAGAAGGCGTTCGTGGCTGGCCCCTTGTCCGGCGCCTGAGCCTGCGGTCTGGCTCCAGCATGATCTGCGGCGCCTCGATCATCATGCTGCTGCACGCCGCCAATGTTTCCATTTGGGCCGCTTGTGCGGGGGGCTGTTTAACGGCGATGGCCGGGACAGACGTAGTTTTAGGGTTGTATGAACGTTGGGCGGCCAGGCGCATGGGTGTCGGTCATGTTTCATCCGGTGACGTGGGCGATTGAATCCCCCGGCAGACCTTTTCCAGAGCCTCTGGTTCTTTACATTTTGATCGGGCCTGTCGCTTGCAAGTGCAGTCTGCTGGTGTACGGTTAACCCATCCCGCCCCATCAGGAGATGACCGTGAAAGTAATTACCCAGCTCGCCGCTGACCTTGGAAGGCAATTGCAGATTCTCAATGCCCACGTTTCCACGGCCGAGTCCTGCACCGGAGGCGGGATCGCCGAGGCGATCACCCGTATTCCGGGCAGCTCGGCGTGGTTCGAGGCCGGTTACGTCACTTATTCCAACCTGCAGAAGAACCTGCAACTGGATGTTCCTGTGGAGTTGTTCACTGCGGTGGGGGCGGTCAGTCGCGAGGTGGTCGAAGCGATGGCCAGGGGGGCGCAGGAGAAAAGTCGCGCGTATTTTTCCGTGGCGGTCAGTGGCGTAGCCGGGCCGGACGGTGGTTCGCCGAGCAAGCCGGTGGGGACGGTTTGGCTGGCCTGGGGCGTGGGCGAGCGAGTGTTCAGCGAGTTGCAACACTTCGCCGGTGACCGCGACGAGGTGCGCCGACAAACGGTGAAGGCCGCGCTAGAGGGGCTGCTGCGCTATGCCGCGGCAGAAATCTCAAATCAGGGGTAGGCGATCCGGAATCGCTGTGGAATAATACTGGCTACTTATACAGGTGTTGGCCGTCAGGCCTTATTGATTACGTGAGGACTTTAATGGACGACAACAAGAAGAAAGCCTTGGCTGCGGCCCTGGGTCAGATCGAACGTCAATTCGGCAAGGGTGCCGTAATGCGTATGGGCGATCAGGACCGTCAGGCGATCCCGGCCATTTCCACTGGCTCTCTGGGTCTGGACATCGCTCTCGGCATCGGCGGCCTGCCAAAAGGCCGTATTGTTGAAATCTACGGTCCTGAATCTTCCGGTAAAACCACGCTGACCTTGTCCGTGATCGCCCAGGCTCAAAAAGCCGGCGCGACCTGCGCATTCGTCGACGCCGAACACGCCCTCGACCCTGAGTACGCCGGCAAGCTGGGCGTCAACGTCGACGACCTGCTGGTTTCCCAGCCGGACACCGGCGAGCAGGCCCTGGAAATCACCGATATGCTGGTGCGTTCCAACGCAGTCGACGTGATCATCGTCGACTCCGTGGCCGCCCTGGTGCCAAAGGCTGAAATCGAAGGCGAAATGGGTGACATGCACGTGGGCCTGCAAGCCCGCCTGATGTCCCAGGCACTGCGTAAAATCACCGGTAACATCAAGAACGCCAACTGCCTGGTGATCTTCATCAACCAGATCCGCATGAAGATCGGCGTGATGTTCGGCAGCCCGGAAACCACCACCGGTGGTAACGCGCTGAAGTTCTACGCATCGGTTCGTCTGGACATCCGTCGTACTGGCGCGGTGAAGGAAGGTGATGAAGTCGTCGGTAGCGAAACCCGCGTCAAGGTCGTGAAGAACAAGGTGGCTTCGCCGTTCCGTCAGGCCGAGTTCCAGATTCTTTACGGCAAGGGCATCTACCTCAACGGTGAGATGATCGACCTGGGTGTTCTGCACGGTTTCGTTGAGAAGTCCGGCGCCTGGTATGCCTATGAAGGCACCAAGATCGGTCAGGGCAAGGCCAACTCGGCCAAGTTCCTGGCGGACAACCCGGAAGTCGCGGCAAAGCTGGAGAAGCAACTGCGTGACAAGCTCCTGTCCCCGGCATCCGTAGCAGACGCCAAAGCTTCTGCGGTCAAAGAGACCGAAGACGACCTGGTTGACGCTGATATCTGATCGAAGCGATGACCGCCGTACTCGATACACTCGTCGCGGTGCGGCGAACCGCAATGGACCTGCTCGCACGACGCGAGCACGGTCGAGTCGAGCTGACGCGTAAACTGCGTCAGCGCGGCGCCCTCCCTGAAATGATCGAAACAGCACTCGACCGGTTGACGGAAGAGGGGTTGTTGTCTGAAACCCGTTACCTCGAAAGTTTCGTTTCCTACCGCGCCCGTTCCGGTTATGGCCCTTTACGCATTCGTGAAGAGTTGAGCCAGCGCGGCCTGCAACGCATCGACATTGAACTCGCCCTGCGTGAGAGCGGTATCGACTGGCAGGAGCAGTTGGCCGACACCTGGCGACGTAAATTCTCCGGGCAATTGCCGGCAGATGTCCGGGAGCGAGCCAAACAAGGCCGATTCCTGGCGTATCGGGGATACTCCATGGAAATGATCAACCGCTTGTTCAGCGGTCGAGGGATGGACGACTGAACTGAAACGGCCCGCTATTTCGATAGCGGGCCGTTTTTTTTATGCCTCACGTAACCTTTGACGGCTCCCGCGTGCGTTGTGCCTGGGATTTTGATTGTGCCCAGTTTTCCGGCAGGTTGATGTAGTCCACAAGTTCGCGCAGGCGGCCATGATTGCGGGCGTTGAAGTTGAAGACCAGTCGCGCCAGATGGCTGAATTCGGCTTCGTCGTGTTCCTCGCCGCTGTAAGTATGCTGATGGAAATGATCGCTCAGGCACAGGTCGGCGAAAGCCTCCTGCATATGTTCGAGTGCCTGGTCGTTGAGTGAGTGATTCATGCGAATCAGGAACTGATGCTTGAGCCAGCGACTGGAGTGGAAGTTGCTGTAGAACTGGTTGATGTGCTCTACCGCTTCTTCGACGTTGTAGACCAGTCTCACCAGCTTCATGTCAGTGGGCAGGATGTAATGGTTTTCCTCCAGTTGCTGGTGAATGAAGTCCAGTGCGCCTTGCCAGAATTTACCGCCCGGCGCGTCGAGCAGCACCACGGGCACCAATGGGCTCTTGCCGGTCTGAATCAGCGTCAGCACTTCCAGGGCTTCATCCAGCGTGCCAAAGCCGCCCGGGCACAGCACCAGGGCATCGGCTTCCTTGACGAAGAACAGCTTGCGGGTGAAGAAGAAATGGAAGGGCAGCAGGTTGGTCGTGCCGTCGACAGTGGGGTTGGCATGCTGCTCGAAGGGCAGGGTGATGTTGAACCCCAGGCTGTGTGTCAGTCCGGCGCCCTCGTGGGCGGCGGCCATGATGCCGCCACCGGCACCGGTAATGACCATCATGTCCGAGCGGGCCAGAGCGGCGCCGAGTTCCCGGGCCATCCTGTAGAGCGGGTGTTCCATGGGGGTACGGGCCGAGCCGAAAACCGTGACCTTGCGCCGTCCCTTGAATTGTTCGAGCACGCGGAAGGCCTGTTCCAGTTCGCGCAGGGCTTGCAAGGTGATTTTGGCATTCCAGCGGTTGTGGTCTTCCTGGGCCATGCGCAGCACGGTCAGGATCATGTCGCGGTAGATCGGGATGTTCGGGCTGTTGGGTGAAATCAGCTTGAGTTGTTCTTCGACCTTGCTGAGGAGGTCGTGGCCGCTTTCTTCAAAATGACGGCTCAGGAGGTCATTCGGTTGGTAAGGCATTCAACTTCTCCTTCTGCACAGAACCCTCGGCCCGACAACGTACGCCGGTGCCACGACACTTCATGTGTCGCTGTCTGCCCAGGCCCATGCCTGGGCGATCTACTTGACCCGAAAAGCATCGGATCATCCAAACAGGTTCTGTTTTTCCCTTGGATGAAAGAAACAATCGCACAACACGACAAGCGACGGCCAGCCCCTTTCCAGCCCTGAAAAAGTGAACGTGGATACCTGAAATCTAGACCTTCACAACGATTTGCGCTGATTGATCATTGCGCCACAACGTCTTTGCTGGCAACCGCTTATTGACGATTTGCAAGGTGGTTTCACCGCTCGTCTGAACAGGCGTCGCCTGTACCGCACTCTGATTTACTAAGTTACAGGTGCCACACGACAACTTTGCGTCAACGGCAGGACGCACCGTACATGCAGTTCAAGGATTTATCGCTCAAACATGAGTGAAGTGCAGGGAGGCGGGAAACCATGGCCAGAGTCATTCTGGAGGTCGATACGCAACTGTATCGATTGTTGAAGTCATCAGCCGAGGCGAATCATTTGAGCCTCGAAGAGGAGTGCTGCCGGCGTTTGCGTGGCGGCGAACGCCGTTCGCATTACTTGCAGGCGCTGCTGGCAGAATTGCGCGCCGAAGATGAACAGCGGCGCGCCAATTCCCGGTGATTACTTTTTCTTCTTGGCCGGTTGCAGGCAATCCGATTCCTGGAAGCTGGCGGAGCCAACCGGACGGTTGGTCTTCACCTCGGTGAAGTCGTAACGCATGATCGCGCCCTTGGCCATCAGCTTGCGAAACCCTTCGTTTCTGCAGACAGAAGCGCCCAGCTGGAAGTACACCGCCTTCGGGTCTGCACGCATCTTGTCGGCGTGGCTGCTCTGCACGCTCAGGTGGTTGATCAGCTGTTTGCCTTCAACGGTGTAGCCTTGATCGAGAATGTCTTCGTTGATCGCTCGTGGAGTGCCGACGCTGCTCTGGGTGGCGACGTTTTGCAGCATTTTGTTCAGTTCCGTGTCTTTCAAGGACGCAGCCTGGGCATTGAGGGACGACGCCAGCAAAATGGCCGCGGTAGGAACGATAAGGCGCAGCATGAAACTCTCCTGGTTCAGTGATGGGGGTTTGACCCGTCACGTGACTGTGCGTTCAGTGGCGGCGAATTATAGGGGAGGCGGGCTGGACGGTACAGGCTTGCGCCGGGCGGTCTGGTAAACTGCTGGCACTTTTTACCCTGTCGAGTGTGTTTCGTGTCGAGTTTCCTTCTCTGTGGGCGTTGCCCGCTATGAGCCCCACCCCCGCGCGCTTTGCCTTGAATGCAGTAGCCCGCTTGCGCGATCAGCGTGAGGAGGAGGGCATCAAGCCGATTCAGGCCCGTGGCTGGCGTGCGCCGCGTTGCCGTGACTGCCGGGTGATCGAGAGCCACTGCCTGTGCGCATGGCGTCCGCAGGTCGCGACTCGCTCTGGTGTATGCCTGATCATGACCAACAAGGAAGTGTTCAAGCCGAGCAACACCGGTTGGCTGATCGCCGACGTGGTCCCTGACAACCACGCCTTCATCTGGTCCCGTACGGAGGTCGATCCGAAGTTGCTGGCGCTGTTGTCCGACCCGCAATGGCAGCCGTACCTGGTGTTTCCGGGTGAATATGTCGAGCCTGAGCGGGTGACAAACAGTGTGGATGTCGATGGCGCGAAGCGTCCGTTGTTCATTCTGTTGGACGCGACCTGGACCGAAGCGCGGAAGATCTTTCGCAAGAGTCCCTATTTCGATCGATTGCCGATCCTCAGCCTGCTGCCCGAAAAACTCTCGCGCTATCGGTTGCGCCGCTCGACCCGCAGCGAGCATCTGTGCACGGCGGAAGTGGCGGCGCTGTGTCTCGACCTTGCGGGCGATGTCGACGCAGCCTCGGCGCTGGATGCCTACTTTGATGTGTTCAGCCAGCATTACCTCGACGCCAAACATCAGTTGGACATGAACGTTTCGACCCTGGCGCATGCCGAGTTGATGCCCTATGTCCAGTCGGTCACTCCTTTGATGGACTGATTGTCGCTCATACTGCAATAAACTGTACCGGGCATGCGGCTTGACCACCCTGGTTTCGCTGGGCATGCTTGGCGCCGATCAGGGCGCGGCCAGCGTTTGCAATGGCGTTTCTTGCGTTGAACGTGCCTTGTCAGTGCAGCTCCATGGCTGTGTCTTGAGGTGCTTTGGCGAGGTCCGAATGCATCGGGCGTCCCATGAAAAACAGGATCATTTGAAAAATGGCCACATACGAAATCCTGATTGCCGATGACCACCCACTGTTTCGTAGTGCCTTGCATCAAGCGTTGACCCTGGGCCTTGGCCCGGATGTCCGCCTGGTGGAGGTGGCGAGCATTGCCGAACTGGAAGTCCGCCTGACGGAAAAGTCCGACTGGGATCTGGTACTGCTGGACTTGAATATGCCGGGGGCCTACGGTTTTTCCGGGCTGGTCCTGCTACGCGGTCAGTACCCGCAGATTCCGGTGGTCATGGTCTCGGCCCAGGAAGAGCCGACCATCATGGTCAAGTCCCGCGAATTCGGCGCCAGTGGCTTCATTCCAAAATCCAGCGATTTGAGTGTGATCCAGAAAGCCGTGCGTGCGGTCCTTGATGGCGATGTGTTCTGGCCACCGCAGGCGTTCGAAGCGGTCAGCGTTTCGGCAGAGGCCAAGGCGGCCAGCGAAGGCCTTGCCAGCCTGACGCCGCAGCAATTCCGGGTGCTGACCATGGTCTGCGAAGGCTTGTTGAACAAGCAGATCGCCTACGAGTTGAGTGTTTCCGAGGCGACTATCAAGGCGCACGTGACCGCGATTTTCCGTAAACTGAATGTGCGGACCCGGACCCAGGCTGCGCTGCTCTTGCAACAACTTGAGTCAACTTCCAGCCATTAAAGGCTGGCGGCTTCACGCTTTTTTGACTTTGGTTGAACTAGCTTTCCCACTTCCTTTTTTGTCAGTTGCCCACTCTATGTCACCTTTCAAAGGCCAGACCGGTCTGAAACGAATCCTCAATGCCTCCGGTTATTCGCTGGACGGCCTGCGCGCAGCCTTCACCGGCGAAGCCGCCTTTCGGCAACTGGTATTGCTCAACGTCATCCTGATTCCCTTGTCGTTCTTCCTGAATGTCAGCCGGGTCGAACAGGCGTTGTTGATCGCGGTATGCCTGTTGGCGTTGATCGTCGAGTTGCTCAATTCGGCGGTGGAAGCGGCCATCGACCGCATTTCCCTTGAACGGCACCCGCTGTCCAAGAATGCCAAGGACATGGGCAGTGCCGCCCAGTTCGTGGCATTGAGCATGATTGCCCTGGTGTGGGCGGTCATCCTGCTCTAAGCGATTGCCGGCAGCACGATCTCGTCGCTGCGCTGAACCCCGGCGGTGAAGGCGCGGCACAGGTCGAGGAATTCGCGCATCGCCGAGGTCTGATATTTCTGTTTATGCCAGATGAAATAAAACTGTCGCGCCAGATCCAGATCCGGCGTCTCGACAGGCACCAGGCTGCCGCGGCGGAATGCGTCGCGCAACGCCAGCCGGGAAATGCAGCCAATCCCCAAACCTGACTCCACCGCGCGCTTGATCGCTTCGGTGTGCTCAAGCTCCAGACGGATATTCAAGGAAGAACGGTGATGGCGCATGGCTTGATCGAAGGTCAACCGTGTGCCGGAACCCTGTTCGCGCAAGATCCAGGCTTCGTGGCTCAACTCGTCCATGGTGGCCGTGCCGCGCTTGGCCAGCGGATGCTGAGGGGCGCAAAACACCACCAGTTCGTCCTCGACCCAGCTTTGCACTTCGATGTCCGGGTGACTGCAGTCGCCTTCGATCAGACCCAGGTCAATTTCATAGTGAGCCACCTGCTGCACAATGTTGGCAGTGTTCTGCACGTGCAGCTTCACCTGGCTTTCCGGATGGCGCTGCATGAAGCTGCCGATCAGCAGGGTGGCCAGGTAATTGCCGATGGTCAGGGTCGCGCCCACGGCCAGCGAGCCGAAACCGGACTTGCCGTTGAGCAGGTCTTCGATTTCCTTGGCCTGATCCAGCAGGGCGACCGCTTGCGGCAAAAGTTGTTTACCGAGGGCGTTCAGGCTCAGCCGTTTGCCGGCGCGGTCGAACAGTTGGCAGCTGCACTGACGCTCCAGTTCGGTGATCGAGGTGCTCGCCGCCGATTGCGAGAGGTTGAGCAAGCCCGCAGCGCGGGACACGCTTTCCTGCTGGGCGACGGCGACGAATACTTGAAGTTGACGGAGAGTAAATCGCATATCGATATAACCGATAACCCTTATCTTAATAATCAATTTAACAGATATTGTCTCTGCCTTTAGAATGCGATGCAATTGCGCAGAGCTGGCTTTCTTGCAGAGCACACCGAACACGCGCAGACCAATCTCCAGGAGTCCCACGTACATGAGCAACATGAACCACGAGCGTGTCCTCAGTGTTCACCACTGGAACGACACTCTGTTCAGCTTCAAGTGCACCCGTGATCCGGGCCTGCGCTTCGAGAACGGTCAGTTCGTGATGATCGGCCTGCAGCAGCCCAACGGCCGCCCGCTTATGCGCGCTTACTCGATTGCCAGCCCGAACTGGGAAGAGCATCTCGAGTTCTTCAGCATCAAGGTGCCTGATGGTCCGCTGACTTCGCAGTTGCAGCATCTGAAGGAAGGCGACGAGATCATCATCAGCAAGAAGCCTACCGGCACGCTGGTGCTGGATGACTTGAAGCCTGGCAAACATTTGTACCTGCTCAGCACCGGTACCGGTCTGGCGCCGTTCATGAGCGTCATCCAGGACCCGGAAACCTACGAGCGTTTCGAAAAAGTGATCCTGTGCCACGGCGTGCGTTACGTCAACGAAGTCGCTTACCGCGAGTTCATCACCGAGCACCTGCCGCAGAACGAATTCTTCGGCGAAGCCCTGCGTGACAAGTTGATCTACTACCCGACCGTGACCCGCGAGCCGTTCGAGAACGAAGGCCGCCTGACCGACCTGATGCGCAGCGGCAAGCTGTTCAGCGACATCGGTCTGCCACCGATCAACCCGCAGGACGACCGCGCCATGCTGTGCGGTAGCCCGAGCATGCTCGACGAAACCAGCGAAGTGTTGAACAGCTTCGGCCTGAAGGTTTCGCCGCGGATGCGCGAGCCGGGTGACTACTTGATCGAGCGTGCGTTCGTAGAGAAGTGACCGCAGGTCACGTGTAGGAGCGAGCCTGCTCGCGATGGAGGTCAACGATAACGCGGGAAGCTTGATACCCAGCGGCGTCCTCAGGTTTTTCGCGAGCAGGCTCGCTCCTACAGTAGATTTGCAGCGCATCTGAAAAGCCCGCATGACTTGGGAAGGTCAGGCGGGCTTATTCGTTTCCAGCGTTCAGCCCTTTGCAGGAATGACTTCCAGGACGCGGATCAGCTCCGGTGTCGGGTAATGCCAACGCACATCCAGATCCCAGAACTGCGCACCGTATTCCCGCTCGGGTGCTGGCGTTTGGTAGGCCGGGCGTGGATCCTGTGCCAGGCATTGCTCGATCAGCTCAACCAAGGGCTCTTCAAGGCGCTGGGCATGCTCGTGAGCCTGTTGCAGCGCTGCATCCGTCCACTGCACGGGAATCAGCTGCGGCGCAGCGCTGGCGATGCTGTTGGTGGCTGTATCGATGATGTCGGCGTAGGGCACGTAGGGCTTGATATCGAGAATCGGCGTGCCATCCAGCAGGTCGATACCCGAGATCCACAGGCGGTTGGCTTCGACCCTGTCCAGTTTCACCACTGATTGCCCGATGCCATTGGGGCGGTGGGTGGCGCGGGTGGCGAACACGCCCATGGATTTATTGCCGCCGAGACGAGGAGGGCGGACCTTCAGGCGAGGCTTTTCCTCCAGAGCCTGGTGGAACAGGAACAGCAGCCACACGTGGCTGACCTGCTCCAGGCCCTGTACGGCGTCCCCTTGATCGAACGGAGCCACCAGTTCCAGCACCCCACGGGCGGCCGGGGCCAGTTGTGGCTGGCGCGGAATGGCGAACTTCTCCTTGAAGCAGGAGCGCACGAAGCCGATGGGGGAAACGCTGTAGGTCATGGTTTGAGGTCGAAGCGGAATGAAGGCAGGCATGATAACCCACACGACCTCTAGCCCGGTGGCACCTGTCAGTCCGTCATCGCGGGCAAGCCACGCTCCCACAGGTTTTGTGATGGACACAAATTTTATGTGCGCTCTAGAACCCTGTGGGAGCGTGGCTTGCCCGCGATGGGCGCGCCGCCGATCTACAGACTGAACCCGCCATCCAAAGGAATGATATTCCCGGTCATGTAAGCTCCTGCGGTGCTCGCCAGACTGATCGCCAGCGCCGCCATCTCTTCCTCGCGGCCCCAACGCTTCATTGGAATCAGCGCCGTATCCTCGGCCAGTGCCTGTTCATCATCGCCAATGTGCCGGGTCATCTTGCTCGGAAAGCGACCCGGGGCGATCACGTTGACGTTGATGTGTTGGCTCACCAGTTCGCGCGCCAGAATCCTCGACAGTTGATGCAGCGCCGCCTTGCTCGGCCCGTAGGCATACGCCTGTTCGCCGAAGGATGAAATCCCGGCTACCGAACCAATGTTGATGATCCGCGCGGGATTCTGCGCTGAACCGGCTTTGCGCAGCAGGGGCAGGAATTGCTGGATACAGTTGAATACCGATGTCACGTTGAGCTGCATGACTTTTTCCCAGCCCTTGATCGGGTAGCTCTCCAGTGGTGCACCCCAGGTGGTGCCGGCATTGTTCACCAGGATGTCCAGATGGGAAATCTGCTCCCCCAGGCGTGTGGCCAGTTGCAGGACGCCCTCTTCGGTGGCGAGGTTGGCCACCATGGCCTGGCAGTGTCCAAGCGCTCCGAGTTCATCGGCGGTTTGCCGGCAGGCTTCGGCGTCGCGGGCGCAGACGTACACGGTGGCGCCTGCTTCGACGTAGGCCTTGGCGATCATCTTGCCGATACCACGGGTGCCGCCTGTCACCAGGGCGGTGCGGCCTTGCAGGGAGAAGTAGGGATGCATGGCGAGTCCTGAGAGCTGAGGTCTTTACACCCTAGTCGTCAGCCGTCCGAAACGGAGCCACTATTTTTGCGCGGAATGGGAGGCTATTCGGCCCTGTAGGAGCTGGCTTGCCAGCGATGGTCGCTAACATTGACGCGTATCGACTGGATCAACGCGGCGTTGTTGAGTCCTTCGCTGGCAAGCCAGCTCCTACAGGGGTAGCAATCAGCCTGTAGGTTTACTGCGGACGAACGCGCAGGGTCAGGCCCTTGAGGAAGTTGCGCAGCAACTGGTCGCCGCACGGGCGATAGTTGGTGTGGCCGAACTTGCGGAACAGCGCGCTCAGCTCAGGCTTGGAGACCGGGAACTCGGCGGCCTTGAGGATCGCGTGCATGTCGTCTTCTTTCAGCTCGAACGCCACCCGCAGCTTTTTCAGGATGATGTTGTTGGTCACCGGCACTTCGATCGGCTGCGGCGGACGGCTTTCGTCCTTGCCGCGCTTGAAGATCACCAGGCCGTCGAGGAAATGTGCCATGACTTCGTCCGGGCAGCGCACGAAGCCTTCTTCGTCTTCCTCTTTCTTGTCGAGATAGGTCACCAGGTCTGCCAGGGTCACGTCCAGGCCGCCGAGCTTGATGATCTCGATGACTTTCTTGTCGCTGATGTCGAGCATGTAGCGCACGCTGCGCAGTACGTCATTATGAATCATGTGTGCAGTCCTGATAATTCAGCTATGGGTGCCGCCGAAAACAGCAGCACCGAAAAGTGTGGCGGCGCGGATAGCCTTAGAACTTCTCTTTGCCGGACAAGTAGCGCCATTGCCCCACGGGCACTTTGCCGATGGACACGCCGCCGATGCGGATGCGGCGGATGGCGACGACCTTCAGGCCCACGGCCTGGCACAGCAGGGCGATGATGCCCGGTTGCGGGTTCTTCATGGCAAAGCGCAGGCGGTTTTCGTTCTGCCAGCTGGCCTTGACCGCCGGCAACTCCTTGCCCTTGTAGGTCAGGCCATGGTTCAGACGGTTGAGGCCGTGAGCCACCATCTCGCCTTCAACCTCGACCACATACTCTTGCTCGATCTTGCTGGAGTCGGCGGTGAGTTTGCGCAGGATTTTCCAGTCCTGGGTGAACACCAGCAGCCCGCTGGCGTTGGCCTGCAGGTCGGTGCTGGCGGTCAGGCGCAGGAAGTGCCCGCGCAACGGACGCTTGCCGTAGCGGTGTTCTTCGCTCAGGGTCTCGGCGCCGAGGGTGGCCATGGCGGTGTCTGCGTCCATGCCGGCCGGCACGTTGAGCAGCAGGGTCACCGGTTCCGGCGCGGTGGCCTTGGCTTCTGGATCAAGCTCGACTTTCTGGGTGTCGACCTTGAATTGCGGCTCGTCGATAACCACGCCGTCGACGGTGACCCAGCCGCCCTCGATGAACAGCTCAGCCTCCCGACGGGAACAGCCGACGAGTTCGATGAGGCGTTTGGAGAGACGAATCGGGTCAGTCATGTCAGGGCCGTAACAAAAAGGGGGTGGGCATTGTACCTGCCTGGCGCCGGTTAATCCCGGTTCCATTTGCGCCGTGAGGCGTTTTGTGGGAGCGGGCTTGCTCGCGAAAGCGGTTTATCAGCCAATATCGATGTTGAATTTGATGGTCTCTTCGCGAGCAAGCCCGCTCCCACATTTGGTTCCTGGTTGTGTCAGCCATTGCGTGTGAGTTTTTCAGCCTGACGCATACGCATGTGCAACAACGGATACGGCTGGCCCATGCCATCGACTTCCGAGCGACCGATGACCTCGAAACCCTGCTTGAAGTAAAAGCCGAGGGCTTGCGGGTTCTGTTCGTTGACGTCCAGTTCATCGGCGTTCAGGTGTTCCAGGGCATAACGCAACAATTTCTTGCCCAGGCCCTGGCCGCGATGGTCGGGGTCGATGAAGAGCATTTCGATCTTGCCTGCCGCGACGCCGGCGAATCCGGTGATGCGCTGGCTCGAATCCTTGGTGCAGATCAGCATCACCGAGTCGAGGTAGCGGGTCAGCACCAGGTTTTTCAGCAGCTCGATGTAGCTGTCCGGCAGGAAGTCGTGGGTGGCGCGCACCGAGGCCTCCCAGACCCGGGTCAATTCTTCGTAGTCGCCGAGTTTCGGCGTGTGGATGACCGAATGCTGACGCATGCCCGTCTGCCTCTTATGCAGTGGTTGATAGGAATCCTTCCATGTGCAAACGATAGCCGTAAAAAAGCCCCGCATCTCGTCAAGAGAGCGGGGCTTTTTGTATTTTTTGCGTTTAGATCTGTTCAGCCCACAGGTCGTATTCGTCGGCGTCGGTCACTTTGCACCAGACCTTGTCGCCCGGCTTGAGGTTGCTGCCGTTGTCGATGAATACGTTGCCGTCGATCTCCGGGGCGTCGAAGAAGCAGCGGCCCACGGCGCCTTGCTCGTCGACTTCATCGACCAGCACTTCGATCTCGCGGCCGATGCGCATTTGCAGGCGCGCCGAGCTGATGGCCTGCTGGTGCGCCATGAAGCGCTCCCAGCGGTCCTGTTTGACGTCGTCCGGAACGACTTCCAGGTCCAGGTCATTGGCCGGTGCGCCTTCTACCGGCGAGTACTGGAAGCAGCCGACGCGGTCGAGCTGGGCTTCGGTCAGCCAGTTCAGCAGGTACTGGAAGTCCTCTTCGGTTTCGCCCGGGAAGCCGACGATGAAGGTCGAACGGATGATCAGGTCCGGGCAGATTTCGCGCCAGTTCTTGATGCGTGCCAGGGTCTTGTCTTCGAAGGCCGGGCGCTTCATCGACTTCAACACCTTCGGGCTGGCGTGCTGGAACGGGATGTCCAGGTACGGCAGGATCTTGCCGGCGGCCATCAGCGGGATCAGCTCGTCAACGTGCGGGTACGGGTAAACGTAGTGCAGGCGAACCCAGACACCGAGGGTGCTCAGGGCTTCGCAGAGTTCGGTCATGCGGGTTTTCACCGGCGCGCCGTTCCAGAAACCGGTGCGGTATTTCACGTCGACGCCGTAGGCGCTGGTGTCCTGGGAGATCACCAACAGCTCCTTGACGCCGGACTTGACCAGGCGCTGGGCTTCGTCGAGGACGTCGCCCACCGGACGGCTGACCAGTTTGCCGCGCATCGACGGGATGATGCAGAAGCTGCAGCTGTGGTTGCAGCCTTCGGAGATCTTCAGGTAGGCGTAGTGGCGCGGAGTCAGCTTGATGCCTTGTGGCGGCACCAGGTCGATCAGCGGGTTGTGGTCCTGGCGTGGCGGCACGACTTCGTGCACGGCGTTGACCACTTGCTCGTACTGCTGCGGACCGGTCACGGCCAGCACGCTCGGGTGTACGTCGCGAATGTTGCCCTCTTCGACGCCCATGCAGCCGGTCACGATGACCTTGCCGTTTTCCTTGATGGCTTCGCCGATCACTTCCAGGGACTCGGCCTTGGCCGAGTCGATGAAGCCGCAGGTGTTGACCACCACGACATCGGCGTCCTGGTAGGTGGACACGACGTCATAGCCCTCCATGCGCAGCTGGGTAAGGATGCGCTCGGAGTCGACCAGTGCTTTGGGGCAACCCAGGGATACGAAGCCAACCTTTGGATTGGCCGACGCAGGAGTGGTGGACATGTCTAACCTCGGTATTTTGTGACGCCTCGTGCCGAGTGCGGCAAGACGACGGACGGGCGCTTGATTGGCGCCTCTGATCAAAAAGTGCGCAATTCTAGCGATGGTAAGCCCACTTGACCAGCTTTATGCAGGGAAATACGACGAGTGCTGCGCTATGCTTCGCGCCGTTACGCTTTACTGGTTTTTTACAGTCAACAAAACGTCTGTAACCTGATGTAAAACAGCGCATGCTGCACGACAAAGCATAGTGCTTCTTTCAATGAAGCCCGGGTCTGAGAAGTAGGAGTGGTGGATGGGTCAGGCAAGTAGTCAGGCTGCCGGTGCCGAGCATTCGGCGGTGAAACCGATCGGCATGCTGGTCGCGGCAGTCGGGGTGGTTTATGGCGATATCGGCACCAGTCCGTTGTACACCCTCAAGGAAGTGTTTTCCGGAGGCTATGGCGTGCCGGTCAACCATGACGGGGTACTGGGGATTCTGGCACTCATTTTCTGGTCGCTGATCTGGGTCGTGTCGATCAAGTACATGATGTTCGTACTGCGCGCCGACAACCAGGGCGAAGGCGGGATCATGGCCCTGACCGCACTGGCCCGGCGGGCGGCGGCGGGCCACGCGAAGTTGCGCACATTGTTGGTGGTTTGCGGACTGATCGGTGCGGCGCTGTTCTATGGCGACAGCATGATTACTCCGGCGATTTCCGTGCTGTCGGCGATTGAAGGCCTGGGACTGGCATTCGAAGGTATCGACCATTGGGTGGTGCCATTGTCGCTGGTGGTGCTGGTCGCGCTGTTTCTGATCCAGCGTCACGGCACGGCGCGCATCGGTATTCTGTTCGGGCCGATCATGGTCACCTGGTTCCTGGTGCTGGGTGCGCTGGGCGTCTATGGCATCAGCCAGCACCCGGAAGTCCTGGAAGCGATGAACCCGGTGTGGGGTGTGCGTTTCTTCATGGTCCATCCGGGCATGGGCCTGTCGATTCTCGGTGCCGTGGTACTCGCACTGACCGGTGCCGAAGCACTGTACGCGGACATGGGGCACTTCGGTCGCAAGCCGATCGCTCGTGCCTGGTTCATCCTCGTGCTGCCGGCACTGGTGCTGAACTACTTCGGCCAGGGCGCGCTCCTGCTGGGTGATCCGGAAGCTGCCCGTAACCCGTTCTACCTGCTGGCACCGAGCTGGGCATTGATCCCGCTGGTCGGCCTGTCGACCCTGGCCACGGTGATTGCCTCGCAAGCGGTGATTTCCGGTGCGTTCTCCCTGACCCGTCAGGCGATCCAGCTCGGTTACATTCCGCGCATGCATATCCAGCACACGTCCAGTGCCGAACAGGGCCAGATCTACATCGGCGCGGTGAACTGGGCGTTGATGGTCGGCGTGGTGCTGTTGGTGCTGGGGTTCGAATCCTCCGGCGCCCTGGCCTCGGCCTACGGTGTGGCCGTGACCGGGACCATGCTGATGACCAGTATCCTGGTGTCCGCGGTGATCCTGTTGCTATGGAAGTGGCCACCGGTGCTTGTGGTGCCGATCCTGTTGGGTTTCCTGTTGGTAGACGGTGTGTACTTCGCCGCCAACGTGCCGAAAATCGTTCAGGGCGGTGCATTTCCGGTGATCGCCGGTTTCGCGCTGTTTGTGCTGATGACCACCTGGAAGCGTGGCAAGCAGTTGCTGGTCGAGCGCATCGATGAGGGTGGTTTGCCGCTGCCGATCTTTATCAGCAGCATCGCGGTACAACCGCCCCATCGCGTTCAGGGTACTGCCGTGTTCCTCACGGCGCGGCCGGATGCCGTGCCCCACGCACTGTTGCACAACCTGCTGCATAACCAGGTGTTGCACGAGCAAGTGGTGCTGCTGACGGTGGTGTACGAAGACATCCCGCGGGTACCGCCGACGCGACGCTTCGAGGTGGATTCCTACGGCGAAGGTTTCTTCCGGGTGATCCTGCACTTCGGCTTCACCGACGAGCCGGACGTACCGAAGGCGCTGAAGCTGTGTCACCTCGATGAACTGGACTTCAGCCCGATGCGCACGACTTACTTCCTCAGTCGCGAGACGGTCATCGCCTCCAAGCTCGAAGGCATGTCTCGTTGGCGCGAGGCGCTGTTTGCTTTCATGTTGCAGAACGCCAACGGCAATTTGCGTTTCTTCAATCTGCCGCTGAACCGGGTGATTGAGTTGGGTACTCAGGTCGAGATGTAAGCCCCATCAAAAGCCCCCGTTGCCATTGGGGCAGCGGGGGCTTTTTTGTGGACGGTCGCTGGATACTTCAGAACCTCTGTGGGAGCGAGCTTGCTCGCGATGGCGGTGCCACATTCAACAGAAATGCTGACTGATCTACCGATATCGCGAGCAAGCTCGCTCCCACAGGGGGTGTGTGGTGCACGCAGGAATGAAAAAGCCCCCGCTACCGTGAAGTAGCGAGGGCTCTTGTTCAGCGAGTCCGGATCATTCCTGAGCAGCCGTTTCCTTCGGCTGCCGCTTCTCGATCACCTCCACCAGACGCTTGGCCAGCGCCGGGTAGTTCTCGTCGAAGTGGTGGCCGCCAGGCAGCTTGATGGCTTCGCCCACCGCTGTCTTGTCGGTGCAGCCACTCTCGTCGGTTTCTTCTTCACCGTAGATGCACACCACTTTGGCGGCTGGCAGCTTGGCCATCTCCGGGCCGGTGGCGGCTTCCTTGCCGGCGTTGCCGAGCCAGCCTTCGACTTCGATCTCGAAGCTGCCGGTGCGGGCGAAGGCCAGCAGGATGATTGCGTCGACGCGTTGCTGCTCCGATTCGGCCAGGCGGTTATAGATTGCCGGCAGAACGTCGGCACCAAACGAGTAACCGGTCAGGATGAAGCGCTTGGTGCCCCATTTCTGCCGGTAGTGCTGCATCAGTTCGGTCAGGTCCAGCGCGCTTTGCTCGGGGCTCTTGTGCTGCCAGTAGTAGCGCAGGGTGTCGATGCCGACCACCGGGTAGCCGATCTTGGCCATCTCGCCCGCCACGTCGCGGTCGAGGTCGCGCCAGCCGCCGTCACCGGACAGGAACAGGGTCACGGTGTCCCTGGCCTGGCCGGCGGGCACTTCGACCACCGGAATCTGCAGGCCACCAGCGGCTTTGTCGCCGCCGACGAGGATCTTGCGCAGTTCGTTGTTCAGCACTTGCGGCAGGTTGATGTCGTAGTCGCTGATGCTGGTTTCGGCATTCGGTTGATTACGCACGAAGCCGGCACTGGTGTCGTCCGGGTTGTCGTTCCACGCAACCAGCCAGTGACCGTGGGCTGCGCTTTTGGGCAGCAGGTGAGTGCAGCCACCCTTTTCCAGGGCCAGGTCGACCGAGATGGCCTGGGCCTTGTCATTCTTCTGCTCGGACAACCAGCGCCAGGCCAGCACGGCACCCGGGCCGATGCCGCTGACAAGGGTCGCCGGGCCTTCGAGTTCCCTCAGGCCCGATTGCAGGGCGCGGCTTTGCAGCAGGCAGTCCTTGGGCAGGATCACCTGGACAATCTGCGCCGAGCCACTGCGGCTAAGGGTCATCAATTGCTTGTCGCTGAGTTTCTGGTCTTCGTTGACCGCCACCAGCACCTGGGCGCGTGGCGTGGTTCCGGGGATGACGCGGGTCATCGCCGCACCGTCGGCCGGGGTCAGGGATTCGAGGGTCGGTTCCGGTGCCGGGCGTTTCAGGTACCAGAAACCGCCAGCGAGAATCAGGGCCACTATCACCAGTGTGCCCAAAACATACCGCAAGGAGCGTTGAATCATCAGCGTTTCACCAATCCGGTCAAGCCGCCCGCGATCAGGGCGGCAGTGTCGGCCAGCGCAACCAGCGGATCGAGTCCGGCGGGCACGGCCATATAACGGGGTTCCCAATCAGGCTGGAACTTGTCTTTGAAGCGGCGCAAGCCCTGGAAGTTGTACAGCTGCTCACCACGGCGGAATACCATCGAGCCCAGGCGCTGGGTCAATGGCGCGCCGCGACGGGGTTGCAACCCCGACAACGGCACCATGCCCAGGCTGAAACGCGCGTATCCATGGTTTTTATAATGTTGAATCAGGCCGACCATCATGAATTCCATGGTCAGCTTCGGGGCGTCCGGGTGCGCGCGCATCAGGTCAAGGCTGGCCAGGTCGTGGCCGTAGGTCTCGAGCAAGTTGGCGAACGCGACCGGGCGTCCTTCGAAACGAATCACCGCGATGCGGAAATACTTGAGGTAGTCATCGCTGAAACGGCCCAGCGAAAAACCTTTCTCGCGGACGTTCTTGCCGGTCAGCCAGGCATCGGAAATCACCTTGAGTTCATCCATCGGCGCCTGTCCCGGCTCGAAGATCTCCAGCGACAGGCCGTCACGGGTGCCACGGTTCCAGGTGTAGCGCAGGTCCTTCATCTCTTTGCCCTTGGCTTCGAGATCAAAACGCTTGAGATCGACCCGGGCTTCTTCGCCGAGCTTTATCGCGGTCAGGCCGATGTCCATGTAGTACGGAAGGTTCTCTGCGCGTACCTGATAGAACACGGGGCGGGCGTGGTGGATGTCGCACAGGTCGCGGAACTGCCAGATCATTTCCGCCCGTTGCTGGCCCGGGCCGATCGGGTCATACAGCGCCACCAGGCTGCGGCCGCGACGGGCGTACATCAGGAACGCCTCGTCGTTGGGGTGGAACAGCAGCGCCTTGTCACCGGTCAGGGCCAGGCCGCCATCGGGTTGCGCGGAGGCCATGAGGATCTTGCTGGCGCGCTCCAGCTCCTCGGGTGTCGGCAGGTGAATGACCGGGCGCGCGGTGCGCAGCAACCAGGTCAGCGACACCACTACCAGCAGCACGGCAGCCCCGAGCAGCGAGCGCAGGCCGCGAGGGGCATCGGCGTCCAGAGTGAATTGCCACCAGAGTTGATGACTGTACGGAACGTCCTGATAGGCGAACAGCAGCAACCAGATCGACGCCCCGAGCACGCATAGGCTGGCCACCAGGTACAGCGGCGAGAACGGCACTTCGGTCAGACGGCTGGGACGGTAGAACGAGCGGCGGAATACCCCGAGCAGGCTCGCCGTCAGCACCATCAGGCTGGCTTCTTCCCAGTCGAAACCCTTGAGCAGTGAGAGCAGGGCGCCGACCAGCAACAGGATGGTGGTCAGCATCCACGCGGCCGACAACCGGCGGCGCAGGCCCTGGGCCAGCAGCAGGCACAGCACGCCGACGAGGCTGGCGCCAAAGTGCGAAGCATCGACCAGTCGATGGGGGATCAGAAAACCGATGTGTTCCAGGCGGGTGTCGATTTCCGGGGTGGCGCCGGAGAACAGCAGGACAACACCGGACAGAAACACCAGCACCGCCAGTATCGGCGCCGCCAGGCCCGAGGCTGCGCGCAATGTCTGGCGTGTCTGGAACAGGCGCTGACCTTCGTTGACCAGCAACAGCAGGCAGGCCACCAGCAAGGGCAGGACCACGTAGATCAAGCGATAGAGCAGCAGGGCGGCCGCCAGCGGCGCAGCACCCAGGGTGTCGGAAAAGGCCGCCAGCAAGATCGCCTCGAACACCCCGACACCGCCCGGCACGTGGCTGAGCACACCGGCGGCCAAAGCCAGCAGGTACACCAGAAGAAACGCACCGAAGGGCGGCGTTTCCGGCAGCAGCAGATAGAGCACCGTTGCGGCGGCGGCAACGTCCAGGGCGGTGATGATCAATTGCAGGAACGTCAGGCGAGTCCCGGGCAGGCGCAGGGTGCGGCGCCCGATCCTGACCAGCAGGTTGTCCGGGTAAGGCTGTTCCGGCAGCCGGCGACGGTAGATACCGATGGCCAGCACCGAAAACAGCACGAGCACGGCGCTCGCCACTACGCCAAGCAATGCCTCGGAGAGTCCCAGGGCGGTGGACGCGGCAGGCAGCTCGCTGAGCGTCGCCAGGGCGGCCAGCGGCGGCAGGGCGCACCCTAGCGAGAGGCTGGCGAACAGCGTCATGCGGGCGACTTCAGCGGCTCCCAGGCCATGACGGGCATAGAGGCGATAGCGAACCGAGCCGCCCGACAACATTGAAAGGCCGATGGCGTTGCCGATGGCAAAGGCTGTGAAGCCACCCAGCGCCAACTCGCGCGGTGCCAGGCTCACCCCGGCATAGCGGCTGGCCGACCATTCGTAGCCGAGCAGAATGATGAAGCCCACCACGGTAGCGCCCAGTGCGCCCAACAAGGCAGGTTTTGGAACTTCGAGGATCGAGTCGTGCAGCGCGTAAAGGTCGAGTTCGCTCAGCAGGTGGCGACAGGCAATCAACGCGATCGCGAACAACAGCAGGGTGACCGCCAGGCCAATGGGTTGACGGTATTTGCTCAATCGATCAAGCAGGCGCAAACGCTCAGCCTTGATTGGTTGTGTCGCTGTGACGGTGTCTTGTGAATCAGACGAGTTGGCGCGCATCAATCACCTCTTGGATTGTGCGCGACAGGATGGGGGTATCCAGCCAAGTTACCAATCCCTGTAGAAAAAAATAATCACAAATATTAACGCCTGTCACCGGGCGACGGGGACGGCGCGACATCGGTCGTGAAGGCTTCAGCCTGCGATTGAGCATAGTCTGAACCCGGCGCATGGGTGGCCCCAAACGGCTTGCTGCACAGTGACAGATCATTGTTGCGAAAGGACTTTTTCAACAGATACAAAAAAGGCCACTCTTTCGAGTAGCCTTTTTTGATGTTTGGTTGCGGGAGCCGGATTTGAACCGACGACCTTCGGGTTATGAGCCCGACGAGCTACCAGACTGCTCCATCCCGCGTCTGTGTGGCGGCATTCTATAGAGATACGCCGGGGTGTCAACCGTTAATCCTGAAACAGGTCAAATAAACGTTGAGTTGCGGCAAGCGGTCGCAGTGATGACCTAAGTTTCGGAATCAGAACGATTTCCGGTTTTGCCGTCGCTGAGTGTCCAGACCTTGTTTTGACGCCAGGCGATACAAAACAAGCGCGCACAAAAAAGGCTACTCTTTCGAGTAGCCTTTTTTGATGTTTGGTTGCGGGAGCCGGATTTGAACCGACGACCTTCGGGTTATGAGCCCGACGAGCTACCAGACTGCTCCATCCCGCGTCTGTGTGTCGGCATTCTATAGAGATACGCCGGGGTGTCAACCTTCAATTCAGATAAAACCTGTTCATCTTCAATCGGTTAGCTTGCCGATCAGCGGGTTGGTCAGCCTGTGAGGCAGGCGGGGCAAGGCCTGCGGCTCTATCGGGAATGTTTTCCTGATTGAAAAAATAAATTTACCAACGACATTTCCCACGCCTAGAAAAGAACATTCAGACTACTGGTGCTATATACAGGTGTCGGTGAGATACTGGATGTCCGTCACACCAACACGCCTTTTCCTTGCCATGAACTCTGCTTTGCCATGACTCAGCGAAAGATCATCCACGTCGATTGTGACTGTTTCTACGCCGCTATTGAGATGCGTGACGACCCGCGTCTGGCTGGCAAGCCATTGGCGGTGGGCGGGTCGGCGGACCGGCGCGGGGTGATCGCCACCTGCAATTATGAGGCGCGGGCTTACGGGGTGCGTTCGGCGATGTCCTCGGGGCATGCCTTGAAGCTGTGCCCGGACCTGACCATCGTCAAGCCACGCATGGATGCCTATCGAGAAGCGTCGAGGGAAATCCACACGATTTTTCGCGATTACACCGAGATCATCGAGCCGCTCTCGCTCGACGAGGCCTACCTCGATGTGTCGGACAGCGCGCATTTCGCTGGCAGTGCAACGAGAATTGCCCAGGACATCCGGCGCCGGGTCTCCAATCAGTTGCACATCACCGTGTCGGCAGGCGTGGCGCCGAACAAGTTTCTGGCCAAGATTGCCAGTGACTGGAAAAAGCCCAACGGGCTGTTCGTCATCACTCCGGACCAAGTCGAGGACTTTGTCAGTGGCTTGCCGGTGAGCAAACTGCACGGGGTCGGCAAAGTGACCGCCGACAAGCTGGGCAAGTTGGGAATCACGGATTGCCTGCAATTGCGCGAGTGGGACAAGTTGGCGCTGGTTCGTGAGTTCGGCAGCTTTGGTGAGCGACTCTGGAGCCTGGCCCGTGGGATTGATGAACGTGTGGTGCACAACGACAGTCGTCGTCAGTCAATCAGTGTCGAAAATACCTACGACGTAGACCTGCCGGACCTGAAGAGTTGCCTGGATAAGTTGCCCGAGCTGCTGGAGACCCTGGCCGGTCGCATGGCGCGAATCGACAGCAGTTATCGTCCGGGCAAGCCATTCGTCAAAGTGAAATTTCACGACTTCACGCAGACGACATTGGAGCAGGCCGGGGCAGGGCGGGATCTGGGGAGTTATCAGTTGATGTTGACCCAGGCCTTCAATCGTGGCGGTAAAGCGGTGCGGTTGTTGGGGGTCGGTGTGCGCCTGGAGGACTTGCGGGGCGGGTTCGAGCAGATGGAGTTGTTTGAGCGGTAGTTGGGTGGTGAATTTGCGGGCCTCTTCGCGAGCAAGCTCGCTCCCACAGGGGATTTGAGTGTTCACAAATCCAATGTGGGAGCGAGCCTGCTCCGGGCGGCGATCCGACGAAGCTTTTTGGCTCTTAGTTCAGTCCCGGATTCGCCACCAGCCGCTCGCCATTGCGGGCCAGTGACTTCAGGAACTCGGTCTGCAATTCCGGATCGTTTCGCGTCAGCTCGATCAGGCTCTGTTCCAGCTCGCTGGCTTCTTCTTCAAGACCCAGCTCCGACAGGCGTTTGACTCGGTGGACCCACTGGCTGACTTCGTCGCCTTCGAGATCGTCATAAATCAGCCCGTGGGCCTCATAGAGCTTGCTGCGCAAGGTGCTGCTGATGGCCAGGGTGGAATCGGTGTGTACGTTGTCCTGGGCAGCCTCAACACGGATCAGCAAGCGGCTCAGATGATTGATGTCATGTTCGGCGAACGGGTTATCCAACAGATTCAGGCGCAACACGCCGTTTTTGTCGGTGGTCAGTTCGAAGGTTTCCTTGCCTGCCTTGACCTCGACCGGGCGCTCGCTCCAGGGCAGGCTTGAGTACTCCGTGCGTTTGTCGCGCTGGACTTCATCAATACCGGCCAGGTTCTGCTGCGCGCGGCCATGGGACTGCACGTTCATGAACGGGTTGAGCCCGGCGAAACCGTAGCTCAGCCAGTCCCTGGTCACGCTGTCCGGCAGATTGCCGAGGGCAAACACATTGACCACGTTGGCACCGACACCCGCCACCACGGCCACCGCGCCCAGCGGGATTTCGTAGATCTCCCGCCAGGGCTGGTACGGCGTATAGCGGTCGTAGTGACGCGTGACTTCGTACTCGGTGACTTCGAAAGTCTTCTGCTCGTGGATTTTCACCCGCCGTTGCGGCAGCTCAAGCACCTTGGGCTCACCGACATCGATCTGCAGGCTATGATCGAGCAGTTTGCGCTCGACCCGTTCCTCGTGCTCGCTGCGTTGTGACATGTGATTGGCACAGCCGCTGACCAGCAGGGTGCCGCACAAGGCGGCACCACCGAGGCCTAAGGTGTTTCGCTTGAACATGACGTCTCTATATCTGCTATCAGCGGCGGATGCGGGCCTGAAGGAAGGACAGCACGTCGGCGACCGGCAGCGCTTGTGCGTCGGCCTCGGTACGGCTCTTGTATTCCAGGTTGCCTTCGGCCAGGCCGCGGTCGCTGACCACGATCCGGTGTGGAATGCCGATCAGTTCCATGTCCGCGAACTTGATGCCTGGGCTGGTTTTCTTGTCACGGTCGTCCAGCAGCACTTCGAAGCCGGCAGCGGTCAGTTCCGCGTACAGCTTGTCGGTGGCTTCGCGAACCTGCTCGGTTTCGTAGCGCAGCGGCACCAGGGCAATCTGGAACGGCGCGAGCGTGTCGCTCCAGATGATCCCGTTTTCGTCGTTGTTCTGCTCGATGGCAGCCGCCACCACGCGTGACACGCCAATGCCGTAGCAGCCCATTTCCAGGGTGACCGGCTTGCCGTTCTCGCCCAGTACTTCGCACTTCATCGCTTTGCTGTACTTGTTGCCCAGCTGGAAGATGTGCCCGACTTCGATGCCGCGCTTGATTTCCAGGGTGCCTTTGCCGTCCGGGCTCGGGTCACCGGCCACGACGTTGCGCAGGTCGGCAACGGTCGGAACAGGCAGGTCGCGCTCCCAGTTCACGCCGAAGTAGTGTTTGTCGTCGATGTTGGCACCGATGCCGAAGTCGCTCATCAGTTCGACCGAGCGATCGATGATGATCGGCAGTGGCAGGTTCAGCGGGCCGAGGGAGCCGGCGCCGGCGCCAATGGCTTCGCGCAGTTCGCTTTCCGAGGCCATGACCAGAGGGCTGGCCACGCCTGGCTGGTTGGCGGCCTTGATTTCGTTCAGCTCATGGTCGCCACGGATGATCAGGGCGATCAGCTTGCCTTTCTCTTCGGCGTGCACCACGAGGGTCTTGATGGTTTTCTCGATCGGCAGGTTGAAGCCTTCGACCAGTTGCGCAATGGTCTTGGCGTTCGGGGTGTCGACCAGGCGCAGTTGTTCGGTCGCAGCGGCGCGCGAGGTTTCCCGTGGCACGGCTTCGGCTTTCTCGATGTTCGCGGCGTAGTCGGAGCCGTTGCTGAAGACGATGTCGTCTTCACCGGACTCGGCCAGCACGTGGAACTCGTGGGAGCCGGCACCGCCGATGGAGCCGTTGTCGGCTTCAACAGGGCGGAACTTCAGGCCCAGACGGGTGAACACGTTGCAGTAGGCCTGGTGCATGCGATCGTAGGTGATTTGCAGCGAAGGCTGGTCAGCGTGGAACGAGTAGGCGTCCTTCATGATGAATTCGCGGCCGCGCATCAAGCCGAAGCGTGGGCGGATTTCGTCACGGAATTTGGTCTGGATCTGGTACAGGTTGATCGGCAGCTGCTTGTAGCTGCTCAATTCGTTGCGCATCAGATCGGTGATGACTTCTTCGTGGGTCGGGCCGGCGCAGAAGTCGCGGCCGTGGCGATCCTTGAAGCGCAGCAATTCAGGGCCGTACTCTTCCCAACGCCCGGATTCCTGCCACAGCTCGGCCGGTTGCGTGCTCGGCATCAACACTTCGAGAGAGCCGGCGGCGTTCATTTCTTCACGAACGACGGCTTCGACCTTGCGCATTACCCGCAAGCCCATCGGCAGCCAGGTGTAGAGGCCCGAGGCAAGCTTGCGGATCATGCCGGCGCGCAGCATCAGCTGGTGGCTGATCACGACCGCGTCGGAAGGCGTTTCTTTTTGTGTGGCGAGCAAAAATTGACTGGTGCGCATGGTTGGCCGTTATCGATTGCTGATGACGAGAAATGACGGAGCATTGTACGGGCGAGATCCGCTGGCGTACAGGCGTGCGGTCGGTGGTGTGGCAGGAGGGCGCGATTCACTCGGCCCTCGGCGATTCTTCCTGCGTAATAATCCTACGATTCTTCGGCGACCGGGGTCTGCAGCGGTTCCGGGGTGGGTGTCGGACCTGCGCGGCGGCTCTCCTGGAACCAGTGCAGGGCGATCAGCAGCAGGGTCGGGACGCCCAGCAGGGCGGTAATCAGGAAAAAATCGTGATAACCGAACTTCTCCACCATGACCCCTGAGTAGCCGCCGATCAGGCGTGGCAGCAACAGCATGATCGAGCTGAGCAGGGCGTACTGGGTGGCGGAGAACTTGAGGTTGGTCAGGCTCGACAGGTAGGCCACGAAGGCCGAGGTGGCCAGGCCTGAACTGAAGTTGTCCAGGGATATGGTCAGTACCAGCATGTTCAGGTTGGGGCCCATGTCGGCGAGCATCAGGAACAGGATGTTGGTCGCCGCGGATGCGATGCCGCCGATGAACAGGATTGGCAGGATGCCGAAGCGCACGATCAGCAGGCCGCCCATGCCGGCGCCGACCAGGGTCATGATCAGGCCGAAGATTTTGCTCACGCTGGCGATCTGGTCCTTGGTGAAGCCCTGGTCGATGTAGAACACGTTGGCCATCACACCCATGACCGTGTCGGACATCCGATAGGTGGCGATCAGGCCGAGCAACAGCAGCGCTTGCCAGCGGTATCGCAGGATGAAGTCGTTGACCGGTGTCAGCACCGGCGCCAGGCCGCGACGGCCCATGGCCGAGAGGCACAGGGCGGTGAGCGTGATGTAGAGGATGGCCCGCAGGAATGCGCGGTCTTCGAGCAGCAGGTCGAGCAGGCTCACGCCTTCGAACAGTACGCTGGCGAAGTCGGTGTTGTAGAGCTGGGTGAACATGGCTGGCACGGACACCAGCAAAATGATCAGCACGAACACCGAGGCCAGTTGATGCATGAAGCTGTAGCGTCCGGCCTGCAGTTGTGTGCGCAACGGCACGGGTGGTTCGCGCATGAACAGGGACGTCAGCAGTGCCGGGACCATCAGCGCGCCGAACAGGATATAAGTGCCGGCCCAGGCCGAATGCTTGTAGTTGAAACCGGTGGAGCCAAAGCCTTCGGCGAAGTACAGCGCGCCTGCTGTAGCCAGCAGAGCAGCGACCCGGTAACCGGACATGTAGCTGGCGGCCAGGGCGGCCTGGCGATTGTCTTCGGCGATTTCCAGGCGGTAGGCGTCTACTGCAATGTCTTGCGTCGCTGATGCGAAAGCGACGACTACAGCAATGGCGATCAGCCAGGAAAGATGCTTTTGCGGATCGCAGAAACCCATCCCGATCAGGCCCAGGATGACCAGTGCCTGGGACAATACGAGCCAGGATCGTCGTCGGCCGAGTTTGCCGAGCAATGGCAGTCGCCATTGGTCGAGCAAGGGCGACCAGACCCATTTGAAGGCATAGGCCAGGCCGATCAGGCTTGCATAGCCAATGGTTTCACGAGCCACGCCGGCTTCACGGAGCCAGACCGAAAGAGTCGAAAACACCAGCATGTAGGGCAGGCCGGCGGCGAAGCCAAGCAGCAACAGCACGAGTGTCGAGGGGCTGGCATAAGCGGCGAGCGCGGCGCGCCAGGTTTTACGGGGCATGGGCTGGAGTCTGCCTCAAGAAATACGGAAACAAAGCGCGCACTCTAACCGCTGTGCTCTACCGGACGCCAGCCATGGCGCTGAATATCAACACGATTATTCAGGACACTGATGCCCTCCATGCGTAATCGTGCGCGCTGCTCATCGCCTGAAGGGCTGCCGACCGGCAGGCTGATACGCCCGTTTGCGCCCAGAACGCGATGCCAGGGCAGCTTGCTGTCGCTCGGCAATTGGCTGAGTGTGCGGCCCACCCAGCGAGCGGCGCGACCCAATCCTGCAAGCTCGGCCAACTGGCCGTAGCTGACGACTTTGCCCTCGGGAATTTGTGCCAGAGTCAGATACAGCGCCGTGCGTCGGATTTGCGCTGTGCTCTCGGGTTCATCGGTTGGATCGGTCACGTCCGTCAGTCCTGAAGAAGTCTGCTTTACCGTCTGTAGAGTAATTCCTGCACGGGCGCTTGAGAAATGAACTCAACAGAAATAGCTGGGTCAGTCCTTGTCAGGGCCTTATTCCTACGGATAATGCCGATTTTTTTCGCAATCCCGAGCCCGTATTTTGCTTATGTTGTCCAGATCCCTGCTATGTCTCGCTGTCCTTGGCGCCTCCACTCCCTTGCTAGCCGATACCGTGTGGTTGAAGAACGGTGACAAACTCAGTGGCAAGATCACGCTGTTCGATGGCGGCAAGCTGCTGATCCAGACCGAGTATGCCGGTGCGGTGACGATCGACTGGAAGCAGGTCAAGACCCTGGACAGCGATCAGGAGTTGCTGGTCAAGCAGGATGCCTACACGGGCGAGAAAGCCAAGTCGCTGAAAGCGGCGGACGCCGGGAAGGTCACGCTGGCCAATGGCGAGGCACCGAAGACGGTCGAACTGGCAAGCATTCAGCAGATTCTCAAGCCAAAACCGGTGGTTGAGGATCTGGTGTGGAAAGGCAATGTCGATGTCGCGCTGGACTATCAGCGGGCGGAAAACGACACCGATGACTACGACATCGATTTCAAGACCACTGCGCGCCACGGTCGCTGGCGGCATACCGCCGAAGGCGAATACAACCGCGAGTTCCAGGACGATGTGGTGACCACGGACAACTGGCGGGCCGAGTACTCCATCGACCGGTTCCTGACCGAGCAATGGTTCTGGCAGGGGCGCCTGGTGTACAAGCGCGACAAGGTCGAAGACCTTTCCCGTCAGCGAACCTTTGGTACGGGCCCTGGCTATCAGTTCTGGGATAACGAACTCGGGGCGTTCTCCCTGGGCTCGCTGGTCAACCGCACGGATTATGATTTCTCCGATGGCAGCAAGGAAAGTTTCTACGCCCTGGCCATGACGTGGGACTACAACCGCTACCTGATCGGCAAGCGTGTCGAGTTCTTCACCAATGGTGAGGTCGGCAAGCCGCTGTCGGGTGTGGCCGACTACGCACTCGATGCCGAGATGGGGTTGCGCTACAAAGTGACTGACTGGGCTTCGCTGAACCTGAAGGCGGAGCGGGACATCATCAGTGGCACCGACGATGCGGATCTGGACAAGACACGTTACACCGCAGGGTTTGGCGTGACCTGGTAAGACGCTAAAAGATCGCAGCCTGCGGCAGCTCTGTAGGCGCTGCCGCAGGCTGCGATCTTTTTTTACCTGTGAAAAACACACAGGCACAAAAAAGCCCCGCTGTTGAGGGCGGGGCTTTTTACTAAAGCAAGTACAAGTTAGATAACTTGAACTTCTTCAGCTTGCATGCCTTTCTGACCGCGGGTAGCGATGAAAGAAACCTGTTGGCCTTCTTTCAGGCTTTTGAAGCCGTCGGACTGGATAGCTTTGAAGTGAACGAACAGGTCGTCACCGGATTGTGGGGTGATGAAGCCGAAGCCTTTTTCATCGTTGAACCACTTAACGGTACCGGTTTGGCGATTAGACATGGTGTAACTCCTTGAACAAAGATAACTGCGACTCAGGAAGAACCCTGGCCGAGACTGAGTGCAAAGAGCAGGAAAAATTCTTGTAGATGGTTGGATCGAAATTCAACATATCGTGTAGAGATTCTCAGTGACACAAGCAGCACAGTGACGCCACCTTAACCCTTTTTCCGAGACGTGCCAATGCTTCTTGCGAAGGTTTCTCTGTTTTAAGGATCGGCGGTGTGACGGTTCGTCGCCAACGCGCGTAATTCCTGCCTGTTCGGCGAGAATTGCACCCCGGACTTTGAACCCGGCGGCGCGCCCGGTAAGATGCCGGACAGAATTTTTCGACCTCGCAATTCAGGACACCCGCCATGAGCATCAAATCGGACAAGTGGATTCGCCGCATGGCGCAGGAACACGGCATGATCGAGCCTTTCGTCGAGCGCCAGATGCGCGGCAGCGACGATAGCCGTGTGATCTCCTACGGCGTGTCGAGCTACGGCTACGACGTGCGTTGCACCAATCATTTCAAGGTGTTCACCAACATCAATTCGGCCATCGTCGACCCGAAAAACTTCGATGCCGGCAGCTTCGTCGACATCCACAGCGACGTGTGCATCATTCCGCCGAACTCCTTCGCCCTGGCCAGCACCGTCGAATACTTCCGCATTCCGCGCAATGTATTGACCATTTGCCTGGGTAAAAGCACTTACGCGCGCTGCGGCATCATCGTCAACGTCACGCCGCTCGAGCCTGAGTGGGAAGGTCACGTGACCCTGGAGTTCTCCAATACCACCAATCTGCCGGCGAAAATCTACGCCAACGAAGGCGTGGCACAGATGCTGTTCCTCGAGTCGGACGAAGAGTGTGAAGTGTCCTACAAGGACCGTGGCGGCAAGTATCAGGGCCAGCGTGGCGTGACCCTGCCGCGCACCTGAGTCAACCGTCCGACAAATGTCGGGAATTCCTGGGCGGGCGTACACTCTATGGAGTGTACTGTTCCGATCCGCGCAAGGCGGGTCGGGCCATCGCCCAGGAGCGCCGAATGAAGATCAATCCGCGAATCAGTGCCGAACTGGCAAGGCTTGAACCCAATCAGGTTGGCGTTCTGGCCTGGTCGTTGTTGGCACATCCGCCCGTCAGCATGGCAGGGGGCATTCCCGGCCAGCCTGATCCTGATACCCCGAACGAACAGCCCAACGAGCCAGGTGAGCCTACCCTGCCGGATGAGCCACCGCCTGCGCCTGTTGCCTGATTTTCGATCTCCGCCATTCATGGCCGGTGAACGGCGGTGGTTGTCTTCAGCAAGCAGGTTTGCGTCTGTTTTTTGCCATTCACGAACGTAGAGTCTGAATCGGCCTGCACATATTCGGAAGTAACTGTGTCTGTCGTCGAAACCAATCGACGGGTATGGCCGTGGTTCCATCTGTGAGCTGCGTGCCCGGCCGTTGGCAAAGGGGGCGCCAGTCAGTTAACGACGAATATGAAAAGGAACATTCAGATGAGTGCAAATCGATCGGGACATATGAGTGCCGATGTCATCTCGACAGACGGCTCCATGCAGTTTCGCGTAACGGATGGACTCGATTTTTATCAGCGGTCAAACATTCATCGCATTGAGGCGGATAACGGTCAGGGGACAGCCTTTTACGTGTGTTTGCCGATGGGAATCCAGAGTGGCGGTTTCAGCCTGGGGCTCACCGAGGGATCGCCCATGGTCATCCATGTGAGCGGCAACTCGGAGGCTGAGCTTTATCCAGGAACGCTCGAGTTGACGGTGGGAGGTGACGCGGAGTTTGCCGGACGCTTCAGCGGGACGGACGCTAATGGTCTGCAAGTGAGTAATGGCAGTTTCAGGTTGGAAAACCAAGCGGGGGCATAACGGTTGATGGATGTTGGAAGCCGGGCAAGCCGGCTTCCACTTTTCCTGCCGGTGGTTATTTCAGGTTGCCACTGAGGAACTGCTTCAACCGCTCGCTTTTCGGGTTGCCCAACACGTCTTCCGGCGCGCCTTCTTCCTCCACCAGGCCCTGGTGCAGAAACAGCACCTGGCTCGACACCTTGCGGGCAAAGCTCATTTCGTGGGTCACCATGATCATGGTCCGGCCCTCTTCGGCCAGGCCCTGGATCACCTTGAGCACTTCGCCTACCAGTTCCGGGTCCAGCGCCGAGGTCGGTTCGTCGAACAGCATGACTTCCGGTTCCATGGCCAGTGCGCGGGCAATCGCCACCCGTTGTTGCTGGCCGCCAGACAGGAATGCCGGGTACTGGTCCGCCACACGGGAGGCCAGTCCCACCTTGTCGAGGTAGCGTCGGGCGCGGTCCTCGGCTTCCTTCCTGTCGCAGCCCAGCACCCGGCGCGGCGCCATGGTGATGTTTTCCAGCACCGTCATGTGGCTCCACAGGTTGAAGTGCTGGAACACCATGGCCAGGCGGGTGCGAATCCGCTGAAGTTCATTGGCATCGGCCACGTGCATGCCGTGGCGATCCTTGATCATGCGGATGTTCTGCCCGTCGAGGCTCATGGCGCCGTCGTTGGGTTGTTCCAGGAAGTTGATGCAACGCAGAAAGGTACTTTTACCCGAGCCGCTGGCGCCGATCAGGCTGATGACGTCGCCGGTCTTGGCCTTGAGCGAAACGCCTTTGAGGACTTCATGGTCGCCATAGCTTTTATGCAGGCCTTCGATGGTCAATTTGTACATGGGGCGTGCATCCTCAAGGCGAAAGTAGATAGCCGCTGCGATAGGCTTCGGTGCCCGCGACGTGGGCGATCACCATGCCGGCAGTGGCCATGCGGCGCAGCGAACGGGCGTACATCAGCCCGGCGGCGCAGCAGTGGACGGGAGTGACGCGATCGTTGATCGGATCAATGACTTCGGCGATCAGTTGCCCGGCTTCCAGGTATTGCCCCGGCAGCGCGGTGAACACCAGCAGCCCGCCGGCAGGCGTGGCTACCGGTTCCACACCGGCCAGCGGGGTCGCCGGATAGGGCAGGTCGGGCAGGGGCGCGGATTCGCCGGCGATCGCGCCGTAATGGATCAGGTAATCGATCAGTGCCTGGCAATCGCGGCTCGCCAGCGGATGATTGACGTCGCCCTGACCGCGCAATTCGACGGTCACCGAAAAACTGCCCGGTGGAATGTCGAAGTATTCGCCGAAGCGCTCTTTCAACTGCCACCACAGCAGGGTGAAGCATTCATCGAACGACTGACCGCCAGAATCCGTCGCCAGCAGGCTGGCTTCGGCGCCGATGTAACGGGCCAGCGGCTCGACCTGCGGCCAGGCATCCGGGGTGGTGTACAGATGCGCGACCGCTTCGAAGTCGCAATGCAGGTCGAGCACCATGTCGGCGTCGCAGGCCAGTCGTTGCAGGGTCAGTCGCTGGGATTGCAGTTGGGTGTCGGCAGTCTGCCGGGCCAGCGCTTCGCGCAGGCTGCTGCGGATCAGTTGCTGGTTGCGCTGCGGATCGTCACCGAGCTTGCCCTCGATCGCGTTGCCGACTTCTTCACTGAGGTCGACGAACCAGCGGTTGAAGTTCTGGCCGCTTTCCAGCTCGTAGCGGCCCAGCGGCACATCCATCACTACCTGTTCCAGGCCCACCGGGTTGGCGATGGGCACGAGCACGATTTCGCTGCGCAGGCGACCGGCGGCTTCCAGCTCTGCCAGGCGTTGCTTGAGGTGCCAGGCCACCAGCATGCCGGGCATTTCGTCGGCGTGCAGGGAGGCCTGGATGTAGATCTTGCCGTTGGCCGGATGTGGGCCGAAGTGAAAACTGTGGATCTGTCGTGCGGTCCCCGGCAGCGGGGCCAGCAGGTCATGTTTCTGGTGGCGCATCTGTTGTTCCTGAAGCAGGTTGAGACCTAGTGGGTCGGCCCGAGGAAGGCCAGCCATCGGCGTTCGGCAAGGCGGAACAGGCCGACCAGCGCAAAAGTGACGGTCAGGTAGATCAGCGCGGCTATGCCGAACGACTGGAAGGTCAGGAATGTCGCCGAGTTGGCGTCCCGCGCGACTTTCAGGATGTCCGGGATGGTCGCGGTGAAGGCCACGGTGGTCGAGTGCAGCATCAGAATCACTTCGTTGCTGTAGTACGGCAACGAGCGACGCAGGGCCGACGGCATGATCACGTAGGCATACAGCTTCCAGCCTGTCAGGCCGTAAGCCTTGGCTGCTTCCACTTCACCATGGGCCATGCTGCGGATTGCCCCGGCGAAAATCTCCGTGGTGTAGGCGCAGGTGTTCAGGGCGAAGGCCAGGATCGTGCAGTTCATCGCATCGCGAAAGAATGCGTCCAGTACCGGCTGGGCGCGAATGGCGGCCAGGCTGTAGATCCCCGTGTAACAGATCAACAACTGGATGTAGAGCGGCGTACCACGGAACAGGTAGGTATAGAACTGCACCGGCCAACGGATGTAAAAGTGCGGCGATACACGGGCGATGGACAGCGGGATCGACACGAGAAAACCGAAGAAGATCGACGCGCTGAGCAGCCACATGGTCATGGCCAGGCCGGTGATGTTGTTGCCGTCGCTATAGAGGAAAGGTTTCCAGTATTCCTGCAGAAGTTCGATCATCGTACGGCCTCCCGGGTACCGGCGGAGTAACGACGCTCAAGCCAGCGCAAAATGAAGTTGGAGGCGCTGGTGATCACCAGGTAGATCAATGCGGCAAGCACCAGGAAGTAAAACAGCTGATAGGTGCTTTTACCGGCGTCCTGGGCAGCCTTGACCAGGTCGGCAAGGCCGATGATCGACACCAGGGCGGTGGCCTTGAGCATCACCATCCAGTTGTTGCCGATCCCCGGCAGGGCATAACGCATCATCTGCGGAAACACCACGATCCAGAAACGCTGGCCGCGCTTGAGGCCATAGGCGGTGGCCGCTTCGACCTGGCCCCGCGGGACGGCGAGGATCGCACCACGGAAGGTTTCGGTGAAATACGCCCCGTAGATGAAGCCCAGGGTGATGACCCCGGCACTGAACGGGTTGATCTCGATGTATTCCCATTCCATGTAATCGGTAAAGGAGGTCAGCCAGGTTTGCAGGCTGTAGAAGATCAACAGCATCAGGACCAGGTCCGGAACGCCGCGAATGAGGGTGGTGTAGAGCTGGGCAGGCACGCGCATCAGTTTGACTTTTGACAGCTTGGCGCTGGCCCCGAGCAGCCCGAGCAACACGGCCACCAACAGCGACAACGCCGACAACTTGATCGTCATCCAGGTGCCTTGCATCAGCAGCGGACCGAAGCCCTTGAGGCTGAAGGCAGAGAGCCCCAGATTTTCTAATAGGTTTTCGAACATAAATCAGCAACCTGATCGGATGAAAAAAGCGCCCATCGCGAGATGGGCGCCGGGCATTATTTGCCGCTGTACAGATTCAGATCGCCAAAGTGTTTCTTCTGAATGGTGGCGTAGGTGCCATCATCGTGTAACGCTTTGATACCTTTATCCAAAAGTGCTTTCAGCTCGGTGTTACCTTTCTTAATGCCGATGGCTGTCTTGGCTGGCAGCAAAGCGTTGTCGACCGGCTTGCTGACGTCGTAGTCGGCGCCCTGTGGCGACTTCAGGAAGCCCAGTTCGGCTTGCAGCATGTCCTGGATCCCTGCATCGAGACGACCGGAAGTCAAATCGGCGTAGACCTGATCCTGGTTGGCGTAGGCCTGGGTTTTCACGCCGGCCTTGTCCAGAACGGCTTTGGCATAGGCTTCCTGAATGGTGCCTTGTTCGTAGCCGACGGTCTTGCCCTTGAGCGAGGCGACGTCTTCAGTCACGCCAGAACCTTTCTTGAACACGTAGGCGGTTGGGCCGGAGAACAGCTCGCTGGAGAAGTCGATGACTTTTTCACGGGCTTCGGTAACGGTCATCGACGAGATCACGCCGTCGAATTTGTTGGCTTTGAGGCCAGGGATCATGCCATCGAAGTCACTTTCGACCCACTTGCACTTGACCTTCAGTTCAGCGCAGATCGCGTTCCCCAGATCGATGTCGAAGCCTACCAGGCTGCCATCGGCCGCTTTCGACTCGAACGGTGCGTAGGAAGGGTCAACGCCGAAACGCAGTTCTTTGTATTCTTTCGCCATGGCGGAGCCAGCAGCCATGCACAATGCCAGTGCAGAAAGGGTCAGCAATGCTTTTTTCATTATTCAATCCCTAAAACCAATATGAGCGCTCGTGGCGCAGAATTATTGTTACTGGAAAGCGTAAGACCTGTTGAAAGTAGCAATTTCCGAACCAGAGTGCCGAACAAGCGTTTTAAAAGGTGTCTGGAAATAGCCGGAGACAGATTTATGCACGAAAACGGGCGCAGGGAAATGGCCGCACCAGTTCGACTCAAAAAGAAAAATATTTGAGGATGGATAGAGGGGTTAGCTGAGCAGATTTTGCAGGGTCGTCAAACTGTCGGCTTCGTCGACCGGCTTATCCTTGCGCCAACGCAACATACGCGGAAAGCGCACGGCAATGCCACTCTTGTGGCGACGGGAGAGGGCGATTCCCTCAAAACCCAATTCAAACACCAGGCTGGGCTGGACGCTGCTCACGGGGCCGAATTTTTCCACAGTGGTCTTGCGCACGATGCTGTCGACCTGGCGGATTTCGTCATCGCTGAGCCCTGAATAAGCTTTGGCAATCGGCACCAGGGTGCGTTCACTGGCCTCTGGCGGGCCGTCCCAGACGGCGAACGTATAGTCGCTGTAGAGACTGGCCCGACGCCCTTGCCCCCGTTGCGCATAGATCAGCACGGCATCAACGCTGAACGGGTCGACTTTCCATTTCCACCACACGCCCATGTCCCTGGTCCGGCCGACGCCGTACAGGGTATCGCGCGGCTTGAGCATCAGGCCTTCGACACCGAGGGCGCGGGATGCCTCGCGCTGGCGGGCGAGGTCGAGCCAGGTGTCGCCGGTCAACAAAGGCGAGAGGCGCAACCGTGGGTTGGCGCAGTCACTGGCAACCCGTTCCAGTTGTGCACGACGCTCGGCCTGAGGTCGGTTGCGCCAGTCTTCTCCCTGCCATTCGAGCAAATCGAAGGCGAGTAGCACTACCGGCACTTCATCGAGGATTTTCCGGTCAAGGGTCTTGCGACCGATTCGTTGTTGCAGGAGGGCGAAAGGTTGCACTGCGGGTTCAAAAGCCTTTTCGGCGCCGGTTGGCGCAGACTTCCAGGCGACGATCTCGCCGTCGATCACTGTCCCGTCGGGAAGGCCCGGAATCAAACTGTCCAGTTCAGGGAAGCGTTCGGTGACCAACTCTTCACCCCGCGACCAGATCCACAGTCGCCCGCTGCGCTTGATCACCTGGGCGCGAATGCCATCCCATTTCCATTCCACCTGCCAGTGCCGTGCAGGACCGAGCAACACCGCGAATTGTTCCACGGGCGACGACAAGGCATGGGCGAGAAAAAACGGGTAGGGCTGGCCGCCACGCTGGGCATGCTCATCCGGGGATTCGGCGGCGATCAGTTTCAGGTAGCTGGCGGCGCTGGGACGGTGGGCCTGATCGGTGTAGCCCACCAACCGCTGCGCCACGCGTTTGCTGTCGAGACCGGCCATGGTTGCCAGGGCGCGGGTGACCAGTAATTTGGACACCCCGACGCGAAAGCTGCCGGTGATCAGTTTGATGCAGACCATCAGGCTTACCCGATCCAGTTGCGCCCACAGCTGCGGTAGCCTTTGCGCGAGGGATTGCGGTGTTTCGCCGCGCAGTGGCAGCAGCTTGTCCTCCACCCACGTGGCCAGCCCGTCGGTTGAACGGTGCGGCGCTTGCGGCAAGACCAGCGAAATGGTTTCCGCGAGGTCACCGACGGCCTGGTAACTCTCTTCGAACAGCCATTGCGGCAAACCGGAAAGCGCCACCGCGAGTTCGCGCAGTACCCGCACAGGTACCAATTGCCGGGGACGTCCTCCCGACAGAAAGTACACCGCCCATGCGGCATCTTCCGGTGCAGCCTCGGCGAAGTAGTTTTGCATCGCCGCCAGTTTCGCATTGTTCGATGTCGAGGCGTCGAGCCTGGCATACAGCTCAGCGAATGCTTTCATGGCAGCACCTCGGCGAGTTCGGCCTCGGCGAGGGCGGGGTCTTCTTCGTCTTCACCGTATCGGGTATCGAACGCCATGGCATCAAGCCCCTGCTCGCGCAGATAGCGTACCAGTGCGCCGCTCGATCCATGGGTCACCATGACTCGTTCGGCACCGGTCTGTTCGATGGCCCACAGCAAACCTGGCCAGTCGGCGTGGTCGGACAGGACGAAACCTCGGTCTACACCGAGCCGCCGACGTGTTCCGCGCAAACGCATCCAGCCACTGGCGAAACCATCGCTGTAATCGATAAAGCGACGCATCCAGCTGCTGTTCGCCGCCGAAGGCGGCACGAGCACCAGCGCCTTGCGCATCATCGGGTCGCTCTTTTTGATGTCGGCGGCATCCATCGTGGGCGGTAAATGAACCCCCGCTTCGCGGTAGATCCGGTTGATGGGTTGCACGGCGCCATGCACGAGAATGGGGCCCAGTCGTGCGTCGATGCCATGGAGAATGCGCTGGGCCTTGCCGAGAGAATGACAGAACAGCACGCTGGTTTTTTCGACAGCCGCGTTGGCTTGCCACCATTGATTGATCTCGGCAAACACCTGTAGCTGAGGTTGCCAGCGGTAGATCGGCAGGCCAAAGGTCGACTCGGTGATGAAGGTGTCGCAGCGTACCGGTTCAAACGCTGCACAAGTGCCGTCGGGCTCGGTCTTGTAGTCCCCGGAGGCCACCCAGACTTCTCCACCGTATTCCAGTCGTACCTGTGCCGAGCCGAGTACGTGGCCGGCGGGATGAAAACTGAGGAACACGCCGTGATGCAGCAGGCGTTCGCCGTAGCGCAGGGTTTGCAGGTTGATGTCCTGGCCCAGTCGCACGCGCAAAATGGCCTCGCCGGGCGCTGCCGCCAGGTAGTGCAGATTGCCGGCGCGAGCATGGTCACCGTGGGCGTGGGTAATCACGGCACGTTCGACCGGTCGCCACGGATCGATATAGAAGTCGCCGGCGGGGCAGTACAAACCTTCGGGACGCGAGATAACAAGGTCCATGGCGTTGCCAGAGTGAGAGGACTTGTTAGTTATGAGGTTGGCGCGGGGCGAGAAGTTCTATCGGGCTTATGGGCGGATGAAATACGAGTGTGGGAGCGGGCTTGCTCGCGAAGACGATTGAACAATCAACACTTTTTTTGAATGTTCAATCGCCTTCGTCGGAACGCCGCCCGGAGCAAGCCCGCTCCCACAGGGATCAGCGTTACTTGCCGGGTGTCAGCGTCAGTCGATTCTTGCCATAGGCGTTGTCGAAGTTCTGCGGCTGCATCGGCAGGCTCATGTACTGGCCCTTGAGCCAGGGTTCGATGCTGTTGAGGTAGTTCGCACTGGCCGGATTGCCGGACTGACCGGTACCGTTCTGCGCCATCAGCGGTTCGGACTGGCCGAAGTCGACGATAAAGCGCATGGCGGGCGCCAGCGTGGTGTTGAAGTCCTGGCCCCAGGCGAACGCGGCGGTGTTGAGTGTGGTGTGATCGCCACCGGCCGGCAGTGGACCGCGTACTGTCTGGCCGCTGCTGTTCTTCCACTCATAGCGGTGCAGTTTGCCCCACTGCCAGGCCTTGTGATCGCCACCCAACTGACTGTCGCCGGCGCTGATCGCTGCGGCGAGGCTGCGCGCGAGGATCGCCGGTTTGTCTTCTTTCTGCGCGGTGCGCACGTCATCCCAGAACGGGCTGTCCTCACGCCCGAGCAAGTGATCGGCCTGGGCCGCGTAGGACAACTTGCCATCGGCGACAAAGGCCTTCCACGCCGGGCTGCTTTCCGGGCCCAGTTCATCGAGGAAGATCTGCCGGGTGCTTTCCTGCAGGAACAGTTCGTAGATGGCCGCATCGGTGGACGTCGGGCTGAGCTTGCCATCGAACGCCATCAAGCGGCTGTAGGCTTCGTGTGCCTTGGCGCGATCGGCCGCCGGCAAGGCGTCGATGGCTTGTTTGAGTGGCTGGGCCATGCCCGGCGCTTCGAACATTTTCTTCAGCTTGGCCGCGAAGGTCGTGGTCTGGTCGTACTGCATGGCGATCAGGCTGCGGCTGTCGTGTTTGCCGGCGCCGGCCAGTTCGGCCAAGCGCTCGCCGCGCTCCGGTGCGGCCCAGGAGTTGGACAACTGCATGCCGTAGCCATGAGGAATGACCCGCTGGTTGGCGGTGCCGAGCCAGCCTTGGGCCGGGTCCTGGTCGTACGGGTGCAACATCGGGTCGGCATAACCGTCCCAGTCGTAGCGACCTTCCCAACCCGGCGAGGGCAGCAGGCCTTCGCCTTCGCGGCGGTTCGGGTAGCGGCCGGTGACTTGCCAGCCGATGTGGTTCGCGTCGGCAAACACCAGGTTCAGTGCGATGGCGCGGATTTCGCGACTGGCATCCGACGCCCTCTCGGCGCTCTGGGCGCGGGACAGGTCGAAGAACGCGTCCAGGGACTTGTCGTCGGTGAAGTTCGGCATCTGCAAGGCCAGGCCGAAACCATTGGCCAGCGTGGTGCCCTGGGCGCTGTTGAGCAGCGGGCCATGGCGGGTTTCGTACACCGCCTCGCGAATCGGCCGCTGGCCTTTGACGAAATAGGTTTCGTTGCGCACGATCGCCGGCTGCCACTTCCCGGCGTTTTCGTAGGTAAGCCCGTTGCCCTGGCGCTTGATCTTCTCCAGGAACAGGTCCTGGTTGTCGCCCATCACCGACGCCATGCTCCACGCCACTTTACCGTTGAAACCACCAAGCACCATCGGCAGGCCCGGGATGGTCACGCCGGACGCCTGATACTTCGGTGCGCGAATCTGCACGTAACTGAACAATGAAGGCACGCCCAGCGGGCCATGACTGTCACTGGCCAACAGGCTCTTGCCGCTGCGGCTGCGTTGCGCGGCGATGGCCCAGTTGTTCGACGAGGTGGCGCCCAGCAGGTTCAGGTCCGACAGTTGTCCCGTGGCTTTGCTGAGTTCGGCCAGACCCGGTACTTGCCCGTTGAGCTTGAGGCCCTGGAGCTTTTCGCTCTCGGCGACCGGCAGTTTTTCGTCGGGGGCGGACGGCGTCAGCCACGCCAGTTTGTCGGTGGTGACGGTCTGGGCCAGTACCAGCGAGGAAATTTCTTCCGGCAGATTGGTCGACTGGCTGAAGTTCAGCAGGCAGAAAATCAGCGCCGAATCTTCCGGCTGCCAGTATTCAGGCTGGTAGCCGGTGGCCGCGAGGTCCGCCGGCAGTTTGTCGCGATAGCGGAACAGGTAGGCGTTCACGCCCCGCGCATAGACTTCGAAGAAACGCTTGAGGCGCGGCGAAGAGGCCTTGTACAACTCGCCGGCACTTTTCTTCAAGTTGACCGCCCGCATGTAACGGTCGGCATCCAGCAGGTCCGCACCGTGCATCTCGGCCAATCGGCCCTGGGCCAACAGGCGCAGGGTGACCATCTGCGTGATTCGGTCGCTGGCATGCACGTAACCGAGGGTGAACAGCGCGTCGTGGAAGCTGTTGCTTTCAATCAGCGGCATACCCATGGCATTGCGGCGCACCGAAACGTTCTGCGCCAGGCCCTTGAGCGGTTGCACGCCGGAGGTCGGCGGGAGGGTGTCCTGGGCATTGAAGTTCTGACAACCGGTCAGGCTCAAGACGCCCGCCACTGCTGCGGCAACGCCGAACCGGGGTAGAAAATGAGTAAGGGCTGGCGAGGCCATGGCAAAGCTCCTGCGGGGGGTAGAGGCGGTGGGGCGCAATAAAGGCGCTACGTTAGTGAGCAGGCGATGGCCGCGCAAGCGGGGTAAGAGGTTATTTCAGGATTTGTCAAAGATCGGCGTATCTTCGTAGGAGCTGCCGAAGGCTGCGATCTTTTGACTCCCAAGGGTGGCTTGCCAGCCGTAACCCGTGATGTTGAAGTGCGACACAATCAACAATCCTGGAGAAAAGTCGGCATGGAGCTCAAGGCAAACGCGGCACTGATCATCATCGATCAACAAAAAGGCATCCTTCACCCCAGGCTTGGCCGCAGGAATAATCCCCATGCCGAAGAGCGCATGCTGGAATTGCTCGCTCATTGGCGCCGCACCGCTCGGCCGGTAATCAATGTGCAGCACCTGTCCCGCTCGGAGGACTCGGTGTTCTGGCCGCAGCAGTCGGGAGTGGAGTTTCAGGAGCGATTCGCGCCAATGGCCGGTGAACGCTTGATCCAGAAGCAGGTGCCGGATGCGTTCTGTGCAACGGGTCTGGAGACGCAGTTGCGCGAGGCGGGGATCGGGCAGTTGATCATCGTGGGCGTCGCGACCCACAACTCGGTGGAGTCCACGGCGCGCACCGCGGGCAACCTGGGATTTGATACCTGGGTGGCCGAGGATGCGTGCTTTACGTTCGACAAGGCTGATTTTTTCGGCCATGCCCATAGCGCCGAAGAGGTGCATGCGATGTCGCTGGGGAATCTGCACGGCGAGTATGCGACGGTGGTCAGCAGTGCGCAGATCCTGTCGGCCGACTAAGTATCTGTCCAATCACTGTGGGAGCGAGCTTGCTCGCGATGGCGTCAGGTCTGTCGACCTCTATGTTGAATGTGATACTGCAATCGCGAGCAAGCTCGCTCCCACATGGGATCTGCATTCACAGGACCGTTGTCTGGCGCAGATCGAATGTAGGAGCGAGCCTGCTCGCGATGGCGATTCAATTGGCGAAATCGATATCCGCCCGAATCATCAAGCGCCGTGGCACTTCTTGAATTTCTTGCCGTTGCCGCATGGGCACGGATCGTTGCGGCCGACGTCTTTCAGTGCATTGCGCACCGGTTCCTGGTGAGCGTGGCCACAGTTCGGGCCGTGGACATGGCCGTGGTCGTGATCATGGTGGTGATGGTCATGATCGTGGTTGCAGTCAGGGCCGTGGACATGGGGTTGCTGGGTCATCGGTGTTGCTCCGGAATTAAATCGGCGGCGATTATCACGCCATTGCGCGCCAGGTGCACGTAGTGGGCGATGAATATACCGGTTTCCAGTTCACCTTCCAGACGATAGGGAATGGGTTGGTCGGATTTTTTCAGCAGTTTGGCCAGATCCCGGACCTTGGACCACAGGTTGGTGCGGATCGGCACCTTGAAGTAGGCACTGTGCCTGGGGCTGATGGTGAACCAGTGTTCGTACTCGCCGTCGGCCAGCAGTATGTCACCCAGGTGAACGCGGTACTCCAGGCTGCGCACCGTCAGGTCGCTGTCGTTGGGGTTGTCGATGCGAAAATGCAGGAGGAATTTCTGCTCCAGCAGTTTGGCGCTGACCACCTCGACCTTCACCAGATGGACCTCGGGGTCCGGCAGGTCGTCGTCGAACCACGACGCACAGCCGCCAAGTCCCAGTGTCAGGAACAAGGTGAGCAGACAGTATGCGTAGCGGCGGATGATCATTGTGGTGTTTCTCCCTTGAGTCCCAGTCTAGACCCAAAGGATCGCAGCCTTCGACAGCTCCTGCGTGGTGGACCGTCATTCCATGGACTGGCTGCTGAAGTAACCCGCACAACATTTCTTGAACTTCTGTCCACTGGCACACGGGCAGGGGTCATTGCGCCCGAGTTTGAGTTGCACGGTCGGGTCGATGAAATACCAGCGCCCGGTGTTCTGTACGAACGATGAGCGCTCTCGATGACTGTGCTCGCCACTGCTGTCGTGCCACCGCGCGGTGAAGGTCACGAAAGCGTGTTCAGGCTGGCCACCCAGCACTTCGGAGCTTTCCACCTCAAGGCCCAGCCAGGTACTTTGCGCGCTCCAGTCGCTGATCGATTGACGGTCCAGGCCGGCCTGTTGGGCGGGCAGGGTGGTGGCCACCAGATAGTCGACCAACCCCAGCACGTAGGCGCTGTAGCGCGAGCGCATCAAGGCTTCGGCGCATGGCGCCGGGTGTCCGGCATGGTAGTGACCGCAGCAGGCGTCAAGCAGGGTGCCGCTGCCGCAAGGGCAAATGGATGTACTCATCGCTACCACCAGTATTTCCCAAAGTTTTCCGGATTGGCCCAGAAACGCGAATTGAGCCAGTCGGGGACTTGTTTGTATTCAAGCAGATCATAGGTAAACAGGGTCAAGACCTGTTCGTCCCGTTGAAAGCGTTCGCTGGCTTGCAGGGCCAGGGAGAAAAAGTCGGTTTCCTGCCAGCCACAGGCCGGCAGGTCCGCCAGCACGGCGATGCGGCTGGCGTTGAGGTTGCGGATGCCGCCCAACAGGTTCAGGCCGTCGCGCTTGGGCAAATGCTCCAGGCAATCGACCACCAGGGCCAGGTCGAATCGGCGGGCCGCCAACTCGTCGGGCAATGGGCCTGGGGCCGCGAAAGCAACGCAACTGTCCGGGTGCGCGAGTTTGAATGCTTCCAGTGCCGGGAATTCGCTGGCGCCGATCAACAACAGGCGCGCGGGGGCATATCGGTCAAGTAAAGCGGCCAGTGCCTGCTGCGGCGTGCGTGAAGAAATACCTGCAATCATCGAAGATCCTCAATCAGATCTGCCAAGACTAGCCTGCCCGGCCGTTCGGGCCTAGAGCGGCTTGACGACAAATGCGCCAAGCTGCCCTCAATGCCTGAATAAACAGCATGGCCTATTGCTGGCGGAGTTTAATACTCGGGTCTTTACTACCTGAATCGGTTCTAAGCCGATCCTTCAGGAGAAAACTAGATGAGCATAGTTCGGACAGCATTACCCTTGGTTCTGCTAACCAGTGTGTTGACTGGTTGCGCAGGTTTGCAGAAAACCGACTGGCCGACCTGTGCGGCGGTTGGTGGTGTCGTGGGTGCGGGCCTCGGTGCGACCGAAAGCTCGGCATGGGCAGGGTATGGTGCTCTGCTCGTCGGCGGTACGGCAGCGGCTTATTGCTGGGTGCACGGTGATGGCGACGAAGACGGCGACGGTGTGCCGGATAGTCGCGACAAGTGCCCGGGCACGCCTAAAGGTGTTCAGGTCGATGCCAACGGTTGCCCACCACCAGCACCTGTGGTTGAAGAAGTGGTTGTGGTCAAGGAAGAAACCATCGTCATCCGCGATGTTCACTTCCAGTTTGATAAAGCCACGCTTACCTCGTCCGATAAACAGGTCCTCGACAAGATTGCCACTCGCCTGAAAGCTGAAGCCCCGACTGCTCAACTGACCGTAACCGGTCATACCGACAGCGTGGGCAGCGACGCCTACAACCAGAAACTGTCGGATAAACGCGCCCACTCGGTGGTTGAATACCTCATCGAGCAAGGCGTACCTCGCAGCAACTTCGTGTCGGTGGTCGGTGCCGGTGAAAGCCAGCCGGTTGCGGACAACAAAACCGCTGACGGTCGTGCACAGAACCGTCGTACGGAAATCAAAATCCAGCGTTGACTCCCCCTCGCATCCGCGCCTTGTGCAGTCGCGGATGCGGGTCTTTACTCCTGTGTAACCGGTATGGGCCGGTGACACAGGAGCTTTCAATATGATCGTTCTCACAAGGACCGTCTTGCCGGTTCTGCTACTTGGCAGCCTCTTGACCGGCTGCGCGACCCACAGCGATGGCACTGCCCCCCTCAATCAACGTACCTGGCCAATCTGCAGCCTCATTGGCGGCCTGGTCGGCGGTGGCCTGGGCGCGATCGAGAGTGGCGCCTGGGCCGCAGGTGGTGCGGCGCTGGGTATCTTGTCCGGCGGCTTGATCTGCTATGCCCAGGATGGCGACGAAGATGGCGACGGCGTTTTCGACCGGCGCGACCGTTGCGCTGATACTCCCGCCAATACCCCGGTCGACCATCGCGGTTGCCCGGTGCCGCAGTACCCGGACCGCGTCCAGACCGAGCCTGCGCAAACCCAAGTCATTACGCTGAGCGATGTGCTGTTTGTCTTCAATCAATCCGACCTGACCCCGACGGCCAAGAGTGAACTGGATGCGTTGATGAGCCAGTTCGAGGATGCCGATGTGGTCAGCATCAAGGTGGTCGGCCATACCGACAACGTCGGTTCGGATGCCTATAACCAGGCCTTGTCGGAGCGACGCGCCAGCAGCGTGGCGGAATACCTGATCAGCCAGGGTGTGGCGCCGAACAAAGTCACCAGCGAAGGCAAGGGCGAAAGTCAGCCGATTGCCGACAATGATACGGACGAAGGACGTGCAAAAAACCGTCGCGTAGAGCTGCATATAAACCGCTGAGCCAAGAGATAGAGCCGTCGAGCGACAGTTGTGAGCGCTGCGACGGCCGTTCGGCGGCCTTCATGAAGAATTTTCCATTGCCCTCTGGCTTATCCCGCGCGGAAGCCGTTACTGTGCGCCCAAACAATAATTCTCATCGGGGGAGCGTATGAAAGTCTTATGGGGGCTGGGGCGGTTATTGACCCTGCTGTTCTGGTTGGTGGTGCTGGTCAACCAGCTCACGCCATTTGTCTTTCCGCTGCACCCGTTGGTCAATCTGGCCGGCGGCCTGCTGGGGTTCATCCACCTTTTGGAAGCACTGTTGTGCTATCGCAGCCTGCGAGGTCGCGCCCATCCCTGGCTTGACCGCCTGAGGATCGTCATTTTCGGTGTATTCCACCTGCAAACCATTCCAGCCCCCAGCGCTTCGAAGGCTTCCCATGCGTAAACTCTGTCTGCTCGCCGCACTCATCAGTCCATTGGCCAGCGCACAGGTGGTGAGTGTCGAACCCAACTCGCTGATGCGTTTGCCCAACACCGCCAGCACCCTGCAACTGGAGCGCCTGGAAGTGGCCGATTACGGCACCTTGCTGATTCCTTCGAACGTCACCGAAGTCACCGTGGGTGAGTTGCATTTGGGGCGTGAAGCGCGCATCGCCATTGTGCCGGGAGAGCAGGCGCTGGCGCTGAAGGTCCGTCGCGCTGATTTGTCCGAAGGCAGCCAGATCACCGCGCGGGGCGCGCCCGGAACCTATCAGAAAGCCGCCCGCTCCGGGCGCAATCTTGATTTGCAGATCAAGACACTGAATGCACCACAATTGTTGGTGGACGCACGAGGCGGCGCAGGCGCACCGGGATTTGTCGGCCTGGATGGCGCCAACGGTCAGGACCCTGGCTGCACCTGGGGCCAGGCCGGTCGTGGTGCCGATGGCAGTGATGGCAGCAATGGTCAACCAGGCGCGCCGGGTGCGTTGGTCAGGCTGGCAGTGCCGCACGACTTTCCGGCAGACCGGATCAAGGTGCAGGTGGCTGGCGGAGCCGGTGGCCTGGCCGGCCCGGGCGGCAAGCCGGGGGCGGGCGGCAAGGCCAAGGGCTGCCTGGTCTACAAGGCCGATGGCGGCAAGAGCGGTAAACCTGGCGCCGACGGGCAGCCGGGGTCTGAAGGCGCCGCGGGTTCAGTGACCGTGCAGCGGTTGTAAGAAACGCCGAGAGCCCGTGGCGAGGGAGCTTGTCTGTGGTGAGGGGGCTTGCCCCCGTTCGGCGGCGAAGCCGTCGCAAACCGGGCACCGCATACCTTCAGGGAAGTTGCGGATACCGTATCAGGGTCGCTTCGCGACCCAGCGGGAGCAAGCTCCCTCGCCACAACAGCATCTCCGGCCACAGGTACTTCAAAACATCGGCCGAGCCGCCGCAATCGCCACCACAGCCAACCCCACCAACAGATTGATCCCCACCAACCGGCGAATCCGCCCCAGCACACCGGCACCCGCCGGCCAATCCTGTTCGGCCACGGCGGTGCGCAGCTCCGGCAGCATCAGCGCCTGAATGCGGATAAACAGCGCGGTCATCACCACATACAGGCCCATCATCACTTGCACATAGCGCGGAGCGGCTTCAAAGCCGTTGAAGTGCATATGCAGCATGCCCACGCCGCTGACCGGCAACAGCACCACCGCCACCCAGACCCAGCGGAAAAAACCTTGAAACACTTCTACCCACAACTTCAGCCGGGCAGGGCCTTCAAGTGCCGTGATCGCGGCGGGGCGCAGGACCATCCAGGCGAAAAACATGCCGCCGACCCAGACCAGGGCCGCCAGTACATGCAGGCTATATATGAGGCTAAAAGGTGTCATTCGGGTACTCCGTTCTGCGCAGGATTCATTAGCGGGGTATGATAGCCGTCGATCCGAACCACTGAAAATTTATCCAGCGTTTTTTGCGCCCGACAATCCATGATCAGCACCGAACTCAAAACCACGATCCAGGGCGCCTACTCGCGTTTTCTCGAAGCCAAGAGCCTCAAGCCGCGCTACGGCCAACGCCTGATGATCGCCGAAATCGCCAAGGTCCTGGGTGACATCGACACCGACGACGAAGGCCGGCGCAGCGGCGACCCCGCGATTGTCGCGGTGGAAGCCGGCACCGGTACCGGCAAGACCGTGGCCTACAGCCTGGCGGCGATCCCCACGGCCAAGGCCGCCGGCAAGCGCCTGGTGATCGCCACGGCCACCGTGGCCCTGCAGGAGCAGATCGTCTACAAGGACTTGCCCGACCTGATGCGCAACAGCGGGCTGAACTTCAGCTTCGCCCTTGCCAAGGGGCGCGGGCGCTACATGTGCCTGTCCAAACTCGACATGTTGCTCCAGGAAGGCCACGCGCAGACTGCCACCGCGCAACTGTTCGAAGAAGAAGGCTTCAAGATCGAGGTCGACGAGGCCAGCCAGAAGCTGTTCACCAGCATGATCGAGAAGCTCGCCGGCAATAAGTGGGACGGCGACCGCGACAGTTGGTCCACCGCCCTGGAAGACGCCGACTGGGCGCGCCTGACCACCGATCACAGCCAGTGCACCAACCGTCATTGCCCGAACTTCGGTCAGTGCGCTTTCTACAAGGCCCGCGAAGGCATGGGCAAGGTCGACGTGATCGTCACCAACCACGACATGGTCCTGGCTGACCTGGCCCTGGGTGGCGGTGCCGTACTGCCGGACCCGCGCGACACGATCTACGTGTTCGACGAAGGCCATCACCTGCCGGACAAGGCCATCGGCCACTTCGCCCATTACACGCGCTTGCGCTCCACTGCCGACTGGCTGGAAACCACCGCCAAGAACCTCACCAAATTGCTGGCCCAACACCCGTTGCCGGGCGACCTGGGCAAGTTGATCGAGCAGGTGCCGGAGCTGGCGCGGGAGATCAAGACCCAGCAGCAGTTCATGTTCACCGCGTGCGAGCAGATTGCCGACTTCAAACCCGGCGAAGACGTCGAAGGCCGCGAGCGCCCGCGTCACCGATTCGTCGGCGGGGTGATTCCCGAGCACATGCGTGAAATGGGCGTCGAACTGAAGAAAGGCTTCGCACGGCTGACCGACTTGTTCACCCGCCTGACCGACCTGCTCAAGGAAGGCATGGACGGCGAGGTCAACATTGGCATCGCCAGCAACCAGGCTGAAGAGTGGTACCCGCTGTTCGGCAGCCTGCTGTCGCGCTCTTCCGGCAACTGGGAGCTGTGGACCGCCTTCACCGTCGAAGACCCGGAAGACAACCCGCCCATGGCTCGCTGGCTGACCCTGGCCGAAAGCGGTTCGCTGTTCGACATCGAGGTCAACGCCAGTCCCATCCTCGCGGCGGAAATGCTCCGGCGCAACCTGTGGAACGTGGCGTATGGCTGCCTGGTGACGTCGGCGACCTTGACCGCCCTCGGTACCTTCGACCGCTTCCGCATGCGCGCCGGGCTGCCGAAAAAAGCCGTGACGGCGGTGGTGCCGAGCCCCTTCCATCATGCCGACGCCGGTGTGCTGCGGGTGCCGAACCTGAACGCCGATCCCCGTGATGCAGCGGCACATACCGCCGCGATCATTCGTGATCTGCCGGAACTGGTCGAGGGCTCGCGGGGCACGCTGGTGCTGTTTTCCTCGCGCAAACAGATGCAGGACGTGTTCGATGGCCTGGACCGCGACTGGCGCAAGCAAGTGTTCATTCAGGGCAACCTGTCGAAGCAGGAAACCCTGAACAAGCACAAGGCACGGGTCGACGGCGGGGACTCCAGCGTACTGTTCGGCCTGGCCAGCTTTGCCGAAGGGGTCGACTTGCCCGGTGCCTATTGCGAGCACGTGGTCATTGCCAAGATTCCATTCTCGGTACCCGATGATCCCGTCGAAGCGGCGCTGTCGGAATGGATCGAAGCCCGTGGCGGCAATCCGTTCATGGAAATCTCCGTACCGGACGCCTCGCTGAAACTGGTCCAGGCCTGTGGTCGCTTGCTGCGCACCGAAGAAGACCGCGGCACCATCACCTTGCTCGACCGGCGCCTGGTGACCCAGCGCTATGGCAAAGCCATCCTCAACGCGTTGCCGCCGTTCCGTCGAGAAATTTCCTGAAGCACCGGTGGGCAGTTTTGCCCGCCGCGTTGTCTATCTCTCTGCCACCGCTTTTTCACTGGCCCATTGAAGGTCGTTAGGGAGAATTTCGTTCTCATGATTTGCCGTTCGTTGCCTGCCGTATTTGCCCTGTTGTTCGCAACACCGCTGTTGGCGGCACCTGCCAGCCAGCAGACGCTGTTCAACTTTGTGCGTCCCGCCGACGTGGTCCAGGTGGCGACACAGGACGCCAGCCTGCCGCAATCCAACGCCGAGCAAACCCCTGAAGGCGAAGTGCTGCGCCGGGTGACCTTCAACCCGGTCGCCCGGCCGACGTTGCGCCTGACCCCGCAAACCGGTGCCTGGGACTGGTCGCAGTCGGGCGTCATGAGCCTGCGGATCCAGAGCGCGATGAACTGGGCCTTGACCCTGTACGTGACCATCCAGAGCAATGACGGCAAGACCCTGGTCAGTCGCGTCGATCTGCCGGCCGGACCGGCGCAAACCCTGTTGGTGCCGCTGCAAGCGACATCGCCGCTGAACCAGGGCATGAAGGCCGGCCCGCCGATGCCGATGACCGTTGAGGGCCAGCGTGTGTTGCTGGCCAGCAGCGCCGGTGAGCTGGATCGCAGCCAGGTGGTGTCCGTGACGTTGTCGATGGACCAGCCCAAAGCCGCGCAAAGCATCCTGCTGGAGCGCTTTGGTGTGCAGGACAGTGAGTCGGTCAGCCAGGCCGTGTATGGCGGGTTGGTGGATGCGTACGGCCAGTCGACCCGGGCCAGATGGCCGGAAAAAGTCAGCAACGACGAGCAGCTCAAAAGCGCCGCCGCCAAGGAACAGCAACAACTGAAAACCTGGCTGGCTGAGCGCGAGAAGTCCCCGCTGGACAAGTTCGGTGGTTTGAGCAAAGGCCCGTCCTTCAAGGCCAGTGGCTTTTTTCGCACCGAGAAGCGCAACGGTCGCTGGTATCTGGTGACGCCTGAAGGACACCCGTTCTATTCCCTCGGGGTCAATACCCTGGCCCCGGATGTCAACCAGACCTATGTGGCCGGTCGCGAGTGGATGTTCGAGTCCCTGCCCAAGGCTGACGAGGCGCTGGCCAGCCACTACGGCGAAGGCGACAACCGTGGCGGCAACGGTGCCGATCAAGGGCGCGGCTACAATGCCGGGCGCTGGTACGACTTCTACGGTGCCAACCTGCAACGCCTGTATGGCGATCCTTGCGCGTTGGGCAGCGACACCAAAGCGGGCGTCGCTGCGGCGGCCAAGGCGGATGCGGTTGAAGCGACAGCGACCAAGGCTGCGGAGCAACCCGTCGCTCCTGCAACCGCGGAGTCTGGCGTCGCCGAAGCCGCCAAGACTGAAGCGACGCTGGCAACAGCGGCAGAGCCAACAACTGTCGAGCCGTGCAAAGCGTTGTTCGACGAGCAACGCTGGGCCAGTCACACCCTTGATCGCCTGCAGGCCTGGGGCTTCAACACCATCGGCAACTGGAGCGCCCCGGTACTGGGCAACGCCGATCGCGTGCCATACACCTTGCCGCTGTCGATCGTCGGCGACTACGCCAGCATCAGCACCGGTACCGACTGGTGGGGCGGCATGCCCGACCCGTTCGACCCGCGTTTTGCCATGGCCACCGAGCGTGCAGTGGCGATTGCCGCCCGCGACCATCGTGACGATCCGTGGCTGATTGGTTACTACGCCGACAACGAACTGGCCTGGGCCGGTCCCGGGGATGATCCGAAAGCCCGTTATGCCCTGGCCTACGGCACCTTGAAAATGACCACCGATGTGCCGGCCAAACGTGCATTCCTCAAGCAACTGCGGGACAAGTACCGCAATCAGGCGGGCCTGTCGAAAGCCTGGGGCATTGATCTGCCCGCCTGGGAATTGATGGAGGATCCGGGATTCGTACCACCGCTCCCGAGTGCCGAGCACCCGGAAATCGAAGCCGACTTCAAATACTTCCAGAAGGTCTTCGCCGACACTTACTTCAAGACCATCTCCGACTCTCTGAAGTGGCACGCGCCAAACCAGCTGCTGCTCGGTGGCCGTTTCGCCATCAGCACGCCGGAAGCCGTGGAGTCCTGCGCCCAGTATTGCGACGTGCTGAGCTTCAACATGTACACCCTGCAACCCCAGGATGGTTACGACTTCGCCAAGTTGCGCAGTCTCGACAAACCGGTGCTGATCACCGAGTTCAATGTCGGTTCGGCTGATCGAGGGCCGTTCTGGGGCGGCGTCACGCCGTTGGCGAAAGAGGAAGACCGAGGTCCGGCGTATGCCAACTTCCTCAAGCAGGCAATGAGCGAGCCGTCGATTGTTGGCGTGCATTGGTTCCAGTACCTCGATCAACCGGTCACCGGGCGTCTGCTTGATGGTGAAAACGGTCACTTCGGGTTGGTGGGTATCACGGATCTGCCGTTCCAGGGCTTTGTCGACAGCGTGCGCAAGAGCAACCTGGCGACGGTCGAACAATTGGGCAAAGAAGCCGGGAAGGCTGCGGCCGCCGCCGACAAAGCCAGCCACGACGCCGAGGGTGGTCGCAAGGCCGAGGCCGGCAAGGGGCCGGGGAAGGGCGCCGAACATGCAGGCGGGCATTCGGGGAAGGGCCATTAATCTCTGACACCTGAAAAAGATCGCAGCCTTCGGCAGCTCCTACAGGGGGTACGCCTTGCCACTGTAGGAGCTGCCGAAGGCTGCGATCTTTTGATCTTGAATGGACCGCCCAGCCCGACCCTGTTCCCAAAACCCTCAAGGGCTGGAACAATGCCCGCCACTTTGTAGAGCGTTAATCCGGGGAGTTGCGGGTGCAGATTCAGGGTCATTACGAGCTTAAGTTCGAAGCGGTGCGAGAGGCTTTCGCGGCGCTGTTCGACGATCCCCAGGAGCGTGGCGCAGCATTGTGCATTCAGATTGGTGGCGAAACCGTCCTTGATCTGTGGGCAGGCACCGCCGACAAGGACGGGGCCGAGGCCTGGCACAGTGATACCATCGCTAACCTGTTCTCCTGCACCAAGACCTTTACCGCCGTCACCGCGCTGCAACTGGTGGCCGAAGGCAAGCTGCAACTGGATGCGCCGGTGGCGCGCTACTGGCCCGAATTTGCCGCTGCCGGCAAAGCGTCCGTCACCTTGCGTCAACTGCTTTGCCATCAAGCCGGCCTTCCGGCGTTGCGCGAGCTGCTGGCCCCCGAAGCCCTCTATGACTGGCAAACCATGGTCGACGCCCTGGCTGCCGAAACGCCGTGGTGGACGCCGGGCGAAGGCCACGGGTATGCGGCGATCACTTATGGCTGGCTGGTCGGCGAATTGCTGCGCCGTGCCGACGGTCGTGGGCCGGGGGAATCCATTGTCGCGCGGGTCGCCAAACCGTTGGGCCTGGACTTCCATGTGGGGCTGGCCGACGAAGAGTTCTATCGCGTGGCCCACATTGCACGGGGCAAGGGCAATGTCGGCGATGCCGCTGCCCAGCGCCTGCTGCAAGTGACCATGCGTGAGCCAACGGCCATGACGACCCGGGCGTTCACCAATCCGCCGTCGATCATGACCAGCACCAACAAACCCGAGTGGCGACGCATGCAGCAGCCGGCCGCCAATGGCCATGGCAATGCCCGTAGCCTGGCCGGTTTCTATGCCGGCCTGCTCGACGGCAGCCTGCTGGAAAGCGAAATGCTCGATGAGTTGACTCGTGAACACAGCCTCGGCGAGGACAAGACTTTACTGACCCGGACCCGTTTCGGCCTGGGTTGCATGCTCGATCAACCGGACGTTGCCAATGCCACCTTCGGACTTGGCCCGCGGGCGTTTGGTCATCCGGGTGCCGGCGGCTCCATTGGCTTTGCCGACCCGGAACACGATGTAGCCTTCGGATTTGTGACAAATACCCTGGGCCCCTACGTCTTGATGGACCCGCGCGCGCAAAAGCTGGTGCGGGTTCTGGCCACTTGTCTGTAAAAGCGGCTATCGGTCTCCAGGGCTGGAACCCGATAGCCTTTTCAGTTTCAAAGCGTCAGTTTGTACGGGCCGACGTGGCCTGATTTTTTGACTTCATTTTTGTGGATATCCAATGTCATCCAATAAAACCCTCGCCTTGGCCCTGTGCTTCGCCATTACCGGTTGCGCACAGACTCCACAGAAAGACGCGACGGCATCTGTCGCCAAGACTGAAAGCGCCAGCCACTGGTACTGGCCGTTCGGTTCCGACGACAGCGCCGGCAAGCCCGTGGCCAAGCCGGAGGTGAAACCTGAGGTCAAACCCGTGGCGGTGGCCAAGGCCGAAACCGCTAGCGGCAGCAAGTGGTGGTGGCCGTTCGGCGGTAACGAGAAGAGTGCCGCCAAGGCCGTGCCGATGCCCGACCCGAAAGTCACCCAGGCCTGGCTTGACGACTACGAACCGCGTCTGCGCGAGGCGGTCAAAGACAGCAACCTGCAACTCGAGCGCCGCGAAAACGTGCTGGTAGTGACGGCGCCGGTCGAAGGCTCGTTCAACCCTGATCGTCCGGCCATGCTGCTGCCGGTCACGCTCGGTCCGTTTACCCGCGTTGCCAAGATCCTTGAAGCCGATCCAAAGACCGCTGTCTTGATCCTCGGCCACAGCGATACGTCGGGCGCGGCACCTGCCAACGTCAAACTGAGCCAGGAGCGTGCCCAGTCCGTTGCGGCGATTTTCCGTCTCAGTGGTTTGCAGCGTGATCGCCTGATGCTGCGTGGCCTGGGCGGTGATGCGCCGCGTGCCGCCAACGACAGTGTGCAGGGGCGTGCGCTGAACCGCCGTGTGGAGCTGCTGGTGACCCCACAGAACACCATGGTTGCGCTGCTGAGCAAGTACAACATGCCGGCCCCAGCCCCTGTGAGCATGGTTGCAGCCGCTGACGTCAAGCCGGTCGCCAAGCCTGTGACACCGGCCCCGGCGACTAAAAAGGCTGCTGTTCCAACGACGAAAAAAGCCCCGGCGAAAAAAGCGGCGGCCAAGAAAGCTCCTGCGAAAACCGCAACGCCGGCGAAGAAAACCACACCAGCCAAAGCCTCCACGGCTGACAAGAAAGTCGTCGCCACCGATACTGCAAAGCAGTGATTCGTTAACCAAAAGGAATGCGCCATGACCCAGGGCCTGGCTGATATGCGTCGTGACTACACCCGTGATGGCCTGACCGAGGCGCAAGCCCCGGCCGAGCCGTTTGCGTTGTTCCACCAGTGGTTCGCCGACGCGGTGAAAACCGAGCAGGCGCCGGTGGAAGCCAACGCCATGACCCTGGCCACCGTTGACCAGGATGGTCGACCGCACTGTCGCATTCTGTTGCTCAAGGGCCTGGACGAGCAGGGCTTCACCTTTTTCACCAACTACGAAAGCGCCAAGGGCCAGCATCTTGCCGCGAATCCGTTCGCGGCCATGACGTTTTTCTGGCCGGCGCTGGAGCGCCAGGTGCGCATCGAAGGGCGGGTGGTGAAAGTGACGCCCGAAGAGTCCGACGCCTATTATCAGGTCCGTCCACTGGGCAGTCGCCTGGGGGCCTGGGCATCGCCGCAAAGCCGCGTGATCGCCGATCGTGGCGAACTCGAAACGCTGCTCAAGGACACCGAGCAACGTTTCAGCGACACCCAGCCGCATTGCCCGGAACACTGGGGCGGTTATCGCCTGTTGCCGGAGCGCATCGAGTTCTGGCAGGGCCGCCCAAGCCGCCTGCACGACCGCCTCAATTACCGCCAGCAGGGCGCCGACTGGATTCTTGAACGCCTGGCACCTTGAGCAGTCTACCGATCGGGATAGCCTGCCGCAGCGGCCTCCAGCCACTTCGGCAGGTCTCGACGCTTGATCTTCTGCGCCTGGGCACTCGCCAACTGTTCGAGCATGAAGGCTTTTTTCTGCTCATCCTTGCCAGCCAGCGCTAGCGCCAGGTCGCGGTCGATCCAGCGTTTGATCCGTACGTACAGCCACCAGTGGAAGTACAAACCGGCAACCGTCGTGACGACGATGATAAAGTAGTCCATTGAAATCCTTGGCCTTTGGGCGGTTTTCCGAGTTTACCGCTACTGTGTGAGTTCGTGGAGGCACCTTAACGGAGCCTGAATCAAAACAATTTTACCCGGACGGTGCCGTGACAGGCGTCAAGCTGCGGAGTTTAATGAACATCTGTTTCTTTGGAGTTGATGCTATGCGTAAGTCTGTTCTGCTGGTTGCTTCCTTTTCCACGATGGCGATGTTGCTCACTGGTTGCCAATCGAGCCTGACCGGTGACTCCTACTCCCGTGACGAGGCGCGTCGCGTGCAGACCGTTCGCATGGGCACCATCGAAGCATTGCGTCCGGTGAAAATCGAAGGCACCAAAACCCCGATCGGCGGCGCAGCAGGCGCAGTGGTTGGCGGCGTTGGCGGCAGCGCCATCGGTGGCGGTAAAGGCAGTATCGTTGCTGCGGTCATCGGCGCAGTCGCCGGCGGCCTGATCGGTTCGGCCGCAGAAGAGGGCATGACCCGCACCCAGGGCGTGGAAATCACCGTGCGCGAAGACGATGGCAGCATGCGCGCCTACGTTCAGGAAGTTCAGCCGAACGAAGTGTTCCGTGTTGGCGAGCGTGTGCGCATCGCCAGTGTGAATGGCACCAGCCGCGTTTCGCACTAAGCGGCAAGACGCTTAAAAGGAAACCCCCGATCAGGCGACTGGTCGGGGGTTTGTCTTTTAGGGAGGGACCACACTATCTTGGGGGCTGAGATGTCGCCATCCTGCCAATTTCAGTTTTTATATAGATGGAGGCGTCAATCTGCCAAGTCGCTATTTCTCAGGGCTATCTTGATTATCTGCTCCGCTGTGAGTTCGCGAGAATTGTCCCCATCGCCAAAATACTCCCCCGGCCAGAAAAAAAGATCGGATATACGCGCATCTGGAATATTGAGTTCCAACATCTTTAACCAGAAATACTGGGCATGCTCCGGTATTTCGGCATCCATGACCCGTCCGGCCATTTCGATCAGTTCAGATTGAGTGATATCTGTCAGCCGGTACTCATACGGTCCTGCCAACACCTTGCGAACCCACGTATCGTGATCCTGGCCACCGTAAATGCCTTGAAAATCGAGAAATGTCAGATTTGTCATGGCTTCGCGATTAAACTCAGCCAACTGACTCGCGGTCTCATCCCTCTTTCCACCATCAATTTCGGCTGCGAGAGCTGCAAGTCGAACAACCCTCGTTTCGTCGAGTTGCGGGGGCATCAATTCCTGGCGTAGCTCCATCATTTTCTCCCTAACTGTTTTGCTGTCGATCTGTCCTGAGTCACAGGGTCCGAAACGCAAAGTTAGCCTGGAGGTTTGGAGGTTGATGCCAGCAGCGTCCGAAGTGAATGCAGTACGAATCCGACAATCCTGTGGGTAACGACAGAAAGAATAAGAGGGAGCCAATAGCTCCCTCTTATTCCAGACATACTGATGAAGCAATTCAAGATTATGCGGTTTGCAACTCACGCTTGCGACTCGCCATCGCCGTCACCGCATAACCGATCAGCGCGGCCAGAATCGAACCGGTCAGGATTCCCATGCGATCCATCCCGGCGAAATCGCTTACACCCGGTTCAAAGGCCAGCGAACCGACAAACAGGCTCATGGTGAAACCGATACCGCAGAGAATCGCTACGCCCAGTACCTGGCCCCAATTAGCGCCTTGGGGCAGGGCGGCGATACCGGTTTTCACGGCCAGCCAGGTCAGGCCGAAGACACCGACAGTCTTGCCCAGCAGCAGCCCGATGGCGATGCCCATGGGAACGTGATGGGTGAAGCTTTCGACGGTGACGCCGCTCAGGGACAGGCCGGCGTTGGCGAAGGCGAACAGCGGCAGGATGCCGTAGGCGACCCACGGATGCAGGGCGTGTTCCAGGGTCAGCAGTGGCGAAGGTTCGGCATTTTTTGTGCGCAGCGGAATGCAGAAAGCCAGGGTTACGCCGGCCAGTGTGGCGTGGACACCGCTCTTGAGCACGCAGACCCAGAGGATCAGGCCAATGATCATGTACGGCCCGAGCTTGACTACACCAAGCCGGTTCATCCCGATCAGCGCCGCAATACAGGCGGCGGCCAGGGCCAGGGACAGGGTCGACAGGGCACCGGAATAGAAGATCGCAATGATGATGATCGCGCCGAGGTCGTCGATGATCGCCAGGGTCATCAGGAACAGTTTCAGCGAAACCGGAACTCGTTTGCCAAGCAACGCCAGCACGCCAAGGGCGAAGGCAATGTCGGTCGCGGTCGGGATCGCCCAGCCGTTGAGGGCCGGTGGAGTGTCACGGTTGAGGTACCAGTAGATCAGCGCCGGCACCACCATGCCGCCAATGGCCGCCGCGCCAGGCAGGACGATTTGCGAAGGCTTGGACAACTGGCCGTCGAGGACTTCGCGCTTCACTTCCAGGCCGATCAGCAGGAAGAACAGCGCCATCAGGCCGTCGTTGATCCATAGCAGCAACGGCTTGGCGATTTTCAGAGCGCCGATCTGGGCCACCACCGGAGTGTCCAGCAGGCCGTTGTACAGCCACGACAGCGGTGAGTTGTTGATGATCAGAGCCAGAACGGCAGCGGCGATCAGTAACAGACCGCTGGCAGCTTCCAACTGAAAGAAACGCGTGAAAGTGCTACGCAGAGGCAAGGTCGCTCTCCATCTGTGAATTCAAAAGGTGTTACACCCTAACAAGTACCGTTAGTTGTTAAAACAAAAGTTATATTCTTTTTTGTTATATCCCGTTACAGAGTGATCCGTCGCCAGCGAGCTGAGCCTAGCAGTTGTCTGGCGTATTGGATCTCAGCTGTACCTGTGCCGGATGCAGGATTTTTCCTAAGCTGGTTGGATGGGCCTTGTACCAAGGCCAACTCCTGCCCGATTCAACGAGAAAACCATCATGAGCGACAACCGACAGTGGTCCCGCGAGGCGATCCGGATCATCGAAGCCGATTTCCAGCGCAGCGCCGACACCCACTTGATCCCCTTGCCGCTTCCGGGTTTTCCGGGCATCGAGTTGTATTTCAAGGATGAGTCCAGCCACCCCACGGGCAGCCTCAAGCACCGCCTGGCCCGTTCGCTGTTCCTGTATGCGCTGTGTAATGGCTGGCTCAAACCCGGTGCGCCGGTCATTGAGGCTTCCAGCGGGTCCACGGCGATCTCCGAGGCGTACTTTGCGCGCATGCTGGGCTTGCCGTTCATTGCGGTGATGCCGGCAACGACCTCAAAGGAAAAGATCGCGCAGATCGCCTTCTACGGTGGCCAAAGTCATCTGGTCGACGACCCGACCCAGATCTACGCCGAGTCCGAGCGCCTGGCTCGTGAGCACGACGGGCACTTCATCGATCAGTTCACCTACGCCGAGCGCGCCACCGACTGGCGAGCGAACAACAACATTGCCGAGTCGATTTTTCAGCAGATGCGATTCGAGCAGCATCCCGAGCCGAGCTGGCTGATTTCCAGCCCCGGTACCGGCGGCACCACGGCCACACTGGGTCGATACGTGCGTTATCGCCAGCATTGCACCCGTGTGCTCTGTGCCGATGCCGAGCGCTCGGTGTTCTTCGATTACTACCAGACCGGCGATGCCAGTCTGCGACTGGACCACGGTTCGCGCATCGAGGGCATCGGCCGGCCGCGTGTGGAAGCGTCGTTTCTGCCCAAGGTGATCGACGCCATGGTCAAGGTGCCGGATGCCCTGTCACTGGCGGCCATGCACTACCTGGCGGAGCGCCTGGGACGCCATGTGGGCGGGTCGAGCGGGACCAACCTGATCGGCGCCCTGATGGCCGCTCAGCACATGAAAGCGGCAGGGGAGACGGGATCGATGGTGGCGATTCTGTGTGACAGCGGCGAACGCTATGCCACGACCTATTACGATCCGCAGTGGCTCAAGGCCCAGGGCTATGAGTTGAGTGGTTTGATGGCTGCGGTCGCGGCGACGGTGGAGCGGGGTGAGCCGCTGCCCGCCAGCGTGTTGCGCGCCAATATCTGACACGAATGAAAAGATCGCAGCCTTCGGCAGCTCCTACAGGGGATGGTGTAAATCCTGTAGGAGCTGCCGAAGGCTGCGATCTTTTGCTTTAAACCTTAAGCCTCCAGGCCAAGGATATCCCGAGCCACAGCCTCGGCAATCCGAATCCCGTCCACACCCGCCGACAGAATCCCGCCCGCATAACCGGCACCTTCACCGGCCGGGAACAAGCCTTTCACGTTCAGACTCTGCATCGATTCGTTGCGGGTAATACGCAGCGGCGAGGAGGTGCGAGTCTCGATGCCGGTCAACACCGCGTCGTGCAGCGAGTAGCCACGAATCTGCTTCTCGAACGCCGGCAAGGCTTCGCGAATCGCTTCGATGGCGAACGCCGGCAGTGCCAGCGCCAGATCACCCAGGGCAACGCCTGGCTTGTAGGACGGCTCGACACTGCCCAGTTCGGTGGACGGCGTGCCCGCGATAAAATCGCCGACCAGTTGCGCCGGGGCTTCGTAGTTGCTGCCGCCCAGCACAAAGGCGTGGGATTCCAGGCGTTCCTGCAGCTCGATACCGGCCAGCGGGCCGCCCGGATAATCGACTTCCGGGGTAATGCCGACAACGATCCCGGAGTTGGCATTGCGCTCGTTACGCGAGTACTGGCTCATGCCATTGGTGACCACGCGGTTCGGCTCGGACGTCGCCGCCACCACGGTGCCGCCCGGGCACATGCAGAAGCTGTAGACCGAACGGCCGTTCTTGGCGTGGTGCACCAGTTTGTAGTCGGCGGCGCCGAGTTTCGGGTGCCCGGCGTACTTGCCCAGCCGCGCGCGGTCGATCAGCGACTGCGGGTGCTCGATGCGGAAACCCACCGAGAAAGGCTTGGCTTCCATGAACACGCCACGGCCATGGAGCATGCGGAAGGTGTCGCGGGCACTGTGGCCTAGGGCCAGAATCACATGCTTCGAATGGATCTGCTCGCCGCCATTGAGTTCGACACCGACCAGTTGGCCGTCGTCGATCAGCACGTCGGTGACACGCTGCTGGAAGCGTACTTCGCCGCCCAGGGCGCGAATCTGCTCACGCATGTTTTCCACCACGCCGGTCAGGCGGAACGTACCGATATGCGGCTTGCTGACGTAGAGGATTTCTTCCGGTGCGCCGGCCTTGACGAACTCGTGCAGGACCTTGCGACCGAGGAACTTCGGATCCTTGATCTGGCTGTACAGCTTGCCGTCGGAGAATGTCCCCGCGCCGCCTTCGCCGAATTGCACGTTGGACTCCGGGTTGAGCACGCTTTTGCGCCACAGGCCCCAGGTGTCCTTGGTGCGCTGGCGGACTTCGGTGCCGCGTTCGAGGATGATCGGCTTGAAACCCATTTGCGCCAGCAGCAGCCCGGCGAAAATCCCGCACGGACCGAAGCCGACGACGATCGGACGTGCGCTCAGGTCGGCCGGTGCCTGGCCAACCATTTTGTAGCTGACATCCGGCGCCACGTTGACGTTACGGTCATCGGCGAACCTGTGCAGCACCGCCGCCTCGTCGCGAACTTCAAGGTCGATGGTGTAGATGAAGCACAGCTCGGAGGACTTTTTACGCGCATCGTAGCTGCGCTTGAACAAGGTGAAGTCGAGCAGGTCATCGCTGGCGATACCCAGGCGCTGCACGATGGCAGGGCGCAGGTCTTCATCGGGATGGTCGATCGGCAACTTGAGTTCGGTGATTCGTAACATGGCGGGATCCGGTTCGCGGGGCGCACAACTGCGCCAGGGCGTTTGAAACCCGCGATTATAAGCCGCAAAGGCACAGGCCCGTGAGGCTTAAACGATCAGTCGTCGCGCGATCCGCCGAAATACCCGCAGCCGCGTTGTACCTGACCGTCGATGCGCAGCTCGGCGCTCATGTGCTGGATGCTGCCGGTGCTGCTGTCGACGCAGCGTTGCGGTGCAACCCACAGTTCGATGTGCTGGTTGTTGGCTTCGGTGCTGAGGTTGAAACGGCCATCGCCCAGTTGCTCTTCGACGTAAGGTACGGCCAAGGGTGGCTGACCGGCCCGGTCGAGGACCATGCCTTTGCCGCTGACTTTCACGCTCCACTCCGGGGTGTGGCCGGCGGCGCGCAGGATCAGCAGCTTGAAATTCGGATCCTCACACGCGTTGCCCGAGCGCTCGACGCGGTACAACTGCTCCAGATCGAGCTGGCCGTCACCACCGCTGCCGGCCACAACCCGTCCGCGCACGTCGGCGAACAGCTTGCTTTGCTTGTCCGCCAGGCTGGCGGCCTGCTGCAGGACGCTGGTACCGCCGGTGTCGTTGACCACGTAGCGGGTAGTCTGGTTGCACGGCTGGAACAGCAGTTTGCCGTCTGCCGCTGTCAACTGGCCTTGCATGCGTGTCTGGCCGACATGGGAGGCGTTCTGCCGCTCACCCTCGAACAACTGGCAAGCGGCGAACAGCGGAAGCAGGGCAACGAGGACTAAGGAACGGGCAACACGCATCTTGGGGTCTCCTGACAAGTGCTGCCACGTTACTCAGGCTGACCGTTCATCACAAGGCTGGAGTGGGGCTCTGGCAAAGGGAAGGGCGATTTGCGGCAACATCTTGTGAATTATTCCGATGCCGAGTGTCAGGATCCCAAAGGTAAGCTGCCGCTTTTTTGCAGGCAGCGGATATGAAACAGGCAATGGGCTGGAAGATCGGGTTGTTTCTGATGGTGATGACGGGGGCCACGGGCAGTCACGCTGCCGAGATCAATTTGTCTTCGGCAACCGACTTCACCCGGATGGAGTTGCTGTTGAAGGACAGCGACAGACTTCATTCGGCATTTGAAATGAATGTCACGCTCAGTCCTGAAGCAGCTGAGCGTATGCAGCGCATTACCCGTGAGTCGATAGGCCAGAAATTGACGCTGTCGATCAATGGCTGGAAGATTTCTACGGCGACAGTGCAATCGGCCTTGGGCGCGCAGTTCCTGGTGTTCATCCCGAAAACCATCGCCAAAGACCTATTGCCCACGTTGGTTGATTGAGCTTGGACTGACTCAGCCTACGTTAAAGGTCTGACCTGTTTGCAGGCCTTCCACACTCTTGGCGTAGGCCAAGGCCACATCCGCCGCAGGCACCGGCTTGAAGCCTCGGAAGTACGGCGCGTATTTGCCCATGGCTTCGACGAGGACGTTGGGGCTGATCGAATTCACCCGCAGGCCGCGCGGCAGTTCGATGGCGGCGGCGCGAACGAAGCTGTCCAGCGCACCGTTGACCAGCGCCGCCGAGGCCCCACTGCGAATCGGGTCGTGGCTGAGTACGCCGGTAGTGAAGGTGAACGACGCGCCGTCATTGGCGAAGTCGCGGCCGATCAACAGCAAATTGACCTGGCCCATGAGCTTGTCTTTCAGGCCCAGGGCAAAGCTTTCTTCGGTCATCTCGCTGAGCGGTGCGAAGGTCACGTTGCCGGCGGCACACACCAGGGCATCGAATTTGCCGGTCTGCTCGAACAGTTTGCGAATCGAGGCGCTGTCGCTGATGTCCACCTGAAAATCGCCGCTGTTGCGGCCAATCCGGATGATTTCGTGGCGTTGCGACAGTTCCTTGTCGACTGCCGAACCGATGGTGCCGTTTGCGCCGATCAAAAGAATTTTCATGGGGGTTGATCCTCGTATGGGTTGAACGAGGGATCAGTGTAGGGTGGTTTTTTTTGTAGATAAGCGCGCTAATAGGCAACCTTTGGTTTTCAAATGGAAACAATCCATGAGCGAGATGGATGACCTGGCCGCGTTCGCCGTATTGATCGAAGCGGGAAGTTTCACCTTGGCGGCGCAGCAACTCGGTTGCAGCAAAGGCCAGCTGTCCAAGCGCATCAGCCAGCTGGAGGCGCAGTTTTCCGTGGTGCTGTTGCAACGTACCACTCGCCGCTTGAGCCTGACCGCCGCTGGCGCTGCGTTGTTGCCCCAGGCACAGGCGCTGGTGGTGCAAGTCGAGCGGGCGCGCCAGGCCCTCGCGCGTTTGAAGGACGACATGGCCGGGCCGGTGCGGATGACGGTGCCGGTGTCGCTCGGAGAAACCTTCTTCGATGGTCTGTTGCTGGAGTTCTCGAGCAAGTATCCCCAGGTGCAGATTGAGCTGGAGCTCAACAACAGCTACCGCGAATTGTCCAGGGACGGATTCGACCTGGCGATTCGCTCTGACGTGGCCCTTGACCAGCGACTGGTCGCGCGTCCGTTGCTGGCGTGGCAAGAGTTGACCTGTGCCAGCCCGGCTTATCTGGAGCAATACGGTGAACCGCAAACACCCCAGGCGCTGGCCGAGCATCGCTGCCTGCTCAACAGCCATTACAGCGGCCGCGAAGAATGGCTGTATCACCAGCAGCATGAGTTGTTGCGGGTGCGGGTGTCGGGGCCGTTCGCCAGCAACCACTACAACCTGTTGAAGAAAGCCGCACTGGTTGGCGCCGGTATTGCGCGCCTGCCGTCCTACTGTTTGCCAGCGGAGCTGGCGGACGGGCGTTTGCGATGGCTGCTGCGCGACTATCAGACCCGCAGCATGCCGATGTACCTGGTGCATCCGTATCAGGGCGGTTTGCCCAAGCGTACGCAGGTGCTGGCGGATTATCTGATCGGGTGGTTCAAGCGCAGTGGAGAGGTGCTGGACCGGCTCTAAATCATCACACAGCACACTGTGGGAGCGAGCTTGCTCGCGATAGCAATTTCACATTCAAAAGAGATGTTGCCTGACCCACCGCTATCGCGAGCAAGCTCGCTCCCACAGGGATTTTCGTCATCACCCGAGATTGTGGCGGGCATAAAAAAACGGCCCGCAAAGGCCGTTTTTTTGTTTACCGCAAAGGCTCAACCACCGAGGTACGCTTCGCGCACTTTCGGATCGGTCAGCAGCGCTTCACCAGTGCCTTGCATCACTACCCGGCCGTTCTCCAGAACGTAGGCGCGGTCAGCGATTTTCAGTGCCTGGTTGGCGTTTTGCTCGACCAGGAACACCGTCACACCGTCCTTGCGCAGCTGTTCGATGATGTCGAAGATCTGCTGGATGATGATCGGCGCCAGACCCAGCGACGGCTCGTCGAGCAGCAACAGCTTGGGCTTGCTCATCAGGGCACGGCCGATGGCGAGCATTTGCTGTTCGCCGCCGGACATGGTGCCGCCACGCTGATTGAAGCGCTCTTTCAGGCGTGGGAAAAGTCCGAGGACCTTGTCCATCTGTTCCTGATAGTCGCCCTTGGCGGTGAAGAAACCGCCCATCGACAGGTTTTCTTCCACGGTCAGCCGGGAAAACACCCGACGACCTTCCGGCACCACGGCAATGCTCTTGCGCATGATCTGCGAAGAGTCCTGGCCGATCAGTTCCTCACCCATGTAGCGGATGCTGCCGCTGTGGGCGCGCGGCGAACCGCAAAGCGTCATCAGCAGCGTGGACTTGCCGGCACCGTTGGCGCCGATCAGGGTCACGATCTCGCCCTGACGGACTTCGACGTTGACGCTGTGCAGGGCCTGGATCTTGCCGTAGAAGGTGGAAACGTTTTCGAACTGCAGCATTTACGCTTCCCCCAGGTAGGCTTTGATCACTTCAGGATTGTCGCGGATCTGTTCCGGCGTGCCGTTGGCCAGGGGCGTACCCTGGTTGATCACGACGATGTGGTCGGAAATGCTCATGACCAGTTTCATGTCGTGTTCGATCAGCAGGACGGTCACGTTGTGCTCTTCACGCAGCACACTGATCAGCGCCTTGAGGTCTTCGGTTTCCTTCGGGTTCAGGCCGGCGGCCGGTTCGTCGAGCATGAGGATCCGTGGACGGGTCATCATGCAGCGGGCGATTTCCAGGCGACGTTGCTGACCGTAGGCCAGGGTGCCGGCCGGACGGTTGGCGAACTCACGCAGATTGACCTTGTCCAGCCAGTACTCGGCGTATTCCATGGCCTCGCGCTCGCTCTTGCGGAACGACGGGGTCTTGAACAGGCCGGACAGGAAGTTGGTGTTCAGGTGACGGTGCTGGGCGATCAAGAGGTTCTCGACCGCGGTCATGTCCTTGAACAACCGTACGTTCTGGAAGGTGCGCACCACGCCTTTGAGGGCGATCTTGTGACCCGGCAGGCCTTCGATCGGCTCGCCGTCCAGCAGGATGCTGCCGCCGCTCGGCTTGTAGAAGCCGGTCAGGCAGTTGAACACGGTGGTCTTGCCGGCGCCGTTAGGGCCGATCAATGCCACCACTTGTTTCTCTTTTACGCTCAAGGCCACGCCATTGACCGCCAGCAAGCCGCCGAAGCGCATGCTCAGGTTTTCTACTTTAAGGATCTCGCGGCTCATTTGCGCAGCTCCATGTGAGGACGTTGCATGGGCAGCAGACCCTGAGGGCGCCAGATCATCATCAGTACCATCAAGGCACCGAACATCAACATGCGGTACTCACTGAACTCACGCATCATTTCCGGCAGCAGGATCATCACCACGGCAGCGAGGATCACGCCCAGCTGTGAGCCCATGCCACCGAGCACCACGATGGCGAGGATGATCGCCGACTCGATGAAGGTGAAGGACTCCGGCGTCACCAGGCCCTGGCGAGCGGCGAAGAAGCTGCCGGCGAAACCGGCGAAACTCGCACCCAGGGTGAAGGCCGACAACTTGATGATGGTCGGGTTCAGGCCCAGTGCACGGCAGGCGATTTCGTCTTCACGCAACGCTTCCCAGGCACGGCCCAACGGCATGCGCAGCAAACGGTTGATGACGAACAGCGCAGCCAACGCCAGGAACAGCGCAACGAGGTAAAGGAAAATCACCTTGTTGATCGAGTTGTATTCCAGGCCGAAGTACTCGTGGAAGGTTTGCAGGCCTTCCGCGGCCTTGCGTTCAAAGGTCAGACCGAAGAACGTCGGTTTCTCGATGTTGCTGATGCCGTTCGGACCGCCAGTGAGGCCGGTCAGGTTGCGCAGGAACAGACGAATGATTTCACCGAAGCCCAGGGTCACGATCGCCAGGTAGTCACCGCGCAAGCGCAGTACCGGGAAGCCGAGCAGGAAGCCGAAGGTGGCCGCCATCAGGCCGGCAATCGGCAGGCAGATCCAGAAGCTCAGGCCGTAGTAGTGCGACAGCAGTGCGTAGCTGTAGGCGCCGACGGCATAGAAACCGACGTAACCGAGGTCGAGCAGGCCAGCCAGGCCGACCACGATGTTCAGGCCGAGGCCGAGCATCACGTAGATCAACACCAGGGTTGCGATATCCACCGCACCGCGGGAGCCGAAGAACGGCCAGACCAGGGCACCGGCGATCAGCGCGATGATGATCCAGCGTTGCGTGGTCGGCAGGGTCAGGAAGTTGCTGGCCTTGGCCGGAATCAGCGGCATGCTTGGCGACGAACGCCAGGCCGAGCTGATCTGCTGGTCGAACAGCACACGCAGGAACATCAGCACCGAACACACCGCGATGGTGATCAGGGTGGCGTCACTGGTGCCATGAACTTCGAGGTTGATGCCGACGATGGTCAGCTTCAGACCGAGTACCGGGTAGGCCACGGCCCACACCAGCAAAGCGCTGAACAGCGCCTGTTTAAGATTCCTAGTCATACCTTCTCAACCTCCGGACGGCCCAGCAGGCCGGTTGGCCGGAACAACAGCACCAGAACCAGCAGGCCGAACGCCACGACGTCCTTGTACTGGTCGCCGAAGATATCGGCACCAAAGGCTTCCGCCACACCCAAAACAAGCCCGCCGAGCATGGCGCCCGGAATGCTGCCGATACCGCCCAGTACCGCGGCGGTGAAGGCCTTGAGGCCGACGAGGAAACCGGCGTTCGGGTTGATCACGCCGTATTGCATGCTCAGCAGCACGGCGGCGATGGCTGCCAGCGCGGCACCGATGACGAAGGTCAGGGCGATGATGTTGTTGGTGTTGATACCCAGCAGGTTGGCCATCTTGATGTCTTCGGCGCAGGCGCGGCAGGCGCGGCCCAGGCGAGAGCGGGAGATGAACAGCGTCAGGCCGAGCATGGCGACCAGGGTCACCACGAACACCACGATTTGCATGTAGGAAATCAGCACTTCATGTGCGCCACCTGGCCCAAAGGCAATATTGCCCGGAATCAGGTTGGGGATGGATTTGTCCTTGGAGTCTTGCGCCAGCAGAACGGTGTTCTGCAGGAAGATCGACATGCCGATGGCGGAGATCAGCGGGATCAGACGGTTGCTGCCACGCAATGGGCGGTAGGCGATCCGTTCGATGCTGTAGCCATAGGCACTGGTGACAACGATGGTTGCAAGGAAAGCGGCGGTCATCAACAGCGGAACGCTGTCGAGGCCCAGCATGGCCAGCCCGGCGATGGCGATGAACGCCACGTAGGAGCCGATCATGTACACCTCGCCGTGGGCGAAGTTGATCATTCCAATGATGCCGTAGACCATCGTATAGCCGATGGCGATCAGGGCATACGTGCTGCCAATGGTCATGCCATTAACCAGCTGTTGGAAAAAGTGATAGATGTCAGGCATTACAGCGCTCCTAAAAACCTGATACGCATTTCACTGGTGGAGTCATTTTCCCGCCCGAGCCCCGCGGATCTGCATCCACTTCGAATTCGGGGTTTGCCAGCGAACCGCTGATGACGGTTTTGAGATTTTCAGGTGGGGAGACTGGCGGATCACGCCAGCGCGGCCCAAGTACGTTCGTAAAACAAAGCCCACGGCACGCCGTGGGCTTTATTGGCAGTCAGTCAGGCAACGCCTTACTGAGGCTTGGCTTCAGTTTTTGGTTTGCCGAAGTGCCACTCGTAAACCACAAATTTGAAGTCCTTCAGGTCGCCCTTGGCGTCGAAGCTCAGGTCGCCAGTCGGGGTCTTGAAGGTGCCTGCGTGGATGGCTTCAGCCACTTTGGCTGCGTCTTCGGACTTGGCAGCCTTGATACCATCGGCAATCACGGTCACAGCCGAGTAGGCCGGGAACACGAACGGACCGCTCGGGTCTTCTTTCTTGGCTTTGAACGCATCAGCCAGGGCAACGTTGGCCGGATCCTGGTCGAAGGATTTCGGCAGGGTCACCAGCAGACCTTCGGAAGCGTCCTTGGCGATCTGCGAAATGGAGTCGTTACCCACGCCTTCCGGACCCATGAACCTGGCTTTCAGGCCTTTTTCCTGGGATTGACGCAGGATCAGACCCAGCTCCGGGTGGTAGCCGCCGTAGTAGACGAAGTCGACGTTGGCTTGCTTGAGCTTGGCGATCATCGAGGAGAAGTCTTTGTCGCCGGCGTTGACGCCTTCGAACACGGCGACTTTTACGCCTTTCTTCTCAAGGGTGGTTTTGACGGCGGTGGCGATGCCTTCACCGTACTGCTGTTTGTCGTGCAGGACCGCAACGATTTTCGGTTTGACGAAGTCGGCGATGTAGTTACCGGCGGCAGGGCCCTGGGCGCTGTCCAGACCGATGGTGCGGAACACCATTTTGTAACCACGATTGGTGATGTCCGGGCTGGTGGCGGCCGGGGTGATCATGATCACGCCTTCGTCTTCGTAGATGTCCGAAGCCGGTTGAGTGGAGCTGGAGCACAGGTGGCCAACCACGAACTTGACGCCGTCGTTGACGACTTTGTTCGCGACCGCTACCGCTTGTTTTGGATCACAGGCGTCATCGTATTCAACGGCTTCGAGTTTCTTGCCGTCTACGCCGCCTTTGGCGTTGATCTGTTCAATGGCCATTTTGGCGCCGCTGAACTGCATGTCGCCGTATTGGGCTACAGGACCGGTTTTAGGGCCGGCGATGCCGATCTTGATGGTGTCAGCTGCGAACGAATGGCTGGCAACCCCGGCCAGAACCATAGCGGCAAACAGTTTGGAAATCTGCTTAGTAGCCTTAGTCATAGTGCTCCACTCTTACTGTTGTAGTTTTTATAGTCCTGGCGCCGAAAGCAGCAGAACCGGGTCAGATATCTACGACATTCCCCCGGAAAAGCCCCTCGGCAACTGTACCGGTACAGTGTAGAGCGCCGATTGTCAGCCTGGGAAGGCAGCGCCGAGGGGCAAAACCTGCAAGTGTCGCTTTATTGAAAGAAAAAGACAGAATTGCGGCGGGGCGTTGGGGGGCTTATAGCCGTATTCAGTGCATTCCCTGGCTTTCCTGCGCTTTTCATTTCGGTCACTCAATTGCAACCGGGTTTTTCTGCCAGTCCACCGACGTTATCATCTGCGTCGATTTCTTTTCCGGACAGTCCCATGAATCAAGAACCTAGCACCCTCTATGCCAAACTGCTTGGTGAAACCGCATCTATTACCTGGAAAGAGTTGGAGCCGTTCTTTGCCAAGGGTGCCCTATTGTGGGTCGATCCTGGCCTGGATCTGATCGCCGCCGCCGAGGCCGTAGCCCAGGATGAAGGGGAGAAAGTGGCTGCCTGGCTGGCTGCTGACAAGCTCGCCAAGCTGTCTGAAACGCGGGCGCTGGATCTTTTTGAACGTGATCCGCAGTTGTGGGCCGTGGTTGTTTCGCCGTGGATTCTGATCCAGGAAAGGGCGCAGGTTTAAAAGCATGCACCGGCTTGGTGCGCGCCTTTTCCGCAGGAAAGTGTGTAGCCGAGTAGCGTGATGGCATGTTGCCGTAGAGAAAGGCCACAGCCTCACGGTGACGTAAACGTAACGGGAACAGTTGGGAGAGCAGTTGAACGGCTGCTCAATTGTTTCTGGATGTTGATTTGCGGTGAATTCAAGGCCGCCTTCGCGAGCAAGCCCGCTCCCACATTTAACCGTGTTCTTCCAGAAGGAATGCAGTCGAATGTGGGAGCGGGCTTGCTCGCGAATGGGGGCGACGCTTAGTAAGCGGTCTTGCCCGTATGGTTATTCAGCGAAATAACCTTGGTCTTGCCGATGCGGTGACGATAGATCTCGCGCAGGTACTTGATCGATTTCTTCACGCAGTCCCGGGACAGGCGGATGTCGTTGATCGAAACGAACTTGTCCTTGTCGTTGATCAGTTCACGGTACTTCTTCTCATACATCGGCTTGATCGCGTACCAGTTGGTATCGAGGATCTTCGCCGGATTCTCGAATTCGTTGAGCAAGTCGTCGATACGGCCTTCGTCGAATTCTTCCTGGACGATGAAGTCCAGGATCGAGTTGTCCAGGGTTTCGTCGAAACGGTAGGCAGGCTTCGCAAAGCAGCGTTTGATAAAGGCCACGATCAGCGTCAGGAAATCGTCCGACAGGCACGGGCTCTTGGCGATCAGGGTGGTCAGGGACAGGTTGGCCGAGGCACCGATCACCAGGGCGTAGCGCTTGAGCGTGGTGTTGGGGAACAGGCTGTTGAGGTGGGTCTTCAACCGGTTCAGGTCCATGTAGGACAGCTTGTAGTCCTTCGGCAAGGAAACGATTGACACCACCGACGAGCAGTTCTTGAAGAAGTGCAGGTCGTGCAGGGCCGCCGCGTCGTAACCCGAGTTCTTGTACTGCTCCAGCGACGCGCGATAGCGCTTGGACTCGATGGGCAAAAGGCTGATGCCTTCGATGGCCTGGGTGACCTTGTTGAAGTGCGGCAGGTCGATCGAACGGAAAAACAGGTCGTCGATGTTCAGGCGCGCCGGCTCTTTCTCGAACACCTTGAACTTGTCGCTGCTTGGCGGCGGGGTTTCCGGCACCACGGACTCGGCATAGGCAATCGCCACCGGGCCGGCCAGGCTCATGAACAGGTCGTTGGCGTCCAGGCGAATGGTTTCGCCAATGTCGATGCCGGCCCGACGGAAATAGTTCTGGTCGTAGTCGGTGGTGACCGCCTGAGCCGTCAGAATGTTGAATATCTGCTGCGAGATGTACTGGTTGGCGTGCTTTTCCATGGCATTGACATCAATGTTCTGGATATTGCCGTCATCGTTCTCTTCGGCGTAACGCATGATGTCGTTGGAAATCAGCATCATCGCGTTCCATGGGCGGATGCGGCCCATGACGCTGGCTTCGCTGCTGTCCTCGTTGGCGAAGTTGTAGGAGAAGTCCCATTCTTCCGACAGGTATTTGCACAGCAGGCGGCCGGCGTTGATGTGCAGGGCCTCGGACATTTCACTGCGATGATCGGAAATGTTCGGCAGCACGCAGATGCCGCTGGTGAAAATCGGCTCGAAGACGAAGGAGTGGCCGCTCTTGCTGTCGTGCTCGTCCATCGGTTTGGTGTCGAACGTCTTGTTCATGTACGAGTGCTGCTGGGCCAGGCCGAACTCCGAGGCCATGCCCGAACCGGTACCGCCGCCGGCACTGAAGATCGAGAAATACAGACGCGACTGGTTGGCCTTGATGCCGCAGCTGTCGATCAGGTACGAGTGAATCATTTTCCAGTCAGGGCTGGAGAAACGCTGGGTGTCCTTGTTCAGGATGATCTTGGCCAGGTACTGGCCGAGGATCGGCGCGTTACCGGCACCACCGGCATGGACTTCCGACAAGTCCATGATTTTCATTTTGCTGTAGTCGCGCAGGAAGCCGCTTTTCTCGCCCTTGCGCGAGAAGCGGATGCGTCCGGCGATGTCCTTGTCCAGGTCGCCGAGCATCACCAGCGGCTCGACCAGAAACACCGGTTTGGTGTTCTTGTTCTGGCCCAGGCGCAGGTTGTTGCGGATCCACTGGGCCGGGCTGTAGCCCTTTTCGGCAAAACGCTTGTCCGGTGACAGGCGATCTTCGTTGTTGAATTCGTTGAGGTAGAACTTGCGGGCGTTATACACCAGCTCTGCCACGTCCAGCGCAATGTTCGAGCCGCAGCGGCCCAGGCCGATCAGGCACACCGAGGGGAATTCCTGGTCGCTGTGTTGTTCGCTGTCGCCTTCCGGATGCGGTGGGCGCGGGAACACCATGTCGCGCAGGCCGTCGAGGTTATCGAGGATACGGTCGGTGTTGGTTTCGGTGAAGTAGAGGTATTGCTGGGTCGCCAACGGGCGGGATTGAATCAATGGCTTCGGTGATGACGGGCTGTTGGCCGCGGGGCTCAACGTCAGATCGGTTACCGCAGTGGCCGGGTTGTTTTTAGAAGTCATTGTTCGCCATCTACCTGGGCTGATTGGTTGGCCGACTCTCTGTCGTCGACCCGTCACGGAGTGGAATCGCGTCTTTTTTCAGCGCGCACCTGGACCATGCCTTGGTCTTTGGCCTGAGCATTGCTCGGGGGGAATCCTTTCCCAAGTCATGATGAATCGGCCAGTATTTGGCGATCTTTAATCAAAAGGAGGCTAAATGATGTCAACGCTACCTTCGCTGGGGTTTGCCGGGATCGGCCTGATGGGGTTGCCGATGTGCCGGCGACTGCTGGCCGCGGGGTATCCGCTGGCGGTATGGAATCGCAATCCGGACAAGTGCAAACCACTGGTCGAGGCTGGCGCACGCCTGGTCGCCAGCCCGGCCGAACTGTGCCAGCACGCTGACGTGGTGATGTTGTGCCTGGCGGATACGGCGGTCGTGCGCGAGGTAGTGTTTGGTCCGGCGGGCATTGTCGAGGGGGCAAGAAAAGGCCAGCTGCTGGTGGACTTTTCCAGCCTGGAGCCTAACGCCACGCGGGAGATGGCCGCAGACCTCGCCGGTAGAACCGGCATGGGCTGGCTCGACACGCCGGTGTCCGGTGGCGTGGTCGGTGCAGAAGCCGCAAGCCTGGCGATCATGGTCGGCGGTGACACACAGGATCTGGAGCGGGTCCGGCCTGTCCTGTTGAGCCTGGGGCAACGTGTGACACACATGGGCGGGGTCGGGGCGGGGCAGGTGACCAAGGCGTGCAATCAGATGATCGTTGCCTGCAATGCATTGGTGATCGCCGAAGTGGTCGCGCTGGCGGAGCGTTCCGGGGTTGATGCAAGCCTGATCGCCGAAGCGCTGGCCGGCGGCTTTGCCGATTCCAGGCCCTTGCAGTTCCTGGCCCCGCAGATGGCTGAAAACCGTTTCGAACCGGTCAAGTGGCACGTGCGCACCTTGCTCAAGGATTTGGATGCCGCGGTGAAGTTTTCCCGTGAGCAGGGCTCGTCGACACCGATCACCGGTCTGGCCGCGCAATTGATGCGCCTGCACGGGAGCCAGGGTTTCCTTGAAAAGGACCCGTCTACATTAGTGCAGATGTACCGTGAGCCAGACTCAACGCCGTGACCGTGTAGGTGTGCTTGCGCTGGTTGATTTCGTTCAGCACCGGGAGTAACTCGGTCAGTGGCACTGGCCGACTGAGCAAATAGCCCTGAACGAAGTCACAGCCATGCTCTTCCAGGAACTGGTATTGCTCGAAGGTCTCGACCCCTTCGGTGACCACTTGCAGTTGCAGGGTATGGGCCATGACGATAATGGCCTGGACAATTTCCATGTCCTGGGTTGCCTTGGGAATGTCCTGGATGAACGAGCGATCGATTTTCAGCGTGTTGAGCGGCAAGCGCTTTAGGTAGGCCAGGGAGGAATAGCCGGTGCCGAAATCATCGATCGATAGCGATACGCCGAGGGCGCGTATCTGCCGCAGCAACACCAGTGTGTTGGCGATATTGCCCATCAAGGCGTTTTCCGTGACTTCCAGTTCCAGCCGATGGGGCTCGACACCGGCGGCCCGTAACGCGTACTCGATCTCATCGGCCAGTTCTTCGCGCGCCAGGTTCAGGGGCGAACAGTTCACGGCGATCTTGAGGTCTGCACAGCCTTGGCGCGACAGCTCGCCCAGATCTTCGCAGGCCTTGCGCAGCACCCAGTTGTCCAGCTCGGCGATCAGGCCATTGGCCTCGGCGATGGCGATAAAGCGATCCGGCACGAGGAATCCGTGGACCGGGTGTTGCCAGCGGATCAAGGCTTCGAGCTTGCTGACCTGACCCGTCTTGAGGTCATAGATCGGCTGGTAATAGAGCATCAGGCCGGTGTCTTCACGCAGGGCGTGGCGCAACTCTTCTTCCAGTTGCAGCTCGAGGGTGGCGCGGGTTTTCAGGTTGGCACTGAAAAAATTCAACCCGTTGCGGCCGCTACCCTTGGACTGATACAGCGCGAGGTCGGCGTTCTTCAACAGTTCCTCACACGTCTTGCCGTCTTCCGGAAACAGGCTGATACCGATGCTGGTGGTCATCACCATGCGCCGGCCAGCCAGTTCGATGGGCTCCTTCATTTTCAGCATGATGCGTTGGGCCAACTGTCGCGCTTCGTCACGATCATGCAGGTCGATGAGCAGGCAGAACTCGTCGCCACCGAAGCGTGCGACCACATCCTCGTGACTGCGAACCGAGCTCTTGATGTGCGCGGCAAGCACCTTGAGCAGTTCGTCTCCGGCATCGTGGCCAAGGCTGTCGTTGATCCGCTTGAAATGGTCGATGTCCAGGAACAGGACTGCCAGCATCCCGCCTTCGTTGGTTTTCTCGATGAGTTTTTCGGCGAAGATCTGGTTGAACCCGCGACGGTTGATCAGGTTGGTCAGCGCGTCGTAGTGCGCCACCTGCTGCAGCGACATGCGCGCCTGGTCCAGTTGGCTGAGCAGGGAGTTGACCCGCTGCAGGTCGTGGTCCTTGTGTTGCAGTTTCTTGTCCGCCAGTGCCGCGCTGATGCTGCTCCCGATGATCAGCAGGGTCATGACCGTCACGGTCAGCGCCAGTTGCAGATGGCTGTGTTCGCCGGTTTGCACTGGCAGGCTGCCGTTGGGCAACACCAGATTCAAGGCGGCCATGGCGGTGAGGTGCATGCTGAGGATGCCAGCCCCGAGCAACAGGCTGGCGCAATATTTGAAGAGTTGATGCAGCATGCCGGCGCCATCGCGCAGATACCAGGCCAGCAACAGGGCTGCCAGCGCGGCACCGATCGCGATCGCGATGGAAAGGGCGAACAGACCTGGATGGTAATAGACTGCGGCACTGGAGTGCATCGCCGTCATGCCCACGTAATGCATGGTCGCGATACCCAGGCCGATCCCGATCGAAGCCTTGAGGCACTGTCGAAAGTTCAGATCGGGAAGGCTGAGGGTATGCATGGCCAGCCACGCAGCGAGCAGCGCGATGGTTAGCGAGAACACCGTGACGGGCAGTTGGTAGTGAAGGTCGACAGGCGCCTGGAATGCCAGCATTCCGACGAAGTGCATGGCCCAGATACTGCCCGCCAGGCAGCCGCTGCCCACCCAGCGCCAGCGCGTTTGGGACGCGGTTTTTTCAGCGTGAGCCACCCGTTCGGCCATGTCCAGTGTCGCGAAACAGCCGACACAGGCGACCAGATAAGCCAACAGCACCAGAAAAGGGTCATGTGTGCAATTGAGTATGACCTGCCCACTCTCTGGTAGCTCGGTAATGAAATGCAGACCAAGCCACTCCATAGCATGCCCCATCGTTATCCCTCAGGCCGGAGCAAGAGCGCCAGCGAATGTCATGGAGTATAGAGGGCAGTGAGGGAGCGCGAGCGGTAGTGGCACATTGGTGCCAAATATTTTGACATTAACCTAATAGCGATTGGTGCTATTACTCAGGCGATTTGCTTCTGAGGCGTCTCGAACACCGGTTGCAGGGCCGGTAAACCGAATGCGGCACGGGCCGCGTCGCAATCGGGATTGGCCTGGCCATCGACCCATGAAGCGTCGAACTCCCGGCAGGTGCTGGAGCGTTTTTCGTAAATCGAGCACTGCACCGTACTGCCCACCTCTCCGACCAGGCTGGTGCAGCGCACAGGTTTGCAGCCGGTGCCGATCATCGCGACCCGGCTGGGGCTGATCTGCTCGACGAGTTCATCGGGTACCGTCCCCCCGGACGAGGCGCACTCACCCCAGAAAAATGACACGCGAAAATGAGAACAGCAGGCACCGCAATTCAGACACGGACTGGCTTCGGACATGGGCGATTATCGTAAGGAGGAGTGGAAACACAGGGGGGAATCAAGGCCGCTATTCTAGGCTTCGGCAACGGCTTGGGAAGGGGGGGCGAGAGGTATTTTTCATTGGTCGGACGAGCTGCAAAATACCCGCCCTGCGAAAGCTCCCACAGGTTGTGCACCATGGGCAGGTATCAGCCTGGCGAATAGTGAAAGACAGGTGCGGCCGGCCTGTCTAGATTGCAAAGTCCGGGGGCAGTGACGCCCCAAAAACAATAAAAGAGACGGACCCATGCAGAACTCGACCCAAGCGGCCAATGCCTGGCGCATCCTGTTCCTGTTGTTCCTGGCCAACCTGTTCAATTTTTTCGACCGCACCATCCCTGCCATCATCATCGAGCCCATTCGCATGGAATGGCACCTCAGTGATTTCCAGTTGGGGATCATCGGTACGGCATTCACCATCGTCTACGCCATTGCCGGCTTGCCGCTGGGGCGCATGGCCGATACTGGCTCGCGCAGCAAGCTGATGGGCTGGGGACTCGCGGTGTGGAGCGGGTTGACGGCCGTCAACGGCATGGTGGGCAGTTTCTGGAGCTTCCTGATCGTGCGCATGGGCGTCGGCATCGGCGAGGCCAGTTACGCGCCAGCCGCCAACTCGCTGATCGGCGACTTGTTTCCGGCGCACCGCCGGGCACGGGCCATGGGTATCTTCATGCTGGGGCTGCCGTTGGGGCTGTTGCTGGCGTTCTTCACCATCGGTGCGATGGTCAAGGCCTTCGATAGCTGGCGCGCGCCGTTCTTTATCGCGGCGGTGCCGGGGTTGATCCTGGCGATCTTCATGTTTTTCATCAGGGAACCGAAACGCGGTGCCGCCGAGAGCGTTCAGGTGTCGCAGGAAAAGATCGATCGACCGATCCGTCGGGTATTGGCCGTACCAACCTTCCTGTGGCTGGTTATGGCGGGCCTGTGTTTCAACTTCGCCACCTATGCCTGCAATTCGTTTCTGGTGCCGATGCTGCAACGCTACTTCCTCATGCCGTTGCAGGAAGCCGCAGTGGCGACCGGAGTTATTGTCGGTGTGACCGGTTTGGTCGGCCTGACCCTCGGCGGCTGGGTCGCCGACAAGATTCACCAGCGGGTCGCCAACGGGCGGCTATTGTTTGCCGCCTTCAGCCTGGTGATTTCGACGGTCTGCACCGCGTGGGCGCTGCATGCCGGGCGAATCGAGATCGGTGTGTTCGTCGCCGTATTCAGTGTCGGCTGGCTGTTCGCCTACAACTTCTATACCTGCGTTTACACGGCGATTCAGGACGTGGTCGAGCCGCGCTTGCGGGCGACGGCCATGGCGCTGTTCTTTGCCGGGCTGTACCTGTTGGGCGGTGGCCTGGGGCCGGTGGTGGTCGGGGCCTTGTCCGATCACTTCGCCCACACGGCGATGCTCGCCGCCGGCGCCGAGCAGATGACCGAAGCGTTCAAGGCGGTTGGCCTGCATGACGCGATGTACCTGATTCCGGTGGCGCTGTTGCTTACCGTAGTGTTTCTGTTCCTGGCTTCGCGGTGTTTTGTGCGCGATGCCAAGCGGATGAAGGAAGGGTTGGTGGCGGTGGGTGAGCCTGGAGGTTCTGTGGTGACTGCCTGATCGCTTTCGCGGGCAAGCCCGCTCCCACAGGTTTAGTGTTGTTCACGAGATTTGTATTCGACACTAACAATTGTGGGAGCGGGCTTGCCCGCGAAGAGGCCATTAGCAGCACTACTGAAATTGAAGTAAACAAAAAGGCCCGCATCGCTGCGGGCCTTCTTTTTATAGCGGTGGAGGAGAGTTGTTAACCCGCCACCAACACCCGAATCGCTTCCAGTCGCAACGCAGCCTTGTCGAGCATGGCCAGGCCTTGCTCGCGTTGTTTGCGCAGGGCCACCAGTTCGCTGTCGCGCACGGTCGGGTTGACCGCTTGCAAGGCGGTCAGGCGCGCCAGTTCTTCGTCGGTATCGGCGGCCAGGCGACGCTGCGCCTCGGCGACACGTTCAGTGTGGCGCGGCAGGATCTTCGCTTCACCGGCGTTGATCCGTGGCGTCAACTGGTCACGCTGGGCCTGGATGAACTTGTTGGCGCTGGCACGTGGCACGCTTTCGAGCTGATCGTTCAGGGTTTCGAACGACACGCGGGCCGACAGGTCGTTGCCATTGGTGTCTAGCAGGCAGCGCAGGGCGGCCGGCGGCAGGTAGCGGCCCAGTTGCAGCGAGCGCGGGGCAACCACTTCGCTGACGTACAGCAGTTCCAGCAACACGGTGCCCGGCTTCAGCGCCTTGTTCTTGATCAGCGCCACGGCGGTGTTGCCCATGGAGCCGGACAGCACCAGATCCATGCCGCCCTGCACCATCGGGTGCTCCCAGGTAATGAATTGCATGTCTTCGCGAGACAGCGCTTGGTTGCGGTCGTAAGTAATGGTCACGCCTTCGTCGTCTCCCAGCGGGAAGCTGGCGTCGAGCATTTTTTCGCTCGGCTTGAGGATCAGGGCGTTTTCCGAATGGTCTTCGCTGTCAATGCCGAAGGCGTCAAACAGGGTTTCCATGTAGATCGGCAGCGCGAACTGGTCGTCCTGCTCAAGGATGTCTTCCACCAGTGCATCGCCTTCGCCCGCGCCACCGGAGTTCAGCTCCAGCAAGCGGTCACGGCCGGTGTGCAGCTCGGCTTCCAGGCGCTCACGCTCGGTGCGGGCTTCGTCGATCAGCGCTTGCCATTCGCCATCGTCAGCTTCTTCGAGCAGCGGCAGCAGGCGCGGGCCGAACTGGTGCTGCAAGGCGTTGCCGGTCGGGCAGGTGTTGAGGAAAGCGTTCAGCGCTTCGTGGTACCACTGGAACAGTCGCTCTTGCGGGCTGGTTTCCAGGTACGGCACGTGCAGTTCGATGATGTGCTTCTGGCCGATCCGGTCCAGTCGACCGATACGTTGCTCCAACAGGTCCGGGTGGGACGGCAGGTCGAACAGCACCAGGTGATGGGAGAACTGGAAGTTGCGGCCTTCACTGCCGATCTCCGAGCAGATCAGCACTTGCGCGCCAAACTCTTCGTCGGCGAAGTAGGCAGCGGCGCGGTCACGCTCGAGGATGTTCATGCCTTCGTGGAACACCGTGGCCGGGATACCAGAGCGCACGCGCAGGGCGTCTTCCAGGTCCATGGCGGTTTCGGCGTGGGCGCAGATTACCAGCACTTTGGTGCGCTTGAGCATCTTCAACTGGTCGATCAGCCACTCGACGCGAGGGTCGAACTTCCACCAGCGCTCTTCTTCGCTGGCGTCCGGCTGGGCCTGGAAGCTGACTTCCGGGTACAGCTCGGCGTGATCGCCCAGTGGCAGTTCGAGGTATTCGTCCGGGCACGGCAGCGGGTACGGGTGCAGCTTGCGCTCCGGGAAACCTTGTACCGCGGCGCGGGTGTTGCGGAACAGCACGCGGCCGGTGCCGTGACGGTCGAGCAGTTCGCGCACCAGGCGCGCGCTGGCTTCGGTGTCGCCATCGTTGACGGCAGCCAGCAGGGCTTCGCCTTCGTTACCGAGGAATCCGTGGATGGTCTCGTGGGCTTGCGGCGACAGACGTCCCTGATCCAGCAATTCCTGAACGGCTTCGGCCACCGGGCGATAGTTTTCGCTCTCGGCGCGGAAGGCTTGCAGGTCATGGAAACGGTTCGGGTCGAGCAGGCGCAGACGGGCGAAGTGGCTGTCCTGGCCCAGTTGTTCCGGGGTGGCGGTCAACAGCAGTACGCCAGGAATGGTTTCGGCGAGTTGCTCGACCAGCGAGTATTCAGGGCTGACCTGATCTTCGTGCCACACCAGATGGTGCGCCTCGTCGACCACCAGCAAGTCCCAGCCTGCCGCGAACAGCGCGTCCTGGGCTTTCTCGTCGTCCACCAGCCACTCAAGCGCGACCAGCGCGAGTTGGGTGTCTTCGAACGGGTTGCTGGCATCGCTTTCGATGAAGCGCTCTTCGTCGAACAGCGCGACCTGCAGGTTGAAGCGACGACGCATCTCGACCAGCCACTGGTGCTGCAGGTTCTCCGGAACCAGGATCAGCACACGGCTGGCGCGGCCCGAGAGCAACTGGCGATGGATCACCAGGCCGGCTTCGATGGTTTTACCCAGGCCCACTTCGTCGGCCAGCAGAACCCGCGGCGCGATACGGTCGGCGACTTCGCGGGCAATGTGCAACTGGTGCGCGATCGGTTGCGCACGCACGCCGCCCAGGCCCCAGAGAGAGGACTGCAACTGGCGACTGGTGTGTTCCAGGGTGTGATAACGCAGGGAGAACCAGGCCAGCGGGTCGATCTGGCCGGCGAACAGACGGTCGCTGGCCAGGCGGAACTGGATGAAGTTCGACAGTTGGGTTTCCGGCAGGGTGACTACTTCGTTCTGCCCGTTGAGGCCGTGGTAAACCAGCAGGCCATCAATGTCATCGACTTCGCGGACGGTCAGCTTCCAGCCTTCGAAGTGAGTGATGGTGTCACCCGGCGAAAACCGCACGCGGGTCAGAGGCGCATTCCGTAGCGCGTACTGGCGGGTGTCGCCAGTGGCCGGATAGAGCACGGTCAACAAGCGGCCGTCCTGTGCCAGAACGGTGCCTAAACCCAGCTCGGCTTCGCTGTCACTGATCCAGCGTTGCCCCGGTTGATACTGCTGCGCCATGCTGCCTGACTCCCACCTTGAAAAAGCGGGCTATCTTAACGGAATGAGGGCTTCAGGGCCAAAGGATTACTCATGCAGGCGCTGCTGCAGGCTGCAATCTTTCAGGCCGAAGATCAAAAGATCGTAGTCTGCGGCAGCGCCTGCAGTGCCAAATGAATCACAGTTTGCGACCGATGGCTCAAGTCGTCATTCGCGCAGCCGACAGCCTGCTGACAGGAGACTGAAAACCATGCTGCCACCGATGCTCCCCTTGAGTGCCGTGCCGATCACTTCACAGACTGATCCGATCCGCCAGCGTCCGGATATTCCACCGGTGGTGCCGGTGCAGGAAAGCTCCAGTGAAAGCACCATCGATCTGCAAAAGCGCAATCCTGAAGAGGATGGGCTGGTGCTGCGCGAGGAACAGCGCCGCAGGCAGGAGCAGGAGCGGCGTCGCCACGAGGCTGATCATGATCCCGAGGCGCACCTGGCGATTCCCGGGGATGAACTCAATGCCGACAACACCGTGCCGGTGGCGCCGCTGATGGAGGATCAGCCGCGGCAGGGGCTGTGGGTCGACATCGAGATTTGAGCACACGGCTGGTCAGAGCGGCCGTCAGGCCGCATTATTGGTGCAGGGTTGCCGAACGCCACGGCAGCTGAAACTCATATCAAGCGATGCACTGACTGCCATGAGCCAAGACGACAAACTGATTGACCTCAACGCGGAACGCGCCAAGCGTGTTCATGACCTCAATGACAAACGGCTCAATGAAGTTCGCCAGGCGTTCGAACAAGCCATGCCGTTGGGCAAGGTGAAGAAAAAGCCGAAAAACAAACCGAAAAAACGCTGACCCTCCCCCCCCCCCCCGCATTCATTGATGCGGGTCAAACTTTCCCCTTCCTCTTGCCCAGTCTCGGGCGGCATTGACCCCGGTCAATATTTTCTCCTGCCCGTTTGGTTAACTTAACCCTATCGCAACAGGGCAAGTGCAGGAGACGCGTCATGTTTTTCGACAACGTGGTGATCGCCGGAGTGCTGACTGTCAGCCTCATGTTTGTGTTTTTTGCAGGATTCGGACTTTTTATCTGGAAGGATTCGCACAAGCGGAAATAACCGTAGTTCTTTCTGGATGTAATGAGCACGCAAGGCATTTTGGGCAACTTCGGTTGCCCTTTTTTTTGCCTGTAAAACACTATCGATACACGCAAACCCTGTGGGAGCGAGCTTGCTCGCGATGAGGCCATAACATTCAGCATCTTTATTGACTGCAAGGCCGCTATCGCGAGCAAGCTCGCTCCCACAATGATTTGTGGTGTGGCGACAATTATGGCAATAAAAAAGGCGCGTTCCTTGCGGAGCGCGCCTTTTTCGTTTGGCTGCCTGTCAGCTGCCAAGCGCCTTCGAAGCGAGCCAGAACAACCCGGCCGACAGGGCCACGGTGGCTGGCAGGGTCAAAACCCAGGCCATCAGGATGGTTCTGACGGTGCCGCCTTGCAGGCCGCTTTTATTGGCGACCATGGTGCCCGCCACGCCAGAGGACAGCACGTGGGTGGTGGAAACCGGCAGGCTGAAGATGTTCGCCAGGCCGATCAGGCTGGCGGTGGTGATCTGCGCCGACATACCTTGAGAGTACGTCATGCCTTGCTTGCCGATCTTCTCGCCAATGGTTAGTACCACGCGTTTCCAGCCAACCATGGTACCCAGGCCCAGGGCCAGCGCCACTGCCAGAATCACCCAGAACGGGGCATATTCAGTGGTAGTGGTCAGGTCTTTGCGCAGCTTGTCCAGGTCAGCCTTTTCACGGGCGCCGAGGGTTGGCAATTTGCTGACCTTCTTCGCCGTGTCGTCGAGGCAGAGCAGGTAACGACGTACTTCGATGCGGCTTTCCGACGGCAGCGAGTGGTAGTCGGCTACACCCTTGAGGGTACCGAGCAGGGCGGTGATGGTCGGTTCGGTCTGTTGCGGGTTGCAACGGAATTTCTCCGGCAGATCGCCTTCCACGCTCTTGCCCAGGGCCAGGAACTCGCCCAGGGTTTCCGAGTTGCGCTGGTAGAACTGGCTCAGGTGCAGCGTGGCGTCGCGGGTACGCTCGATCTGATAGGTCGTGCTGTTCAGGTCGAGGACGAACTGCGCCGGCACGATACCGATCAGGACCAGCATGATCAGGCCGATACCCTTCTGGCCATCGTTGGAACCGTGCACGAAACTCACGGCCATGGCCGAGATCACCAGTACCAGGCGATTCCAGAACGGCGGATGCTTCTTGTCGTCGATCTTGCGGCGCTGTTCCGGTGTCTTGTGCATCTTCGACAGCGGACGCCACCATTTAAGGCCGATCAGGATCAACGCGGCGATCAGGAAACCTGCCATTGGCGAGAACACCAGTGACATGGCGATATCGATCGCCTTTTGCCAGTTCACCCCGTCGGCCAACGGAATATCGTTGATCAGGGCGTTGGCCAGGCCGACACCGAGGATCGAACCGATCAGCGTGTGGGAACTGGAAGCGGGAATACCGAAGTACCAGGTGCCCAGGTTCCAGGTAATGGCGGCGGCGAGCAACGAGAACACCATGGCCAGTCCGTGACCAGTGTTCACATTGATCAGCAGTTCTACCGGCAGCAGGTGGACGATGGCATACGCCACGCCGACCCCGCCCAGCAGCACGCCGAGGAAGTTGAACACCCCGGAGAAAAACACCGCCAGGTGAGGCGGCATGGCTTTGGTGTAGATAACGGTGGCCACCGCGTTAGCGGTGTCATGAAAGCCGTTGATGAACTCGAAGGCGAGGACAAAGGCCAGGGCGAGCAAGAGGCTCACAAGCACCCAAGCATCCAGTCCGCTGAATAAATCGATCATGAAGGTTTTCTGACCCGGTCATAAGGGGGCGCGATTATGCCAGAAAAGACTGCTAATCAATGCACTAGCTGCTCATCGGTAACATTCTTCAACGAAATTTTTTGCCGCGGCACCCAAAGCCCTAGGCTTTTGCTGTGTTTTTTAACTTGTTGATTTTGCTTGAAAAGATCGCCGCAGCAAGGGATTTGCACCACTGAGGGATGAGGGAGAATGCCTGTACGAAATATCTGAGAAATACGTCAGATATCAAAATCTGCCTTCATCCGGGGAGGGCAGTGGCCGCAGCCCGCTCGTAGCGGGCGCGCAAGGCGACCTCCATACATCCCGCTTTTAACAGGTGCAGAGGCAGGTCCTTGTAAGGATCAGGCCGAAGCAGTCATGGCTCTTCGGCTTTGAGTTCCTTTTCCATTTTTTCAAGTTCTTGCTGGAAAACCTGATCCTGAACGGTGGCGCGTTTACGCCAGGGTTTGCGTTCCGGTTCGGGTTGAGCGGCGTAAGTGGTGACTTCTCCGCCGTAAACTTCCTTGTAGCGTTGTTCCTGGCGCTCTAGTTCCGCGCGCAGTTCGTCTTTCGTCACAGTGCTACCTGATTGAGTTGGGATAAATTCTGGTGAAAACGCGCTGCATCAAATCGATTGATCACGTCCGTCGAATGGGCAATGCCCGTCAAGACATCGTTTTGGCGACAACCGGGATCAATACTTCCATGTCACAGGCGGCCACGGCACCAGAGATAAACAGCTGACGTAGCTTCAGTTTCCTGTTTCAGCAAGCGCACTGGCAAGGCAGTGCAATGCAGATCTGGCGCTTGCAATGGGCAACGGAGATGGAACATCGCATTGCCGGGTAGCAGGTCCGGCAAGTAAAAAAACCGGAGTGCTACTGAATTGTATTATAGCGGCCTATTTGAAGAACACTATCTCCAAAGAGTTAAAAGCCGGTCTTGGGGGCGCAGTTTTGTTGTGCGGAATTTTACGTTCTACTAGAACGTCGACTGATCCTGATTGCTGCGATGCCTTTCTGACGCCATTAAGTCGAACAAGTTACGGTATTTAGAATGCCTCATTAATTCCTGGGTCGATCGGCTATAAACGAGTTGGTGATCCAGCGAAAAACCGGACATCAGCGGACGGGCTGATTGGCACGGCTGATTGCGATTATCGGTCGAGCGTTCGATAATCGCCCGGAGTTGACGGGCCGGGCTTGAGCGTCAGGCGGTAGCCCTTTGTAATAGTCGCTGATCCGAGTGGGTAAAAGGACCTTGTATGAACGATCAAATGCGCAATTCCTTCGCTTCAGTGGCTCCCCCCATCGTTGCCTCGCCGGCCAAACGGATCCAGGCACTGACCGGCGACCCGGATTTCATGACGTCCCTGGCCCGTGGCCTGGCTGTGGTGCAAGCATTCCAGGAACGCAAACGGCACCTGACCATCGCCCAGATCAGCCACCGCACGGAAATTCCCCGCGCCGCCGTGCGCCGTTGCCTGCACACCCTGATCAAACTCGGCTACGCCACCACCGACGGCCGCACCTACTCGTTGCTGCCCAAAGTGCTGACCCTCGGCCATGCCTATGTGTCATCAACGCCGCTGGCGGTTTCCGCCCAGCCTTACCTGGACCGCATGAGCGAACAGCTGCACGAGGCCTGCAACATGGCCACGCTGGAAGGTGACGACATTCTGTACATCGCCCGCTCCGCGACCACCCAGCGCCTGATTTCGGTGGACCTGTCGGTGGGTGGGCGCCTGCCGGCCTATTGCACGTCGATGGGTCGGATCCTGCTGGCTGCGCTGGATGACACCTCGCTGGGCGAATACCTGGAGCACGCCGAACTGCAGGCCAAGACGAGTCGCACGATTCACACCCCCGAGGCATTGCTCGAATGCCTGCAAGAGGTACGACAGCAAGGCTGGTGCATCGTCGACCAGGAACTTGAGCAGGGACTGCGCTCGATTGCCGTCCCGGTGTACGACGCCTCCGGCCAGGTGGTCGCGGCCCTCAATGTCAGCACCCACGCCGGGCGAGTCAGTCGTAACGAGCTGGAACAGCGCTTCCTCCCTGGCCTGCTGAGTGCCAGCCGCGACCTTAGTAGCCAACTGTTCACCTAAGCTGTTCGATAAACGCACAGAGTTACGTTTGGCGAATTGACGCTGTTTCCTGTGGGTCATTAATGTCGCGTCTGCGTCAGCCCCGGCTGGCCCCTTTCGACTGTGATCCACGGAATAAAAATAATGAACCAGCCCCAGTCTGCTGTAGGAAACTGCCTTGACGTGCAGTCCTTCATCAATGCTCAGCCCATTTCGCGCTACCAGTGGCGGGTAGTCATCCTGTGTTTCCTGATTGTCTTTCTCGACGGCCTCGATACCGCGGCCATGGGATTCATTGCGCCGGCTCTGTCGCAGGATTGGGGAATCGATCGCGCCAGCCTCGGTCCGGTGATGAGCGCGGCTCTGATCGGCATGGTCTTTGGTGCATTGGGCTCCGGGCCATTGGCTGACCGCTTTGGGCGAAAAGTCGTACTGGTCGGGGCGGTGTTGTTGTTCGGTGCCTTCAGCCTGGCTTCGGCCTACAGCACCAACGTCGAGCAATTGCTGGTGTTGCGCTTTTTAACCGGGCTGGGCCTGGGCGCCGGCATGCCGAACGCCACGACCCTGCTGTCGGAGTACACCCCGGAGCGCAAGAAGTCCTTGCTGGTGACCAGCATGTTCTGCGGTTTCAACCTCGGCATGGCCGGCGGCGGCTTTATCTCGGCCAAGCTCATTCCGGCCTTTGGCTGGCACAGCCTGTTGCTGATCGGCGGAGTCCTGCCGCTGATCCTCGCCGTCGTATTACTGTTCTGGCTGCCGGAGTCGGCGCGTTACCTGGTGGTGCGTAACCGCGGTACGGACAAGGTACGCAAGACACTGGCGCCGATTGACCCGACGGTGGTGGCCCAGGCGTCCAGCTTCAGCGTGCCGGAACAGAAGACCGTGAAGGCGCGCAATGTGTTTGCGGTGATCTTTTCCGGCACCTACAGCGTCGGCACCTTGCTGCTGTGGCTGACCTACTTCATGGGCCTGGTGATCGTCTACCTGCTGACCAGCTGGCTGCCGACGCTGATGCGCGACAGTGGCGCGAGCATGGAACAGGCCGCCTTCATCGGCGCGCTGTTCCAGTTCGGTGGCGTGTTGAGTGCCGTGGGCGTGGGCTGGGCGATGGACCGGTTCAATCCGCACAAGGTCATCGGCACGTTCTATCTGCTGGCCGGGGTGTTTGCCTACGCGGTGGGGCAGAGCCTGGGCAACATCACAATACTGGCGACGCTGGTGCTGGTGGCGGGGATGTGTGTCAACGGTGCGCAATCGGCGATGCCGTCACTGGCGGCGCGGTTTTACCCGACTCAGGGGCGGGCCACCGGTGTGTCGTGGATGCTCGGGATCGGCCGCTTCGGCGCCATCCTCGGGGCGTGGATGGGCGCGACCCTGCTGGGGCTGGGCTGGAACTTCGAGCAAGTGCTGACGGCACTGGTGATTCCGGCGGCGCTGGCGACCACAGCCGTCGTGATCAAGGGCATGGTCAGTCATGCGGATGCGACCTGATTCGGCGTTGAAATAGGGGTGTAGCCAGAAAAAATCGCAGCCTGCGGCAGCTCCTACAGGTGCACGAATTCCTCTGTAGGAGCTGCCGAAGGCTGCGATCTTTTGGGGGCAACCAATAAAGATAGCCAGACAACAATGCGTTCGATAATCGAACAGTTAGTCGATTATCGGATTGTTTGACGTTTTACACAGGCTTAACCTTCAGTCATTCCGGCGCTGCGCATCGGCGCCTTCTTCCACTGTCGGTTAACAACAAACGGGAGCCTGCCCCAATGGCTGAAATTCTTTCGCTGCACGACGCGGTGAAGCAATTCGTGAACGACGGCGATACGGTCGCGCTCGAAGGCTTCACCCACCTGATCCCGACGGCTGCGGGTCACGAAATCATTCGCCAGGGCAAGAAAGACCTGACCCTGGTGCGGATGACCCCTGACCTGATCTACGACCAGTTGATCGGTGCCGGTTGTGCCCGCAAGCTGATTTTCTCCTGGGGCGGCAACCCGGGTGTCGGCTCCCTGCATCGCCTGCGTGACGCCGTCGAGAAACAGTGGCCGCACCCGCTGGAAATCGAAGAGCACAGCCATGCCGACCTGGCCAATGCCTACGTCGCCGGCGCTTCCGGCCTGCCATTCGCGGTGCTGCGTGCCTACGCCGGTTCCGACCTGCCGAAGGTCAACCCGCTGATCAAGTCCGTTACCTGCCCGTTCACCGGTGAAGTGCTGGCCGCCGTGCCTTCGGTGCGTCCGGACATCACCGTGATCCATGCGCAGAAAGCCGACCGCAAAGGCAACGTGCTGCTCTGGGGCATTCTCGGCGTGCAAAAAGAAGCCGCACTGGCCGCCAAGCGTTGCATCGTCACCGTTGAAGAGATCGTCGACGACCTGAATGCACCGATGAACGCCTGCGTGTTGCCGACCTGGGCCTTGAGCGCGGTTTGCCATGTGCCAGGTGGTGCGCATCCGTCCTACGCCCACGGTTACACCGAACGCGACAACCGCTTCTACCAGGCCTGGGACCCGATTGCCCGCGACCGTGAAACCTTCACCGCGTGGATCAACGAATACATCCACGGCAGCGCTGACTTCAGCGAGTTCCAGGCCAAACTGGCCGCCGCTTCGGAGGCGAAGTAATGACTTACACCACCAATGAAATGATGACCGTCGCCGCCGCTCGCCGCCTGAAGAACGGTTCGGTGTGCTTCGTGGGCATCGGCCTGCCATCGAAAGCGGCCAACCTGGCGCGCCTGACGTCTTCGCCTGATGTGGTATTGATCTACGAATCGGGTCCGATCGGTGCCAAGCCGAGCGTATTGCCGCTGTCGATCGGTGACGGTGAATTGGCGGAAACCGCCGACACCGTGGTCCCGACCGGCGAGATTTTCCGCTACTGGCTGCAGGGCGGGCGCATCGACGTCGGTTTCCTCGGCGCGGCGCAGGTCGATCGCTTCGGCAACATCAACACCACCGTGGTCGGCGATTACCACGCACCGAAAGTGCGTCTGCCGGGTGCCGGTGGCGCGCCGGAGATTGCCGGTTCCGCCAAGAGCGTGTTGATTATCCTCAAGCAGTCGGCGCGCTCCTTTGTCGACAAACTCGACTTCATTACCTCGGTCGGCCACGGCGAGGGCGGCGATTCGCGCAAGCGCCTCGGCCTGCCAGGCGCCGGTCCGGTGGGGATCATCACCGATCTGTGCATCATGGAGCCGGAAGCCGGCACCCATGAGTTCGTCGTCACTGCACTGCACCCGGGCGTGACCCGCGAGCAAGTGGTCGCCGCCACCGGTTGGGCGATTCGCTTTGCCGACAGCGTTTCAACCACCGCCGAGCCGACCGACGTCGAACTGACCGCGCTGCGCGATCTCGAAGCCCGTACTGCAGCGGCCCACGGCCAAGCCCCCGGAGAAGCGTGATGCGTGACGTTTATATCTGCGACGCGATTCGTACCCCCATCGGCCGTTTCGGCGGCGGTCTGTCGACGGTGCGTGCCGACGACCTGGCCGCCGTGCCGATCAAGGCCTTGATGGCGCGCAACCCGTCGGTGGACTGGAGCGCCGTGGACGAGGTGTTCCTCGGCTGCGCCAACCAGGCTGGCGAAGACAACCGCAACGTTGCGCGCATGGCGCTGCTGTTGGCAGGGCTGCCGGAAACCATTCCCGGCGTGACCCTCAACCGCCTTTGCGCTTCGGGCATGGATGCCATCGGCACCGCGTTCCGCGCCATCGCCAGCGGCGAGATGGAGCTGGCGATTGCCGGCGGCGTCGAGTCGATGTCCCGTGCGCCGTTCGTGATGGGCAAGGCCGACGCGGCGTTCTCGCGCAACATGAAACTCGAAGACACCACCATCGGCTGGCGCTTCATCAACCCGCTGATGAAAGCCCAGTACGGCGTGGACGCGATGCCGCAGACCGCTGACAACGTGGCCGACGATTACAAAGTCTCCCGCGAAGACCAGGACGCCTTTGCCCTGCGCAGCCAGCAGCGCACCGCCGTCGCGCAAGCTGCCGGGTTCTTCGCCGAAGAAATCGTCGAAGTGCGCGTAGCCCATAAAAAGGGTGAAACCGTGGTCAGCCAGGACGAGCACCCTCGCGCCGACACCACCCTGGAAGCTCTGACCAAACTGAAACCGGTCAACGGCCCCGACAAAACCGTCACCGCCGGCAATGCCTCGGGTGTGAACGACGGTGCCGCCGCATTGATCCTGGCCTCGGCCGAAGCCGTGAAGAAACACGGTCTGACCGCCCGCGCCAAAGTGCTGGGCATGGCCAGCGCCGGTGTTGCACCGCGGGTGATGGGCATCGGCCCGGTGCCGGCGGTGCGCAAACTGACCGAGCGCCTCGGCGTGGCAGTCAGCGATTTCGACGTGATCGAACTCAACGAAGCCTTCGCCAGCCAGGGTTTGGCGGTGCTGCGTGAACTGGGGATTGCCGACGATGCCGCCCAGGTCAACCCGAACGGTGGCGCGATTGCCCTGGGCCATCCGTTGGGCATGAGTGGTGCGCGTCTGGTGCTGACGGCGTTGCATCAGCTGGAAAAGACCGGTGGCAAGAAAGGTCTGGCGACCATGTGCGTCGGTGTCGGCCAGGGTCTGGCTTTGGCAATCGAACGGGTCTGACACACCCTGTCGGCAAATAAGAACTGAGGAAAGAGTAATGACTGACAAGCCTGGTTACCGTCGCCCGCAGGAGGGTACTCAGCCGGAGTACCTGCACCCGACCTATCAATCCACCAACCTGCGCTCGCCGTCCAAACCGTTGGTGTTTCTGCCCCATTCGTTGTCGGAAATCACCGGGCCAACCGTCGGCGCCGAGCGCGTCAACGAGAAGGACAATGATCTCACCGCTCAGCACGAAGGTCAGCCGCAGGGTGAGCGCATCATCATTCACGGCCGCGTGCTGGACGAAAACGGCCTGCCGGTTCCGGGGATTCTAGTGGAGATCTGGCAGGCCAACGCCGCCGGTCGCTATGCCCATGCCCGTGACCTGCACGACGCGCCGCTGGACCCGAACTTCACCGGCACCGGCCGTACCGTGACCGACGCCGATGGCTGGTACCAGTTCCAGACCATCAAGCCTGGTGCGTATCCGTGGGGCAACCACCACAACGCCTGGCGCCCGGCGCACATCCATTTCTCGTTGTTCGGGCCGAGCATCCTGACGCGCCTGGTGACGCAAATGTATTTCCCGGGCGACCCGCTGTTGGCGTACGACCCGATCTACAACTGCGTGCCCGATACCCGCGCCAAAGAGCGCTTGATCGCCTCGTTCGACCTGGAAAAAACCATCCCGTCCTATGCCCTCGGTTATCGCTGGGACATCGTTTTGCGCGGCCGCGACGCCACGCCGATGGAGAAATAAGATGACGCTGACTGCGACCACGTCCCACACCGTCGGGCCGTACTACCACATCGGCCTGACCTGGCTGAACCGCGAAGACCTGACCGTCGAACAAACCCTGGGCGAGCGCGTGGCGATCACCGGGCAAGTGCTCGATGGCAACGGCGACATCGTCAACGACGCGATGCTGGAAGTCTGGCAGGCCAATGCCGCGGGCAAGTATGACCATCCGGAGGACGACCAGGAAAAACCCCTGGACCCGAATTTCGAAGGCTTTGGCCGGGTGCCGGTGGATGCTGAAGGGCGTTTTCGTTTCACGACCATCAAGCCGGGAACGGTCGAGGGACTCAAAGGCACGACTCAGGCACCGCACCTGGTGGTACTGGTGTTTGCCCGTGGTCTGGTGAAGCACCTGCTGACACGGATCTACTTTGAGGGTGATGCGGCCAACGTGAACGATCCGTTGCTGGAGTGCGTGCCGGCCGAGCGTCGCGGTACCTTGCTGGCCCGGAAGGATGCGTCGGGTGTTTATCAGTGGAATGTGATTCTGCAAGGTACTGATGCGGAGACAGTGTTCTTCGATTATTAAGATCCAGATCAAAAGATCGCAGCCTGCATGCCATGCCTTTGTAGGAGCTGCCGCAGGCTGCGATCTTTTGTGTGGAACGGGACTGTTACAAAGTATGTCTAGACTCTCACTGTCCCCATTGAGTGAAAAACAATGACAACGACCACCGCTACACAACCGCTATACACCGGTGAGGAGCGCAGCAAGCGGATCTTCGCCATCGTCGGCGCCTCGTCCGGCAATCTGGTCGAATGGTTCGACTTCTACGTCTACGCCTTCTGTGCGATCTATTTCGCCCCGGCGTTTTTCCCGTCCGATAACCCCACCGTGCAGTTGGTCAATACCGCAGGCGTGTTCGCCGCCGGGTTCCTGATGCGCCCGATTGGCGGCTGGATTTTCGGTCGGTTGGCGGACAAGCACGGGCGCAAGAATTCGATGCTGATCTCGATTCTGATGATGTGCTTCGGCTCCTTGCTTATCGCCTGCCTGCCGACCTACAACAGCATCGGGGTCTGGGCACCGATCCTGTTGCTGTTCGCCCGTTTGCTGCAAGGCTTGTCGGTGGGCGGTGAGTACGGCACCACGGCGACCTACATGAGCGAAGTGGCGCTCAAGGGCCAGCGCGGCTTCTTCGCTTCATTCCAGTACGTGACCCTGATTGGCGGGCAACTGTTGGCGGTGTCGCTGGTGGTGATCCTGCAACAGTTCCTCAATGAAGACGAATTGCGTGCCTACGGCTGGCGGATTCCCTTTGTGGTCGGTGCCATGGCGGCGCTGGTTTCGCTGTATCTGCGTCGTTCGTTGAAAGAAACCTCCAGCAAGGAAATGCGCGAAAACAAGGACGCCGGCAGCATCAGCGCGTTGTTTCGCGACCATAAGGCCGCGTTCATCACCGTACTCGGCTACACCGCCGGTGGTTCGCTGATTTTCTACACCTTCACCACCTACATGCAGAAGTACCTGGTGAACACCGCCGGCATGCCGGCCAAGACCGCCAGCTACATCATGACCGGCGCGCTGTTCCTCTACATGTGCATGCAACCGGTTTTCGGCATGCTCGCCGACAAGATCGGCCGGCGTAATTCGATGCTCTGGTTCGGCGCCCTCGGCACGCTGTGCACGGTGCCGATCCTGTTGAGCCTGAAAAGTGTCAGCAGTCCGTTCCTGGCCTTTGTGCTGATTACCGTCGCCCTGGCAATCGTCAGTTTCTACACCTCGATCAGTGGCCTGGTGAAAGCCGAGATGTTTCCGCCGGAGGTGCGTGCATTGGGTGTCGGCCTGGCGTATGCGGTGGCGAATGCGATCTTCGGCGGTTCGGCGGAGTATGTGGCCTTGAGCCTCAAGGCCGTGGGCATGGAAAACTCCTTCTACTGGTATGTAACGGTGATGATGGCGATAGCCTTCCTGTTCAGCCTGCGTCTGCCGAAACAGGCGAAGTATCTGCATCACGATCTTTGATCTTCTCGCGCGGGCCGCAAAGGCCCGCGCCTTCAGGAACTGTTTATGAACCAGCGACCGGGCAATCAATTGTTCGATGCCTATTTCACCGCCCGCGATATGCGTGACGTGTTCTGCGATCAGGGCCGGGTCCAGGCCATGCTCGATTTCGAAGCGGCACTGGCCCGGGCGCAAGCGCGAGTCGGCTTGATACCCTCGAGTGCAGTCGCGCCGATTGAGGCGGCCTGCAGCGCCGGGCTTTACGACTTTGCGGCGTTGGGCGAGGCGATTGCCACGGCGGGTAACTCGGCGATTCCGTTGGTCAAGGCGCTGGGCAAGCAGATCGCTGCGCAGAATGCCGAGGCCGAGCGTTACGTTCATCTAGGTGCGACCAGCCAGGATGTGATGGACAGCGGCCTGGTGCTGCAATTGCGTCGTGCGCTGGAGCTGATCGAGAACGATCTGGCGCAACTGGGGCAAATCCTTGCGACGCAGGCCGAACGATATGTGGCTACGCCATTGGCCGGGCGCACCTGGTTGCAGCATGCGACGCCGGTGACCCTCGGCATGAAAATCGCCGGTTGGCTGGGCGCCGTGACTCGCAGTCGCCAGCGCCTGGCCGAATTGAAGCCGCGTTTGCTGGTGCTGCAATTCGGCGGTGCGTCCGGCACCCTTGCGGCACTTGGCGAGCAGGCCATGCCGATTGCCCAGGCGCTGGCCGAAGAGCTGCAACTGACCTTGCCCGAGCAACCGTGGCACACCCAGCGCGATCGGGTGGTGGAGTTCGGCGCGGTGCTCGGGTTGATCGCCGGCAGTCTCGGCAAGCTGGGTCGCGACGTCAGCCTGCTGATGCAGACCGAAGCCGCCGAAGTGTTCGAACCTTCGGCGCCGGGCAAGGGCGGTTCCTCGACCATGCCGCACAAGCGCAATCCGGTGGGCGCGGCGGTGTTGATCGGCGCGGCGACGCGTGTACCCGGTTTGCTCTCGACACTGTTCAGCGCCATGCCCCAGGAACACGAGCGCAGTCTCGGCCTGTGGCATGCCGAGTGGGAAACCCTGCCGGAGATTTGCTGCCTGGTGTCGGGCAGTCTGCAGCAAGCGTTGCTGATCGCCCAGGGACTGGAAGTGGACGCCGGGCGCATGGCGCACAACCTCGATCTGACCCAGGGCCTGGTGCTCGCCGAAGCGGTGAGCATCGTCCTCGCCCAACGGGTCGGCCGCGATACCGCACACCATCTGCTCGAACGCTGCTGCAAACGCGCGGTGGCCGAACAACGTCACCTGCGTGCGGTGCTCGGCGACGAACCGCAAGTGACCGCCGAACTGTCGGCGGCTGAACTCGATCATCTGCTGGACCCTGCCCATTACCTCGGCCAGGCCCAAACCTGGGTCGAGCGGGCGGTGGCCGAACATTCTGCATTGACTGCCTGAAGGAGAATTGCTGTGGCTTTTGTACAACTCGCCGAGGGCGAACTGCATTATCAACTGGATGGACCGGTCGATGCGCCGGTGCTGGTGCTGTCCAACTCTTTGGGCACCGACCTGCACATGTGGGACGCGCAAATCCCGGCGTTCGCCAAACATTTTCGCGTGTTGCGTTTTGACACTCGCGGCCATGGCCAGTCATTGGTGACACCGGGGCCTTACAGCATCGAGCAACTGGGCCGCGACGTGCTCGCCTTGCTGGATGCCTTGCACATCGAGCGCGCACACTTCTGCGGCTTGTCCATGGGCGGGCTGATTGGCCAGTGGCTGGGGATCAATGCCGGCGAGCGCCTGAACAAGCTGATCGTGTGCAACACCGCGGCGAAAATCGGTGATCCGTCAGTGTGGAACCCGCGTATCGAAATGGTCCTGCGTGATGGTCAGGCGGCCATGGTTGCCTTGCGCGATGCCTCGATTGCACGCTGGTTCACTCCGGACTTCTCCGCTGCCAACCCGGCGGCGGCCAAGCAGATTACCGACATGCTCGCGGCCACTTCGCCCGAAGGCTATGCGGCCAATTGCGCGGCGGTGCGTGATGCCGATTTCCGCGATCGGTTGTCCTCGATCAAGGCGCCGTTGCTGGTGATTGCCGGGACCGAAGATGCGGTGACGCCGCCATCCGGTGGGCATTTTATTCAGGAGCATGTGCGCGGGGCCGAGTACGCCGAGTTCTACGCCGCGCATTTGTCCAACGTCCAGGCAGGCGATGCGTTCAGCGAGCGCGTGCTGGCGTTTCTGTCGGCTGAGTGAGGGGATTTTCGTGGACGAAAAACAACGTTATGACGAGGGCATGAAGGTCCGTCGTGCGGTCCTTGGAGACGCGCATGTCGACCGCAGCCTGACGACCCTGACCGAGTTCAACTCGGAGTTTCAGGAGATGATCACCCGCCACGCCTGGGGCGACATCTGGACCCGCCCGGGCCTGCCGCGCCATACCCGCAGCCTGATCACCATCGCCATGCTGATCGGCATGAACCGCGAGGGCGAACTCAAACTGCACCTGCGCGCCGCCGCCAACAACGGCGTGAGCCGTGGCGAGATCAAGGAAGTGATCATGCAGAGCGCCATCTACTGCGGCATTCCAGCGGCCAATGCGACCTTCCACCTGGCCGAGTCGGTGTGGGATGAGTTGGGGGTCGAGTCGCGGGAGTAAGCGGTAAAACGGTGAACAACCTGTGGGAGCGAGCTTGCTCGCGATGGCGTCGGCACATTCACTATTGATGTCGCCTGATACACCGCCATCGCGAGCAAGCTCGCTCCCACATTTGTTTTGTGTTTACAGCAAGCTGATCGGATAGCTGATGATCAACCGGTTCTCATCGAACTCGTTATTGCTGTAATCCCGGCGCATGGTCGAGTTGCGCCATTTCAGATTCAGGTCTTTCAGCACGCCGCTCTGCACGGTGTAGGCCAGTTCCGACTCACGTCCCCATTCCTTGCCGTCGGTGATGCTGCCGGTGTGCACATTGTCGCCGCTGATATAGCGGTTCATCAGGGTCAGGCCCGGTACGCCAAGGGCGACGAAGTTGTAGTCGTGGCGCACCTGCCAGGATTTCTCCCGGGCATTGTCGTAGCTGGAGTTGTAACTGTCGTTGGCCAGGGTGCCGCCGCTGGTGCCGTTGACCCGCATCCAGGCGCTGTCGCCGGTGAGTTTTTGCAGGCCAACGTAGAAGGTGTTGCCGCCGTATTTGGCCGAGAACAAACCGTACAGGGTTTTGTTGTCCAGCTCACCGGCCCGGGCGCTGCCGTCATCCTTGCCGTAGAAGAAACCCAGGTTGGCGCCCAGGGTCCAGTCGCCGACGGGCTGGCTGTGGATCAGGTTGACGAACTGCTGGCTGTAGATGTCCTTGAGCTCGGCATTCCACAGACCAATCTGGGTGCGCTTGTCATTGAAAACGTACTCGCCGCCCTCGAAGTTGAATCGATCGGAGGTGAAGGCGGCTTTGCCGGTCATCGACATGTCGCTCATGCTGCTGTCGTCGCGCGGGCTGTTCTGACGGAACTGGCCGCCGTAGAGCGTCAGGCCATCGATTTCCTTTGACGTGATCTGGCCACCGCGGAAGGTTTGCGGCAGCGAACGACCGTCGTCGGAACGCAGGATTGGCAGTACCGGCATCCATTCCCCAACCTTGATTTCGGTCTGCGACAGCTTCGCCTTGAACGCCACATTGGTGCGGCCGAAGTTGTCGGCAGGGCGGCCGTCATGGTCCAGCGGCAGCAGCTGCGTACCACCGGTGCCTTTGCCGCCGTCGAGCTTCACCGAATACAAACCCAGCACATCCATGCCGAAGCCGACAGTGCCCTGGGTGAACCCGGACTTGGCGTCGAGGATGAAACTCTGCGTCCACTCTTCAGCCTTGCCCTGGGCCTTGGTCGGGTTGGTGAAGTTGCGATTGATGTAGAAGTTGCGCAGGTTCAGGTTGACCTTGGCGCCCTCGACAAAGCCCGACTCCTCGGCGCTGGCGGGCAGGGCCGCGCAGGCCAGGGCAATGGCGATCAGGCTGGGAACGAAGTACGGCGCGGGAGAAGGCGTCATGGGCTCGGGTCTCTCTAATTCTTGGGAATGAAACGGGGTAATGCCGCAACTCGGGGGTTGCAGACGAACAGTCGAAATCATGAAAAACGAAGCGGATCAGCCGGAGGGGGCAGGGCGCGGGGGCATGGTGTCGAACCTGTTGTTATTGGTTTTGTGGTTCGGATGGTGCGTGGAATGTACTGGATGGTTCAATCGTAAAAAGCGGGTTTTGGGCGGTTATCGAACATTAGATTGGCTGTGATTTTTGTGCTGTTTTTGCGCGCCTCATCGCTGGCAAGCCAGCTCCCACAGTGTCCGTGTCGTACACAAAATTTGTGGATCACAGTGACCCTGTGGGAGCGGGCTTGCTCCGGGCGGCGTTCCGACGAAGAGGCCATGCCTGACTACACATCTTTTCCCGCAGCCAACAAAAAGCCCACCAATCGGTGGGCTTCGTGTTTTCACAGCGCTATCAGAAATACTTCATCTTCGGCGCTTGTTCCTTCAACGGCTCGTTCTTCGCCGTCTGTTCGTTCCAGCCACCACCCAGTGCCTTGTACAGGTTGACCTGACTGATCAACTGCGCCAGGCGATCAGTAATCAGATTCTGTTCGGAGTTGAACAGCTGACGCTGGGCATCGAGGAACGTCAGGTTGCTGTCGACACCGATGCGATAACGACGCTCGGCCAGGCGGTAGTAGTCCTGGTTGGCGCTGACCAGATTACGCTGTGCCTGTACCTGATCGGTGTAGGTCCCGCGTGCGGCCAGGCCGTCGGCGACTTCCTGGAAGGCTGTTTGAATGGACTTCTCGTAGTTCGCCACACCAATGTCTTTCTGGATCTTCGAGTAATCCAGGCTGGCGCGCAGGCTGCCGGCGTTGAAGATCGGCAGGTTGATCTGCGGCTGGAACAGCCAGGTACCCGAACCGCCCTTGAACAGGCCGGACAGGTCCGGGCTCAGGGTCCCGGCGTTGGCGGTCAGGCTGATGCTCGGGAAGAACGCTGCCCGTGCCGCGCCGATGTTGGCGTTGGCCGCCTTGAGGTTGTGCTCGGCCTGGAGGATGTCCGGACGACGTTGCAGCAGGTCCGACGGCAGGCCGGCCGGTACTTCGGCCAACAGGTCGTCGTTCAGCGGTTTGGCCGCTGGCAGGTTGGCCGGGACGCCGGTACCGAGCAGCAGTACCAGGCTGTTTTCATCCTGGGCGACCTGACGGGTGTAACGGGCCAGTTGCGCACGGGCGTTCTCCACCGAGGTCCGCGACTGCGCCAGGTCCAGGGCCGAGGCGACGCCCACTTCGTTGCTGCGCGCGGTGAGCTTGTAGCTCTCCTCGAACGCGGCGAGGGTGTCCTGGGTGACTTTCAGCAGTTCCTTGTCGGCCTGCCAGGTCAGGTAGGCGTTGGCGACGCTGGCCACCAGGCTGAGCTGCGTGCTGCGCCGGCCTTCTTCGGTGGCGAAGTACTTCTGCAACGCTTCCTCGTTCAGGCTGCGAACCCGGCCGAACAGGTCGAGTTCGTAGGCGTTGACGCCAACCGTTGCCGAGTAGGAGCTGGTGATGCCGGCTTCGCCGGTCTGCGAAGCGTTAGCCGGAAGGCGCTGACGGCTGCCGGTGCCATTGGCCGAAACGGCCGGGAACAGGTCGGCGCGGGAGATGCGGTACTGAGCCGCAAAGGCGTCGATGTTCAGGGCCGCGACACGCAGGTCACGGTTGTTTTCCAGGGCGACCTGGATCAGCTGTTGCAGCGCCGGGTCGTGGAAAAACTGCTTCCAGCCCTGCTCGGCTGCCGCTTGCGCCGGTGCCTGGGCCGGCGAATACGCCGGGCCTTGCGGGTATTGCCCCGCCACCGGTGCTTCGGGCTGCTGATAATCAGGTATCAGCGAGCAGCCACCGAGCACGAAGGCGGCGACTGCCAGGGAGAGTAGCGACTTGCTCATTAGCCAGCCTCTTTAGGAGTTTCAGTAGCGTCATCCTGGTCGGCAATCTTGCGCTGGCCAATGGACGACACGGTGACGAAGAACAGCGGGACCCAGAAGATCGCCAGCACAGTGGCCGTGATCATACCGCCAATCACGCCGGTACCGATTGCATGCTGGCTACCCGAGCCTGCGCCCGTGGATATCGCCAGTGGTACCACACCCAGAACGAAGGCGAGGGAGGTCATGATGATCGGTCGCAGACGCATGCGGCAGGCTTCGATTGCCGCGTCGCGCAGGCTACGCCCCTGTTCGTGCAGTTCCTTTGCAAATTCGACAATCAGAATGGCGTTTTTCGCCGCCAGGCCGATAGTCGTCAACAGGCCTACCTGGAAATACACGTCGTTGGACAAACCGCGCAGGCTGGTGGCCATCAGTGCACCGATGATCCCCAGCGGTACCACCAACATCACCGCGATCGGAATCGACCAGCTTTCATACAACGCCGCCAGGCACAGGAACACCATCAGCAGCGACAGGGCGTACAGCGCCGGCGCTTGCGAGCCGGACAGACGTTCCTCGTACGACAGGCCGGTCCAGGAAATACCGACACCGGCCGGCAGTTTCTTGGCAATGGCTTCGACTTCGAGCATGGCTTCACCGGTGGAGTAACCCGGTGCCGGGGCGCCGAGGATTTCCATCGCTTCCACGCCGTTGTAACGGGCCAGTTTCGGCGAACCGTAGATCCACTCGCCCTTGGCGAATGCCGAGAACGGCACCATGGTTCCCTGGGCGTTGCGCACGTACCACTTCTGCAAGTCTTCAGGGCCCATTCGAGAGCCTGGCTGGCCTTGCACGTAAACCTTTTTCACCCGACCACGGTCGATGAAGTCGTTGACGTAGCTACTGCCCAGGGCAATCGACAGGGTGTTGTTGATGTCGGCGATGGTAATGCCCAGGGCACTGGCCTTCTCGTCATCGATTTCCAGTTGGTATTGCGGTTCGTCGTTCAGGCCGTTCGGACGCACCTGAGACAGGATCTTGCTTTGTGCGGCCATGCCAAGGAACTGGTTGCGCGCTTCCATCAGTTTTTCGTGGCCGATACCGGCGCGGTCCTGCAGGAACACGTCGAAACCGGTGGCGTTACCCAACTCCAGTACTGCCGGTGGTGCAAAGGCGAACACCATGGCATCGCGGAAGGTGAAGAAGTGCTGCTGGGCACGGGCCGCCACCTTGAACACGTTGTTGTCGGCGTTACGTTCGTCCCACGGACGCAGCATGATGAACGCCATACCCGAACTCTGGCCACGGCCGGCGAAGTTGAAACCGGTCACGGTAAACACCGAGTTCACCGCATCGCCTTCGCCGCCATCCTTGCCCGGGCGCAGCAGGAACTCACGCATTTCATCAACGACCACCTGGGTACGCTGGGCTGTGGAGCCGGCCGGGGTTTGCACCTGGGCGAACAGTACACCCTGGTCTTCTTCCGGCAGGAACGCCGTTGGAATGCGGGTGAACAGCCAGATCATGCCCACCACGATCAGCAGGTACGCCAGCAGGTACGGGATCTTGCGCTGCAGGATATTGCCTACACCGCGTTCGTAGCCGCGAACGCCGCGGTCGAAATTGCGGTTGAACCAGCCAAAGAAACCACGCTTGGGTACGCCGTGCTCGCCTTTCGGAATCGGCTTGAGCATGGTGGCGCAGAGCGCCGGGGTGAAGATCAGCGCAACCAGTACCGACAGGGCCATGGCCGAAACGATGGTGATCGAGAACTGCTTGTAGATCACACCGGTGGAACCGCTGAAGAACGCCATTGGCAGCAGAACCGCCGACAACACCAGGGCGATACCGACCAGTGCGCCCTGGATCTGGCCCATGGACTTCTTGGTGGCTTCCTTCGGTGACAGGCCTTCTTCGCTCATCACCCGTTCGACGTTTTCCACCACGACGATGGCGTCGTCCACCAGCAAGCCGATGGCCAGCACCATACCGAACATGGTCAGGGTGTTGATGCTGAAACCGGCGGCCGCGAGGATCCCGAATGTACCGAGCAATACCACCGGCACGGTCATCGTGGTGATCACGGTGGCGCGGAAGTTTTGCAGGAACAGGAACATCACCAGGAACACCAGCGCGATCGCTTCGACCAGGGTGTGAACCACACCTTTGATCGACTCGGTCACCACCGGCGTGGTGTCGTACGGGAACACCACTTCCATCCCTTGCGGGAAGAAGGGCTTGAGGCTGTCGATGGTCGCGCGCAGGGCCTTGGCGGTATCGAGCGCGTTGGCACCGGTGGCCAGTTTCACCGCCAGGCCGGAAGCCGGGGCGCCGTTGAACTGGGCGTTGATGCTGTAGTTCTCGCCACCCAGGCCGACTTCGGCAACATCTTTGAGGCGAACCTGGGAGCCGTCCTTGTTGACCTTGAGCAGGATCTTGTCGAATTGCTCCGCGGTCTGCAGGCGGGTCTTGCCGATGATCGTCGCGTTCAACTGGGTGCCGGGCAGGGCAGGCAGGCCGCCGAGCTGACCGGACGAGACCTGGACGTTTTGCGCCGCGATGGCGGTTTTTACGTCGATCGGGGTCAGGTTGTATTTGTTCAACTTGGCCGGGTCGAGCCAGATACGCATGGCGTACTGCGAACCGAACACCTGGAAGTCGCCGACACCCGCGGTCCGCGAAATTGGGTCTTGCATGTTCGACACGATGTAGTTGGACAAGTCGTCCTTGGTCATGCTGCCGTCACGCGAGACCACGCCGATCACCAGCAGGAAGTTCTTCACCGCCTTGGTGACGCGGATACCTTGCTGTTGCACTTCCTGCGGCAGCAGCGGGGTGGCCAGGTTCAGCTTGTTCTGCACCTGAACCTGCGCGGTGTCGGAGTTGGTGCCTTGCTCGAAGGTCGCGGTAATGGTCATGGTGCCGTCGGAGTTACTTTCCGACGAGACATAACGCAGGTTGTCGATACCGTTGAGCTGTTGCTCGATCACCTGAACCACGGTGTCCTGTACCGTTTGTGCCGAAGCACCCGGGTAGGTCACGGAAATGGCGATCGCCGGAGGCGCAATGCTCGGGTACTGGTTGATCGGCAACCGCAGGATCGATAGTGCCCCGACCAACATGATCACCAGGGCAATCACCCAGGCGAAAATCGGACGGTCGATAAAAAATCTCGACATGGTTTACTCCCCTTTTCCGCCAGAGGCTTTATCAGCTGTCTGAGCGGGGGCCGGGCTCTTTACGGCTACGTTGGTCGCTTCACTGGCCTTGACTTCGATGCCGGGTTTGACGAATTGCAGACCTTCGGTGATCAGGCGATCGCCGGCCTTCAGGCCGTCTTCGATCAGCCACTGGTTGCCGACGGTGCGGTTGGCCTTGAGATGACGCAGTTCGACCTTGTTGTCCGGGCCGACAACCAGAGCGGTCGGGGTACCCTTGAGGTCGCGGGTTACGCCTTGCTGCGGGGCCAGGATCGCCGCGCTGTTCACACCGGCCAGCAACTTGGCGTGCACGAACATGCCTGGCAGAAGGGTGTGGTCAGGGTTCGGGAAAATGGCGCGCAGGGTGACGGAACCGGTGGTCTGGTCAACCGAGATTTCGGAGAATTCCAGCTTGCCGTCCAGCTTGTAATCGCTGCCGTCTTCCAGGGTCAGCTTGACCGAGGCCGCGTTGTCGCCGGCTTTTTGCAGGCGACCGCTTTCCAGCTCGCGGCGCAGTTGCAGCAGCTCGACCGAGGACTGCGTCACGTCGACGTAGATCGGGTCGATTTGCTGAATCACCGCCATCGCATCGACCTGGGCATTGCTGACCAGCGCGCCTTCGGTCACCGAGGAGCGGCCGATGCGGCCGGTCAGCGGGGCATAGACCTTGGTGTAGCGCACGTTGATCTGTGCGGTTTGCAGTGCGGCTTCCGATTGCAGGCGGTTGGCCACGGCGGTGTCGTATTCCTGACGGCTTACAGCCTGCTCGTCGACCAGTTGCTTGTAGCGGTCGGAAATCGACTTGGTCGAGCGCAGGTTGGCTTCGGCGCTTTTCAATGTCGCTTCATAGACCGACGGATCGATCTGATAGAGCTGCTGGCCGGCCTTGACGTCGCTGCCTTCCTTGAACAGGCGCTTGAGAATGATGCCGTTGACCTGAGGACGGACTTCGGCAATGCGGAACGCACTGGTACGGCCAGGCAGATCGGATGTCAGGGTGAACGCTTGCGGTTGCAGAGTCACGACGCCGACCTGAGGCGGTGGGGCGGCCGGTGCTGCCTCTTCCTTTTTGCATCCGCTGAGCAGCGATGCCAGGGCGACGGCGGCGACCAGAGCGGTAACAGCTGGCTTGAATTGCATGAAAATCCTCGGGTCAGGCGCGCAACGTGCGCACTAGAAAGGTGGAAGGTTGAAATATGGTTGCCGAGTGGATAAGTAGCTTGCTAAGTAATATACTTACGTACATGGCTGTTTGTAAATACCCAGGCTGCGTATCAACGTCGTTACAAAAGCCATTACACAAGCCGTTGAAAGGTTGGAATTGTAGGCCGGGGACGAACCCCCAGAACGTTCGCCCCACTTTTATTCAGCTGATATTCAGACATCGCTGAAGCACCCTGATTGAGGTTGTACTGCCATGGTCCGTCGTACCAAAGAGGAAGCTCAGGAAACCCGCGCGCAAATTCTCGTGGCGGCCGAAAAGGCCTTTTACGAGCGAGGCGTGGCGCGTACGACCCTGGCGGATATCGCTACCCTGGCCGGAGTCACTCGTGGGGCCATCTACTGGCATTTCAGCAACAAGGCGGATCTGGTGCAGGCCATGCTCGACACCTTGCATGAGCCGCTGGAAGAAATGGCCAAGGCCAGCGAGAGTGAAGACGAACTCGATCCCCTGGGCTGCATGCGCAAGCTGCTGATTCATTTGTTTCATCAAATTGCGCTGGACCCGAAAACCCGACGCATCAATGAGATTCTTTTTCATAAGTGCGAATTCACCGATGAAATGTGCGACCTGCGCCAACAGCGTGTGTCAGCCAGCCTCGAGTGCAACGTGCGAATCGGTCTGGCCCTGAGCAATGCCGTCAATCGAGGGCAGTTGCCGGAAAACCTCGACACCGCCCGCGCCGCGATCAGCTTGCATGCTTATATCGATGGCATCCTGTACCAGTGGTTGCTGGCCCCCGACAGTTTTGAATTGCACACCGAAGCCGAACGATGGGTCGATACCGGGCTGGACATGCTGCGCTTGAGCCCCAGCCTGCGCAAATGAAACAAAATTCGTAATCGGGCCCGCGTGTGTCAGCGCTCGATGTTTATTAATGGGGTGCTTTTATATACGTACCCTTGGCGCGATGACAGGTAGCAAGCTCAGTATTTTGTAGGGAATTTGTGTCAGTCCCTGTAGGAGCTGCCGAAGGCTGCGATCTTTTGATCTTCGGCGATGGCATCATCACCCTAATCAAGATCAAAAGATCGCAGCCTTCGGCAGCTCCTACAGGGTTGGAGTCAAAGCCATGAAATTGTTCCGGTAGCAAAAAGCCCCGGCTCTTTCGAGTCGGGGCTTTTGCGTTTCAATGGCTGCCGCTTACAGCGTCGGATAGTCGATATAACCAACCGGACCCTGGGCATAGAACAGCTCCGGGCGCGCTTCGTTAAGCGGTGCGTCGGCCTTCAAGCGTGCCGGCAGGTCCGGGTTGGCAATGAAGGGTACGCCGAAGGCGACTGCATCGGCCTTGCCGCTGGTGAGCAACGCGTTGGCGCTGTCCTTGGTGAAACGCTCGTTGGCAATGTAAGGGCCGCCGAAGGCCTCCTTGAGTTGTGGGCCGAGGCTGTCGGCGCCTTCTTTTTCGCGCGAGCAGATGAAGGCGATGCCACGCTTGCCCAGTTCGCGAGCGACGTAGGTGAAGGTTTCGGCCAGGTTGTCGTCGCCCATGTCATGCAGGTCGGCGCGTGGCGACAGGTGCACACCTACACGGCCGGCGCCCCAGACTTCGATGGCAGCGTCAGTCACTTCCAGCAGCAGGCGGGCACGGTTTTCCAGGGAGCCGCCATAGTTGTCGGTGCGCTGGTTGGTGCTGCTTTGTAGGAACTGGTCGAGCAGGTAACCGTTGGCAGCGTGGATTTCCACACCGTCGAAGCCGGCGGCCTTGGCGTTCTCGGCACCGACGCGGTAAGCGTCGACGATGTCGGCGATTTCAGCGGTTTCCAGGGCGCGCGGAACCGGGAAGTCGGCCAGCGGACGAACCAGGCTGACGTGGCCCTTGGGCTGGATGGCACTCGGGGCGACCGGGGCTTCATCATTCAGGTACAAACCGTGGGAAATGCGACCCACGTGCCACAACTGCAGGAAGATCTTGCCGCCCGCGCCATGGATGGCCTTGGTCACGTTGGACCAGCCACGTACCTGATCGTTGGACCAGATGCCCGGGGTGTCGGGGTAGCCGACGCCCATCGGTGTCACCGAAGTGGCCTCGCTGAGGATCAGCCCGGCGGACGCACGCTGCACGTAGTACTCGGCCATCAGCGCATTGGGTACGCGGCCTTCGTCGGCGCGGCAGCGGGTCAGCGGGGCCATGATGATGCGGTTGGCCAACTCGAGGTCGCCCAGTTTGATTGGATCGAAAATAGTCGTCATGAAGTACAACCCTCGTGAGGTTTCAGGTGATTAGTGGGTAGCAGGAGCCAGATCGGGGTTGCCGCTCTGGCGGAAAGTAATCAGGGTTACCAGCAGGGCGAGTACCGCCAGTACGGCTGCCGCGAGCGGCACGCTGGTCAGGCCGAAGCCATGGGCGATCACACTGCCGCCGACCCAGGCACCCAGGGCGTTGCCGATGTTGAAAGCGCCGATGTTCAGGGTCGACACCAGGTTCGGTGCGGCTTTGCCGAACGTCACCACGTTCACTTGCAGCGCCGGTACGGCGGCGAAGCACGCGGTGGCCCAAAGGAACAGGGTGATTTCGGTCGGGATCAGGGCGACGCTGGTCCAGGTCAGCACGGTGGACACCACGGCCATGGTCACGAACACACCGATCAGGGTCGCGGCCATGCCTTTATCGGCCAGCTTGCCGCCGATGATGTTGCCGACCGTCAGGCCCAGGCCGATGAGCATCAGGGTCCAGGTCACGCCACGGGGCGAGACGCCAGTGACTTCGCCCAACAGTGGCGCAACGTAGGTGAACAGGGTGAACACCGAGGCGGCGAACAGCGCGGTCATGCTCAGGGACAGCCAGATGCCAGCGCCCTTGAGTGCGGCCAGTTCGGCGCGCATGTCGAGTTTTTCTTCATCGCGCTTGGCCGGCAGGAAGCGGATCAGACCGATCAGCGCAATCACACCGATCACGGTCACGGCCCAGAAGGTCGAACGCCAGCCGGCTTCCTGACCGAGGGCGGTGCCCAGCGGTACGCCGAGGACGTTGGCCAGGGTCAGGCCGGTGAACATCAGGGCTACGGCCGAGGCACGTTTGTTCGCAGGCACCAGGCCGGCAGCCACCACCGAGCCGATGCCGAAGAAGGCACCGTGGCACAGCGCGGTGACCACACGGGCAAACATCAGCACGTTGTAGTCGCCCGCTACTGCGCAGAGCAGGTTGCCGATAATGAAGATGCCCATCAACGCCACCAGGGCGGCCTTGCGCGGCAGCCTGGCGGTGGCCAGCGCCATGAACGGCGCACCGATGGCCACGCCCAGGGCGTAACCGGTCACCAGCCAGCCGGCACCGGGAATCGACACACCGAGGTCGGCCGCCACGTTGGGCAGCAGGCCCATGATGACGAACTCGGTGGTGCCGATGGCGAAGGCGCTCAAGGCCAGGATGAGTAGCGAGAGGGGCATGTCTGATTCCTTTTCGGCTGACTGACTTTAAGGGTCAGAGCTCTTTACTGAAGGTTTTGAGGAACTCCTGAATGGTTTCCTCATTGCGTTTGAAAAAATGCCACTGGCCGACTTTGCGGCTGCTGATCAGGCCGGCGCGTTGCAGGGTCGCCAGGTGTGCCGACACCGTGGACTGCGACAGGCCGCAACGTTGATCGATCTGCCCGGCGCAAACGCCGTGCTCGTTGCTGTGGGACTGGTCGGGAAATTCGACGGTCGGGTCCTTGAGCCAGTGCAGGATTTCTCGCCGTACTGGGTGTGCCAGGGCTTTTATTATTTCGTCGAGATTGATGGTCATGATGTGGGCTCGTGATGTTTAAAACGCTATATCGCGATGAAGCGAACTTTAAATCGGTATTTCGCGATATACAAATATGATTTGGCTCTGACCAGCTCACATTTCGGTATATCGAGTTATAACGATACGTTGAGTGTAACAAGACAAGGGGGCAGTGCTAAGCTGCGCCCATGAACTATCTCGCACATCTTCACCTCGGTGGCCAGCGTCCCGGCCAATTGCTCGGCAGCCTGTATGGCGATTTCGTCAAGGGACGGCTGCAAGGGCAGTTCGCTCCGGACATCGAAGGGGCTATCCAGTTGCACCGCAGCATCGACGTGTTCACCGATCGCCATCCTCTTGTGGATGTCGCGTTGTCGCGTTTCTCCCTGACCCGTCGTCGCTATGCGGGGATCGTGCTCGACGTGTTTTTCGACCATTGCCTGGCCCGGGACTGGAGGCTGTACGCCGACCAGCCGCTGGAGCTGTTCACTTCGGACGTGTATCGCGTGCTGTCCAGCGAGCGGCAACTGCCGGAGCGGCTGGCGAAGATTGCGCCGCACATGGTGGCCAATGACTGGTTGGGCTCGTATCAGGAATTTGAAGTGCTGGAGCAGGTGTTGCGCGGGATCTCGCGGCGCCTGACCCGGCCGGAGGAACTGGCGGCGGCGATGCAGGAGTTGCGGCAGTTGTATGAACCGTTGAGCGAGGACTTTCGGTTGTTCTATCCGCAGTTGCAGGATTTTGCCCGGAACTATCCAGCAACTTAAAACCACTGTGGGAGCGGGCTTGCCCGCGATAGCGGATCAACATTCAACGATGATGCTGAATGACCCACCGCTATCGCGAGCAAGCTCGCTCCCACAGGGTATTTCAGTGAATCAAGGATCGCGTCACGCCGCAATGGCAGGACGCATCGGCGCGCGCTGAGGTTCAACGACAGCGCCAAACAACGCCTTCTGCACCGCCTGCTGCGCCTCGAACGCCAGTGCCGCGCGCTCCCGACCTTCACAAGCGATTGCCTTGAGCAGATGAATCTCCACGCCGCCACGGTCATTGGCGAACAGACGCATCAGGTGCGAGAGCAGATCATCGTCGCCAATGAACGGCGCCAGCGCGCAAGGCTCGCCGTCACGCACATAACGGATCGCCACCGGCTGCAGCGCCACTTCGGAGTCGATGGCGGCGGACAGCAGGCGACCATGGAAGGTGCGCAGCGAACGGCCGTCGGTGGTGGTGCCTTCCGGGAACATCAGCAGTGGGTAGGCCTGTTCCAGATGGCGGGTCATCTGCTTGCGGATCAATTGGCTGTCACCCGAACCGCGACGGATGAACAGGCTGCCGGCCTTGGCCGCCAACCAGCCGGCCACCGGCCAGGTGCGCACTTCGGCCTTGGACAGGAAAGACAGCGGCGTGAGCATGCCCAGCAGCGGAATGTCGGTCCAGGACACATGGTTGCTGACCCAGAGCATCGGTGTCTTCGGCAGCTCGCCGTGGACGGTCACGTCAAAGGGCAGGGCGTTGCCCAGGCGGGCCATGAAAAATCGCGACCAGCGCTGACGACGCGCCATCGAATGGGCCAGGCCCAGGCGTTCGAACACGCCGAACACACTGGCCATGCCCAGGCCCAGCGTCACCACCATCAGCACTCGCGCGATTCGCGCGTACACCCGCAACCGGCTCATTACACAGCCGCCTTGAAGTGTTTGGCGTAGCGCGGGCAGAGTTCGTCGCGTTTGAGCAGGATGAACACGTCGGCGACCTGGAAGTCTTCGTCCCAGCACGGCTCGCCGCAGATCTTCGCGCCGAGGCGCATATAGGCCTTGAGCAGCGGTGGCATTTCGGCAATCACGTTGGACGGGATGTCCAGGCTTGGCAGCGGGTTTTTCGGCTCGGCGCGCAGGTGTTCGGTGCACAGGTAGCGTTCGCGCAGACGCTGCATGATCGCGTGGGCCTGCACGCCGCCATCCTGCATCGGAATGCTCGCGCAACCCATCAGGTAGCTGTAGCCGCCCTGGTTCAGGACTTCGGCCAGTTCGCCCCAGAGCACGGCGATGGTGCCTCCGTTGCGGTAGGCCGGGTCGACGCAGGTGCGGCCGATTTCCAGGATCGGGCCTTGCAGGTGCACCAGGCCGTGGAGGCTGAACTCTTCTTCGCTGTAGAACTTGCCCAGGCTGCTGGCGGCCGTGTGGTCGAGCAAACGGGTGGTCGCCACCAGGCGCCCGGTGTTCAAGTCACGCACGCCGATGTGGGCGCAGTGAACGTCGTAGTCATCCATGTCCAGACCCCGTTCAGCGCCCTTGAGCTTGGCGTTGAATTCGCCGCTGAACACGTTGAAACGCAAGGCCTGGGCTTCCTGCAGCGCCTCGGCGCCCACCAGGCGTTCGGCTTGCAGGCGGCGTTCGTTGGCGGTGTCGCTGATGCGGGCGATCTGAGTCATGGCGAATCTCCGTGCGGGCTGCTCACCCGTCTTTGGGCTACAGCGAATCGACTTTCTTTGTCTAGCCGTGTTGTGCAAAGTCAGGCTATGTAGCCCCGGTGTCATCGCCATTAAGCTTTGGTGATGCTTATATGACAGCCCTCGAGGAGCCTCTTATGCCCTGGCAAACCCTGCTGAACCGCCGTGATCGTTTACCCGCCAACCCGGACCTGGCCGAAGGTTTCGCGACTTTGTTGCAGCAGTTGGGCACGGTCACGCCGTTTGAATTGGCCGTGCTGGGCGGGCGGCGGATGGCGACGCCGGGGCTGGCGTTTCTGGTGGGGTATCAGGCGGCTCTGCGCATGCTCTGGCCGAGTGCGCCACTGAGCCTCGGCGCGTTGTGCGCCACCGAACAGCGCAGCCTGCGCCCGGCCGACATGCAGACCCGCTTGAGCGGTTTGCGCCTGAGCGGACGCAAGGATTTCGTCACCGCAGGCGATGCCGCCGACTGGCTGCTGGTGGCGGCACGCAGCGAGGAGCCCGGCGCCGACCCGCGCTTGAGCCTGGCGGTGATCTATCGCGATGAGCCGGGCGTGCGGGTGGAAAAACTGGCGCCGATCCCGTTGATGCCGGACATTAGCCACGGCCGCTTGTTTCTGGATAATGCCTTGTGCGAATTGCTCGCCGGGGACGGCTGGGATGCGTACGTCAAACCGTTCCGCACGCTGGAAGACATCTATGTACTGAGTGCCATGACGGCGTGGCTGTATGGGATCGGTCAGGACTGTGCCTGGCCACAATCCTTGCAAATGCGTCTGCTGGGCCTGTTGGCAGGGTGCGCGGAAACCAGCCGCCAGCCACCGACCAGTCTGGCCGGGCATGTGGTGCTTGGCGGGGTGTTCGCGCAGTTTGACGCGCTCAAATCTGACGTGAATGAGGCCCTGGCCGGTGGGCCGCCGGAGTGGGCGGCGATGTGGCAGCGCGATCAAGCGGTGATGGATCTGGCGGCGGGGGCCCGGGGGAAGAGGTTGGCCAAGGCGTTGGCTGCGCACTGACGGGCCTCATCGCTGGCAAGCCAGCTCCCACAAGTTCTGTGTCTTGCATGATTTTGTGTGCGCCAGAGATCCCTGTGGGAGCTGGCTTGCCAGCGAAGACGTCTTTATTGGCGCTACAAATTTCAGACTGTCATCAACCTCGACTAGGCTCAGCAGGTTCAATCTCCGAGCCCCCGCCATGCCCAAAGGCTTGTCTCTGATTTTCCTGCTGCTGCTCAGTTTCACGGTCCAGGCCGAGTACTGGCCTGCCGAGCAATGGCCGACCGCCCCGATACCGACCGGCCCGGCGCTTCAAGCTTTGGAGGCCTACGCCTTCCCGTCCCGCGATGACAGCACTCGCCAGGGCATTCGCACCGATGCCTTGCTGGTTATCCGCGACGGTCAGTTGCTCTACGAACGCTACGCCGGCCCGACGACGGCCGAGACGCCGCACTTGACCTGGTCGATCAGCAAGAGCCTGATGGCCGCTGTCCTCGGCGTGGCCTATGGCGAAGGCTTGTTCAAACTCGGTGACCCGGTGGCGAAGTTTTATCCACCCCTGCAAAAACATCCCGACATGACCATGGCCCACTTGCTGCACTGGGCCTCGGGCCTGGATTGGCAAGAAGACTACGAGTACGCGCCGCTGAAATCTTCGGTGGTGGCCATGCTCTACACCCGCGGGCACCACGACATGGCCGCGTTCACGGCGGCGCATGCTGCGTACGCCGCGCCGGGTCAGGCCTTTCGCTACTCCAGCGGTGACAGCAACCTGTTGTCCGCCGCACTGAAAACCATCGTCGGCCCCGACCGCTATCCCGACTATCCATGGACTGCTGTGTTCGAACCGCTGGGCATTCGCCACGCCGTTTGGGAAACCGATGCCACCGGCACGTTCGTCGCGTCGTCCTATGCCTACCTGACGGCACGGGATCTGGCCCGGGTCGGTCTGTTGATGGCCCGCGAGGGGCGCTGGGGAGAAAGACAACTGTTGCCCAGGGACTGGGTGGCGTTCAACCGCGAGCCGTTCCCTCACTATCATGCCCATGAAGACGATGCCGTCCCCGGCGGCCAGTGGTGGCTCAATCGAGCGGTTGAGGGCGCGGCACAACCCTGGCCCGATGCCCCCGCCGATACCTTCGCTGCACTGGGGCATTGGGGGCAGGCGATGTATGTGATCCCCAGTGAACAGCTGGTGATCGTCCGCTACGGCGATGACCGCGACGGCAGTTACCGGCACAACGAGTTGCTTAGGCTCGCGCTCAAGGCCTTTGCCGGGAAGGTGCAGCCATGACTGGGTTCATTCGCCGTCGACCGGTCAGTTCACTATTGCTGATTGCGCTGATCGCCTTGCTCGGCTGGATCTGGCACGAGCGTGAGGCGCTGTGGGCGTTCCCCGACATCATCAGCGCCTACACCGCCAAGGAATATTGTTCGTGCCGCTACGTGATGAACAATGACGCCGAGTACTGCCACGGTTATGTAAAACAGTGGCTGCCCGCCAGCGGCTTTACCGATGACCCTAGCGCCAAGCGCGTAACGGTCAGCGGCATGGGCCGCAGCAACAGCGCCGAGTGGATCGGCGAGCGCCAGGGTTGTCGCTTGCAACCTTGAGTGGAGCGACCGGGCTTTTGTGGCGAGGGAGCTTGCTCCCGCTGGAGTGCGAAGCACTCCCGAAATCAGCCATTCGGTTTCTTCAGACAGCACTCGGTTGCAGGTTTTGCGACTGCTTCGCAGCCGAGCGGGAGCAAGCCCCCTCGCCACAAAAGCGGGTTTGGAGTAATAGACGGCTTGCAATGCGCTGAGGGCCGGTTAAGGTTCAGCACAGGTTTATCTGCCCCACGAGTCTCTATGTTCAAGCGCTCCACCCTTCAAACCCTCGCTTTCCTGCTGCTGACCGGTGCCACGGTGTCGGCCCGTGCCGATTGGTACCTGGATGGCGAGTCTTCACGCCTGTCGTTTGTCAGCACCAAAAACGCCAATGTTTCCGAGGTGCAGCGCTTTCTGGTGTTGCACGGCAAGGTCGATCCCCAGGGGCTGGCGCAGGTGGAAGTCGAACTGGAGTCAATCAACAGCGGCGTCCCGTTGCGCGATGAGCGCATGCGCAAGGAGCTGTTCCAGATCGAGCGGTTCCCAGACGCCTTGATCACCACGAAAATCGATCTGCGCCCGATCAACGACCTCGCTCCCGGTGCGCAGCTGGAATTACGCCTGCCGCTGATGGTCGACCTGCACGGCAAACAACACGAGTACCAGGCCGAACTGCTGGCCACCCGTCTTGATGACCGGCGCTTCCAGGTGGTGACCCTCGAACCGCTGGTGATCAACGCCGAGGATTTCGATCTGGCACCTGGCCTGGAAACGTTGCGCAAAATGGCCGGCCTCTCGGCCATCAGTCTTTCGGTGCCGGTGGGTGCCGTGCTGATTTTCACGGCGCGTTGACATGGCCGGAGCGATTTTTCCCTGGCGTGAAGGCAACCACTTCGAACTGCTGATCGATGGCCCGCAGTTTTTTCCGCGCATGCTGGTGGCGATTGCCCGGGCGGAAGAACAGGTAGAGCTGGAACTGTATCTGGTGGAGGCGGGTGCCTGTGCCGAAGCCATGGTCCAGGCATTGGTGCAGGCCGCCGAGCGCGGTGTGCGGGTGCGCTGCCTGTTCGATGATTATGGCAGCCTCGCCTTCACCCTGGCCTTGCGTCAGCGGCTGATGGCCGCTGGGGTTGAGCTGCGTTTCTACAATCGCCTGAGCTGGCGGCGCTGGGTCGGCAACTTCTACCGCGACCACCGTAAATTGTTGCTGGTGGACCAGAGTCTGGCCGTGGTCGGGGGCACGGGCGTCACCGATGAGTTCTGGACGCCGGGCGAAGACGTCAGCGAATGGCACGAAGTGATGGTGGAAATCACCGGCCCGCTGGTGCTCGATTGGCAGCTGCTGTTCGATCGTCAGTGGATCGCCAACCGCCATCGTCGCGCTTGGCGACCGGCCTCGCATTTCGGCTTGCCGCGCTTACCCCGTGTACCGGCCAGTGGCGAGGGTATGGGCCGGGTGGCCTATGCCGACGCCCGTCAACACCGGGACATTCTGCAATCGCTGGTGCGCGCCCTGAACAGCGGTCACCGACGGATCTGGCTGGCCACGCCGTACTTTCTGCCGACCTGGAAAGTGCGCCGTTCCCTGCGCCGGGCGGCTGCCCGCGGCGTGGATGTGCGCCTGCTGCTGACCGGCCCGCGTACCGATCACCCCTCCGTGCGCTACGCCGGGCATCGCTACTACCCGCGACTGCTCAAGGCCGGGGTGGAGATCTACGAATACCAGCCGTGTTTCCTGCATCTGAAAATGGTCCTGATCGACGACTGGGTGAGCATCGGTTCGTGCAACTTCGATCACTGGAACCTGCGCTTCAACCTGGAAGCCAACCTGGAAGCACTGGACCCCGGATTGACCCGAGCGGTAGCGGCGAGTTTCGAACGGGACTTCGGGTTGAGCGAGCAAGTCAGCCTGGAAGAATGGAAGCGCCGACCGCTGTGGAAACGAGTCAAGCAGCGGGTGTGGGGATGGGTGGATCGGGTGGTGGTGAATCTGCTGGATCGGCGCGGTTGATCCCAAACTTTCAAACACCCTGAAACCACTGTGGGAGCGAGCTTGCTCGCGATGGCGGCCTGACAGTCAACAATGATGTTGAATGTTATGGCCTCATCGCGAGCAAGCTCGCTCCCACAGGGTTATGCGGTGTTTGATTAATTACAACAACTCAAAACTCTGCTGCGTCACGTCCTCTGAGTCCAGGCCGATCTGCACGTTGAACTTGCCCGGCTCCGCCGCGTACTTGAGCTGGGTGTTGTAGAACTTCAAGTCGTCCTCGGTGATGGTGAAGTGCACGACCTTCTGCTCGCCGGCCTTGATCATCACTTTCTGGAAGTTCTTCAGTTCCTTGATCGGGCGGATCATCGAGCCGGCCACGTCCTGGATGTACAACTGCACCACGGTTTCGCCGTCGCGCTTGCCGGTGTTTTTCACCGTGACACTGGCGTCGAGCTTGCCGGTCTTGTTCAGCGTGGTCGACGACAGCGCCATGTCGCTCAGGCTGAACTCGGTGTAGCTCAGGCCATAGCCGAACGGGTAGAGGGGACCTGTGGTGTCATCGAAGTACTGCGAGGTGTAGTTGCCCGGCTTGCCCGGGGTGAACGGCCGGCCAATGGTCAGGTGGTTGTAGTAGGTCGGAATCTGGCCGACCGAACGCGGGATGCTGATCGGCAGTTTGCCCGACGGGTTGTAGTCGCCGAACAGCACATCAGCGATGGCGTTGCCGCCTTCGGTGCCGGTGAACCAGGTTTCGAGGATCGCGTCAGCCTGTTCTTTCTCTTCGAGGATCGTCAGTGGACGGCCGTTCATCAACACCAGCACCAGCGGTTTGCCAGTGGCTTTCAGGGCACGGATCAGCTCGCGTTGGTTTTCCGGGATGTTCAGGTCGGTGCGGCTCGACGATTCGTGGGACATGCCACGGGATTCGCCAACGGCGGCAACGACGACATCCGCATCCTTGGCCGCTTTCACCGCTTCGTCGATCAGCACATTCGCCGGGCGCGGATCATCCACCACTTCCGGGGCGTCGAAGTTGAGGAAGTTCAGGTAACCGAGGATTTTCGGGTCGCTGGTGATGTTGGCGCCACGGGCATAGATCAGCGTCGATTTATCGCCCAGGGCGTTGGTCATGCCGTCGAACAGGGTGACGGACTGCGCAGGCCTGCCCGCGGCGGCCCAGCTGCCCATCATGTCGATGGGCGCCTTGGCCAACGGACCGACCAGCGCAATTTTCGCGGTCTTCTTCAGTGGCAGGGTGTCATTCTGGTTTTTCAGCAGTACCTGGCTGCGACGTGCCACGTCACGGGCCTCGGCGCGGTGCAGGCGGCTGTCGGCGTAGGTGTCGACCGGATCGTCCTCGGCCTTGCCGATGCGCAGGTACGGGTCCTTGAACAGGCCCATGTCGTACTTGGCGTCGAGCACCGCACGCACGGCGTTGTCGATGTCGCTCTGCTGGATCTCGCCGGACTTCAGCAGCCCTGGCAGCTCTTTGCCGTACAGGGTGTCGTTCATGCTCATGTGGATGCCGGCCTTGATCGCCAGCTTCGCCGCTTCGCGACCGTCGGCGGCAACACCGTGCTTGATCAGCTCGAAAATCGCCCCGTGGTCGCTGACGGCCAGGCCCTTGAAGCCCCACTCCTTGCGCAGCAGGTCGTTCATCAGCCAGGTGTTGGCGGTGGCCGGCACGCCGTTGACCGAGTTCAGCGCGACCATGACCCCGCCAGCGCCGGCATCGATGGCGGCGCGGTACGGTGGCAGGTAGTCCTGGTACATCTTGACCGGGCTCATGTCGACTATGTTGTAGTCGCGGCCACCCTCGACCGCGCCGTACAGGGCGAAGTGCTTGACGCTGGCCATGATGCTGTCGGCCGCGTTCGCGCCGGTACCCTGGAACGCCTTGACCATCACGCCGGCAATGCGCGACACCAGGTAGGTGTCTTCGCCGAAGCCTTCGGAGGTGCGGCCCCAACGCGGGTCGCGGGAGATGTCGACCATCGGCGCGAAGGTGATGTCGAGGCTGTCAGCCGCGGCTTCCTTGGCGGCGATGCGCCCGGACAGGCCGATGGCATCCATGTCCCAGCTCGAGGCCAGGGCCAGCGGGATCGGGAAAATGGTGCGGTGGCCGTGGATCACGTCGTAGGCGAAGAACATCGGGATCTTCAGGCGGCTGCGCATGGCGGCGTCCTGCATCGGCCGGTTTTCCGGACGGGTGATCGAGTTGAACGTACCGCCGATGTTGCCCGCCGCGATTTCCTTGCGGATCATCTCGCGAGGCATTTCCGGGCCGATGCTGATCAGGCGCAACTGGCCGATTTTTTCATCGAGGGTCATTTGCTTCATCAGGTTGCTGACGAAGGCTTCCTTGTTCTCCAGGGGTGCGGGCGTCGTGGCGGCCAATACGTTATGACTGGCCAGGCTGACGAACAGGCCCAGCAAACACAGCTTCTTCATGAATAGTTTTCTCAAGGGCCCAAACGGCGATATGCACGCCGGCCAGCCAAAATTTAGGGAGCGTCTATTGTTGTTCGGGTGCCGGCTCAAAAAAACGAGCCAAAAAACGACAGCCAGGTGGCGGATGCGTTTTCGCGCAGGGCCTCTTTTTAGCCCATCGGCCCGTTGCAATCCAGTGGCGCGGGCGATTATGCCCCAAGAGCCGGCCCAGAAGGTTTCACGGTCGGTTTTTTCATGAATGTACAAGGGAGCGACATCCTGATGAATGCAAGTCCAACCTACCGCTCGCGTTTGCAGGTCGTCACGCTGCTGATGCTGGCCACGTTGCTGACCGCCTGCGGCATCAACAACATCCCGACCCTAGACGAACAGGCCAAGGCCGCCTGGGGCCAGGTGCAGAACCAGTATCAGCGGCGCGCCGACCTGATTCCCAACCTGGTGGAAACGGTCAAGGGCTACGCAAAACATGAAGAAGAGACACTGACCGCGGTCATTGAGGCCCGGGCCAAGGCGACGTCGATTCAGGTGGATGCCTCGACCCTCGACAACCCGGAAAAACTCAAGCAGTACCAACAGGCCCAGGATCAGCTCAGCGGCGCCTTGAGCCGATTGATGGTGGTCTCCGAGCGCTATCCGGACCTCAAGGCCAACCAGAACTTCCTCGCCCTGCAATCGCAACTCGAAGGCACCGAGAACCGCATCAGCGTAGCCCGGCGCGATTTCATCCTCGCGGTGCAGAAATACAACACCGAGATCCGCACCTTCCCCGGTCGCCTGTGGCACACGGTGATGTATAGCGACCTGCCGGTGCGTGAGACCTTCGAAGCCACGCCGGGTTCGGAAAAGGCCCCTGAGGTCAAGTTCTGAGTACAACTTGTGCGTCACCACGGAAGAGGTAGCCAATGCGCGTGTTGAAAGCTGGCCTGATGCTGTTGTTGTGGGTGGTGGCGATCACGGCCCGGGCCGAACTGAGTTTTCCGGCGCTGACCGGGCGCGTGGTCGACAACGCGCAGATGATCGAACCTGCAGTGCGCGAGCAGCTCAACCAACAGCTTCAGGCCCATGAACAGGCCACCGGAGAGCAGCTTGTGGTCGTGACGTTGCCGGACTTGCAGGGCACCGACATCGCCGACTTCGGTTACCAGCTCGGCCGCCATTGGGGGATCGGGCAGAAGGACAAGAACAACGGCGCCCTGCTGGTCGTCGCCCGGAACGAGCGCCGATTGCGTATCGAAGTCGGCTATGGCCTGGAGGATCGCCTGACCGACGCCCAGAGTTCAGTGATCATCAACCAGGTCATCACCCCGGCATTCAAGACCGGCAACTTCAGTAAAGGCATCAGCGACGGCGTGGCGGCGATGCTGGTGGTGCTGGGCGGCAACCCCTTGGACGAAGCCTCCACGGCGTATGAATCCAGAGGCGATCCGGGGGACGATTTCGTCTCGCGACATCCCGGCTTGCTGGTGTTTTTGGTGATGCTGTTCATCCTGACTGTTTTTGTGTGTCAGATGCTCGGTATCCTTCCCGCCGGCCGGGGTGGCTCCGGAGGATCCGGGGGCGGCTTTGGCGGTGGTGGGTTTGGCGGCGGCGGTGGAGGTGGAGGCTTCAGCGGCGGTGGAGGCAGTTTCGGCGGGGGCGGTTCGTCCGGCGGCTGGTGATCATAAAAATGAGCAGGCATTTCACGACATGGCATTACTGACTGAACACGAACAACGCAAAGTTGCCGAGGCAATCGCCCGGGTCGAGCGCGACACCGACGCAGAATTGGTGACCGTGCTCGCGGCCCGCGCCGACGACTATGCGTACATCCCGTTGCTGTGGGCCAGCCTGCTGGCGCTGCTGGTGCCGGGCATCGTGCATTACCTCACCGGCTGGCTGACCCTGCACAGCCTGCTGCTGGTGCAATGGGCCATCTTCATCGTCCTGTGCCTGGTGTTCCGTCTGCCGAAAGTCACTACCCATCTGGTCCCGCGCTCGGTGCGCCACTGGCGCGCCTCGAACCTGGCGCGCCGGCAGTTCCTGGAGCAGAACCTGCACCACACCGAAGGCAGCACCGGTGTTCTGATCTTCGTCTCCGAAGCCGAGCGTTATGTGGAGATTCTGGTGGATGAAGGCATTTCCCGTCGCCTGGACAACAAGAACTGGGAGGCCATCGTCGCCACCTTCACCCAACAGGTGAAGCAGGGGCAGACGTTGCAGGGTTTTGTCAGCTGCGTCGAAGCCTGCGGCGAGCTGCTCAAGGTGCACGTGCCCGTGACCCATGTGCGCAATGAACTGCCGAACCGCCTGGTGGTACTCGGCTAAATCCTCCCTGGCGTTGTGTAGCGCTCACCGCTACAACTCCCGTCAATTGTCCGGGTTCGGCCTTGTCGTCAGTATTTCTCTCCAACAGTGGACGCCCAGCGACGGGCGTTCCCGCGAAGAGGGATTCTTATGGCAACCCGACAATCGATTGACTCTTTGGCACAGGCAGCCAAGAGCGCTGAGGGAAGTAAGCCCAAGGCGAAACTGACGGCGAAAGAAACGCAAATCCTGATGTGGTGTTTCAAGGGTAAAACTTCCTGGGAAATCGCCAGGATCGAGAATTGCACGGAATCTACCGTCAATTTTCACTTCGCCAATATTCGCCGAAAGTTCGACGTCAGCTCGCGCACTTGCGCATTGCTCAGGGCGATCGAGTCGGGAGCGATCCAGGTGGACTCGGTCGTTGCGCGAGGTGCGCATGAGCCTGACTGATTCGGCCTACAACGGCATCAATGGGCTCATGTTGGGAATGGGCATTGCAACGCTGCCAGTGGTCAATGGCGAGGTACTGTTCGGTGCGATGCTCGGCGCGTGGCTGGTCACCACTACTCGCACCAGCTTCAAGGCCTGGCAGCGCATCGGTTCCTGGCTGCTGTCTGCGGGCGTCGGTTACCTCTTTACGCCTGTCGCACATCCACTGGCGCCATTTCTGACAGAAGGTGTAACGGCCTTTCTTTGCGCGCTGATCGTTATTCCTATCAGCATCAAATTCATGCAATGGATTGATGGTGCCGGTATAGGCGAAATCATTCGACACCTGAGAGGACGAAGATGAGGGGCGTGAATGGATTGTCTTGATAGCCGGGACGGGCGTTTCTTGAAGCGATGCAACTTCGGATGACACCGTCCATCAGGTTTCATTCGAAGGTTTGAGTGTTGCCAGGATAGCGGCCATTTCGGAAAGCCTGAGTTCCATATCACGCAGTCGTTGTTTTTCCTCGAGTGCGTTTTGTATGGCGCCGCGATCGTTTTCATCGAGCAACCGCCAGAGCGCGAGAATGGTGTTTTCCCGTGTCGTGCTTTCCTGAGCGGTCTGCGAAGAATCAGTAACTGCTTGTCTCAGAATCGGCCCTTCGCCCAGCAACAACCAGTCAAGGGATATTCCCCGGGTTTGCGCGATTTCTACGCATAATGAGTAAGGTGTGCTGTCGCGGCCTCGCCAGCTACTAAGGGTTTGTGGACTGATCTGTAGTGCGGAGGATAAAGAAGCATCGGTTTTTGTACCGGTAACTTGCTTTAGACGAGCCAGAACAGCTTGTGATTTTTTGCTACGCAATTTGAGCCTCTTCCTTTTGACATATGCTTTTTGAGTGCCTAATTTATGCGTAATGAGTACTTTTTTTCTTGTAAGTAATCAATCATCAAAGATGAGTCAGAAGAATACGATGTCGAAACTTCCTAATGGTATCAGGGTGATTTCCTACGAGCATGGCTCGACCCCATTACGCGTCTGCCCGAAGCAGTTCCTTATGCCTGGCAGACACTGTTCGCAAGCCCGGAGCGCCGCGATGAACGCCTCAAGCAGTATTGCGTTTGATCAGGTTGATTGCCACCCAATGACCCTCGGGATTCAAGCATGAGTACTTATAAAATGGTGTGCCCGCACTGCTTGAGCCGGATGCGCATCCGCACCAGCGAAGGCCGACATATTTTCCTGCGGGTGGCGTATCTGCAATGCACGTCGGAAGCTTGTGGTTGGTCCGTACGTGCCGAATTTGAAATGACCCATGAGCTTTCGCCCAGTGGCATGCCCAATCCGGCCGTACGCCTGCCTTGCGCCGGACCCGATTTACGCCGTGCCTCCCGGCCTGTTGCCGTCAGTCCTGGCACGACAGAAGTGTCGCAGGAGACGTGAGCATGAAGGTCATCGATGAAAATGCAGATTTGAATGAGGAGCTATTGGCTATTGCCCAGGCGTTTCTGGAGCGTCATGAAAGTGAAGGGGGGATCGATGATCAAGTCCTGTTTTGTCGCGCGGTGAAGCATCTGCAGAATATGGATGTACCGATGTTCCTGGCGGAAAGGCTGGTCAGCCGTGCCTACGGCGTACTCAAGTCGTGCAACGACCGTCGGCGTCTGGACATCGATGCGAGTTCCGAAACGGTCGCCGTGGTGACTGACCCTGCCAATGGCCTGACCTGGGCGGTGCCAGTGGGACTGATCGTCAAACACATCATCAATTCACCGAACAATCGCAAGCTTCGCCTGGTGGAACCCTGAGGCTTCAACGCTTGTATCGAGGTCCTGGGCTGCGTGACTGGGACCTGCCCCAAAATAACCCCGTGCCCAAAGTCCTCGTCCCCCTTAAAATACCGGCATTCTCCGATTTGTATCGCCTGAGGCCGTTTTTTCATGTCCGTCACCGCCACTCCCGCCAGCCTCGCGCCGGATCATCACGCCCAGTTCATCGAGCTGCTGCAAGCCAGCCTCGAGCACAATGCGTTCATCAAACTGGTGCTGGCCAAGTACGCGGGCGATGAAACGGATCTGCAGCGGATCATCGTCAAGCCGGTGACGGTCAAGGCGCAGCCTTGCCTGTCTTTCGTCTACCGCTACAAGACCCGAGATATCACCAAGAACCTGCCGCTGGCCGAAGGCGTGGCGAGCATTGCCGGGTTGCTGCCCGCGTCGTTCAAAAATGCGCATTTGTTGTCGTTGACCGACGAAGCCCAGCTCGAATACAGCAAAAAGGGCAAGTCATCGCTGTTCAAGAGCAAACCTCAACAATTGCGCGAAGTGCCATCGGCCGAGCACAACCGTGAGAAAAACCGTTTTCTTGACCTGAGCCGGCCGTTTCTCGCTGACCTGGGGGTCACCAACAAGCAGCATGAACTGATCCCGGCGATGTCGCGCAAGTGGAAGCAGATCAACAAGTTCATCGAAGTGTTCAGCCATGCACTGACCTCGTCACCCCTGGCGCTGGACAAGCCGGTGCGCGTGGCGGACTTCGGTTCGGGCAAGGGTTACCTGACCTTCGCCATCCACGATTACCTGCGCAACACCTTGAAGGCCGAAGGCGAGGTGACCGGCGTCGAGCTGCGTGAAGACATGGTTACCCTGTGCAACACCGCAGCCGCCAGGCTTGAACACCCCGGCCTGGTGTTCAAGTGCGGTGACGTGCGCAGCGTGGCACCGAGCGAGCTGGACGTGATGATCGCCCTGCATGCCTGCGATATCGCCACCGACTATGCGATCCACACCGGTATCCGTTCCGGCGCGTCGATCATCATGTGCTCGCCGTGCTGCCACAAACAGATCCGCCTGCAAATCCAGAGCCCGGCGCTGCTCAAGCCGATGCTGCAATACGGCTTGCACCTGGGCCAGCAGGCGGAGATGGTCACCGACAGTTTGCGCGCGTTGTTCCTGGAGGCCTGCGGCTACGAGACCAAGGTGTTCGAGTTCATCTCGCTGGACCACACCAACAAGAACAAGATGATCCTGGCGGTCAAGCGCGCCGAGTCGGTAGAACCGGCCCAGCTATTGGCGAAGATTCAGGAGTTGAAGGATTTCTACCACATCAGTGAGCATTGCCTGGAAACGTTGCTGCGCGCTGATGGTTACCTTTGATCCTGTGGGAGCGAGCTTGCTCGCGATGGCGGATTTACAGTCGACAAATGTGTTGAATGTGATGTCCCCATCGCGAGCAAGCTCGCTCCCACATTATTGGGTCTGACCGCGGTCTTGCGCCCCAGCATCACCGTCACAATCACCCCACCGGCAAACAGCCAGGTGATCGGCTCCACATGTTCGCCGAAGAACAGTGCCGAGAAGGCGATGGTGAAGAAGATCTGCAGCAACTGAATCTGGCTGACCCGGGCAATGCCGCCCATGGCCAGTCCGGCGTACCAGGCGAAGAAGCCGATGAACTGCGAAAACAGCGAGACATAACCGAAGGCCCACCAGGTCTTGGCGGAAATCTCGCCCTGGTGTTGCAGTGCCAGATACACCACCGGGCCGATCAACAGCGGCGTCGACAGCACCAGCGCCCAGCAGATCACCTGCCAGCCGCCCATCTCCCTGGCCAGTCGGCCTCCCTCGGCGTAGCCCAGTCCGCCCACGGCAATGGCGCCAAGCATCAGCAGGTCACCGGCCTGAATGCCGCCGGCACCGCTGATCAGCGCATATCCGAGCACCAGCGCACTGCCCAATGCGGCGCAGGCCCAAAACGCTTTCGAAGGTCGTTCATGGGACAACCATGCGGCGTACAGCGCCACGCACAGCGGCTGCAAACCATTGACCAGGGCGCCGTGGGACGCCGGCAAGGTTTGCATGGCCCAGGCCGACAACACCGGGAAACCGAGGATCACCCCGGCCATCACCAGCGTCAGGCCCTTGACCTGCTTCCAGGTCGGCCATTTTTCCCGGCGCCACAGCAACAGCAACGCTGCCGGAACCGCCGCAAACAGTGCCCGGCCCAGGCCGTTGAGCAGCGGGTGGAGTTCCTGCACGACGATCCGAGTGAAGGGCAGGGTGAGGCTGAAGATCACAACGCCCAGCAGGCCCAGGGCCATGCCGGTGTTTTCGCGCGAGGACATGATGGCAACCAGAATCGTGGGTGATGGGAGGTGCCTTCATCTAGCCATAAATGCCGGGTTTCGCGCTGTTACAGCTAGGTGCAGAGTTATCCGTACAGTTGCGAATACACCTATGTGGCGAGGGGGCTTGCCCCCGTTCGCCTGCGAAGCAGGCGCAAAATCGGATAGTGCGGTTTGTTTGATGAAACCGGATAGGGGCTGCTGCGCAGCCCAACGGGGGCAAGCCCCCTCGCCACAGGGTAGTAGCCGGTTGTTACCCGCCTTGCCCGATAAGGACTACCTTGAATACTCCTGCACGCCCACTTCCAGAGGAGTCCTCCCCATGGCTGCGAAAAAAATTCTGATGCTGGTTGGTGATTACGTCGAAGACTATGAAGTGATGGTGCCGTTCCAGGCGCTGTTGATGGTCGGTCACACGGTGCACGCCGTTTGTCCGGACAAATCCGCCGGCCAGACCGTGCGCACGGCGATCCATGACTTTGAAGGCGACCAGACCTACAGCGAAAAGCCCGGTCACCTGTTTGCCCTCAACTTCGATTTTGCCAAGGTCAAAGCCGCCGATTATGACGCCGTGCTGATTCCGGGTGGCCGTGCGCCGGAGTACCTGCGCCTGAACGAAAAGGTCCTGGAACTGGTGCGCGCATTCGACCAGGCCGGCAAGCCGATCGCCGCCGTGTGCCATGGCGCGCAGTTGCTGGCGGCAGCGGGTATTCTCGAAGGCCGCGAATGCAGCGCTTATCCGGCCTGTGCTCCGGAAGTGCGCCTGGCGGGCGGTACGTATATCGACATCCCGGTGACGGACGGCCATGTTCAGGGCAATCTGGCCACGGCGCCGGCCTGGCCTGCGCACCCGAACTGGCTGGCCGGTTTCCTGGGGTTGCTGGGTACCAAAATCACGCTGTAACGAGGGGCATGTCCATGTGCGAGCTGTACGTCAAAGCCGACCCGATTCTTTACGAATCGCGCTCCCGCTCGCTGCGCATCTGCGGGGTGGTCACCACCCTGCGGCTGGAAAATCAGTTCTGGGACATCCTCAGCGAAATCGCCGAGGTCGACGGCATGACCACCAATCAGTTGATCGCCAAGCTGTATGAAGAGGTGATGGACTATCGCGGTGAGGTGGTCAATTTCGCTTCGTTCCTGCGGGTCAGTTGTACGCGATATCTGAGCCAGCGGCGGACGCAGTCTCCGGAGTTGTCGGTGGTGCGGGCAGTGGTGAAGTAGTCAAAACTGCGTCGCCCCCATCGCGGGCAAGCCCGCTCCCACAGGGATTGTTGGTGTTCACACAATCTGTGTTTCACCTTGAACACTGTGGGAGCGGGCTTGCCCGCGAAGGGGGCCGTACAGGCGACAGAAATCCCGGCTTGGTCTTTACTGTGAAGCGCACAACCTCTCAATCGGCAAGGAGAAAGAGCATGTCCGGATGGTATGAAGTGAGCAAAAGCAGCAATGGCCAGTTCAGGTTCGTCCTCAAGGCCGCCAACGCCGAGACCATTCTGACCAGCGAGCTGTACACCACCCACGCCGCCGCCGACAAAGGCATCGCCTCGGTCCAGGCCAACAGCCCGCTGGATGAGCGCTACGAGAAGAAAACCACCAAGGACGGCCATCCGTATTTCAACCTCAAGGCCGGCAATCACGAAATCATCGGTAGCAGCGAGACCTATTCCTCCGATACCGCCATGGAGAAAGGCATCGCCAGCGTGAAGGCCAACGGCCCGACCAAGGTGGTCAAGGACAAGACGTTGCCGGTGCTTTGATCACTACTTTCAAATCCAGTAAAAATCCCTGTGGGAGCGAGCTTGCTCGCGATGGCGGTCTGACAGTCAACATCTGTGTTGAATGTAATGGCCTCATCGCGAGCTCCCACAGGGGGCATGTACTCTACTGTGGGAGCAAGCCTGCTCGCGAATGCGTCAGATCAGTCGCCGCTAAACCTCGACCGGAACGGTCAGTTTCGGGCCACCCAACGCATGGCTCTTGGAATCAAAAAACCGCAACTCAACCCCCGTCCCCTCAAACATCTTCGCGTAATGCCGCTTCTGGTGCTGGATGAAGGCCTTGCTGCGCGGGTAAATCGAGATCGCCAGCACCTGCGGCTTTGCCAGGCGCAAGGCATGGATGATGTGGCTGTCCTGCTCCCCCAGCGCATGGCCGAAAATGCACAGCGCCTGGCCGTGACCGAGCAATTGCTCGTAGCAGTACGACAAGTAGTCCGAACTGCGAATGGTCTTGAGCTTGTCCGCACTCGGCCCTTCGTTGACGAACAGCGGCACGTCGTCGAGGGTCTTGATCGTGTTGTTGATGGCGAAGTTGCCCAGCAAGGTGCCCTCGGTCGACATCAGCTTGCGCGCCGTGCCGTCCTGGTTGCGCACCAGGTGCAGACCGCCGTGCAGGTACAGCAAGCGGGTTTTGTCGGTGGCCGTGTCGCTCAGGTCGAAAGCGGGTTCGGCCCCCTGGAACAGATCGGTGATCGCCTCGGGCTGGTGTTGCACCGCCCAGTAGTTGATCAGGTCGTAATTGGTGGTAAACACCGTGCGGTAGCTGGCCAGTTCCTGATTGATGGTCGCCAGCGTCGAAGGCACCACCAGTCGCCACGGGATATGCACCGCATGCACGGTGTTGATCAGCGCTTCCTTGATCGCGTAATAACGATTGCGCGGAGCGGCGGAGCTGACGGCCAGCGCCTTGTTGACCCGGCTGGTGGTTTTCAACGCGCTCAGTACCTGCTCGAAACTGCGGGTCTGCATCGCGTCGAACACGCTCAGCTCGGACGGGCTCAGGGGTTTTTCTTCAACGGTGCGGGCATTTTCGAACAGCGACTCGTAGCCGAAATCGTCCCATACCGCGCGACTGGCACCGTTGCCCACCAGCAAACCACTGAACGAAGCGGTGCTGCGCAAGGCGTTCCAGTCTTCTAGTTGGGCATCGACATCCTGGAAATCGGTCATTGCGGTCTTCGTCTCACGGCAAAAGGTCTTTGGGCGGCGACTTTATCACGACCGGCTGCCCGACCACGGCACGACGCGGGCGAAGAACGTTATGCTGCGACTTCGCCCGAGCCGACTTCGCCGAGTACCTGATGCTGCAAAAAAGCCTGATCCGCCGTCTCGACCTGATCACTCTGCAACTGTTCGTCGCCGTCCATGAAGAGGGCACGCTGACCCGTGCCGCGTCGCGCGAGGCAATTGCCGTCTCGGCGGCGAGCAAGCGCTTGATGGAGCTGGAGGAGGCGCTGGGCATCAGCCTGTTCGTGCGCCAGGCCAAGGGCATGTCCCTGACACCGGCGGGTGAAACCCTGCTGCACCATGCCCGGCAGATGCTGTTCAACGTCGAGAAAATGGGCCTCGAACTGGGCGAGCACAGCCACGGCGTGCGCGGCTATGTGCGGATGCTCGCCAACCTGTCGGCGATCATTCAGTTTTTGCCCGAGGACCTGCGGGATTTTTCCGAGCGTCACCCCCAGGTCAAGACCGACCTCGAAGAACGGCCCAGCGCCGGGGTGATTCAGGGCGTGGTCGACGGGGTGGCCGACCTCGGTATCTGTTCCATCGACAGTGACATCAAGGGCCTGCACAGCGTGCTGTATCGCCAGGACAAACTGGTGGTGTTGATGCCGCCGCACCATCCCTTGGCGAACCGGTCGAGCGTGGCGTTCGCCGATACGCTGGGCAGCGATTACGTTGGGTTGCATGCCGCCAGTTCGATCAACATGCGTACCCATGCAGCGGCCCGCGAAGCCGGCAAGGTGTTGCGGGTGCGCATTCATGTGCCGGGGTTCGATGCCATGTGCCGCATGGTCCAGGCCAACATGGGGATTGGCATCCTTCCGCAGCGGGCCTATGAATTGTTTGGCCGAGCGCTGGGGTTGCACGCGGTGCCATTGACGGACGAATGGTCCGATCGGGCGCTGATTCTGGTGGTGCGCGATGAGGCGCTGCTGTCGCCGGTGAGCCGGATGTTGTTTGAGCATTTGCGGGGTTGAGCCTGAAAGTTCTTCGCTGACTCTGCCGGCCTCATCGCGAGCAAGCTCGCTCCCACAGGGGATGTGTGAGTGCCGAAGATCCAGTGTGGGAGCGAGCTTGCTCGCGATGGCGGACTACAGCTCACGATAATCTCCCCGGGCGTTCGCATTTCGCGAACGCCCGTTGCCAACTGAAGGTTGGATTCATCAGGCATCAGTCCTCTAGCCTTGGCTCATATTCCAAGAACAAGAGGTACCCCGCGATGACTGCCCCCCTGAGTGCAATCAAGGTGATCGAGATCGGCACGCTGATCGCCGCGCCGTTTGCCGCGCGCATGCTGGCCGAGTTCGGCGCCGAGGTGATCAAGATCGAAGCCATGGGCCAGGGCGATCCCCTGCGCAAATGGCGCAAGCTGCATGAAGGCACCTCGCTGTGGTGGTACCTGCAATCGCGCAACAAGAAGTCCCTGGCGCTGAACCTCAAATCCCCCGAAGGCATCGAACTGGTCAAGCAATTGGCAGCCAGCGCCGATGTGCTGATCGAAAACCTGCGCCCCGGCGCCCTGGAGAAACTCGGCCTTGGCTGGGACGTGTTGCACGCCCTCAACCCCAACCTGACCCTGGTGCGGATTTCCGGTTACGGCCAGACCGGCCCGTACCGCGATCGTCCGGGTTTCGGTGCCATAGGCGAGGCCATGGGCGGCATCCGCTACACCACCGGCACCCCCGGTTCGCCGCCGGCGCGGGTCGGCGTGAGCCTCGGCGATTCCCTGGCTTCGCTGCATGCGGTGATCGGTGCGCTGATGTCATTGCTGCGGGTCAAGACCGGGCAGGGCGGCGGGCAGATCGTCGATGTGTCCCTGGCCGAAAGCGTGTTCAACGTCATGGAAAGCCTGGTGCCGGAATACGACATGCTCGGCCATGTGCGTGAACGCAGCGGCGGCGCCTTGCCGGGGATCGCACCATCCAACACCTATTTGACCGCCGACGGCGCCTATGTGGTGATTGCCGGCAACAGCGATCCGATCTACAAGCGCCTGATGCACACCATCGGTCGCGCCGATCTGGCCGAGGCGCCGGAATTCGCCCACAACGACGGGCGTGCCGCCAAAAGCAATCAGCTTGACGCCGCCATCACCCACTGGACCAGCAGCCTGCCCATCGACGAGGTGCTGGCCGCACTGGAAGCCGCCGAAGTCCCGGCCGGACGCATCTACTCGGTGGCCGACATCGTCGCCGATCCGCACTATCAGGCGCGGGACATGCTGCTCAGTGCCGAGCTGCCCGGTGGCGCCACGGTAAAAATGCCGGGCATCGTGCCGAAACTCTCCGAGACACCCGGCGGCGTGAACTGGTCCGGCCCCGGGCTGGGCCAGCACACCGACGGCATCCTCGCGCAGTTGGGCCTCACCGCGATGGACATCGAACGCCTGAAAGTCGAAGGAGTGGTGCAATGATCAGCGATTATTCCGACAGCCTGATCGTGCAGGAAGTGTCCCCGCGCGACGGTTTGCAAATCGAGCCGACCTGGGTTGAAACCCACGACAAGATTGCCCTGATCGATCAATTGTCGCTGGCCGGATTCAGCCGCATCGAAGCCGGTTCGTTCGTGTCGCCCAAGGCCATTCCTGCGCTGCGCGATGGCGAGCTGGTGTTCAAGGGCATTACCCGGCAGCCGGGGGTGATCTACGTCGCCTTGATCCCCAACCTCAAGGGTGCGCAACGGGCGTTGGCGTGCAGTGCCGATGAGCTGAACCTGGTGATGTCCGCCAGCCAGACCCACAACCTGGCGAACATGCGCATGCGCTGTGAGGATTCATTGGCAGCGTTCGGCGAGATCGTGCGCTTCGTTGGCGAAAGCCCGGTGCGTCTCAATGGCAGCATCGCCACCACCTTCGGCTGCCCGTTCGAGGGCAAGATCGATGAGGACCGCGTCCTGCAAATCGTCGAGGCCTATCAGGAACTCGGCATCCAGGGCATCACCCTGGCCGACACCACGGGCATGGCCAATCCGCGCCAGGTCGAGCGACTGGTGCGCCGGGTGCTGCAGCGGGTGGCTCCGGCGGATTTGACCCTGCATTTCCATAACACCCGTGGCTTGGGTCTGTGCAATGTGCTGGCCGCCTACGAGGCCGGGGCCCGACGTTTCGACGCCGCATTGGGCGGCCTCGGCGGCTGCCCGTTTGCACCGGGAGCGTCGGGCAACATCTGCACAGAAGACCTGGTGAACCTGTGCGATGAAGTCGGCATTCACACCGGCATCGATTTGCCGCTGCTGCTGAAACTGTCCCGAGGACTGCCGGCGCTGCTCGGCCACGAAGTACCGGGGCAACTGGCCAAGGCCGGGCGTAATTGTGATCTGCATCCAATCCCCTCCTGATCCACCACGACCCCCTGTGGGAGCGAGCTTGCTCGCGATGGCGGTGTGTCAGTCGACATCATTGTTGGATATGACTCAGTCATCGCGAGCAAGCTCGCTCCCACAGAAAAGCACCCAAATAAATCGCCTCAACCAGACAACAAAAACAATCGGACACCCACGGGAAGTCCGCCTGGAGAACCGCAATGAGCCTGAATGCACTGGAGGCGAGCGCGAGCCCGTCCGTTAGCCACGACACCGAAAAAGCCCTGGTCAGCAAAGTCGCCTGGCGCCTGATGCCGCTGATCATGGTCTGCTACCTGTTCGCCTTTTTCGACCGTATCAACATCAGCTTCGCCAAGTTTCAGCTGCAGACTGACCTGAGCCTGAGCGACACCGCGTACGGCCTCGGCGCCGGATTATTCGTGGTCGGTTACGTGATTTTCGAAGTGCCGAGCAACATGATGTTGTACAAGGTCGGCGCCCGGCGCTGGATCGCCCGGATCATGATGTCCTGGGGCCTGGCCACGGCGGCCATGGTATTCGTCAGCAGCGAATGGCAGTTCTACGTGCTGCGCTTCGTGATCGGCGCGATGGAGGCGGGTTTTGCCCCGGGCGTACTGTATTACCTGACCCTGTGGTTCCCGCAGCACTATCGTGGACGCATCACCTCGATGCTGTTCCTGTCGTCGGCGTTCGCCGGCCTTGTGGGCGCGCCGTTCTCGGGCCTGGTGCTGCAACACCTCGACGGTGTGCTGCAAATGCGCGGCTGGCACTGGCTGTTCCTGCTCGGCGGCGTGCCGTGCATCGGCCTCGGTTTGCTGGTGCTGACCCTGCTCAAGGACCGCATCGAAGATGCCCATTGGCTGACGCCTTCGGAGAAGACCTTGCTGGCCAGCCGCATCGCCCAGCATGAACCGCACAAGAGCGGTGGCTCGTTGCTCGCCGCGCTGCGGATTCCAGGTTTCCTGACCTTGGGGCTGATCTACTTCCTGATCCAGGTGGCGTCCTACGGCCTGAATTTCTGGGCACCGCAACTGATTCGCAGCGCCGGCACCGAAAGTCCGGTGATGATCGGCCTGCTGACCGCCATCCCGTACATCTGCGGCGCCATCAGCATGGTGGTGATCGGACGCCTGTCCGATGCTTCCGGCGAGCGGCGCAAGTATGTTGCCGGTCTGGTGGCCGTCGGTGCGGTCGGGTTCTTCTGTGCGGGGATCTTCGCCAGCCACACGACCTTCCTGATTGTCGCGCTGGGCCTGCTCGGTGCCGGGATCATCGCCTCCATCCCGAGCTTCTGGACCCTGCCGCCGAAACTGCTGGCCGGTGCCGGCGCGGGCGCAGCGGGCGGGATTGCGGTGATCAACACCCTGGGCCAGTTCGGCGGCATCGTCAGCCCGGTGATGGTCGGCCGGATCAAGGACCTGACCGGCAGCACCACGCCGGCGCTGTATGTCATTGGTGTTTGTGCACTGATCGCGGTGGCGCTGTTGCTGTGGGGGTTGCCGCAGAAGTTGCGCACACTCGACAAGGCCTGAAATCTACGTTGCCAGATAAACCGCTTTCGCGAGCAAGCCCGCTCCCACAGTGACCGCATATCCCCTGTGGGAGCGGGCTTGCCCGCGAAGACTGACTGACAGCCGACATTTGACTGTCGGTTGTCCTCTCAACCCACCGTCGCCAAACCTTTGGCCGGCGCATCAAAAAACTGAATCAACACCACCCCGCCCATCAACAGCACCACCCCAATCACCTTGGGCAAGGTGACCTGCCGCTCCACCAGGCCAAACCAGCCGAAGTGATCCAGCAACAACGACGCCACCACTTGCCCCGCCAGCGCCAATGCCATGAACCCCGCGGCACCGAGCCTGGGCAGCAGCACCAATGCCAGGGAAATAAAACACACTCCAAAAGCGCCACCCGCCCACATCCACAACGGCGCCTTGCTGATAAAGGCCAGTGATGGCAACGGCAAGCGCAGCGCAACGATGATCGGCAACAGCACGATAACGCTCACCAGCAACGAGGCGAGCGTCGCCCACAACGGATGGCCCAACCCGCGCCCGAGGTTGACGTTGATCGCGCTCTGAAACGGCACCACCGCCCCGGCAATCATCGCCAGCACCACCAGACCAGCCCAATGCAACGTACTCATGATCGTTCTCCAACAGGTTTTGCTGGACTCTAGGGTATTCGTCGCGCAGATTTAAATTCCGTTTTGTTATCCAGAACATGCAGCAGATGAATGATCTTCGACGCATCGACCTCAACTTGCTGGTGATCCTCGACGCCTTGCTCGCCGAGCAACACGTGACCCGGGCGGCCGAGCGTTTGCACTTGAGCCAGCCTGCGGTCAGCCATGCGCTGGCGCGATTGCGCGACCTGCTTGGCGATCCGCTGCTGGTGCGCGCCGGAGCCGGCCTTGTGCCGACGCCGCGAGCGCTGGAGCTGGTGGCACCGCTGGCCGAAATCCTGGCCCAGGTGCAAGCGCTTCTGGCGCCGAACGCCTTTGATCCGGCTACCGCCAGGCGCACCTTTCGCCTGGCGATGTCCGACTATGGCGCCGCCATTGTCCTGCCGGGACTGATCCGGACGTTGCGCCGCGATGCGCCGGGTATCGACCTGCAAATCAGCCATGGCAGCCGCGAAAGTATGCTCGACGGCGTGCTCAACGGTGATATTGACGTCGCCATCGGTGTGTTCCCGGAAATGCCCAACGAATTGCGCAGCACCCTGCTGTTCGAAGAGCACTACGCCTGCCTGGTGGACCGCAGAAGCCTGCCCGCCGACGGTGTGCTCGACCTGCCCACCTATCTGGCTCGACCCCATGTGCTGCTGGAAATGCGCGGCAGCGGCACCCCGGAAATCGAGCGGGCGCTGACGGCATTGCGTGAACGTCGTCGTGTGGCAGTCAGCCTGCCGCACTGGAGCGTGGCCCCGGAATGCATCAGCGGTACTGATCTTATTCTGACGGTGGCCTCGCGTGGTCTGCGCGATATTGATGAACAGTCGTTGATCGTCGTGCCGCCACCGTTTGATATTCCTTCGTTCACCTTTGTGTTGGCGTGGCATAAACGGCGGGGCGCAGACCAAGCGTTGAACTGGCTGAATGAGCGGATTGGTGCAGGTGCAGACGGGGTTTGTTTTCGGGGGGATGATTCGCTGTAATCACCAATGGATGGGGGGAGGGCGACGAGTGTGGAAGACCCTGAGCACTTGCAGACGACTTTGGCGAACTCGATACGGAATCAGATAGGGGCGGTCGGGCAAAATCCATTCACGAGTACCGGGCAATCGACCTTCCCGACCTGTCGCCGGAAAGCGCGCAAGGTGATCGACACTGGCGAGAATGGCTTGTACGAAATCTGCTGCTGCCTTTGGATTCTCTATCGCAATGTAAGCGGCTTCTTCATCAAGGTTCTTGAGTGCAGTACGCAGCCACTCAACGCGCATTGCTTACCCACTTATCAGCAATCGCACTGACCTCGTCTGACGAGGCGAAGTCACCGGCATCGGCTTCTTTCAGTGCTTTCTGGATTTCTTCGATTTGCCATGCTTCCCTCGCGAGATACTCGCGCAAGGCATCGACTGCGAGGAACGACTTGCTGCGACCAGTGGCCTTGGAAAGACTGGCGAGGGTATCGGCGATTTCGTCTGGCAGGCGCAAGGACATGGTGGACATGGCGGTCTCGATGTAGTGGTTTGTAATACAACATACTACAGTGTCATGCAGGGGGGAGACCGCCCCGTTCGTCTGTCGTAACAAATGGTCTTGCGGTGAGTGGTGAACCCTTCCATCTGTCGTGTGCAGATTCAGAAGTTTTTCATTGCCAATCTCATAGGTGAACTCTTCGTCGCACCTGAAAACCTCAAAGGTCTTTAACCCCATGCTCACAGGCCTCAACCACCTGACTTTCGCCGTCACCGACCTGAACCGCAGCGTGGCGTTCTACCAGAACCTCCTGCAACTGCACCTCGAAGCCACTTGGGATACCGGCGCCTACCTGTCGCTGCCGGGGTTGTGGTTGTGCCTCTCCCTCGACCCGCTACGCCATCCCGAGCCTGCCGCCGACTACACCCATTACGCTTTCAGCCTCGATGCAGCGGATTTTCCGCGTTTCGTCGAGCGCCTGCGATCCGCCGGGGTACAGGAGTGGCGCGACAACCGCAGCGAGGGCGCATCGTTCTACTTCCTCGACCCGGATGGCCACAAGCTGGAAGCCCACGTGGGTGATCTGGCGTCGCGCCTGACGGCCTGCCGGCAGCGGCCGTATGCGGGGATGAAGTTCTTCGAAGATCTGTAAGTCGATGTTGCGGGGCCTGATATAGACTGGCCACCATTCACCCAGCAGTACAAAAGGACTCCCCATGACCCCATCGTTACTAATGGCCGTGCTTGCCTCGGGATTTATCTATGGCATCACCCCGGGACCGGGCGTGCTGGCGGTGTTCGGCATTGGCGCGGCCCATGGGCGACGGGCCGGGGCAGGGTTTCTGTGCGGGCATTTGCTTGGCGATGTGGTGTGGTGCAGCACGGCGTTGATCGCGATTGTCGGTGCGCGGGAGATCGGCAGCACCGCGTTCGACGTGCTGGGTGTGCTCAGCGGCCTCTACCTGTTCTGGCTCGGCTGGCGTGCGGTGCGCGCCCGGCGCAGCAATGGCGATACGCCACAGGGCCCGGCGCGGCAGCCGTTCTGGCATGGCATTCTGTTCGGCCTGACCAATCCCAAGGCTTATCCGGTGGCGGTGGCGACATTCACGGCACTGTTGTCGAGCCGCGCGGAACTGCTCAACTGGTCAATGCTGCCAGCACTGATCGGCCTGAGTTTTGTCGGTGGATTGCTTGCCTACGCCATCCTCATCGGCATCGTTGGGGCGCGGCGGGTGCGCACCTTGTATCAACGTCATGAACTGGCAATCACCCGGTTGTGCGGGGTAATGTTCATCGGCTTTGCCATCAACGCGCTGGTCCATGCGTTGCCGGGGCTGATGCCGAACAAGGCTTGAATGTGATGACAAGGAAGCAAGGCCGATCGGGCAGGGATGATTGATGAGTGCTGCATTATCGGGACACCCACGCTGAACCATGGAAAACCGTAATTCCGCGCCACTGGCGAGCTATATCGATCTGTTGCTGGACGCCGTTTGTGCGGTGGACAAGCAGGGCCGCTTCGTCTTTGTCAGTGCGGCGTGCGAGCGTATTTTCGGCTACAGCGCCGATGAATTGATCGGTCAACTGATGATCGACATGGTGCACCCCGCGGATCGCTTGCGTACCCTTGATGCCGCCCGGGAAATCATGGACGGCGAGCCCAAGCTCAACTTCGAAAACCGCTACCTGCGCAAGGATGGCCGGGTGGTGCACATCCTCTGGTCGGCACGTTGGTCCGAGGTCGACCAGCTGCGCATTGCCGTGGCGCGTGACATCACCGAACGCAAGCAGGCCGAATCCCGGCAGGCCGCGTTGTATGCGATATCCGAAGCGGCCCACGCGGCGGAGGATCTGCTGGCATTGTTCAGGCGCATCCACATGATCATCGGCGAATGGCTGCCGGCGCTGAATTTTTCTGTGGCGCTGTACGACGAGCACCGTGCGCAACTGAATTTCCCTTATCACGTCGATGACCAGGAGCCACAACCCGAACTGCCCGGGACCATGACCGGGCGGGTCTGCACCGAAGTGATCCGCACGGGGCAGCCGATCCTGTTGACCCCGGACTCGTGCACGCCGCCTGCCGGCTTCGAAGCCCTGATGACCGGGCAGCACGCACCCTGCTGGCTGGGTGTACCGCTGAACTCGCAGAACGGCACCATCGGTGCGTTGATCGTCAAAAGCGTTCCGGGCGGCGAGCGCTACACCGAGCAGGACAAGGAACTTTTGCAGTACGTCTGTGCCCAGGTCGCGACAGCCATCGAGCGCAAGCAGTTGCACGCCCGCCTGCAACACATGGCCCAGTACGACCAACTGACCCAGCTACCCAACCGTGAACTGTTGCGCGACCGCCTCAAGGCGTCACTGCAATTGGCCCGCATGGACGGCGGGCGCATGGCCCTGTTGTACGTCGACCTCGACCGCTTCAAGCAAGTCAATGACACCCATGGCCATGCGGTCGGCGACATGCTGCTGCAAGCGGTGGCCAACCGGCTCAAGGGCTGCGTGCGGGAAACCGACACCGTGGCCCGCATTGGCGGCGATGAATTCGTGGTGTTGCTGCACAGCATTCATGCTGCAGACGATACCGACATCGTGGTCGGAAAAATCCGTCAAGTCCTGGCACGGCCCCTGCGTCTGGACGGGCACAACCTGAGAATCCATCCAAGCATCGGCGTCGCCCGATACCCCGATCACGGCACCGAAGAGAAACAGTTATTCCGGCATGCCGACGAGGCGATGTACTGCGCCAAACGTGAGCATCACCTGGGAATGGCCTGATAGTCCGTACACCGTTCGTCGTTCTGTCCACGCATTTTTCTAAACCTTTTGGCACGCGCAAATTCAGATTCTATGCGGGCGCCAGCTCGCCGCGACTATCACCAAGAGGAAGAGAATCATGCCTAATTCAAGAAACTCGAACTCGGGAAACTTCGCCAACGATCGAACGAAGGCGTCTGAAGCCGGTCGCAAGGGTGGGAAAACCACCACCACGACTGTCGATAAAGAACCTGCGAAACCCGATATGGGCCGCAAACCTGGACAGAAATCCAAGTAATGGAAGCAGGTGGTTTTGATTGAGAAGCGGGGGCGCAAGCTCCCGTTTGAATTTGAAAAAGGAGGGCGCGACCATGAAACGGATGGCCACCCGATTATGTAATGCCAGTTTTGCCACGTTTCTGGGCCTGTTTGCCAGCAACGTCTTCGCCCAGTCCCCCGCCGAATTCATCGACGATGCGTCGGCCCAAGGCATGGCCGACATCGAAGCCAGTCGCCTGGCACACCAGAAGTCCGAGTCCAAAGAGGTCAAGGACTACACCATCGTCGTCATCAACGACCGCACCACGGCGAACCAGCACCTGGCGAAAATCGCCAGACAACTGGATTTGCCGGTAGCGCCGCGCGAAGAAATTGTCGAAAAGGCCAAAGCCCTGATGCCGCAAGTCATGGAGGGAGCGACCTTCGATGAGGCCTATACGGCCAGCCAGGTGAAGACCACACAGCAAGCCATCGAACGGTTGCAGCAGGAAGCGCAGACCACCGACGTGCCGCAAATCAAGGCGTTCGCCGAAGAAACCCTGCCCAAATTGCAAAATCATCTGCAAATGGCCAAGGCCCTGCAAGCCAGAAGCTGATCATCAGCAATTCTTCAGGTTTTGCTGACCTTTCTCCTGGACGACGGTGCCGTCCAGGTCAATGGTCAGGCCTTCGCCAAGGCTGCGATAGTGCTTTCTCAGCTTCTCCAGCTCCTTGAGGTCCAGCGCTTCAAGCCCGAGCATCGCGTTCTGCGCCTCTTTCGTCACCCTAAGCAATTCATCGACCTTCAAATGCAAAATGTCCGTGTCACGGTTCTGTGTGTTCTGGATCAGGAACACCATCAGGAACGTGATGATGGTGGTCGAGGTATTGATGATCAGCTGCCACGTATCGTTGAAATGAAAAATCGGCCCGCTTAGCCCCCACAGAAAAATCAGAGTAATCGCCCCCAGAAACGTCTTGGGGCTACCGGACCAGAGGGCGAGTTTCTGCGCGATCTTTGCGAACTTCATGACCGTGTTCCTTATTGGGAGGACGCCTGAATTTGTGACAGCGACGGTGGGATGAAAATTCGACGTGATTGAAAAGGTGGTTTTCTGAAACCTTTGGCAGCGCTTGCCGCGGTATCGTAGCGACCCGAGGACAACGCACCGACAGGAGAACGCAATGAGTTGGTCCGCCAAACAGTACGTCGCTTTTGAAGATGAACGCACCCGTCCCGCCCGTGACCTGCTGGCGGCCATCCCCGCCGGGGATGTGCGTTCGGCCATCGATATCGGTTGTGGCCCCGGTAACTCCACCGAGTTGCTGGTCGAGCGTTTTGCCAGCGCCACGGTCCGAGGCCTGGACAGTTCGACCGACATGATCGAGGCCGCACGCAAGCGCTTGCCGCAGGTGCAGTTCGACATCGCCGACATCGACACCTGGAACGACGCAGGCCCCTTCGATGTGATTTTCGCCAACGCTGTATTGCAGTGGGTTCCGGATCACGCAAGCTTGCTGCCGTCGCTGGTGAGCAGGCTGGCGCCCGGAGGCAGCCTGGCCGTCCAGATGCCTGACAACATCAATGAGCACTCGCACCGTTTGATGCGTGAAGTCGCCGCTGATGGTCCATGGGCCGGCAAGCTGGCAGGCGCCGCCGGGCAGCGGACCGAGATATCCGATGCCAGTGGTTATTACTCGATACTCAAGGCCTGTTGCTCGCGCGTCGATGTGTGGCGCACCACCTACCATCATCCGCTCGCAGGCGGCGCATCAGGCGTGGTGGAGTGGTTCAAGGGCAGTGGCTTGCGGCCGTTTCTGGAACCGCTGGACGAGGCGGAACGGGCGCAGTACCTGAAGCAATACCAGGTGGCTATCGAGCGGGCGTATCCGGCCTTGGCCGATGGTTCGGTGCTGTTGCCATTCCCGCGACTGTTTATCGTCGCGACCCGCTGATGCGAAAAAGGGACAGTTGATGAGTATCTTCCGTCCCTTTTTCAGGCTCTTCATGTATTCCCGGGATACATGGATAGCGCAATACCTGTGGGAGCTGGCTTGCCAGCGAAGGACTCGAGTGCGCCGCGTTTATCCAGTTCGCCCGCGTTATCGTTGACGACCATCGCCAGCAGGCTGGCTCCTACTTTTTTTTCGAGCGTCGGGCGCTCAAGTATTCAAAAGCAAATGAGGCAAAGCCGAACAACCCGATCAAAGAAATGATCATGATTCCCAACTCTGAATTGTGCATGTCGATCTCGGGGTGAAGGATGAGCCGGGAGAATAAGGGATCTGTTTCCGGGCTTAACGCCGCGCTACGGTTTCTTTATTTGCCTGCCGGGATCTATACGCAAAAGATACGCGCGTGGCTCAGCGCTGAACGCCGACCAACATCATCATCGGCCGCTCGCGCTCTTCGGCCAGCGCCGGTTGCGCCGCCACCTCGGCATCGCTCGGCCCCCATTCGTTGACATGGCGGATGCTGAAACCCGCTGCAATCAGCAGGTTGAGCAAGGTGCCAATGGTGCGATGCTGCTTGATCACACCTTCGGCCAGCCAGTGGGTCACGCGCTCGCCTTCACGCTGATAACCGTCCACCGGCCAACCCTTGCGGCCCTCGGCATCGATGATCCAGCCAGGGTTACGCGGTGCCATGAAGATCGGGTGCTCGATGGAAAACACGAACTGCGAACCGGGCTTGAGCGCCGCATGGACATTGGCGAACAACCCCGGCAAGTCCTTGATGTAGTGCAGCGCCAGGGAGCTGTAGGCCAGGTCCAAACCGCCGACCGGCAGATCGAGGGCTTCCAGGTCGGCGCGTTCATAACGGATGTTTGATGCGGCGGTGGTTTTGCGCGCCTGCTCCAGCATCTTTTGCGAAACATCCAGACCGAGCACGCTGTCAGCGCCTTGCTCACTGGCCCAGCGACAAAACCAGCCGTAACCGCAGCCGAGATCCACCACCTTCAAGCCCTGCATGGGCGGCAGCATGGCCCTCAGCGCCGGCCATTCCGGCGCGGCATCGAGACCGCCGATGGAGCGGGCCATCTGGCTGTAGCCGTGGAAAAACTGAGGGTCGTCGTAGATGTTTTGGGTCATGTTCGGGTGGCTCTGTTGAAGTACTCACATGATAAGTGAAGGCTCCCTCGCCATAACAGCATGCCGCCCGGTGCAATCTTAGGACGGCTCTGCATCCATACGTCGAGCGATCACATCCAGCACATCGCAACCATCGCGCAACGGCACGCAGCAGAGCAATGCGAAGTCGCTCAGCACCACGGTGTCAGAGGTCAGGTCGCCGCGCATTGCGAGGTTTTCGAGGAGTTGCGTTACCGCTCGGATGCGGTAACTGGCGGTGCTAAGCAGTGAGTGCAGCGGTTGTGTGGTGTTGACGAACAGCGAGGGCAAGTCGTCGGCGTTGCTGGTTAAAGCCATGTATTCATTCATGAGTGATTACCATGTTGGAGGAGGATGCACCACTCAATCGTCGCCAAACAATAGGGTGGTAGCTGTACGCGGGTTGGCGAACCGGACCATGGTAAAACCGGCAGACCCGAAGGTCTCCCACGCACAGCTACCAAAAAACAGGTAGCCAACTGCGTTCAAAAGCGCTCCGAGAAACTCTCGGAGGCTCCTGTACCACGGCATCGAGTCGCCAAACCCGATACGCCATTTGGGCGCGGTCGGACTATAGGGCTCATGACAAAGGCACAGCAATGCGCAAGTGTACGGACAATTCCCAGTGTCGTGTAGGACGTTGCTTTTTCTAGCGTTGATGTCGGTTTGGCCCTTAAAAGTGGGACCTAAACGAAAGCGTTGGCAGGGGCATCACTAAATTCCGCGTACAAAAAACGGCCACTCGGACTAATGCCGATCAGTTAAGCCCCGGACATTGTGGGAGCGAGCTCGCGATGGCAGACTGTCAGGTACCCCTTGTTTGACTGTCCAGCCGTCATCGCGAGCAAGCTCGCTCCCACAAGGTTTGCGGTGATCAAACGCTTAACTGACTGGCATTAGCCACTCAGACCGGTCTTCTTTTCAGCTGCAGTTGCACGCTATCCAGTTCTACCGAAGATCACTCTTCACCAGCTCCCATCACTCGATCCTCAAACGCGGAGCGCACTGCATTCACAACACGTTGCGCCATGCCTTCATCTTCAAGCTGCGGGTATCCTTTCTTCAGCTTTCCGGACACCACCCAGCCGTTCTCCTTGATCGAACGGATGATCCGGTTCGCATCCTGATCCGGCATCTCGAGCACTTCTTTGAGTTGTTCCTGCGCTCGCTGAAAGATCATTAAAACGCGTGCTTCATCCGCCATCTCCGTACGAATCGTGTGCTCGACGACGCGAGCGGTGTACAGGACATGTTCGGTCAGGTCTGGGTAGCGCCAGGCAAAGCCTGCGTCTTTGTATTCATCGAAGGTGAAGTTGCTGGGAGTGCCGTCTTCGTAGGTCACGAGTTCGCCAAACCCATAGGCCGCCGCGTAACGGCGCATAAACGGTCGTGAAAACACCTCGAGCGTACGGTCGTAGCCTGCCCGGAAATCGATCGAACTGGTGATAGTGGCTGACACGGGCAGGATCACGCCGTCGGGCACGGCCTTGTCCCTGATCAAGGTGTCGTTGATCAGGAAGCGATGAATCCGGCCGTTGCCGTCACGCATGGGATGTATGTACACGAAGCCGAATGCTAGCACTGCGGCGCGTGCCACTGACTCGGCACCCCGCGTTGCGATCTCGAACTCGTTGAGGCCTTCCAGTAGAGGGGCAAGTTCTTCAAAGTGCGGGGCAATGTAATGCACGATGTCCTCGCGCATTGTGGCCTGACCTACAAATACCGGGGAGCGCCGCAAGCCGAGCCCAATGGCATCTCGCCCCAGAATGCCGGCTTGCAGGGAACGCAGGCTGTCATTGCTTAATGGGGCTTCGATATGGCCGCAGTGCTGGGCAATGACATGCGCAAAACGCTGGATGCGATCAGCCTGGTCGGCCTCTTTTTCGATGAGAAAGCTGGCTCGTGACTCCTTGAACGTCAACCAACTGGCCGTACGCATCAAGATATCGGCACCAAAGGTTTGATCCAACTCCTTCAACGCCGCGCCGAGATCGAATTGCAGAGCCTCATTGACTGCCGTCGTACGACGAACCAAAGGGCAAAAACCGGGTGTACCGGGCAGGTTGTTTTTGACTCGCCAACGTCGAACTCGTGGTGGTTCACTACGGGTGAGGTAGTCCTGCGCAGAAAGTGCATCGACATAGCCACCGTTGGTTACGTCTGGCACATCCAGACTTTGCCCTGTCAGCCATTCGTAGAGAAACCCCGTGCGGCGAGCATATTGGCCAAAAGGCTCTCGCCGGCACCAGGCTTCGACAGGTTCGGGTCCGGTCTTTGCAAACAAGCGAGCAAAGAATTCGAGATGGATCTCTTCGTATTTGAGGCCGAATTCGAAATGCCCTGAGAAATCGTCGGCAGGCCGGTAGCTCGGGGGATACTGATTCTCCGTATGCCCGCTGCTTTCGCGACTGACACGTGTCGTGCCAATCGTCGATTCGACGCGCAGTGGCTGTGCCAGAACGATGTCGTACTGGTTTGCGAGTGCCTTTAAACCGACCTGCATTAACAAAATCCTTTACTGGGACGATAGAAACGCTAACGAATACCTGATCCTACGCGAAAGCGTTAATTTTTGTAGGGAGATGAAAAGGCCAATGGGCACCGAAATTCGCTAACAAATCCACATTATGTGAAAAAAACGCTAACGGAACTTTTATAGTAGTCGCTTCTGCGCAGGAGCACTCTGCGTATGGATGGGTGTCAGGTAAGCCGTCTGAACAAAAAAATTGCGCAGGGTCCGGATGAAGAGACCCCTATGCCTGCGAGCCCCGATGGCCACAAAACTATACGAGCGCCAAGTCTTGCGGGTCGATTCCGCGCTGTTGCGAATGCAGGGTGAGCCTCGTGGCGCTACACGCCAACTGAGCTAATCTTTGGGCAGCAGGTGGTACCCGACGAGAACAGCTCGACTATGAAAATATTGGTAAAGGCCATCGATTATCCCATAAGAGTTTTTAAAGCGGAATGGCCGAATTTAGTGTTGTGGGCTTTTTTGTTGTCACCGCTGATAATTAGACTGATCACAAACCATCGATACTCGAAAATTGATTTGTTGGCCATATATACCGCTACTATTTCAGTGCTGTGGCTTTTGGCGATTCGATTTGCTTCGTTCAATCAATTCAAAACTCACGTCGTTCTTCTTCCGTTCTATTTGTTGGCGGCCGTCGATCTATTCCTTGTTCTGAATTTCAATTCGAGATTCACGGCGGCCTATGTGTTTATCGGTTTGAATAACTACAAGGAGGCAAGTGATTTTCTGTCGACTTATTGGCGGCCGCTTACCGTCGTTTTGATAATATTCGTCGCTTGCTATGGGGTAGGGCTCATCGGTCTGTATAAGCGTGAGTTATATAAAAGCAAGGGTGTTTTCGTTTTGGCCATTAGTGCTTTGCTTTTGGGGTATGGCGCGTATTTTTATAAAACGGTCAAGGTCAACTCTTTCGGGAAGCATGCGGTACTGGATCTCGTTGCAAAAGATCAAAGCACCCCCGTCGGGTACTTGTCGCAAATAGGCCTTACGACTCACCTGTATTTGCAATCAAAGCAGTTTATCAAGCAGCGCCAGGAATCGGAGGTGAAAATAACCAGTGTTTCGAATGAGTCAAATATAGAAACTGTTGTTTTTGTAATCGGTGAGTCATCGCGGCCGCAAAATTGGTCTCTCTACGGATATGACAAGCAGACCACCCCGAATCTCGACAAGTTGGCAGGGATTTACAAGTTCAATCGCATGTGTACGACAGCCCCCTATACGTCGGTCGCCGTTCCCTCAATGCTCAGCCTTGAGCCTATTTCGGATTGGAATGCCATTGCGTCAAAAAAGTCCTTGGTGGGTATATATCGCGCAGCGGGTTACATGACCTATTGGTTGTCAGTGCAGGAAGTCGATAGTTTCGGCGGAATCATTCCGCAAATAGCAGCAGAGGCTCAAAATTGGCAATATTTTGAAAGGAGCTATGACGGTGCATTGATGCCGGAATATAAAAAAATATTAAACAAAGACAGTGCGCAAAAACAGGCCATATTTATTCATATCAAAGGCAGTCATTTCGAGTACTCGCGCAGGTATCCAGATGATTTCAAAAAATTCAAGCCGTCAACCAGTGGCGTAAAAGATAAAATCACCGCGGATTATGATAATACCATCTTGTATACGGACTGGTTGTTAAGCTCAATTATCGAGCAGTTGAAGTTAAGTAAGAGGCCGTCGGTATTATTTTATTCATCGGATCATGGCGAAAATATCATGGATGATAGTCGAGGATTGTTGGGGCATGGGATTGGCAATAAATATGATTTGCTGGTTTCGGCGTTTGTCTGGGCATCCGATAATATTTCAGGCCAGCAAGCGCTCAAGCTTTCAAAGTTGAAGGAGAGGGAGAATCAAAGAGCTAGCATTTCGTCCTTGCCGCATACGCTTTTAAATTTTACTGGCGTTCTCACGAGTGAATACAGGCGTTCGGATGATTTGCTTAGCAATGATTTTGTGACGTCGAAATGTCCATACCTGCTCGGCACAGGGTATGTTCCAGCGTTTGATTTTGATGCACTTTAAACCGGCCAGATCGTTTTTCGGCGGGGCAACATGAAATGGCGTGGAGGATTTGGTCTGCCGCTTGACGGAGAGACTGAATGTCCCCCAATTTGGCCCTCAGCTCGTTGACAATACGTACAGGCGCTGCTGAAAGCCTTGAAATTAGTGGAGCGGGTGAAGGGAATCGAACCCTCGTTATCAGCTTGGGAAGCTGGAGTAATGCCATTATACGACACCCGCTCAGAGCGGCTGACTTTGTACCAGATACGCGCGGGGATTTGAAGTTTTTCTTTGCCCCAGATGGCTTTAGCACAGGTGAAACGATGCATGGACCGCATGACAGTCGATCGCGGGCAAGTCTCGCGCCTGCAGAATACGTTTGATTCAGCAGGGCGGGGCTTGCTCGCGATGACTCTGTTTCAGAGTGCCAATGCATGGTGGTCCTGGACGTAGTGGTAACGCGGTCGGCTATCGTGCTGGGCCGGTTTCAGGAACCCCATCAGTGCGTTGCGGCTGTCTCGGCAGGCGGCCTTGTGCTCCATGTCGAGAAAGTGGCCGGTGGCCTGAAGGGTCGTGAAGGTGGCGTGTTGCACGTGGTTGGCGAACAACCGTGCGCCATCGGCGGCGGTGTATTCGTCCCATTCGCCGTTCATGAACAGCACCGGCACGTTGATTTTTTCCGCCGCTTTGAAAAAGCATTGGCGATCGCTGTGCAGCAGGTCGCTGATGTGGAAGTGCATCTGCCCGTATTCATGATCGGCCAGGCTGCTGACGTGCCGATAGTTGAAGCGCTTGAACAGGGTCGGCAGGTGTTTGCCGATGGTGCTGTTCACCAGGTTGCCGACGCGGTCGCCATCCCGGCTGCCGAGGTAATCGACGCCGCGCTCGAGGTAGTCGAGCATGTGCGCGTTGATCTCCGGGGAGAACGAGCTGATCACGGCTTTTTCGATGCGTCGTGGCCGTTGGGCCAAGGCGACCAGGGTCGCGGCGCCACCCCAGGAAAACGACAGCACGTGCTCGGCGGCGAAGTGGTCGATCAGCTCCAGGAGGATCTGCCCTTCGACTTCCTTGGTCAGCAATTTCTCGTGCAGGTTGTGGGCTTTTGACCGGCCCGCATAGGGCTGGTCGTAGCAGACGACGTTGAACTGCGGATGGAGGTTTTTCACGGTTTGTGCAAACGACGCAGTCGTGGCCATCGAGCCGTTGACCAGGATAATGGTCTTCTCTGCGGCGTCTGCGCGATAGAACTCCGTGTAAACCCGATACTGACCCTGTATATCCAACACAGCGATTTCTGGCCTCATGTCATAAGACTCCTGGCAAGCGGGTATGCGCGCAATAGAGATTGCACGAGCTTTGTGACAGGTAGGCATACGCCTGGAATTTGAGAGGCCCATGTCGATCCAATGCAGTCCGGTCGACGGGTATTGTTATTGGCGGGCAGTCTGCCGGGTGAGGCCGGAACCCTTGGGTTCCTACCGGCAAAAAGTTTCTTAGAAGTATGGGGTGACTCATCGGTCACATTTCGGCCGACGTCCTGATTCAAGCAGGGGTCACGTCATCGCGCAAGTGCCATTGGTAAATTGTTCGACAACTTCTGCTCAGCGGTCGCCTGCTTAGATCAATCCGATCTCTTCATCGCTCAGTGGGCGGTATTCGCCCGGTTTCAACGCATCGTCGAGCGCCAGCGGGCCCATGCGTTCGCGGTGCAGGCGCATCACCTTGTTGTTGAAGTGGCCGAACATGCGCTTGACCTGGTGATAACGGCCTTCGACGATGCTCAGGCGCGCGCATTTCGGCCCGAGCAGCTGCAGCCCGGCAGGTTGCGTGGTGAGGTCTTCGAAGGCGAAGTACAGCCCTTCGTTGAACTTGATCGCGTATTCAGGGCCGATGTCCTGTTCGGTTTCAACGTAATAGACCTTGGGCAGTTTGGTCTGTGGTTGGGTCAGGCGCCGCGACCAGCTGCCGTCGTTGGTGATCAGCATCAGGCCGGTGGTGTTGAAGTCCAGGCGCCCGGCGATGTGCAGCTCGTCCTTGTCCGGCTCATGGATCAAATCGAGTACGGTCGGGTGTTGCGGATCCCGGGTGGCGCTGACGCATCCGGCGGGTTTGTGCAGCATGAAATGGCGCAGGGGTTTACCGACTTGCAGCACGTCGCTGTCGACTTCGACGCGGCTGAACTCGCGGACTTGGCTGTGCGGGTCGCTGACGACTTTTCCGTCGATCCTGACGCGTTTTTCCACCAGCAACAGGCGCACCTGCTTACGGTTGAAGCACGGCAGGTTGCTGAGGAATCGGTCGACACGCATGACTTAGGGATCAGTGAAGAAAGGGCCGCGCATCTTACTTGATCGATTCGGACGCTGCTTGCAACTGCGCCTCGACCTCGGCGCAGTGCGGGCACAGGCACGAGGCGTTGCGCAGTTGCGCCGGCAGGGCCTGGAGCACGGCCGGGTCGATGCTGACGCCGTAGCACCAGCAGGCGCGGTCGGCGGTTCGCGGGTCGGCCAGGGCGCAGTCGTTGGGTGCGCCGCAGGCGGGACAGAGGTCAGGCTGGTTCATGGATGGAGTGAGCCATTTCCACACAGGTTCGGTTACGGCCACTTTGCTTGGCCCGGTACATCGCATGATCCGCCCGTGACAGCAGGGTGTGCAAGGTGTCATCGGGCTGCAGGGTGGTCAGGCCGATGCTGACGGTCACTCGCAAGATCTGGCCTTTGTAGGTGTAGCTCTGTTGCTCCACGTACTGACGAATTTTCTCGGCAATTATCAGACCGATCTGACCATCGGTGTCCTTGAGCAGCACGATGAACTCTTCACCGCCCCAGCGGCAGACGATGTCGGAGTGCCGCAGGCAGCTCTTCAGATCCTGGGCAAAGCCATTCAATACCTGATCGCCGGCCAGGTGGCCATAGGTGTCGTTCAACACCTTGAAGCGGTCGAGGTCCAGCAGCAAGGCGGTCAGCGGTTTGGGCTCGCGCCGGGCTTCGTGCATGGCCTGTATGGCCAGCAGGTCGAAGCCGCGACGGTTGGGCAGTTCGGTCAGGCTGTCGAGGGTGGCCTGGGCCTGGATCTTGTCCTGAAAGCGCTTGATGACCTGGTTGAGCAGGGCCAGCACGATCAGCGTGACCAGCAGGCAGATCAGCAGGTTGAGGTACAGCGACTGGCGGATTTCACCCAGGGCGCTGTCCTCGCGTTTGTCGACGAACAGGTACCAGTTCAGCTCCGGGATGAACCGCACATTGAGGAAGTGCCCCTGGCCCTGCACGGAATATTCGTAGCTGCCGCTGTGGGGTTTGGGCAACCGACTGACCAGGTCCTTCATGCTGTCCAGCTCACTGAGTTTCTGCCCGATGCGCGCACCTTGCGGACCGCCTTCGGCGCCTGTCAGCACGAGACGCCCGAAGTTGTCGACGAAATATACGCTGCGCTGATAACGCTGCTGGTACTTGTCGATCAGCTTGATCACGGCGTCGACGGTCAGGCCAACCCCGGCTGCGCCGATGAACCGGGCGTTGTAGTCGTAGACCTTGTAGTTGATGAAAAAGGTCAGGTTGTCCTTGTTGGCGAGGTCCGGATCGACGTTGATTTCGTACGGATCCTTCATGTCCCGCACGCGAAAATACCAGGCGTCGCGGGGCTCGGTGGCCTTGACCTGCTTGAGCACACCCTTGGCGTGGTAGTAAGTCAGGCTGGTGTTGGAGACGAAGAAGGCGGTGTAGGCGCCGTAGTGGGTCATGACTTCGTTGAGGTAACGGGTCATCTGGTCGGAATCCTTCTCGCCATTGACCACCCAGTCGCGCATGAAGGTGTCGCGGGCCATCATCGAGGAGATCAGGATCGGCCTGACCAGGTCTTTCTGGATTTCCGAGTAGACCGTGTCCGAGGTCAGCGGCAGTTCGGTGTTGACGATATTGTCGCGGATCGAGGCCCTGGAGGCGTAGTAACTGAGAAAGGAGGTGGCGAGGAAGCCTGCGCCCAGCAATGCGACCAGCGTGAGCACCAACGAGCGTTGAGAGTACAGCGGCGAGCGAAGCGGCATGGCAGTTCCATTGGCAGTCATCCGATGCAAGCATTCTAAGGGTACTGCCGGGAAATAACTGCTCCATGTGCGCTGCGAATGGTCGTAAATCTTGCACGGACCTTGTGGGAGCGAGCTTGCTCGCGATGGCGGCGTGTCTGCCACATCAAGGCTGAATGTCACACCGCTATCGCGAGCAAGCTCGCTCCCACAGGGTTATGAGTCTGGTGTTTAACCCAATGTTTTCAGATACATCCGCCAACCGCCGAAATGACTGATGTTCACCGCACCCTCCAGCCCATACGCCTCGCAGATAAACCCGCTCTCCCAGCGGCCGTCCGCCAGTTGCACCTTGCCCAGTCCCAGCGGTGCCGGAATCCCGGTCAGGAACGAACCCAGTTCTCGGCTGGGCAACTCCCAGACTTCCACCGCGATCGCCACGCCGCCATCCTTCACGCGCACCATGCCTGGACGCAGCGGCGGGCCGCCGGCCAGGGCATAGAGTTGATAATCCGGCGAGCTGAAGGTCGTTTCCAGCAACCGGGCACCGCGCTGCTTGAGCTGCCAATTCAACGCCAGCCCGTCCAGATGCGCGCCGCAAACCACCAGCCGCGCCCGATCATGGCGGGCTACCGGCGCCGGTGCAGGAGCGGCCAAGCCTTGCTGGCGCTGCAAGGCATCCGCCACGCTCAACAGGTACTGATCGGTGAAGGCTCGGCCAAACAACGTCACGCCCCATGGCAGGCCGTTGTCCATGAAGGTGCTGGGCACGGCGACGGCGGCGTAGTCGAGCAGGTTCATGAAGTTGGTGTAGTAGCCGAGGTCCGAATTGCGCAGTACCGGTTCGGCCTTGAGTTCCGCCAGCGACACCGGGCGGCCGATGGTGGGCGTGACGACACAATCGAGGCCTTCCAGCGCTGCGTCGCACTGGGCCTTGAGCGCTTGTAGCCGGTATTGGGCGCGGAAGGTCTGCACGCCGTCGACGGCGGGTGCCTTGGCCAAGACAGCGCGAATCACCGGCAACACGGCCTCGGGGTTTTGTGCCATCAGCTCTCCGGCCACGCTGTAGCGCTCGGCCACCCACGGGCCTTCATAGAGCAAGCGTGCGGCCTCCAGAAACGGCGACAGATCAAGCTCCACCGCTTCGCCGCCCAAGGCCTTGAGACGATCGATGGCATCGCCGAACAACAGCGGGCCTTCGGGGCAACCAAAGAATTGCAGGTCCTGTGCACGTGGCACGCCGAACCGGAACGGCCGTGGCGTGCCGAACGCCGAGCCGTCATTCCACAGCGGGTTGCTGCGGCTGTATTCGTCCCGTGGGTCGAGGCGTGCGGTGAGCGCCAGCAACCGGCTGGCCTCCCGCGCGGTGGCGGTGAACGTAGTGACGCAATCGAGCGTACGACAGGCCGGTACCACGCCGGCCGTCGAGATCAGGCCCTTGGTGGCTTTCATGCCGACCAGGTTGTTCAACGCCGCCGGTACACGCCCGGAGCCGGCGGTGTCGGTACCCAGGGAAAAACTCGCGACCCCGAGCGCCACCGCCAGCGCCGAACCGGCGCTGGAGCCGCCCGACGGATACTCCGGCAACACGCTGTTGGGGCACACGCCATAGGGTGAGCGGCTGCCGTTGAGCCCGGTGGCGAACTGGTCGAGGTTGGTCTTGCCCAACGGAATCGCACCCAGGGCCAGCAGTTGCTCGACGATGGTCGCCGAACGCTCCGGCACGTAGGCAAATGCCGGGCACGCCGCCGTGGTTGGAATGCCCGCCAGGTCGATGTTGTCCTTGATCGCGAACGGCACGCCGTACAGCGGCAGGCTGTCGAGGTCGCGACCGTCGAGGGCGGCGAGGTACGGCTCCAGTTCCTCGGCGCTGAGCAAGTGGATGAACAGGTGATAGTCCGGATTCAGCGCCGCCGCTTTGTCCCGCAGGTTCAACAGCAGTTGGCGGGGCGTGGTGCTGCCTTCGCGGTAGGCGCTGCGGAGGGCGTCGAGTTGCAGATTGATGTTCATGGCATGAGTCCTTTTCAAAATGGGTTCAGTCGAGTTCCAGCACCACGACGCGCTGTCCGGCGCGCACCGCCGAACCCGGTTGCACGCGCACCTCGCGCACCACGCCGGCCATGGGGGCGAGCAGGGGGATTTCCATCTTCATCGACTCCAGGATCACTAGCACATCACCGGCCGCGACGCGCTTGCCGGCCTCGACCTGGACCTGCCAGAGGTTGCCGGCGATGTGGCTGTCGACGCTCTGTTGACCGCTGGCCAGCGGCGCCTCATCGGTCGCCTCCGGGGCCGGCTCTTCGCTGTCGAAATGCGCCTGGCCACTGGCTATCCAGCGCTCACGCTCGGCATTGAATGCGCCTTTTTGCTGCTCGCGAAACGCGCCGATGGTCTCGGCTTCCTGCGTCAGAAACGCTTGGTAATCCGCTAGGTTCAACTGACTGTGCTCGATGTTCAGGTCGAAGCGCCCGAGGGGGAAATCCCGGCGAATGCGCAACAGTTCATCGGCGCTGACCGGGTAGAAACGGATCTGGTCGAAAAACCGCAGCAACCATGGCTTGCCATCGAACGCGGCGACTTCGCGGTAGCGGTTCCACATCTGTAGCGTGCGCCCGACAAACTGATAACCGCCGGGGCCTTCCATGCCGTAGACGCACATGTACGCGCCACCGATGCCCACCGAGTTCTCCGCGGTCCAGGTGCGCGCCGGGTTGTACTTGGTGGTGACCAGGCGATGGCGCGGATCGAGCGGGGTGGCGACCGGTGCGCCGAGGTAAACGTCGCCCAGGCCCATCACCAGGTAACTGGCGTCGAACACCGTGCGTTGCACCTCATCGAGGTTCGGCAGGTCGTTGATGCGGCGGATGAACTCCAGGTTGCTCGGGCACCAAGGCGCGTCCTTGCGCACCGTGGTCATGTATTTCTCGATGGCCAACTGGCACGCGGGGTCATCCCAGGACAGTGGCAGGTGGACGATGCGCGAGGGCACTTGCAGGTCCTTGGCGGCGCACACGGCGTCCCATTCGCCGGCGACGATGCCGAGCAGGTCGGCCAGTGGCAGTTGTTCGGGTTGGTAGTGGACTTGCAGTGAGCGGATGCCTGGCGTCAGGTCGATCACGCCGTGCAGGTGTTGGCTTTCCAGGGCTTGCATGAGGGCGTGGGCGCGGAAGCGCAGGACCAGATCGAGTTCGGGGGCGCCGATTTCCAGCAGCAAATGCGTGTCGCCCGACAGCCGTGCAACCAGCCGCGTATCTCCCTGCCCGATATCCAGCACCACAGGCGACACAACCCCCTGTAGGAGCTGGCTTGCCAGCGATGAAGTTGATGCGGTGTCTGGTCGGGCCCCATCGCTGGCAAGCCAGCTCCCACAGGTATCCCATTTGCGGGCGAGATCGCGGGCGGTCTTGAGGTCGATGGGGGAGAACTGCACCTTGTCCCCCGCCTTCAGTTGACCAAGCTGCCAAAGATCCGCCTCGATCACCGTCACCGGGCACACGAACCCGCCAAGGCTTGGGCCATCCGGGCCGAGGATGACTGGCATATCACCGGTGAAATCCACCGCACCGATCGCATACGGATTGTCGTGAATGTTCGACGGATGCAAACCCGCCTCACCACCGTCGGCACGTACCCATTCAGGCTTCGGCCCGATCAGGCGCACACCGGTGCGGCTGGAGTTGAAATGCACTTCCCACTGGGTGGCGAAGAAGGTGCCGATGTAGTTTTCGGTAAAGTATTCCGGGGCACCGTGGGGGCCGTAGATCACGCGGATCTGCCGCACGGCAGGCAACTCGCTGACCTGAGATTCAGGCAGTTGCGCCCCGGTGCTACGGTTGCTCAGCGCCGGCACATGCAGCACATCACCGGCGCGCAGCGCGCGACCGCCATGCCCGCCAAACTGACCAAGGGTGAAGGTGCTTTTGCTGCCCAGATAATCCGGCACTTGCAGGCCACCGCGCAGGCACAGGTAGCTGCGCGCACCCGCACCGGCAATCGTTCCCAGGCTCAACGTCGAGCCCGCCGGAACCAGCAGCGCGGTGTTCATCGGTACGGTTTCACCGTTCAACGCCAGTGGAATCGCCGCGCCCGTCACCGCGATCACCGCATCGCAATTGAAGCGCAGCAACGGCCCGCTCATGGTGATTTCCAGCGCCGCAGCACCTTCGACATTGCCCAACAACAGATTGCCCAGGCGCAACGCGCGACTGTCCATCGGCCCCGACGGCGGCACGCCCACCGCCCAGTAACCGAGGCGGCCGGGATAGTCCTGGACGCTGGTCTGGGTGCCGGCGCTGAGCACTTCGAAGGTGTTGGCCCGATACACCAGTCCCTCGAGGCAACGGGTCCACGGCTGACCGCTGGCGAATGGCGTATCAACCAGAATCTGCCGCAGGTAATCGCGGTTGGTTTCCACGCCGTAGAGCTGGCTGTCATCCAAGGCCTGGTGCAGATCGGCAGCGGCTTGCTCGCGGGTCGGTGCCCAAGTGATGAGCTTGGCGATCATCGGGTCGAAGTACGGCGGGATCTCACAACCGGCCTCGACCCAGGTGTCGATGCGCAGCTGTTTGCCATCGGCGTCAGGGAAATTCACCGCCGTGAGCAAACCGGGGCTCGGCTGGAAGTCGCGACCCGGATCCTCGGCGTAGAGGCGTGCCTGAATCGCGTGGCCATCAGCTTTCAAATTCTGGCTCAATTTGCTCAGCGGCGGCAGCTCACCGGCCGCCAGTTGCACCATCCAGCGCACCAGGTCGACGCCCCACACCTGCTCGGTGACGCCATGTTCCACCTGCAAACGGGTGTTCACTTCCAGGAAATAGAAACCCCGGGCATCGCTGTCGAAGACGAACTCCACGGTGCCGGCGCTGCGGTAGTTCACCGCTTTGGCCAGTTTGATCGCCGCCGCGCACAGTTCATCGGCCATGCCCTCGGGCAGGTTCGGTGCCGGGGTTTCCTCAAGGACTTTCTGGTTGCGCCGCTGCACCGAACAATCGCGCACACCGAGGGCAATCACCTCGCCGCGACCATCACCGAACACCTGCACTTCCAGGTGACGGGCGCGCTGGATGTACTTCTCGATGAACACTCCGGCGTCGCTGAAATTGTTCTGGCCCAGGCGTTTGACCGCTTCGAAGGATTCGCTCAACTCGGCTGCGCTGCGGCACACGCGCATGCCGATGCCGCCACCGCCGGCGGTGCTCTTGAGCATCACCGGGTAGCCGACCTGTTCACCGGCGATCAATGCGGCGTCGAGGCTCTCGAGCAACTCGGTGCCTTCAAGCATGGGCACACCCTGTTGTTTGGCGAGGGCGCGGGCGGTGTGCTTGAGGCCGAACACCCGCAGTTGTTCCGGTGTCGGGCCGATGAAGGCGATGTCGGCGGCTTCGCAGGCTTCGGCGAATGTGGCGTTTTCCGAGAGGAAGCCGTAACCGGGATGGATCGCGGTGGCGCCGCTGGCTTTGGCGATGGCGAGGATTTTATCGACCGCCAGGTACGTGCCGGCGGCTGCGCCTTCCCCGAGGCTGTGCGCCTCGTCGGCCTGCAGGATGTGCAGGCTGGCCGCGTCGGCTTCGGAGTAAACGGCGACACCCTGCACGTGCAGTTCACGCAAGGTCCGCAGGATGCGGCAGGCAATGGCGCCACGGTTGGCAATCAGGACTTTTTCGAACATGGCATAACCCCCGGAGGCGATTGCGCATCAGCCTCGACTGGGATGCGGGCCGTCCCGCAGTTTTTTGAAAGGCATCGGGGTCGTCCCCGGTGGCAGAATCACAAATTTCAAAACCACCGCCGCCCCCTGTGGGAGCGAGCTTGCTCGCGATGGCGGAGTGTCAGTCGACTTCAAAGGAACCTGTGTCGACTCAATCGCGAGCAAGCTCGCTCCCACAGGGTTAATCAGTGTTCTTGCTGTTTGATGCACTGCCCTGAACGGGCCTGGCACAAGGCAAATAACCAGCGGCGCAGTCTCGGGAATTTCAGTTCCATACCAGCAGCTCCGCAGGGGTGGGGTTGTAGGCGTTGCACGGGTTGTTCAGTTGCGGGCAGTTGGAGATCAGCACGATCACGTCCATCTCGGCGCGCAGGTCGACGTACTTGCCCGGCGCGGAAATCCCGTCTTCGAACGTCAAGCCACCGTCGGCGGTGACCGGTACGTTCATGAAGAAGTTGATGTTCGGCCCGATGTCGCCCTTGCCCAGGCGTCCGTCGTGGACACAGGCGCGCAGATAGTTGTCGCGGCAACTGTGCATGTAGCGCTTCTCCAGGGCGTAGCGCACGGTGTTGCTCTCTTGCGCACAGGCGCCGCCGAGGGTGTCGTGACGCCCGCAAGTGTCGGCGACGATGGTCAGCATCGGTTTGCCGAGGTTGGAATACAGCACGCTGCCGGTGCTCAGGTACACGCTGTTCTGCCGGCGCAACGTGCGCTGCACGTCGTAGCGCTCCTTGGGATTGGCGACGCTGTAGAACAAGGTGTCGACGGCCTGATTGCCTTCAAGGTCGAGGATGCGCAGGGTCTGGCCGGCCTTGACCTCCATCAGCCAGGGTTCGCCGGCGGGGATGGTGGCGCGGTAGATCGCGGTGTCTGGTTGCCTGCTTGTGTGAACGGCAGCGGTAGCGATTGCGAGTGACATGGCAGCGATCCTCAGGCGAACAGACGGTCGGTGTTGATGAAGCCGCGCTCGTTTTCCGGGCGCGAGGTGCGGCAGTGTTCGGCGACGCTGGCGTCGGCGTTCATCCAGCTGAGCTTCAGCGGTTTCGGTGCATATTCCGGCGATGGATCCATCGGGTGCTGCAGGGCGGTGAGCACCATGAGGGAGTCCATCGGTGCGTACAACTCGATGTAGTCGCCAGCCTTGGAATTGCCCTCGACGAAATGGAAGCGCCCGGCGTCATCGACGTTCACGCGGCTGAACAGGTTGAGGGTCATCAGCAGGTCGGACAGGCCCAGTCCCCACTTGCCCAGTTCCACCAGCAGGTTGTCGGTGCCGTTGCGGAAGAAGCCATTGCGCAGTTCCTGGTAGCGGCCGGCGCCGTATTTTTCTGCGACCTCTTCAGCGCAGAGCACGCCACCCAGGCTGTCGCTCCAACCGCAGGTGTCGGCGGTGATGGCGGCCAGCACGCGGCCCATGTCCGAGTACAGGCAGTGGCCGGCGGTGAGCTTGGCGGTGTGTTGGCATTTGAGGCTGTCGGGCAGGTTCAGGCGCTCGGTTTTTTCGTTGGCGTTGAGCAGTGTCAGGCTGACGTTGGCGCCGCCGCGCAGGTCGGTCAGGCGCAGCAATTGACCGCGCTTGAGCACGAAGGAACGATGGCCGCCGCCGGGGAGCATTTCTTCGGCGAAGGGCGGGAACAGCTGGGTCGAATCAGTCATTGTGAAAAATCCTCTAAGCGATACGAAGCGTGCCCGCCACCGGCAGCGGCAGGGCGTCGACGGCTTTGCCCGGGGCGCGGCGGTCGCTGTTCAAAGGGATGTCGTAGGTGATGCGTGCGCCATAGCGACCGGGCGCATGCGGGTCGAGGCGGACCTTGTCGAACACCAGCAGGCGGGTGCCAAGGCTGAAGCCTTCGGACAGGTCATGGGTGACCATGAACACTGTCAGCCGGGTCTCGCGCCACAGCTCCAGGAGCAAGGCGTGCATGTCTTTGCGGATGCCCGGATCGAGGGCGCCGAAGGGTTCGTCGAGCAGCAACACTCGCGGCTTCATGATCAGCGCCTGGGCGATGGCCAGTCGCTGTTGCATGCCGCCGGAGAGCTGCGCCGGGTACTTGTCCAGCGAATGGCCGAGGCCGACCTTATGCAGCAGCATCGAGGCCTGTTCGCGCGCCTCTTTTTTCGCACTGCCGAACAGGCGCCCGAGCAAGGGCGAACGCGGCAGCTCGAGGCCGAGTGCGACGTTGTCCAGCACGCTCAGATGGGGGAATACCGAGTAGCGCTGGAACACCACGCCACGGCTGGCATCCGGTTCACCGGCCAAGGGCTGGCCGTCGAGCAGGATCTCGCCGCGACTGGCGCGTTCCTGGCCGAGCAGCAGGCGCAGGAAGGTCGATTTACCACAACCGGACGCACCCACCAGTGTGCAGAACTCGCCCTCGTTGACGTTCAGGTTGAGGCCTTCAAGCACCACTTGATCGGCGTACTGCTGCCAGACGTTTTTAACGCTGATGAAGCTCATTTGGCGGCCCCCTCATACCAGGGGAACGCACGCCGGGTCAGGCGTTTGAGCCCCCAATCCATCAGCCAGGCGAGCAGGGTGATCCACACCACGTAGGGCAAGATCACGTCCATCGCCAGGTAGCGGCGCACCAGGAAAATCCGATAGCCGAGGCCATCAGTGGAGGCAATGGCCTCGGCGGCGATCAGGAACAGCCACGCCGAGCCGAGCATCAAGCGCAGCGAGATCAACAGCCGTGGCAACAGTTGCGGCAACACCACCCGCAGCATCAGGGTCCAGGTGGAGGCGCCGAGGGTCTGGGCCTTGATCAGCAGTTCCACGGGAATCTCCCGGGCACGCTGTTCCAGGTCCCGGGCCAGCGCCGGGGTGATGCCGATGACGATCAGCATTACTTTCGACAATTCCCCCAGGCCAAAGACGATGAACAGGATCGGCAGGATCGCCAGCGGCGGCACCATCGACAGCACCGTCAGCAGGGGGGACAACGGCGCACCGAGCAGCGGCAGGGTGCCGGCGGCGATGCCCAGGCACAGCCCGGCCAGGGCGCTGATGCCCAAGCCGATGGCCAGGCGTTGCAGGCTGGAGGCCGTGTCCTGCCAGAGCAGGTATTCGCCGGTGCGGCTGTCGGCCACGAAGGCCAGGCGTTTCACCGCATCGCTCATCTGCACGGCGCTGGGCAGCAGCTTGTCGTTGGGGTTGTCCGCCAGTCGCTCGGCCGAGCCCATGAAATAGGCGAACAGCACCAGGGCGAACGGCAGGATCACCAACAACAGGCGACTCGGGCGGTCCGGGTGACGGTTGATCAGGCGCATGGCCAAGTCCTCTGTTTACAACTTGGCGTCGGCAGCCAACTGCACGTAGCTCGGGTCGAAGCGCAGCTTGAGGTTGCCTTTGTCGCCGCTGGTCACGCCGTTGGCGAAGGCCATGCCGACGGCGCTGGTGTCCTTGGCGCCTTCACCGAGCAAGCCGTGCTGGAAGGAAAACTCGGCGACCTTGCGCATGGTTTCCGGCAGTTGCTTGCTGGTGGAAAAGGCGAGGGCTTCCTTGGGCGTGGCGAACAACTTGGTGGTGTCCAGTTGCGCCTGGAAACCGGCCAGATCGGTGCCCGAGGCTTTGGCCATGTGTTCCAGTGCGGCTTTGCCGGCGGCGTTTTTCGCGTTCATCAACTCGACCACTTCAAACCAGGCACCGGTCAGTGCCTTGCCCAGGGCCGGGTTGTCTTTGAGGGTGGCGCTGTTGACCACCATCATGTCCATGATTTCGCCGGGGATCTGGCTTGAGTTGAACACTTCGGTCACCGCGGGCTTGGCCTTGATGTCCGAGAGCATCGGGTTCCAGGTGGTGACGGCGTTGACCTGTTCGGTGTTGAAGGCGGCCGAGATGTCGGCGTCGGAGGTGTTGACCACTTTCAGGTCTTTCTCGGTGAGGTCCACCGAATCCAGCGCCCGGGCCAGCAGGTAATGGGAGACCGAGAGCTCCACCAGGTTGACGTCCATGCCCTTGAGGTCGGCGACCTTCTTGCCTTCGCCCTTGAGCACGATGCCGTCGTTGCCGTTGGAGAAATCGCTGACAATCAGCGCGGTGCTGTCGACGCCGCCGGCGGCCGGAATGGTCAGCGCGTCCATGTTGGTCATGGTGCAGCCGTCGAACTGGCCGGCGGTGTACTGGTTGATCGATTCGACATAGTCATTGAGCTGCACCACATCGATCTGGATGCCGTACTTCTTCGCCCATTTGTCGACGATGCCCTGGCTGCCGGCGTACTCCCACGGCATCCAGCCGGCGTAGATGGTCCAGCACACGCTGAAGTGGTCTTTCTGTGCAGCCTGGGACGAGAAGCTCACGAGGGTTGCGAACGCAGCGGCGAGCAGGGCGGGTAAACGAAGCTGGGACATGGTGATTCTCCAGTTGATCAAGGACGCACAGGACGGCAGCGGCACCGCTAACGGTGGCTTGTCTCCCGGGCTTTTGTCCCGCCGTGTAACCTCAACTGGAGGTCGCCAACTCTCGGACCAGTCACTCGCGATTGCGAGCCGGAACCCTAGTCAGCCATTTGCAAATTGTGGTGCCGCGAACCTGTATTGACTCCTGCACGCAGTTGCTAAAGCGAGAGGCGTGCCAAGTTGACCCGAGCGCTCTAGCGTGGGCGACAGGGAGGTCGACGGTGTTGATGGGAGGGGCGCACTGCCTTGTGATGGTGCGCGGGTGCACCGCTTTGGAACCTGTCCGCCGCTGATCAGAAGGTGGGTGCAACATCGCACTTGGCAGGGGATTGCCAGTCAAAACAGATGTCAGCCGGTGTGTGCCGACTGCTGTCACAGGTCTTTACGGAGGCCGCCATGTTACGTCGATTGTTGTTGGGTGCAGTGCTTGGTCTCGGACTGTCTGGCTGCTACTACTACGACGGTCCCGCCGACGTCTACGGGGGATCTTATTACTACCCCGGTTACTACTCGCCTTATTACTACGGTTACTACGGTCCGCGTTACTACGGTGGTTATCGCGCCTATTACTACGGTGGGCATGGTTACTCCCGTGGCCACGGGTATTACGGCGGTGGACATCACGGTGGTGGATATCGCGGTGGGCACCGTTAATCAGGGCGTGAATGGATGAAAAACCTTTCATCGGGCAGATGTTTCTACTTGTTTCGGGAACGCACCGGATCCCGAATTCGGTGTCTGATCTTTCGACAGTCAGCGAACATTTGACTGTCGCCTGCCAGCGTCGCTGGTGTGGCTCACCCGCGGTCCAGGAGGCCGCCATGCTCTGTCAAAAAACGCTGCGGCAAATTCTTCTGCTTGCTGTATTGGGATTGTCACTGGGTGGGTGCGTGCCTTACTACGATGAAGGAGGCAGTTACTACAGTTCCGAGGTCTATACCTCGCCATCGCCAACCTATTACGCCGGAGGGAGTTCCTACTACTCCAATGGCGGCGGTTACTACACACCACCGCCCCGGTACTACATGCCGCCTGCGCGGTATTACCAGCCGACACCGCGCTATTACTCACAACCGCGGATGTATCAATCGTCGCGCCATTACCAGTCGGCCCCTCGTTATTACCAGCCGTCGCGGGGTGACTACCGCGCGCATCAGAACCATGGCTGGGACGGCCGTAACCGCGGAGGCTGGAACAATGACTATCGCGGTCACGATGGGCGCAGCAATCGTGGTGGGCGTGGCGATCACAACGGACGGGGCGGCCATCGATAGCTTTGTATAAAACACAACTCTGAATGTGGGAGCGGGCTTGCTCGCGAAGGCGGAGTATCAGTCAACATCAATGTTGCTGAAATGACGCCTTCGTCGGAACGCCGCCCGGAGCAAGCCCGCTCCCACAGTGTTGTGTGCAGTTTTCAGTATTCGGACAAATCCGCCAGCGGATGCCGACCTTCCCAGGCCTTGTGAAAATGCGCCTCGACCACCGCGTCCGGCACGTTGTTGATGTCCGGCCAGTGCCAGTGCGGCTTCTGGTCCTTGTCGATCAACCGCGCACGTACGCCTTCGCTGAATTCCGGATGACGACAGCAATTGAGGCTCAGGGTGTATTCCATCTGGAAGACTTCGGCCAGCGACAGGTGTCGGGCCCGGATGATCTGTTCCCATACCAGATGGGCGGTCAGCGGCGCGCCTTCACTCAGGGTCCTGGCCGCGCGGCTGAGCAACAGGTCGCTGTGGTCGCGCAGGGCACTGATGGCCTTCCAGGCGCAACGCACATCGCTGACATCCAGTAGTTCGTCGATCTGCCGACGACGCGGCAGCCACTGGGCTTCGGGCATCTGCGCCAAGGCTTCCTGCTGCAAGGCCTTGAGCAGGCTGTTGAGCTGCATGGGTGTCTGTTCCTGCCAGTTCAATTGCAGCAGGCCTTCGATCAGCTCCGGCTGCTGCTCATCGAGCATGAAACGATCCGCCAGGTCCAGATCGATGGCGTCCCGGCCGTTCATATGCGCGCCGGTCAGACCCAGGAACAACCCGAGCTTGCCGGGCAGGCGCGACAGGAACCAACTGGCGCCAACATCCGGGTACAGGCCGATGCTGATCTCCGGCATGGCCAAGCGGCTGCTCGGCGTGACGATTCGGGTGCTCGCTCCTTGCAACAGTCCCATGCCGCCGCCGAGCACATAGCCGTGCCCCCAGCAGATCAACGGCTTGGGGTAGGTGTGCAGATTGAAGTCCAAACGATACTCCGCCGCAAAAAACTGCGCAGCCAGTGGCGGTACTTCCCCCGGATGGACGCGACAGGCTTCCACCAGGCTGCGAACCTCACCGCCGGCGCAAAAAGCCTTGGGGCCGTTACCGCGCAACAGGACGCAGACGATCTGCGGGTCCTTGGCCCAGGCTTCCATGCGGTCGCGCAGGGCGTTGATCATCGGCAGGGACAGGGCGTTCAGGGATTTTTCGGCGTCCAGGCTGGCGATGCCGATGCGCGCGCCGTCGGTGCCGGTGAGTTCTTCGAAGTGCAGATTCATCGTGACCTCGATCGGGAATTTGAGGGTTAAGTATGATCGCTATGTGGGAAAGTGCCGGATCTGCATCAGATCAATTGACAAGCGTGGTGAGCTTTCCTAGGGTTCGCCCCATTGTTTTTGCCGGATGTAACCATGACTGCTGACGACCGTATCAAACTCGAACCGGGCTGGAAGGAGGCACTGCGTGCCGAATTCGACCAGCCTTACATGGCAGAGTTGCGAAATTTCCTGCAACAGGAGCGGGCGGCCGGCAAGGAGATCTATCCACCGGGGCCGATGATTTTCAACGCGCTCAATTCCACGCCGCTGGACAAGGTCAAGGTGGTGATCCTCGGTCAGGATCCGTATCACGGTCCGGGCCAGGCCCACGGTTTGTGCTTCTCGGTGCAACCCGGCGTGCCGGCGCCACCGTCGCTGGTGAACATCTATAAAGAGCTCAAGCGCGACCTGAATATCGACATCCCCAACCATGGCTACTTGCAGAGCTGGGCCGATCAGGGCGTATTGATGCTCAACACCACCATGACCGTCGAGCGCGCCAACGCCAATGCCCACAAGGACAAGGGCTGGCAGTTTTTCACCGATCGGGTCATTGAAGTGGTCAGTCAGCAGCAGCCGCATCTGGTGTTCATGCTGTGGGGCGCCCATGCGCAGAGCAAGCAGAAGCTGATCGATGCGACCAAGCACCTGGTGCTGACCTCGGTGCACCCGTCACCGCTATCCGCCTATCGCGGCTTCCTCGGTTGCGGGCACTTCAGCCGGACCAACAAGTTTCTGGAGCAGAATGGCGAGACGCCGATCGAGTGGCGGTTGCCGCCGGTTTGAGTGTTGACCTTAAGGGCCCCATCGCGGGCAAGCCCGCTCCCACAGGGTTTGCGCGGTCCTTGTGGGAGCGGGCTTGCCCGCGATGGGGGCGACTCGGATTAGCTGTCTGAATCCGGATTGCGGTTCCAATACTTGAACAACGGCTCCGCCAGAAACAGCACAAACAACAACCTCATCACCTGCATCGCCGTCACCAGCGGCACCGACAATTGCAAGGTCTCGGCCGTCAGGCTCATCTCGGCAATACCGCCCGGCATCATGCCCAATGTCAGTGAGCGCAGATCCAGGTGGGTCAGCGCACTCAAACCCAGGGCCGCTGCAGTCGCAATCAGCATGGACAGCACCGTGCCGATCAAGGTGCGGCCCATGAACGAAGGCGCACGCCGGAAAAACTGCCGGTTGAAGTGACAGCCCAGACCGCTGCCGATCAACCACTGGCCGATCTGGCTGCCGCCATTGGGCAAGCCGATGTGCAGATCCCAGCCGATGCTGACTGCCGCACTGACCAGCAAAGGCCCGAACAGCCAGGGATTGGGTTGACGCAGGCGTTCCCAGATCCAGGCCGCCAATGCGCCAGCAGGGAACAGCGCCGCCAGCCAGCGCCAATCGATGCTGCCCGCGTGGGCAATCGGCGCACCGTCACCCAGCAGATACTTGAAGGCTGCCGGTACGCACAGCACCACCACCAACACCCGCAAACTTTGCCCCGCCGCCACACGGCTGAGCACCGCACCATTGCGCGCGCCGAGGTTGACCATCTCCCCGGAACCGCCGGGCATGCTGGAAAAGAACGCGGTGGCGCGATCCTCACCGGTACGGCGCATCAGCCACACGCCGACCACGGCGGACAGGCTGGTGACCAACGCCCCGAAGAAGATCAGACCGAAATGACTCAGCACCTGCTCCATCACCAGCGGGGTGAAGTGCAGGCCGATACCGATGCCGACGATCCACTGGCCGCACTTGCGGCCGCCAGGGATTTCGGCCAGTTGCCAGGGGGTCAGGCAACGCACGAGGATGATCGCCAGCAACGAGCCGACCATCCACGGCAAAGGCCAGCCGACCTGGCTGGCGAGGTAACCGCCCAGCAGGCCGACCAGCGGGGTTCCCCACCAGGCTTTGAAGGGTGTTCGATCAGACATCGGCGATAACGCGCCGGGTAACCGAACGTTTACGCCAGATACGCACAATGGGCACCAGCAACATGACCACGATCAACCCCCAGACACCGACGGTGATACCGCTCGACCAGAGAATATCCAGCGAACCGTTGGAAATCGACAGTGCCCGACGCAGGTTCTGCTCCATCAAGCCACCGAGGATGAAACCCAGCAATACCGGGGACAAGGGGAAGTCCAGCTTGCGCAGGATGTAACCGAAGATGCCGATGCCGATCATCAGGAACAGGTCGAAGGTCGTGGCATGCACGGCATACACGCCAATGGCGGTGATGATCGCGATCATCGGCACCAGCGCCCAGTTCGGTACGGCAAGGATTTTGGTGAAGATCCGGATCATCGGAATGTTGAGGATCACCAGCATGATGTTGGCGATGAACAACGAAGCGATCAGGCCCCAGACGATGTCCGGTTGCTGTTGAAACAGCAGTGGGCCCGGCGTGATGTTGTACAGCGACAATGCGCCGATCATCACGGCCGTGGTGCCCGAGCCGGGAACGCCAAGGGTCAGCATCGGCACCAGTGCACCGCACGCTTCGGCGCCAATGGCGGTTTCCGGTGCAGCCAGGCCACGCTTGTCGCCTTGTCCGAATTTTCCGCTTGGGCCGGCGATACGTTTCTCGGTCATGTAGGCCACGGCGCTGGCCAGTGTGGCGCCCGCACCCGGCAACACGCCCATGATGAAACCGAGCACACCGCAACGCATGTTCACCCAGAACACCGAAGCGGCTTCCTTGAAGTTGAACAGCATCCGGCCGGTGGCCTGGAAGGCTTCCTGGCCACGGTGGGTTTTTTCCAGCAGCAGGAGGATTTCGCTGATGGAAAACAGGCCCAGCACCAGGACCACGAATTGAATGCCGTCGGTGAGGTGGATGTTGTCCCCGGTGAAACGGTAGACGCCGCTGTTGGCATCAATGCCGACGGTCGACAGGAACAGGCCGATCAGCGCCGCGATGAAGGTCTTTAGCGGCCGGTCACCCGCCATGCCGCCGAGGCAGACAATGGCGAACACCATCAGTACGAAATACTCCGCCGGACCGAAGGCAATCGCCCATTTCGCCAGCATCGGCGCGAACACGACCATCCCGCAGGTCGCAATGAAGGCGCCGATGAACGAACTCCACGCCGACAACGACAACGCCACACCGGCCAAACCCTGGCGGGCCATCGGGTAGCCGTCGAGGGTGGTCATGACGGTGGAGGCTTCGCCCGGGATGTTCAGCAGGATCGAACTGATACGACCGCCGTACTCGCAACCGAGGTAAACCGCGGCCAGCAGGATCAGCGCCGACTCCGGTGGCAGGCCGAGGGCGAAAGCGATCGGGATCAACAACGCCACGCCATTGATCGGACCCAGCCCCGGAAGTAGGCCGACGACCGTACCGATCAGCGTGCCGCTGAGTGCGGTCACCAGGTTGTAAGGGGTGAGTGCGACGCCGAAGCCGTGACTCAAGTAACCAAGCGTATCCATATCAGTTCTCCAGAACGTCGAGCAGGCCCAGAGGCAGTGGCACGTCCATGACTTTGTCGAACAGCAGGTACAGGCCGACGCTCATCAGGCTGATGATGATCGCGCCCGGCAGCCAGCGCCCGCCGTACAGGCGAGCCATTGGAATGCCAACCAGCATGCTGCTGAGGATGAAACCCAGCGGTTCGAACAGCCCGGCGAAGACCAGCAGCAACAGCACGCAAACACCAATTTTGGTCAGGGTCTCGCGATCCATCGGCGGATCTTCATCGGTGTGCTTGATTGGCGAGGGGCGATACACCATGTAGACCAGCGCCAGGCCCATCAGCCCCAGCATCAACAGGGGGAACGCGCGGGGGCCGATCGGTTCGTAGGAAAAAGGTGCCTGATAAGGCAAGGCCATCAGCACCAGGCTGAGACAGGCCAGCAACAGCACTGAAGCAAAAATGCGTTGTAAGAGCATGGGGAACTCCTGTGCCGCGACTCCGCCAAACGGAGTCGCAGCCGCTAGACAGAGGCGATCACTGGATCAGGCCGAACTCTTTGGCCAGCACTTTGTAGTCCGCGACCTGCTTCTTCACATAGGTGTCCAGCTCCGGGCCGGTCATGGCGAACGGGAACAGTTCACGCTGGTCGCGCAACTTGGCGAACTCCGGTGAAGCCAGCAGTTTGTCGAAGGAGTCCTTCCACCAGGCGTAGTCCTCGTCGCTGACCTTCGGCCCCAGGTAGAAGCCGCGAACCACCGGCCAGACGATGTCGTAGCCTTGTTCGCGGGCGGTCGGGATGTCCTTCATTTCCGGCTCGTCCAGACGCTTGTCGGAGAACACCGCCAGCAGACGCATGTCACCGCTCTGGATATGTGGCATGGAGTCGGAAATGTCGGTGCTGCCAACCTGGATATGACCGCCGAGCAGGGCCGTGGCGATCTCGCCGCCACCTTCGAGGGCGACGTAACGCAGGTCACGCGGGTTGATCCCGGCGGCCTTGGCGATCAGCGCGGTCTGCATCCAGTCCTGGCTGCCGACGGTGCCGCCGGAGCCGATCACCACTTTGCTCGGATCTTTCTTCAGGGCCTGGACCAGATCGTCGAGGGTCTTGTAGGGCGAATCGCTCTTCACCGCGATCGCGCCGTAGCTGGTGCCAACGGCGGCCAGCCAGCGCACATTGCTTTCATCGAAACGACCGAACTTGCCTTGGGCCAGGTTCAGCAGTGAACCACTGGACCAGGCCACCAACGTACCGGCATCGGCCGGACGCTGGGCGACCACCGCGTTGTACGCCACCGCGCCGACACCGCCGGGCATGTAGGTCACCCGCATCGGTTTGGTCAGCAGCTTTTCGTTGACCAGCGCGCTTTGCGCCAGTTTGCAGGTCAGGTCGAAACCACCGCCGGGCGAGGCCGGGGCGATGCATTCCGGGCGTTTAGGCTCGGCCATGAGTTGGCCGGCGAACAGCACACAGCTGGCGGCGAGGGCGAAACGGCGCATTGAACGATTCATTTTTGTCTCCAGTGGAGTTTTTGTTTTTCGGGATGATTCAGGTGCGACGATTTCGCGCGGTGCCGGCGTGTTCGAATCCATACGGATCAAGCGACGGGCAGCCGGCTTCGGCGCGGGCAAGCGTAAACATCGGGGAGCAAGAGAAAGGGCGGGGCGGGCAAGCCTGAAGCTGTGTGGACAGCATGGTGCAGTACCTCGTTTATTGTTCTTATTGGCGAAAACGCTTCGAGGCGTTTTTCGGTAGTTACATGTCAAAGCACGTTTTCAAACTACGATTCGATGGTCAGCAGTCGAAACCATCCGTGGGGTGACTCTAACCACCCAACCTTTCGCTAACCTTTCAGCGGGCTTTCACGGTTTTTCGGGCTTCACAGCGGTGATTGCGGCTGTAAACTCCGCGCCAAAGAATGGCGTCGGCCATCCCTGAACGAGGTATAGATCCATGCGTGTCCTGCTCGTCGAAGACCATTTGCAGCTCGCCGAAAGTGTCGCCCAGGCGCTCAAGAGCACCGGGCTGACCGTGGACGTTCTGCACGATGGCGTGGCCGCCGACCTGGCGCTGGGCAGCGAGGAATACGCCATGGCGATCCTCGATGTCGGCTTGCCGCGCATGGATGGTTTTGAAGTGCTGGCGCGCCTGCGGGCGCGGGGCAAGAACCTGCCGGTACTGATGCTGACCGCCCGCAGCGACGTCAAGGATCGGGTCCATGGCCTGAACCTCGGCGCCGACGATTACCTGGCCAAGCCGTTCGAACTGACCGAGCTCGAGGCCCGGGTCAAGGCGTTGCTGCGTCGCAGTGTGCTGGGCGGTGAGCGTATCCAGCGTTGTGGTGTGCTCGCTTATGACCTGGAAACCCGGCGTTTCACCCTCGGTGAAGAATTGCTGACCCTGACCTCCCGCGAACAGGCGGTACTCGAAGCCCTGATCGCGCGCCCCGGTCGGGTGATGAGCAAGGAGCAACTGGCGTCGCAAGTGTTCGGTCTGGATGAAGAGGCCAGTCCCGATGCGATCGAAATCTACGTGCACCGCCTGCGCAAGAAACTCGATGGCCAACCGGTCGCCATCGTGACCTTCCGTGGCCTCGGTTACTTGCTGGAAAGCCGCGATGCATAAGCCCAGCAGCTTGCGCTGGCGGTTGTTGTGGAACCTGGCGCTATTGCTGGTGGTGTTGATGCTGGCCAGCGGGTTGAGCGCCTACTGGAACGGTCGTGAAGCCGCGGATACGGCCTATGACCGGACCTTGCTGGCCTCGGCGCGCACCATCGCCGCCGGCGTCTCCCAGCGCGACGGCACCCTGAGTGCCGACGTGCCCTACGTGGCCCTCGATACCTTTGCCTACGACAGTGCCGGGCGAATTTTCTATCTGGTCAACGACATCAATCAGAAGCTGATTTCCGGTTACGAAAACCTGCCCGCGCCACCGCCGGGAACGCCGCGCACCGATGACTATCCGGCGCTGGCACGCTTCTACAACGCCCAGTACCGCGGGCAGAACGTGCGCGTGGTGAGCCTGCTCAAGCCCGTGAGCGAGCCCAACATGAACGGCATGGCGGAAATCCGCGTGGCCGAAACCGATGAAGCGCGCGTCAGCATGGCCCGCAGTCTGGCGGCGGATACATTGCTGCGCCTGGGCATGCTGGCAATCGGTGCGTTGATGCTGGTGTGGTTTGCGGTGAGTGCCGCGTTGCGCCCGCTGGAGCGCTTGCGCACGGCGGTGGAAGAGCGCCAGCCGGACGATCTGCGTCCCTTGCCATTGGTGGAAGTGCAGCGCGAATTGTGGCCGCTGGTGCGCGCCCTCAATCACTTTACCGAGCGTCTACGTGGACAGTTCGAGAAGCAGGCGCAATTCATTGCCGACGCCGCCCACGAACTGCGCACGCCATTGGCAGCCCTCAAGGCGCGACTGGAGCTGGGCATGCGCTCGGCCGAGCCCGAGACCTGGCGCAGCACGCTGGAGACCGCCGCCCAGGGCACTGACCGCTTGACCCATCTGGCCAATCAGTTGCTTTCCCTGGCACGGGTCGAAAATGGCGCCCGGGCGATTGCCGAGGGGGGCGCGCAGTTGCTCGACCTCAGTCAACTGGCTCGGGAACTGGGCATGGCCATGGCGCCGTTGGCCCACAAGCGCGGCATCGCGCTGGCGCTGGAAGCGGATGAACCGGTCTGGTTGCGGGGCGAGCCGACGCTGTTGAACGAACTGCTGAGCAATCTGGTGGATAACGCACTGGCCCACACACCGCCGGGCGGCAACGTGATTCTGCGGGTCTCGGCCCCTGCCGTGCTGGAAGTCGAAGATGATGGCCCCGGCATTCCTCTTGAGGAGCGCGACCGGGTATTCGAACGCTTTTACCGGCGCAATCAGCAAGTGGCCGGTTCAGGGTTGGGATTGGCGATTGTCGGCGAGATCTGCCGCGCGCATCTGGCGCAGATCAGCTTGCATGATGGAGAGCGGGCGGGGTTGAAGGTGCGGGTGAGTTTTGTTGCAGGGGAGTGATGCGCGGTGTCTGTTCTGGCCTCTTCGCGAGCAAGCCCGCTCCCACAGGGATTTGTGGTGCTGCATAGATCCAATGTGGGAGCGGGCTTGCTCGCGAAGGGGACAACGCGGTCCTTGATCAGTAAAACATCGACCGTGTTTCTTCCAGGTCGGCGCACATCGCCTCGTCTTCGATGTCGATACCCAGTGCATTGAAGGCCGGCACGCCCAACGGATCAATACGAGCGAACGGATGGTCTGTGTCCTTGTGGCAATACAGGCTGGCCACCTGCACCAGATCCACATAGTCGATCTGCGCCGACTGGCGTTTGAAATTCAGGTAGAGCTGTGGCACCTGCACCAGCATGTCGGGAAAGTCCCAGACCTTGAGCAGCTTTTCGCCGATCAAGGGATGTATCCGGTCGATGACATGGTTGAGGCTGACCGGGTCGGACAGCAGTTCATAGTGATCTTCGGCGTAGGTCAGGATCGGCAGCACGCCGATCTGATGCACCAGCCCGCCAAGAGCAGCCTGGTCGGGCTTGAGCCGCGTATAGCTGCGGCACAGGGCATAGCTGACGCCGGCGATTTCCAGGCTTTTGCGCCAGACTTCGCGCATTTTCTGTTCCACCACGTCGGAGCGGGCGTGGAAAATCTGCTCCATGACCAGGCCGATCGCCAGGTTGCAGCTGTAGTTGATGCCCAGGCGGGTGATCGCAGTGTGCAGGTCGGTCACTTCCTGGGTCGCGCGCAACAGCGGGCTGTTGACCACTTTGATCAGGCGCGCCGACAGCGCGGTATCACGGCCGATCACTTTGCTCAGGGTACTGACGCTGACTTCCGGGTTTTCCGCGGCCTTGCGAATTTGCAGGGCCACTTCCGGTAACGTTGGCAGAACCAGGTCATCGTTATTGATGGCCTCAACCAAATCCTGTTGGACCTTTTCCGCCAGCTCGCTCATTGAGTCTCTCTAGGTGTCGCGCCAAGTGCTGCCGTTATTGCTGGATTTCGCGATCGCGGTCCAGTTCATAAGGCAGGTCGAGCAGCTGCAAGGACGGCCCTTCGAGCGCGCCCAGGTGGATGTCTCCACTGTCTGCCGCTTCGGCTTGCAACACCGCCAGGAGCTCAATGCCTTGCCCGGCGCGGGCAGCCAGCACCACTTCGCCGATAGAGCTGCCATGGGTCGGGGAGAACAGCGCCGTACCCGGTTCCGGCAGCTCGCCGGCAGTCAGTTGCAGGCGATACAGGCGACGCTTGAGTTTGCCCAGGTACTGCATGCGCGCGACGATTTCCTGGCCGGTGTAGCAACCTTTCTTGAAGCTCACGCCACCGACCGCTTGCAGGTTGAGCATCTGCGGGATGAACAACTCGCGGGTGCCGGGCATGACCTGGCCGATCCCGGCACGGATCTGGCCCAGCAACCATTGATTCAGGTCACCTTCGCTCAGCACGGCCGACAGCTTGCCTTTGACCGCATCGGCAAGACTGGCGGCAACCCACAACTCGGCGCGTTGCGGTGAGACACGGATGGCGATCAGCCCGTCGCTGCGCACGACGCTGTCGGTTTCTGCCGGCAGGTCCAGGCCGAGGCTGGCCAGTGCGGCGTCGCCATGGTCAATGCCGAAGCGGACCCAGGCGGCACTTTCGTCGGTCAGTTTCGATTTGGAAAACACCGCATATTTTTTCAGGTCCGCCAGTTGCGGTTCGAGCAATTCGGTGGCCATGGCCAGGACCACGCCATCACCCTCGAGCAGGATGCGGAAACTCGATTGCATCCGGCCTTTCTGCGTGCAGCGCGCACCGAGGCTGGCCCGGGAATCACTCAGGTAGTTGAGATTGCAGGTCAGTTGGCCTTGCAGGAATTTGCTGGCGTCCGCGCCGCGGACCGCGAGAACACCTTCATGAGAAAGCGTGCAGAAAAAAGCAGAATCGGCCATGGGTCATCGCAGGGTAAAAAGTCTGGTGGACATCATAAGGGGCCGCCTTCGAAATGGGTAGTTCACAAAGGATCACCGGTGCCCGACCAAAGCCGACTGTTCGACCGAGCGCGGGCCTGTATACTTGCGGCCTATTTGAGGAGCGCTCCATGGTCGAAGATGTTGAACTGAACCGCCTCTTTTGGCACAGCCGCCGTGGCATGCTTGAGCTTGACGTGTTGCTGGTACCGTTCACGAAAGAGGTTTACGCAACGCTCAACGAGGTGGATCGCGCGTTGTACGTCCGACTGCTGACGTGTGAGGATCAGGACATGTTCGGCTGGTTCATGGAACGCAGCGAATCGGAAGATCCCGAACTGCAACGCATGGTTCGCATGATCCTGGATCGTGTCCAGCCCAAGTAATACGTTCGAATGCCGCTGGCATGCCTCACGGCAGTTGCTGGCGGCGTATCTGCTGGCCCAGCTGTTCGCGCTGGGTTCGTTGTTTTTACTGTCAATTCCGCTCTGGGCCAGCGCGCTCGGCGTCGTGCTGTGCGTGGCTCATGGCGTCTGGCTGTTGCCCCGGCAAATCTTGCTGACCCATCCGCAGGCCATTTGCGGCTTGCGGCGCGATGCCGATGGCTGGCAGTTGTGGAGTCGGGCCAAGGGTTGGCAGCCCGTCCAGCTGAGGCCGGACAGCCTGGCGCTGCCGTTGGTGGTGGTCTTGCGTTTCCGCCTGCGGGGCGAGCGCCGGGTCAGGGCCATTTGCGTGCCCCGGGATGCGCAGGCGGCGGATGTGCACCGACGCCTGCGGGTCCGGCTCAAATTCAGCCGACGTAGGTGGGCGGCACCAGAATAGTGTCCAGCGCGACCGGCAACAGGTCCGGGTAGTCGAGGGTGTAATGCAGGCCACGGCTTTCCTTGCGCTCCATGGCTGACAGAATCATCAGCTCGGCCACCTGGGCCAGGTTGCGCAGCTCGATCAAATCCCGGCTGACCTTGTAGTTGCTGTAGAACTCGTCGATTTCATCCAGCAACAGTTGCACGCGGTGTTGTGCCCGTTGCAGGCGCTTGTTGGTGCGCACGATGCCAACGTAGTCCCACATGAACCGCCGCAGCTCATCCCAGTTGTGCGCAATGATCACGTCTTCATCGGAATCGGTGACCTGGCTCGCATCCCAGGCGGGAAGGGGGGCGGGCATCGGAACCCGGGGCAACTGTTCGAGAATGTCCGTGGCCGCCGAGCGGGCATAAACGAAACATTCAAGCAGCGAGTTGCTGGCCATGCGGTTGGCGCCGTGCAGGCCGGTGAAACTGGTTTCGCCAATGGCGTACAGCCCCGGCACGTCGGTGCGGCCCTGTTGATCGACCATCACGCCACCGCAGGTGTAATGCGCCGCCGGGACCACCGGAATCGGCTGTTTGGTGATGTCGATGGAAAATTCCAGGCAGCGTTCGTACACCGTCGGGAAGTGCGTCTTGATGAAGGATTCGGGCTTGTGGCTGATGTCCAGATAGACGCAATCGATGCCCAGGCGCTTCATTTCATGGTCGATGGCCCGGGCGACGATGTCCCGTGGCGCCAGCTCTGCCCGTGGATCGAAGCGCTGCATGAAGCGCTCGCCGTTGGGCAGCTTGAGGTGGGCACCCTCGCCACGCAGGGCTTCGGTGATCAGGAAGCTCTTGGCTTGCGGGTGATACAGGCAGGTGGGGTGAAACTGGTTGAATTCCAGGTTCGCCACACGGCAGCCCGAGCGCCAGGCCATGGCGATGCCATCGCCGCAGGCACCGTCGGGGTTACTGGTGTACAGGTAAACCTTGGCCGCTCCCCCGGAGGCGAGGATCACAAAGCGGGCGCCATAGGTATCGACTTCGCCGGTGCCGCGATTGAGCACATAAGCACCGAGGCAGCGATCACCGTCGAGTCCCAGGCGTTTCTCGGTGATCAGGTCTACCGCAACCCGCTGTTCCAGCAGTTCGATGTTCGGCCGTTTCCTGGCCTGCTCGAGCAGGGTGGTGAAAATGGCAGCGCCCGTGGCATCGGCGGCGTGGATGATGCGCCGATGGCTGTGACCGCCTTCGCGGGTCAGGTGGAATTCGAACCCGCCATCTTCATTGCTCGAGTGTTCATCGCGGGTAAAGGGCACGCCCTGGTCGATCAGCCATTGAATGGCTTCCTTGCTGTGCTCGACGGTAAAGCGCACCGCGTCTTCATGGCACAGGCCGCCGCCGGCATTGAGGGTGTCATCGACATGGGATTCAACGGTATCGGTGTCGTCCAGCACGGCGGCAACGCCCCCCTGGGCCCAGAACGTCGAGCCATTGGCGAGGTTGCCTTTGCTCAATACGGCAATGCGCAAATGACCGGGCAAGGTCAGCGCAAGGCTCAAGCCGGCAGCACCGCTGCCAATTACCAGAACATCGTGTTGAAACTGTTGGCTCATTTCAGGATTCCGCTCAAAGCGACCCGGGTCGGGGGTGGCGCAGCTGGACTGGCGAGGTCAGGTCAGCCGCACAGCCCACTAGTATATAGAGGGGGGGGACGGCACAATACCCGAGCCAGCATGGCATTGTGAAACTACTGTGATGCAAAATGTCGGGCGCTTCGTCGGATGTTTTTCTGCCCGTTGCGCGCGAGAATGACTGTATCGCCGATTTAACAGTCTTTTTCGCTTCAGGGTTGCACAATGTCGGTTCGGCGCAGCTATAAATATTTGGAACTTTTGCCAAAGTGGCAAGATCAATAGACCGTTGCCTGAAACAAGGGACAGCGTCGGATTCAGTACGGGATTGCAACTCGATCCCTGGCGAAGAATCCGATGACAAGATTATTCGCGCAGCCGGGCCCACTCGCGCTGCGCTTTTCGTGCGTGCCAAATCAGAGCCCGCAGGAAACTTGCCTGGAGGGGGAGAACTTTTGCGAAAAGCCCGAGTCTATGTTTGCAAGTCTGGTGGTTTACTTCTGCAAGCCTCCTCCGAGCTCATCGAGGAGTGTTCATGCTAACCCAGGAAGAGGATCAGCAACTGGTCGAACGCGTTCAGCGCGGCGACAAGCGTGCTTTCGATCTGCTAGTGCTGAAATACCAGCACAAAATTCTCGGGTTGATCGTGCGTTTTGTGCACGACACCCATGAAGCCCAGGATGTGGCACAAGAAGCCTTTATCAAGGCATACCGTGCACTTGGAAATTTTCGCGGAGACAGCGCGTTTTATACGTGGCTTTACCGCATCGCCATTAACACGGCGAAAAACTATCTGGTTTCACGCGGCCGCCGGCCGCCGGATAGCGATGTCAGTTCCGAAGATGCAGAGTTCTACGATGGCGATCATGGCCTCAAGGATCTCGAGTCGCCAGAACGGGCTTTGCTGCGGGATGAGATCGAAGGCACCGTCCATCGAACCATTCAGCAACTGCCGGAAGATTTGCGTACGGCTTTAACTTTACGTGAGTTTGATGGTCTGAGTTACGAGGACATTGCGAGCGTCATGCAATGTCCGGTAGGCACCGTGCGCTCCCGGATTTTCCGCGCCCGGGAGGCCATCGACAAAGCCCTGCAGCCGTTGTTGCAGGAAAACTAAAGACAGCGGCGACAGCCAAGAGAGGAACGCCATGAGTCGTGAAGCCCTGCAGGAATCGCTGTCCGCAGTGATGGATAACGAAGCGGACGAATTGGAATTGCGTCGGGTATTGAATGCCTGCGACGATGTTGAAACCCGTGAAACCTGGGCTCGTTATCAGATCGCTCGGGCAGTGATGCACAAGGATCTGCTGCTTCCACGCCTGGACATCGCTGCGGCAGTTTCTGCTGCCCTGGCTGACGAAGCCTCACCGGCAAAAGCTTCCCGCGGTCCATGGCGCAGCCTGGGTCGTCTGGCGGTCGCAGCTTCTGTGACCCTGGCGGTACTGGCCGGTGTGCGTCTGTACAACCAGGATGAGATCGCCGGTGCCGAACTGGCCCAGCAATCCAGTCAACCCGCACTGGCCGTTCCTCAAGTAAAAGGCCCTGCTGTTCTGGCAGGCTACAATGAGAGTTCGGAAGCTACAGGCCCAATGGCCAATGGCGTTTTGCAAGGTCAGCCAGGCTGGCAGGATCAGCGTCTGCCAGGCTACTTGCGCCAACATGCACAACAGGCTGCACTGAAAGGTACTGAGAGCGCTCTGCCTTACGCTCGTGCGGCAAGTCTGGAAAACCGTTAAGGAGGATCATGCGCGCCATACCTCTACTTTCGCTTCTGCTCAGCGGCTGGTTCATCGTTCCAGCCCAAGCCGATGATGCCCAGGACTGGTTGACCCGCCTGGGCCAGGCAGAGCAGCAGCAAAGCTTTCAGGGTACTTTCGTCTACGAGCGTAACGGTAGTTTTTCTACCCATAACATCTGGCACCTCGTCCAGGATGGAAAGGTCCGCGAGCGATTGATCCAGCTCGACGGCTCCGCTCAGGAAGTCGTTCGCATTGATGGCCATACTCAATGCGTCAGCGGCACACTGATAGCAGGGCTGGGGGATTCCCCCAACTCCGCTGCCCGTGCACTCGATCCTCAAAAGCTCAAGAATTGGTATGACCTCGCCGTCATCGGCAAGTCGCGTGTCGCCGGGCGTTCGGCAGTGATCGTATCGCTGAAGCCCCGCGATCAACACCGTTACGGTTTTGAACTGCATCTGGACAAAGAAACCGGCCTGCCCCTGAAGTCTTTGTTATTGGACGACAAGGGGCGGTTGCTCGAGCGGTTCCAGTTCACGCAACTGGATACGGCCGACCTTCCTTCCGAAAAGGATCTGCAGGCCAGCAATGATTGCAAGCCGGTCAACCTCGACAGTGACAAGGCTTCTGCCGTCAAGACTGCCCAGGTCTGGCATTCCGACTGGTTGCCACCCGGCTTCGAGCTGACCAGCAGTACCGCTCGCAAGGATCCGCAGACCAAGACCCAGATCAATAGCCTGATGTATGACGATGGACTGGCGCGTTTTTCGGTATTCCTCGAACCGTTGAATGGCGCAACCGTCACCGACACCCGTACTCAGTTGGGGCCGACCGTTGCGGTTTCCCGGCGCTTGACCACGGCACAGGGCGACATGATGGTGACCGTCGTCGGCGAGATACCGGTCGGTACTGCTGAGCGGATAGCGCTTTCAATGCGCACCGACGCCACTGCAACCAAGCAGTGAGCTGAATTCGAAATGTTTCGTGAGCATTTCAGTTTGCAAAAATCCCGTAAATTTCTTATAGGTCAGAGCCCCTCGGCTCTGGCCTTGTTTGTTGTTCCCGGAACAAAAATACCGGCGTATTGTTCCCGGTGTTCCTTGCTCCATATCGCTTAACCCTGCTCGTCGTAACGGGAGCCGTATGTCGATACCACGCTTGAAGTCCTACCTTTCCATTATTGCCACCGTGCTGGTGCTCGGTCAGGCGGTCACCGCCCAAGCGGTCGAATTGCCTGACTTTACGCAACTGGTCGAACAGGCCTCGCCCGCGGTCGTGAACATCAGTACCACGCAAAAGCTGCCGGATCGCAAAGTCAGCCAGCAAATGCCCGACCTCGAAGGCCTGCCGCCAATGCTGCGCGAATTCTTCGAGCGGGGCATGCCACCGCAATCGCGTTCTCCTCGCGACCGTCAACGCGAGGCAACGTCCCTGGGTTCGGGTTTTATCATCTCGTCTGACGGCTACATCCTGACCAATAACCATGTGATCGCCGACGCGGACGAAATCCTCGTCCGTCTGGCCGATCGCAGCGAAATGAAGGCCAAGCTGGTCGGTACCGATCCACGCTCCGACGTGGCGCTGCTGAAAATCGAAGGCAAGGATCTGCCGGTGCTCAAGCTCGGTAAATCCCAGGACCTGAAGGCCGGCCAGTGGGTGGTTGCTATCGGTTCGCCGTTCGGCTTTGACCACACGGTGACCCAAGGCATCGTCAGCGCCGTCGGTCGCAGCCTGCCGAACGAAAACTATGTGCCATTCATTCAGACCGACGTGCCGATCAACCCGGGTAACTCGGGCGGCCCGCTGTTCAACCTGAACGGTGAAGTGGTCGGGATCAACTCGCAGATCTATACCCGCTCCGGTGGCTTCATGGGCGTGTCGTTTGCAATCCCGATCGACGTGGCCATGGATGTTTCCAATCAGCTGAAATCCGGTGGCAAGGTCAGCCGTGGCTGGCTGGGCGTGGTGATTCAGGAAGTGAGCAAGGATCTCGCCGAATCGTTCGGCCTGGAGAAACCAGCGGGTGCGCTGGTGGCTCAGATCCAGGATGATGGCCCGGCTGCCAAAGGTGGCCTGCAAGTCGGCGACGTGATCCTGAGCATGAACGGTCAGCCAATCGTCATGTCGGCCGACCTGCCGCACCTCGTTGGCGCATTGAAGGCTGGCGCCAAGGCCGATCTGGAAGTGATTCGTGACGGCAAGCGTAAAAATGTAGAGCTGATCGTCGGTGCCATTCCGGATGACGACAAGGACATGGGCGCCGAGCCAAAATCCAGCATCGAGCGCAGCAGCAATCGCCTCGGTGTTTCCGTGGTCGAACTGACTGACGACCAGAAGAAAACCTACGACCTCAAAGGTGGTGTGGTGATCAAGGAAGTGCAGGACGGTCCTGCCGCCATGATCGGCTTGCAGCCGGGTGATGTGATCACCCACCTGAACAACCAGGCCATCGGTTCCGCCAAGGAGTTCGCGGACATCGCCAAGGCGCTGCCAAAGAACCGCTCGGTGTCGATGCGGGTACTGCGTCAAGGTCGTGCGAGCTTCATCACCTTCAAACTGGCTGAATAACCCGGTTGATGGCTGAATAAAAAACCGCCTCGAAAGAGGCGGTTTTTTTATGTCCGGATTTTTTGTCTGCGAGGGCGTCAGCCCATCATGTCCTTGATCATGCGCTCCTGTTCCATCAGCTCGCGTTGCCGCGCGTCGATCCGCGAAGACAGCGGGAAGTTGCTGCCGGCCTTGCGTTTGGCGAAGTCCAGTTGCTGAATGGCCTGTTTGTAGTCCCCGACCAGGGCAAAGTATTCGGCGCGGGCCTGATGCAGGCCGATGATATTGCCCGACAGGCCACGCGTCTCGGCAACCTGATACCACACGTCCGGGTCATCCGGCCGTGACTTGAGCAGGCCTTCGAGGGCTTTCTCCGCATCTGCGGTGCGGTTTTGCTTGAGCAGCAGGTCGACGCGCATCTGGTTCAGCGGGTAGTTGCCAGGGTATTGAGTCATCAGGCGGTCAACCCGGGACTGGGCATCCGCCAGGCGATTGTTGGTGATGTCCAGATCGACCTGAGCGAGGTTGTAGATGATTTCGTTGGGTGCCTTGGCCAGCAACTGCTTGAGGTTTTCCCGGGCCTCATTCAGTTGGCCGCCCTTGATCTGGGCGATCGCCAGGCCGTAGCGCGCCACGTCGTTTTTCGGGTTCTCGTCGAGCTGGGCGCGGAAGCGCTTGGCGCCGAGCCCCGGGGTTTCTTCATAGATCAGCTGTACGCGTGCGCGGATCAGTTGGTAGCGCATGCTGTCTTCAACGCCACCCGTTGGAAACTGTTCGGCGCGGTTGCGGGTGTCGGCGATACGCGATTCGGTGACCGGGTGAGTCAGCAGGAACTCCGGTGGCTTGGCATCGTAGCGGTACTGACGCCCCAGGCGCTCGAACATGGTTGGCATCGAGCGGGGATCGTAACCGGCCTTTTCCAGATTGAGGAGGCCGATACGGTCGGCTTCCTGTTCGTTCTGGCGGGAGAATCGCCGCTGTTCCTGAATGGCTGCTGCCTGTGTGCCGGCAATGGCTGCAATCCCGGCGTCACCGCCACCTGCGGCTGCTACCACGATACCCGCCAACAATGCCGCCATCATCGGCACTTGCATGCGTTTTTGTGCTTCGATACCCCGGGCAAAGTGGCGTTGCGACAAGTGAGCCAGTTCGTGCGCCAGTACCGAGGCATATTCGCCTTCGGTCTGGGCATTGAGGAACAAGCCACCGTTGACCCCGACTATCCCACCCGGCGCCGCAAAGGCGTTGAGTTGCGGGCTGTTGATCAGGATGAACTCCAGGCGCCGGTCGGTGACCTGGCTGGTCTCCACCAGACGGTAAACGCTGGATTCCACGTAATCCTTGAGTTGCGGATCGTTGAGCTGCGAAACCTGGCTGCGCAACATGGCCAGCCATGCGCGGCCGAGCTGGTATTCCTGTTGTGGCGAGACAATGGCAGAACTGGCGTCGCCGAGTGACGGCAGGTCGTCGGCGAAGCCCGGTGAGGCGAGCAGGCAAGCGAGCGTCAGCAGGGTAGGGCGCAAAAATGTCATGCACAAAGCCTTAGTCGACAAAGACCTTACTGTAGCCGGACACCGGCGTTGCGACCAGATATTCTAGGCGTCTCAACCACCTGACCCGGAGTGATGCAATGACCGATGCTGTAGAGCATGACGTTGAACTGGACGCCAGCGGCCTGAATTGCCCGTTGCCATTGCTCAAGGCCAAGATGGAGCTCAACCGGCTGGCCAGTGGCGCGGTACTCAAGGTCATCGCCACCGATGCAGGTTCGCAGCGCGACTTTCGCACCTTTGCCCGATTGGCCGGTCATACCCTGCTTCGTGAAGAAGATGAGGCGGGTGTTTACCGCTACTGGTTGAAAAAAGCCTGAAGTCTGCAGCGTTTGCTCCTAAGGATTATTGATGTTCAAAGTGTTACGCGACTGGATTCAGCGCTATTTTTCCGATGAAGAAGCGGTGGTGCTGGCTGTCCTGCTGTTTCTGGCGTTCACCGCCGTATTGACCCTGGGCGGCATGCTGGCGCCGGTGCTCGCCGGGATGGTGCTGGCGTACCTGATGCAGGGGCTGGTGGTGACGCTTGAACGCCTGCGTGTGCCGGGCGGGGTCGCGGTGGGGCTGGTCTTTGCGTTGTTCATGGGGCTGTTGCTGGTATTTATCGTGGTGGTCGTGCCGTTGCTGTGGCATCAACTGATCACCTTGTTCAACGAGTTGCCCGGCATGCTCGCCAAGTGGCAGTCGCTGTTGCTGCTGTTGCCTGAGCGTTATCCGCATCTGGTGTCTGATGAGCAAGTACTGCAGGCCATCGAAGTGGCGCGCGGCGAAATCGGCAAGTTTGGTCAATGGGCACTGACGTTCTCGTTGTCGAGCCTGCCCTTGCTGGTGAACATCATGATCTACCTGGTGCTGGTACCGATCCTGGTGTTTTTCTTCCTCAAGGACCGGGCCATGATCGGCCAGTGGGTGCGCGGTTACCTGCCCCGTGAGCGGGCGCTGATTACCCGGGTCGCCCATGAGATGAACCGGCAGATCGCCAACTACATTCGCGGCAAGGTCATCGAAATCTTCATCTGTGGTGGTGTGACCTACATCGCCTTTGTCGTGCTTGAACTCAACTACGCGGCATTGCTGGCACTGCTGGTGGGGATTTCGGTGGTGGTGCCTTATGTCGGCGCCGTGGTGGTGACTGTGCCGGTGTTTCTGATTGCGCTGTTCCAGTGGGGCTGGAGCGATCAGTTCATCTACCTGATGGCGGTCTACGGAATCATCCAGACGCTCGATGGCAACGTGCTGGTGCCCTTGCTGTTCTCGGAGGCGGTCAACCTGCACCCGGTGGCGATCATCTGTGCAGTGCTGTTGTTTGGCGGGTTGTGGGGCTTCTGGGGGGTGTTCTTTGCGATTCCCCTGGCGACGCTGTTCAAGGCGGTGCTGGATGCCTGGCCGCGCAAGGAGCCGGAAGTGGCTCCGTTGCTTTAATTCTTCGGTGAGGCTGATGGCCTCTTCGCGAGCAGGCTCGCTCCCACATCAGATCGCGTCAGTCAAAACAACCCGGTCAACTGTGGGAGCGGGCTTGCCCGCGAAGGCGTCCGGATAGGCGCTATATGAATCAGGCTTTGTCGAGGGCCTGAGCCGCCGCCAAAACAGCATCCACATGCCCCGGCACCTTCACACCACGCCATTCCTGACGCAGCACGCCATTCTTGTCGATCAGGAACGTGCTGCGATCCACGCCCATGTATTCCTTGCCATACAGCTTTTTCAGCTTGATCACGTCGAACAGCTGGCAGATGGCTTCGTCCTTGTCGCTGATCAGCTCAAAGGGGAATTCCTGTTTGCACTTGAAGTTCTCGTGGGATTTCAGGCTGTCGCGAGACACACCGAACACTTCGGTATTGGCGGCCTTGAACGCAGAATACTGATCACGAAAGCCCTGGCCCTCGGTGGTGCAGCCCGGCGTGCTGTCCTTCGGATAGAAGTAGATCACCACCTGCTTGCCCTTCAGGCCTGCGAGGCTGACGGTCTGCCCGCTGGTGGCGGGGGCTTCGAAATCGGCAACCGGTTGGTCGATGGCAACGGCCATGAAAGCTTCCTTACATTGGGTTCTGTGGGCGCCAGGGTTCGATCAGGGCATCGAGGTTCAGCGCGTCGGCGAAATCCAGGAACTGATCGCGCAGCCAGCTGATCTGCACACCGGCCGGCAAGGTCACGGTAAACGTGGCGTTGAGCATGGTGCCGCCGGTCTGCGGAGCCTGATAGGTGTCGCAGGTCAGGTTCTCCAGCTCGACATTGTGGTCCATGAAGAACTGGCACAGCTCGTTGATGATGTCCGAGCGGTAGGCCGAGCTGACATAAGCGACGTACGGCAGGGCCTGGGGGCGGTTTTCCAGGGCGGCGCTGCGCACCACGTTCACCGTGAACGCATGCCGCTTGGCCAGCACCGGCAGGCTGCCTTCCAGGCGCGCCAGGGCATCCCAGCTACCGGAGATTTCCAGCACCAGGGCACTGCATTCGCCATGACGGGTCAGGCGAGAGGTGACAACGGCGCAGCGGTTTTCATGGCTGGCGCGGCACAGGACGTTGGTCAGCTCCATGGGGTTGGCGCCGAGGGCACTGATAACAAGGAATTGTTCGCGAACTGTGGGGGTGGACATGCAGCATTCCTAAAGCGATGAGCGGTCGGTACGTCTAAGGGCTGATTGGTCGGGAGCGAGCCTGCGGATGCGAACTCAGAAAGTCCCCAGTGACAGGTTGCGAACAGGCTCCGCCGGAGCGGGAGCGAGACGTGGCAACGCTGGATCAGGACTTGTGATGCCGAAAATGGAGGCTGAAACCCGACGGACGAGCTTGTCTGTAACGATCAAAGTCTGAAGGGTAGCGAAAACCGGCGCCAAGGGGAATGGCGGCAGCACAGTACTTCGCTTGTGCAAGCAACTTGGCGCCAGTACCATTACGGCTCTCTTTTTCCGGCAGGAGCGGTTTCATGATTGCGGGCAGTATGGTGGCACTGGTCACTCCCATGGATGCACAGGGGCGTCTTGACTGGGACAGCCTCAGCAAACTCGTGGACTTCCACCTTGAAAACGGCACCCATGCCATTGTCGCCGTCGGTACCACCGGCGAATCGGCAACCCTTGATGTCGATGAACATATCGCCGTCATCAAAGCGGTAGTCAAGCAGGTCAATGGTCGCATTCCGGTGATTGCCGGTACCGGCGCCAATTCGACCCGCGAAGCCGTCGAGTTGACCCGCAATGCCAAGGAAGCCGGCGCCGATGCCTGCCTGCTGGTCGTGCCGTACTACAACAAGCCGACCCAGGAAGGCCTGTACCTGCACTTCAAGCACATCGCCGAAGCGGTCGATATCCCGCAGATTCTCTATAACGTGCCAGGCCGCACCTCCTGCGACATGCAGGCCGAGACCGTGATCCGCCTGTCGACCGTGCCGAACATCATCGGTATCAAGGAAGCGACCGGCGACCTCAAGCGCGCCAAGGCTATCCTCGATGGCGTCAGCAAGGACTTCATCGTGCTGTCCGGCGATGATCCGACCGCGGTCGAGCTGATCCTGATGGGCGGCAAGGGCAACATCTCCGTCACCGCCAACGTCGCGCCCCGTGAAATGGCCGACCTGTGCGAGGCCGCCCTCAAGGGTGATGCCGAGACTGCACGGGCAATCAACGAAAAACTGATGCCGCTGCACAAGGACCTGTTCATCGAAGCCAACCCGATTCCGGTGAAGTGGGCTTTGGTCGAAATGGGCCTGATGCACGAAGGCATTCGCCTGCCGCTGACCTGGCTGAGCGCACCTTGTCACGAAACGCTCCGCACGGCCCTGCGCCAGTGCAGCGTCCTGGTTTAATTGAGGAAGTACAACGCATGAAGCGAATGGCCGGACTTTCCGCACTTGCCTTGATTATCTCCAGCACCAGTGGCTGCGGATGGATCTGGGGCCCGGAAGGTTATTTCCGTGACCGTGGTAGCGATTACCTGGAAGCGCAACAGACTGCACCGATGCAAATTCCGCCGGATATCCATACCGCCAAGCGTCTGGATCCGCTGTTGCCGATCCCGCGCAACGTGGCCGATGACACCGCCACGGGCGAATACGTCGTTCCTCGTCCCCAGCCGCTGACGGCGGCTGCCGATGCCAGTCCCTATTCGCTGCAGAAGAGCGGCGGCACCAGCTCCATCCTGGCGCAGAACCCGCCTGCCGAAATCTGGCCTGTGGCCGTTCAATTCTTCCAGGACAACGGTTTCCGTCTGGATGAACAGCGCCCGCAAACCGGCGAATTCACCACGACTTGGCAGCATTCCGATGAACTGTCTGCGGCCATGGCCAAGCGCCTGAGTGCGGCCGGTGTCAGCACCGACAGCGAAACCCGCGTGCGGGTGCGCATCGAGCCGGGCGTGCAGCGCAACACCAGTGAAGTCTACGTGGTCAGCGCCGAGCGTCCTGCCGGCAGCACCGCCGATGTCGAGTTCACCAACCGTTCGGTCAACACTGGCCTGGACGCGGCACTGGTCGACGACATGCTCGCGAGCATGAGCCGTATCTCGGAGAAGGGCGGTTCGGTCTCCATGCTGGCTTCGCGTGATTTCGACGCGCCCAGCCGTGTCAGCCTGAGTGAAGATGGCAGCGGCAACCCTGTACTGAACGTCGGTACCGACCTTGACCGTGCCTGGTCGAGCGTAGGTCGTGCGCTGGAGCAAGGCGAATGGCGCGTTGAAGACATCAACCGCAGCCTGGGCCTGTACTACATCAACCTGGCCGAAAAAGCCGAGAACAAAGACGACAAGCCAGGCTTCCTCAGCAGCCTGTTCGGCACTGCGCCGAGCAAGGAAGAGCTTGAAGCCCGTGCCGAGCGTTATCAGGTTCGCCTGAGCAAGGTTGGCGAGAACGTCCAGGTCACCGTTGAGAAGAACATCAACACCGTGGCGCCGGCAGATGTGGCGCGTAAAGTGTTGAGCAAGATTCAAGACAACCTGGGCTGATCCTATGCGTTTTGCCGTTCTCGGCAGCGGCAGTCAAGGGAACGGCACGCTGATAGCCAGCGCTGATACGTACGTGCTGGTGGATTGTGGTTTTTCCCTGCGGGAAACCGAAAAACGCCTGCTGCGCCTGGGTGTGAACCCTGCGCAGCTGAGCGCGATACTCGTGACCCACGAACATGCCGACCACGTGCATGGCGTGGGTTTGCTGTCTCGGCGCTACAATCTGCCTGTCTACCTCAGTCGCGGGACCTTGCGCGGGATGCGCAAACCGATTGAACCCGCAGGCTTTCTGGCCGGCGGCGAGCAGTTGCAAATCGGCGACTTGAGCATCGGTGTCATTGCCGTGGCCCACGATGCACAGGAACCGACGCAGTATGTCTTCAGTGACGGTTTACGGCGTTTCGGCCTGTTGACCGACCTGGGCTCCTATTGCGACAGGGTGCTGGACGGTTACCGGGACCTCGATGCATTGATGATCGAGTCCAACCATTGCAGGGACATGCTGGCTCGCGGTCATTACCCGTACTTTCTCAAGCAGCGGGTGGGCGGTGAACTGGGACATTTGAACAACCATCAGGCGGCATTCCTGGTGGCCGAGCTGGGCTGGAAGGACCTGCAACACCTGGTCCTGGCCCATCTGAGCAGCAAGAACAACCTGCCGCAGCTGGCCCGGCAATGTTTTGTCGACACCCTCGGGTGCGACCCGGACTGGCTGCAACTGGCCGATCAAGATTCAGGGCTCGACTGGCGTCACATCGCCTAGCCCATCTACTTAGCAAGCGGAGCCCATCATGGAAAAACGTGAAGAACTCTACCGCGGCAAAGCCAAGTCGGTTTACAAGACCGACGACGCTAACCGTTTGATCCTGCTGTTTCGCAACGACACTTCGGCGTTCGACGGCAAGCGTATCGAACAGCTCGACCGCAAGGGCATGGTGAACAACAAGTTCAACGCCTTCATCATGCAGAAGCTCGAAGCGGCCGGCGTGCCGACCCAGTTCGACAAACTGCTGGGCGACAACGAATGCCTGGTGAAGAAGCTGGACATGATCCCGGTCGAGTGCGTCGTGCGTAACTACGCCGCTGGCAGCCTGGTCAAGCGCCTGGGTGTCGAGGAGGGCATGAAGCTCAACCCTTACACCTTCGAACTGTTCCTGAAGGACGACGCCAAGGGCGACCCGTTCATCAACGAATCCCACGTCGTGGCTTTCGGTTGGGGCACCGCCGAGCAACTGGTTCGTATGAAAGAGCTGTCGCTCAAGGTCAACGAAGTCCTGAGCAAGCTCTTCGACGACGCCGGCCTGCTGCTGGTCGACTTCAAGCTGGAATTCGGCGTGTTCCACGATGGTTCCATCGTGCTGGGCGACGAGTTCAGCCCGGACGGCTGCCGTCTGTGGGACAAGGCTACCGGCAAGAAAATGGACAAGGACCGCTTCCGTCAGGGCCTCGGTGACGTCATCGAAGCCTACGAAGAAGTCGCCAATCGTCTGGGCGTACCGCTTTAACCGACGCAAGCATCTGAAAGCACAGAAATATTTCGCTTAGGGGGTTCGCTTCCGGCGAAAGTGTTGTTATGATGCGCGCCGTTGGAGAGATGCCAGAGTGGCCGAATGGGACGGATTCGAAATCCGTTGTACCTTCACCGGTACCTAGGGTTCGAATCCCTATCTCTCCGCCATTACATTGAAAAAGCCCCGTAGCTGAAAAGTTACGGGGCTTTTTCGTTTCTGAAAATTTTTCAGTGACTATTGCTGCCAACATCCTGTCCCCGAATCCATTGTGCGTCCTGTCATTCAGGGGCTGCGGTGCGAAATATCCCCTGACATTGAAAGTAATCACCCAGGAAACTCCTCCTTTACGCTGCTTGCGCAGGCCACTGACCTGCAATCACCGGCAATCGCATGGAGCGAGCAATGTATTTTGAAATTTACAGGCAAATCCGCGGCACCGTTCTGACTGGCAAGAGCCAATGGCGATGGCGGTTAAGGGCGGGGAATCATGAAACGATTGCCAGCGGGGAGGCTTACGTCAACAAGGCCGATTGCCTGCATGCAATCAATTTGATCAAGGGGACCTGTGAGCAGACCCCGATCAAGGAAATCCAGTTTGAGGGTGGTGAAGCTGCTCGTTGAGAGCAGCTTCGTTTCAATCCGGCTTATGGCTGGGAATGACCGAGTTTTCTCTTGATCAGTTCGTAGACGTCCTTGTGGGTGGAGTTGTGCAGGGATTTGTCCTTGCAGGCCGAGGCGAGGAACGTTTTGACTTCATCCCTTGCGTGCGGGTACAAGCCGGCGACGTAGTCGGCTTCGTGGGGCTGGGTACAGTTGAAGTGCTTGTCGTCTTTGGCTTTGTCTCTGGCCATGGTGCCGCTCCTTTTGATAACGCGTGTTTTGGATGTCGAGGCTGGTTTTTCCCCTCGTGCGCCGCTGAGCTTAGGGACCCACGGGTCAACTGCCAGGGGTTCCAGGTAAAAAGGAAGAGGCTGTAGGACGAGGCGTGGGCAGGCACTTTGCCTAAACGTGAACCGCATCAGGCTGTTGAACTTGAGTTGAATGGACGGCAGTTGCCCCGGCTACCTAAACTGTCAGCAGATTTGGGGAAAGGGAACACTGGATGAATCGCAACGAACTTCGCAAGGCGGATATCAACCTGATGGTGGTGTTCGAAACGCTGATGCTGGAGCGCAATGTCACCCGGGTGGCGGAGAAGCTGTTTCTCGGGCAGCCGACCATCAGCTCGGCGCTCAATCGCTTGCGTGCGATGTTCAATGATCCGTTGTTCATCCGTGTTGGCCATCGCATGGAGCCGACGGCACGGGCAGAGGAGATCATCAGGCACTTGTCGCCGGCGTTGGATTCCTTGTCCGTGGCCTTGAGCCTGACCCATGATTTTGACCCGGCCAGCAGCACGATGACGTTCCGCATCGGGTTGTCCGACGATGTCGAGTTCGGCCTGTTGCCGCCGTTGCTGCGAACGCTGCGCCAGGAAGCGCCAAACGTGGTGTTTGTGGTGCAGCATGTCGATTACTGGCGTATTCCCGACTTGCTGGCGTCCGGCGATATCACGGTGGGTATCAGCCAGACCCGTGGCTTGCCGGCCAATGCCAAGCGCAAGTTGCTGCGGCATATCCAGCCCAGCATTTTGCGCGCCGATGCTTGCGACACTCCGCTGACGCTCGACGAATATTGCGCGCGACCGCACGTGTTGGTGTCCCATACTGCCAACGTCAGTGGCTACGCCGACGAGTGGCTGGCGGAAATCGGCCGCACGCGCCAGGTGGTGCTCTCGGTACCGCAATACAGCTCGTTGCCGGCACTGCTCGCCGGGACGGACCTGATCGCCAGCCTGCCGGACTACACCGCCGAGGCGATGGCTGCTTCGGGCATGCTGTTCAAGGAGCCCTTTCCGTTCAAGACACCGACCCTGGACTTGTCCATGGTCTGGCTCAGTCATGTCGATACCGACCCTGCCGAGCGCTGGTTACGTTCGCGCCTGGAGGCGTTCATGAGTGAGCGTGCCGTTTTGCCGCTGCCCGAATGAACAGGGCATGTTATACGTACGACCTTTCCACCCCCTTCCAGGAGCCAACTCATGCCTCACCTGCACATGGAATACACCGCCAACCTGACTGACCTGAATGCCGATGTGGCATTGATGCGGTTGAACAATACGCTGGTGGGTTCCGGTCAGTTTGCTGCCGAATTCGACATCAAGAGCCGCGCGGTCAGGGTCGAGACGTTCAAGGTCGGTACTGCTCTGTCTGAGCGGGCATTCGTGCATGTGAAACTCGCACTGTTGAGTGGTCGTTCCGCACAGATCAAGAAACAACTTTCCGAAAGCCTGCTGGCGGTGGTTCAGGACCTGTGTGAGTGGCCGAGCGGCGTTGAAGTCCAGTTGTGCGTGGAAATTCTCGACATCGATCGCGATTCCTACAGCAAGACCGCCATCAGCCACTGAGTATCAGGCCGTTTCCTGCACGGCGCAGGCCTGGATCACTTGCGCTCGCAGCCAGGTATTGGCGCTGTCCTGATCGACACGCTGGCTCCACTGCATGTCGAGGGTGAAACCCGGTAAACCCTCGGGCGCTTCACAGTGATTGAAGGTGTCGGTACTGGCCAGCAGCCGCTGGATGCGCCGGGGCAGGGTCAGGGCATAGTCGGTGCCGGTAATCAGCTTCAGCGCCGCACTGTAACTGTTGGCGCGCGCGACGATCTGGCGCTGTTTGGCCTGATGCGCGAGCCAGCCGTCGACCATGTTGGTGGCGGACGTCCAGGGTGTCGGGAACACGTGTCGACGTTCGACATAGGTTTGCAGGCTCAAACGCAGTTCCGCCGGGGTGGCGCATTTGTCGAACACACAGACCAGATCATCTTCGAGCAGCGTCCGGGATTTGAAATCGACGTGGCTGCGATGAAAGTTCGGGCCGAAACACATCACCAGGTCGAGGCTGCCTTCGCGCAACGCTTCGGCAGGGATATCGGCTTCGAGTTTGAGCACATTGACCGTCACCGGAAGATCGGCGAGGGCGAAGGTTTTCAACAGGCGCGGCAGAATCAACTGCTCGAAATATTCCGGTGCGCAGAGGTTGAACGTCACGGCTTGCAGGCCAGGGTCGAACGCGGGTGAGCCGGCGTGACACAAGTTGATGCTTTCCAGGATTTTCAGCGCGTGAGGGTACATCGCGCTGGCCTTGCCGGTGGGTTGCATGCCGCCGGTACGGGTATTGATGAACAGTTCGTCCTCGAAGCTGTTGCGCAGTTTTTTCAGGCAGTAACTCACTGTGGACTGGCTGACGCTAAGCATCTCGGATACGCCGGTGACGCTGTTCTGCTCGTACACGGCGACGAACACCAGGAGGTCCTGCATGTCGAGTTTTCTAAGCGAATTACTGTTCAGCATCCGTTGCGTCTCGCTGCATCCCTTGCGCTGACCCTGTGCAGGGTGGGTGAATTATCCTAACGGAATGAGCGAACAGGGAAAATGCCTTGCAGGAAGTTTCCCCCTGGAGCCCTTCAACGCTGGACCATCGCCGACACGGCGCGGCGGCTGGAGATCAACAGCGCGAACATGCCGATGGCCACCAGCAGCGCGCCGGCCAACTCCAGCGGCAGCGGCAACTGGCGTCCCCCAAACCAGTGAAACAAGGTGATGAAGAGTGTGCTCAGGTAGATGTAGGAAATCACCGAGGATGGCGCGATCACGCCGATGGCCCGATGCAGCAACCAGAACGTCGCCAGGGTGGCGAACACTGCCAGGTACATCAGCCAATAGAAATCCTTGAGCGTCAGAAATGATGCCGAGCGCCAACCACCACTGAATCCGCAGAACACCAGCAGGAACAGCGCGCCGAACAGCATGTTCCAGAACGTCATGGGCACCGGCCCGCGTCCCTTCAGGCTATTGGCTTTCAGGCGTTGGCTGAGCGGGGCGTAGAGTGCCATCGCCAGGCAACCGATGCCGTACACGGTCAGTGCATACGGCGATGGCAACTCGCCGGGGCCGGTGCCTTTCATGATCAGTAACACCGCCCCGGCAGCGGCGAGCAGCATCGGCACAATCCGTTGTTTCAGGCGGCTGTCAGGTATGAGTACGGCCTCGAAAGCCAGGGTCATCAGCGGCACGAGCGTAAACATCGTCCCGGTATTGACGGCCGAGGTGTAGCGCAACGCTTCGAACAGTGAGCCGAAGTACAACGCCAGCAGCAGGCCGAGCACCGCATGACCGAGCAGCCCGCGGGCGGTCATGGCGGCGTTGCCTTCACGCAGCAACAGCGGCAGAAACACCAAGGTGCAGAACAACAGGCGCAAACCGGTCAGCAGGATCGGGTCGATGGCCTGGCTGACTTGCGCCGCCGCGGAAAACGAGGCGGCGATCAGCAAGGCCCAAAGCAGCATGCTGACGTGAGCGGCGGCGAAACCGGTGGTTTTCATGGCAGGCTCCGGGTCAGTGGATGTGGCGGCTGTAGTGCCTTGGGTTGAAGCGCAAAACCATCAACATCATCAGCGCCATGACCGCCGTCAGTGACCACCAGGCCCATTCAAAGTTGCCGAGCCGGTCGCGGATGATCCCCGCCAGCAAAGGCGACAGGCTGGCGATCAGGTAGCCGATGCCTTGCACGAATGCGGTCAGGCCACCGGCGCGCAATGGATTGTCCAGGTGATCCAGCGATACGATCAGGCTCATCGGGAACAACCCGCCAATGCCCAGCCCCAGCAGGCATGGCCACATCAGGCTCAAGTGCTGCGGGTTCAGAATCAGTCCGCAGAAACCGGTGATGATCAGTGCCAGCAAGACCATCAGCACGACGCGGCGGTCGCGGCTGCGATTGGCGATGAAGGGCGTCAGCAGGCCCGACAGCACTTCCATTGCGGTCAGAAACCCGAGCAGCAATCCGGCGTGTTGCTCGCTCCAGCCCTTTTCCACGTAGTACGGCGCCAGCCAGGCCAGAACGCAGGTATAGGACGCAGTGCCCAGGCCAAAGAAGATCGCGAGTAACCACGCGCGGGAATTGGCGAAGAACGATCCTTTGCGGGATGCCCTCGAGTCCAGTGTTGGCATCCCCGCGCTTTGGCTGCGCCAGAAGAGCAATGCCAGCACGGCGAGAACGGCCCAGATCGCCAGACCCATACGCCAGCTGCCGCTAGACTCCATCACCAGTGGCGCAAAGGACGCACCCATGGCGGCACCGCCCATGATCGATGTGACGTAAAGTCCCATGCACAGGGCAACGTGGTCGCTGAAGCGGGATTTGATCAGCACAGGCATCAGGGCCTGGATCAGGGCGATGCCGATACCTGCCATTACGGCGCTGAGGATCAATTCGGCTACCGAATCGACAAACAGGCGCGACACCGTGGCCACGCCAATGATCAGCAACGAAAGTACGACCGTGCGCTGTTCACCGAGACGCTGGCTGACACGCAGTCCGAAAAACATCGCCAGTCCCATGGCCATGACCGGCAACAGGGTCAGCAGTGAAGCCAGACTGAAACTCAGCGGGATGTCCTCGCGAATTGCCGAGAGCAACGGCCCGACGGCGGCCATGGAGGGACGCAGGTTCAGGGCGACGAGAACAATGCTGAACATCAGCCAGAGGGCAGGGCGGGTAGTCGCGCGGGTGTTTTCCATGATCGGACCTTGAACGGTAGGGTTGCGATTAGGCGCGCGAGGCCGCAAGGCCGCAAATCAGAAAGTCTGGTGATGTATTTGGAAATTAAATAAGAGTGCGGTCATACGGACGTCGTTGAATGTTTAGCCATTCGACATCCAAGGTTCTTCAAATCCTGATTTAACGACTGAACCCATCGTGTGACGCTGCGGGTCATCTGTTTTCTGCGGTTCTCTCTATGGACGGTTGGCCAGTCGCAATCCACCTCAAGGCAACCATCGGCGCTCGTGCGTCGAGCCTTGGTCGTCGATTCACGCCCGCCACCGCGCCAAGCCTCTCTGCACTTCCTTCTGAACTGGCCTTCTGGGCGCTGTGGCATTGCCGACATGCGCGCCCGCCGGATTCCTGCTTTTTCCGCTGATCGTTCCTACATATTCCGGTAGGTACCGGAATTAAAGTGCGTGTGCCTTTGTGCACCCGTCAAACACGGAAAAAGAGAATTCCCATGAGTTGTGCCACGACCTCGTTCGCCACCCGGCTTGAAGCCCTGACCTTTCTGGAGCAGAACCCGGATATTGAAATGTTCGAGCTGTTCATCCTCGATAATAACGGTGTGCCGCGGGGCAAGCTGCTGCACCGTGACGAGTTGCTGGCGGTGTATGAAAGCGGGCGGCCATTGCCGAGTACCATCCTCGGTCTGACCATCAACGGCGATGACGTGGAAAACTCCGGGCTGGTCTGGGATGTCGGCGATATCGACTGCCGGGCCTACCCGATCAGCGGCAGCCTCACGCGTATGCCATGGCGTCTGATACCGACCGCGGCCGTACAGGTCAGCATGCACCCGACTGAGGGGATGCCCGCTACCATTGCCGATCCCCGTCACTTGCTGGCGAAAGTCATCGAAGGGTTGCAGGCTGACGGCTATTACCCGGTCATGGCGGCGGAACTGGAGTTCTATCTGCTGGATCAGCAACGCGACAGCAATGGCCGGCCGCAACCGGCGCGGGATATCGATGGCGGGCGTCCGCGCGGCACCCAGGTCTATGGATTGCGCGAGCTTGAACAGATCGAACCGTTCCTGGCCGATCTCTACAACGCCTGCAAGCTCCAGGGGATTCCGGCGCGAACGGCCATTTCCGAATACGCGCCGGGGCAAGTGGAGATCACCCTCGAACACCGCAGCGACGCGTTGCAGGCGATGGATGAAGCGGTGCGTTACAAGCGCCTGGTCAAAGGGGTGGCGCACAAGCACGGCATGACAGCCTGCTTCATGGCCAAGCCTTTCGATGACCTGGCTGGCACCGGGATGCACATGCACGTGAGTCTGGCGGACAAGGACGGCAACAACCTCTTCGCCAGTGAAGCCCCGGATGGAACGCCCCTGCTCAAGCAGGCTGTCGCCGGCATGCTCAGTACCTTGCTCGACTCGCTGTTGCTGTTCTGCCCCAACGCCAATTCCTACCGTCGATTCCAGGCCAACAGCTATGCGCCGCTGGCAGCCACCTGGGGGGTGGACAATCGCACCGTGAGTTTGCGCGTACCCGGCGGGCCGGCGTATTCCCGGCACATCGAGCATCGAATTTGTGGTGCGGATGCCAACCCCTATCTGGCGGCTGCAGCGATTCTGGCCGGTATTCATCGCGGTATCCGCGAACAACTCGATCCGGGTGCGCCGGTGGAGGGCAATGGCTACGCCCAGGCCGCGAAACTGTTGCCGACGGACTGGCTGACCACATTGCGTTCGCTGGAAGGTTCCAGTTGGGCCAGGGAAGCCTTCGGCGGCGAGTTCCTCGGTGTCTACCTGGCGGTGAAACGCGCCGAGTATCGCCAATTCATGGGGGAGGTCGGTGAGCAGGACTGGCGCTGGTACCTGCATCAGGCTTGAGCCGAAATCGAACCAAAGCTGAACTATTCTCAAATAGTCTGAAGTTTCTGGCAGGTGTTATAAGCCAACTAATTGTTGGCTTCTTTTTCACAAAAAATTGATGGTTGGCTACCTAAAATTAGAACTGTCTCGGTCAATGAAATTTTCACATTTACCGAAGGCACTTCTTTTCAGGACTCGCCGAACCTCATGTTTAAGATTAAAGCCGTGCGCCCCGAATGGGTCACACTGATTGCCAGTGCATTTTTGTTGGTTGGCTTCAACTTTGTACTCTGGCAACACCTGTTCGAAATCACCACGTCCGATGGCAAAGGCATCGTCATGCGCGTGGCCTTCGGGGTGATGATATTCGCGGCCTTCAACATCGTGCTGACCCTGCTGGCCTTCCGTCCGGTGCTCAAGCCGCTCCTGACCCTGCTGTTCATGGTCAGCGCGGGCGTGGCGTATTTCATGAGCCAGTATGGTGTCCTGATCGACACCGGCATGTTGCGTAACTTCGCTGAAACCAATGCTACGGAAGTGCGCGACTTACTGTCGCTCAAGTTGTTTGTTTATATTGTGCTGCTCGGTGTATTGCCGTCATGGTTATTGTGGAAAGCACCGATTAATTATCGTCGCTGGCACCGTGAACTGCTCAGTAAAGTCCTGGTGACGTTTGCTTCGGCGGCCGTCATTGGTGGTGTTGCACTGGTTAACTATCAAGGCCTGTCTTCGCTGTTTCGCAATCACCACGAGTTGCGCCTGATGGTGGTGCCAAGCAACTACATTGGTGCCTCGGCTGGTTTCTTGCGCGAGAAAGTAGCGACTGCGCGGCAACCCTTTGTCAAGCTCGGTGAAGATGCCCAGCGCAATACGGCCTGGCAAACTCATGGACGCAAATCCCTGACTGTTCTTGTCGTCGGGGAAAGTGCCCGTGCGGAGAACTTCGGCATCCTTGGCTATAACCGCGACACCACGCCGAAACTGAGTAAGGAAGATGGTCTGATCGCTTTCACCGATGTGCATTCCTGCGGAACTGAAACCGCCGTTTCGGTGCCTTGCATGTTCTCCAACATGGGGCGCAAGGACTACAACGCCAGCAAGGCCAAGAACGAAGAAGGCCTGCTGGATGTGCTCAAGCATGCGGGTATCGACGTGATCTGGCGTGACAACCAGTCGGGCTGCAAGGGTACGTGCGATCGCGTCACCCTTCAGGACGTCAGCAATCTGAAAGACCCGGCGCTGTGCGCCAACAGTGAATGCCGCGACGAAATCCTGCTGCAGGGGCTGCAACATTTCATCGATACCCTGGACAAAGACACCGTGCTGGTATTGCACCAGATGGGGAGTCACGGTCCGGAGTACTTCAAGCGTTATCCGAAAGAGTTCGAGCGCTTCACCCCGGTTTGCGAGAGTAATGCCCTGAACAATTGCAGTCGCGAAAGTATCGTCAATGGCTACGACAACACCTTGGTCTATACCGACCATGTGCTGTCTACCTTGATCGATCTGCTGCGCAGTAACCAGTCCAAAGTGGACACCGCGATGCTGTATCTTTCGGACCACGGTGAATCCCTGGGCGAGTACAACTTGTTCCTCCACGGCACGCCTTACATGCTGGCACCGGAGCAGCAAAAACATGTGGCCATGTTTGCCTGGTTCTCCGACAGCTATAAACAGTCGTTTGCGGTAGATACCCGCTGCCTGCAACAGAGTCGTGAAAAGCCCCTGAGCCAGGACAACCTGTTCCATTCGATGCTCGGACTGCTGGAGGTCAACAGCAAGGTCTACAACCAGGACCTGGACATGTTTGCCGGATGTCGTGGCCCGGTGACTGACGGCGTGCTGGCCAAGGATTGAGTGCTCCGATTTTGTTTCACACGGTGGCTGCCGACCTGCGGCCTGTTGAACGTTTATCAAGAGCCATTGCACATGTCCGCTCAACCTCCATCCGCCATCGAGCTTGAGATTGCCCGGCGCTACGATCAGGAGCACGCGCGCGTCTGCCTTCAGCCGCAAGCGCCGGGCCTGGCCGGGCGGCTGACGCTCTGGCGTGAGGCGCGTCTGGTGCGCAATTCACTCAAGGTCGCTGGCGAACCGGGGCTGATCCTCGACGTGGCCTGCGGGGTGGGGCGTTTCTGGTCGGTGCTGGCCGAACATGCCAATCGGGTGATCCTCGCGACGGACCCGTCCCAGGACATCCTCGATCATGCCCGCACACATCACCCGCAAAGCCTGCTGAAGCGGATCAAGACCTTTCAAAGCTCCGCCTTCTCGATTGGTTTGTCGGAAAACGCGGTTGACTGCATTTTTTGCATGCAACTGTTTCAGCACCTTTACAGCCCGGAACATCGTCTGGCGATGCTGGGCGAGTTTTACCGGGTCAGTCGCGATACGGTGATCGTCGCGGTGCGCCTCGACGGACGTTTCAAGGGCGCGCATGCAAGCGTGGAGGGGCCATTACCGAGCAAGGCCGGGGTCGAAAGCGAGTTCAGGCAGGCGGGATTCCGTTTGCTCAGCCATCAGGATTTTTTCCCCGGTTGTGCACAGATGCGAGTCTACGTGCTGGGTAAGACCAGCTAGGCCGAGCTTGTCGGACTATTCTTCATGTCACGCAGTCATTTTCGCTAACGCTCTTCAGTGGATGCGCGGAAATCGCCGGGGGCGATATATACTGCGCGCCATTCTTCAAGGGAGAGCCGTGTGGCCATCGATATTCACTGGATTCGCGACAACGATAGCCTCGGTCGGTTTTGTGCCGAGTGGCAGCAACTGCCATTCGTTGCCCTCGATACCGAATTCATGCGGGTCGACACCTTCTACCCGATCGCAGGCCTGCTGCAGGTCGGCGATGGCAAACGTGCCTACCTGATTGATCCGCTGACCATCGACAACTGGCAGCCTCTGGCTGCATTGCTGGAAAACCCGGCCGTGCTCAAGGTTGTCCACGCGTGCAGCGAAGACCTCGAAGTCCTGCTACGCCTGACCGGTAGCCTGCCGGCGCCACTGTTCGATACGCAATTGGCAGCCGCTTACCTGAACCTCGGTTTCTCCATGGGCTATTCGCGCCTGGTGCAGGAAGTGCTCGGCATCGACCTGCCCAAGGGTGAAACCCGTTCCGACTGGCTGCAGCGTCCGCTCTCCGACACCCAGATCAGCTATGCCGCCGAAGATGCCGTGCATCTGGCTGAGGTGTTCGTAAAGCTGCGTCCAAAGCTGTCTGACGAGAAATACGCCTGGGTTCTGGAAGACGGTGCCGAACTGGTGGCCAACCTGCGCCGCGAGACCGATCCGAACGAGGTCTATCGCGATGCCAAGCTGGCCTGGAAGCTATCGCGCGCCCAACTCGCGGTGTTGCGTGAACTCTGCGCCTGGCGTGAAAAGGAAGCCCGTGCCCGCGATCTGCCGCGCAACCGGATCATCCGCGAGCATTCGTTGTGGCCGCTGGCGCGTACGCAGCCGGATAATCTAGGTGCGCTGGCGAAAATCGAAGACATGCACCCGCGTACCGTGCGTCAGGATGGTGAGTTTCTGCTTGATCTGATCAAGCGCTCTGGCAGTGTGTCGCCAGATCAATGGCCGCCAGCCGTGCCGGAGCCGCTGCCGGTGGACGCTGCCGTGTTGCTCAAGCAGCTCAAAGCCATCGGCCAGGCCGAGGCCGAGCGCCTGAACATTGCGCCGGAACTGATGTTGCGCAAGAAAACCCTGGAAGCGCTGCTCAAGAGCGGCTTCCCCAATGGTCCCTACCAATTGCCTGATTCGCTGCGTGGCTGGCGCCGCGAATTGATGGGCCAGGCGCTGCTGGACAGCCTGGTCACCGCCGGAGAACAGCCTTGAAACGTATTTGCTCCATCTATCGCAGCTCGAAGAGAAACGAAATGTACCTGTATGTGCTCAAGAGCGATGCTCTGGAGCGCGTACCGGATCCCCTGATGGCAGCCTTCGGCAAGGCCATCCATGCGTTCGACCTGGTGCTGAGCCCTGAGCGCAAGCTGTCGCGCGAGGACATCGCGGTCGTGCTGGAAAACCTCGAGAAACAGGGGTATCACCTGCAAATGCCGCCTGCCGAAGACGAGTACATCGAGCACTTGCCGGAAGAATTGTTGCGCCGCAACGATCCGGTGTGAATGGCAGACAGGCTCTGTTCAGAGTGGTTATGAAACACTGATTGATTTTAGCGATGGCAGTATCGACGGAGCAGCGCTCTGTCGGCTGCCGTCTGCACCGTTTTTGAAAGGTTTGAAGCATGCGCGTCCTGATTGCTGAACACGACCACCCCGTGTACGCCCAACTGTTGCGCGAGGCGGCACCGGACCTGGAGGTGCTGACCAGCGGTGATTCCGCCGAACTGGCCGGCCAGGCCGCGGATTGTCCGGTGTGGCTCGGCCAGCCTGATCTGCTGGCGACCCTGTTACGCCAGGGCCATCAACCGCAATGGCTGCAATCGACCTGGGCCGGCATTACGCCGCTGCTGGCCGATGGCTTGCCACGGCACTATCGATTGACCCGTGCAGTCGGCATCTTCGGGCAAGTCATGGCCGAATACGTGCTCACCTATATGCTCGGTCACGAACGTGAAGTGCTGGCGCGGCTGGTCAGCCAGGTCGAGCGCAAATGGGACAGCCGCCATGGCCAGAGCCTGGCGGGGCGCAAGGTGTTGATCGTCGGTACCGGTGATATCGGTCAGAGTGTCGCGCAGTTCCTCGTGCCGTTTGGTGTCGAGCTGTATGGCGTTGCCAGCAGCGCGCGGGAACAGGCGCCGTTCATCGAGGTCGGTTCACTGGCGGATCTGCCGCGGCTGGTCGGTGAAGTCGATTACGTGGTCAATCTGCTACCGAACACGTCGCAAACCCACGATATCTACGACGCGGCGCTGTTCAAGCAATTCAAACCGACCGGCTTGTTCATCAATGCCGGGCGCGGCGTGGCGGTGGTCGATGCGGATCTGGTGGAAGCCTTGAAGGAAGGGCATCTGGCGGGCGCGGTGATCGACGTGTGCCGTCAGGAGCCATTGCCCCAGCGGCATCCATTCTGGACAGCCTGGGGCCTGCTGCTCACCGGCCACAGCTCGGCACCGACTTCGCCGTCGATGATGGTGAAGCTGTTTGTCGAAAACCTGCGGGCGTTTGAGGCGGGAGAGGCGTTGCGCGGGGAAGTGGATTTCGATCGCGGGTACTGAAATCACTCTCAAAAACTGTGGGAGCGAGCTTGCTCGCGATGAGGCCATTAGCTTCAACATCAATGTTGACTGACTGGCCGCCATCGCGAGCAAGCTCGCTCCCACAGGGATTTTCAGTATGGCTTAGAGACTGAAGTCGCCTTCAGCTGCCAGCTCGCTCAACGGACGGCGCGGGCTTGGTACTTCACGGGCCTGCAGGTATTCCGCCAGGCTGGCCTTGTCCCCCAGCTTGCCCACCGCGACGGCGGCGTGCAGGGCATAGCCTTCAGGAATGTTCAGCTCCTTGCGGGTCAGTTCCTGGTCGAAGCCGGCCATGCCGTGGGTGTGCCAGCCGCTCAGGCTCGCTTGCAGGGCCAGGTGGCCCCAGGCGGAACCGGTGTCGAAGGTGTGCCACAGGGCCGGGGTTTCTTCGGTGGCGCCTGGCGCGGTGAAGGTGGTTTTCGAAATCACGATCACCAGGGCCGAAGCATGTTGCGCCCAGCTGCGGTTGAATTCGTTCAGCAGTCCCAGGTAGCGCTCCCAGTTCGGCGTGTCGCGACGTGCGTAAAGGAAGCGCCAGGGTTGCGAGTTGTAGGCCGAGGGTGCCCAGCGCGCGGCTTCGAAGAAGCTCAGCAGGGTTTCTTCGGCAATGGCTTCGCCCGTGAAGGCGCGGGGCGACCAGCGATCGGTGAACTGAGGGTCAATGGTGTAATCGGCAACGCGTGGGTTGGCACTCATCAAGAGATTCCTGGCTGGTTTTGAAAGTGGGAGCGACGAAAAACCCTACTTGGCAGCGCAGAAACTGACAAGCCCGTTCTACCGACAGTCGCCAATGCTTGGCCCACGGGGCTTCGGGCACTAGACTGGCGGCCTTTTCACCACCTGATGTCGATGCTCGAACCATGGCCGCCAAAGTAGAACCGTTCTGGATACGCAAGACCCTCGATCAACTCGATCAGGAGGAATGGGAGTCGCTGTGCGACGGCTGTGGATTGTGCTGTCTGCAAAAGCTTGAAGACGAAGACGACAACAGCGTCTATTACACGCGCATCGCCTGCAAACTGCTGGACCTGAAAACCTGCCAGTGCACGGATTATCCTAACCGTCGCGACACTGTGCCGGACTGTATCCAGCTCACGCCGGGCAAGGCCGACGAATTCAAATGGCTGCCGCCGACGTGCGGCTATCGCCTGGTCAGCGAAGGCAAGGACCTGCCGTTGTGGCATCACCTGGTGTGCGGTGATCGCGATGCCGTGCATCACGAGCGGATTTCCCAGTCCGGACGCATGCTCGCCGAAGGCAGCGTGCCGGAAGACGACTGGGAAGATCATCTGATTTTCCGCGCGGGCTGACTGCCTGAGGTTCAACCTTTCACGAAGGAGTGTGTATGGCTGTGGGATGGCGGCGGGCGTGGGGCGTCGGATTGTTGGCCGTGAGTGCGCCCGTATGGGCCGCGAACAAGGTCGATCTGGATTATCACGTGCGCCTGTTGCCGCAGAACGATCAGGCCGAAGTGCGCCTGACGCTCGCCCAGGGCTCGGCGGTACGCAGCCTGGATTTCGACCTGGGCGACGGCAGCCACTACAGCGATTTCAAGGCCGATGGCCAATGGCAACTGACCCCTGGCAAAGCGGCACGGGGTGTCTGGCGTCCGGCGGCTGACAAGGCCAGCCTGACGTATCGGGTGAATATCAACCACGGGCGCAAGAACGGCAGCTTTGAGACGCGCATGACGCCAGACTGGGCATTGATGCGCGGCGACGATTTGGTGCCGGCTGCCAGACTCGATCAACAGGACGGCATCGAACTGGTTTCACGCCTTGAATTCGAGCTGCCCGGTGGCTGGAAAAGCGTCGAAACCGCGTGGCCACGGATTGGCCAGAACAGGTTCCGTATCGATAACCCTTCCAGACTGTTCGACCGGCCCACGGGCTGGATGCTCGCCGGCCAGCTTGGCAGCCGCCGGACTCGTCTGGGCGAGACTGAAGTTACCGTCGCCTCGCCGCTGGGGCAGGGCATGCGGCGTATGGATGTGCTGACGCTGCTGACCTTCGTCTGGCCGCAAGTGCAGGCGCTGTACCCGCGACACCCGGGCAAATTGCTGATCGTCGGAGCCAATGATCCGATGTGGCGTGGCAGCCGGTCGGCGCACGAGTCGATCTACCTCAACAGTCACCTGCCATTGGTCAGCGAAAGCGGCACCAGTGCCCTGGTCCGCGAGTTGGCCCAGGTGTTCGGACGGATCAACGGCACAAAACGCAGTGACTGGATCAATGAAGGTTTTGCCGAGTATTACGCCATCGAACTGGTGCGGCGGGCCGGCGGCATGAGCGATGAACGCTACGAGAGCCTGCACGGCAAACTGGTCAGGACCAGCCAGAAGGTCAGCACGCTGCGCAGTGATCAGGCCAACCCGGCGCAGGTGGCCAGGGCGGTGGTGTTGCTGCAGGAGCTGGACCGCGAGATTCGCCTGAAAACCCATAACAAGCGTTCGCTGGATGACGTGTTGCGCGGGGCAATGCGGCTGGGAGATATCGATACCCAGGCGTTTGTTCAGCTCAGCGAGAGCGTGATCGGTGGGTCTTCAAAAGTGCTCAGTACCGAGTTGATTCAGTGAGTCCGTCATCGCGAGCAAGCTCGCTCCCACAATGATTGGGGGTGAACACAAATGTTGTGCATGCCACATAATCCTGTGGGAGCGAGCTTGCTCGCGATAGGGCCATCAGCCCCGCCGAACGATCCGGATCAAACCCCGGCTTTCGGCGACTTCAACGAATCATTGCCGGTCACGGTGGCAGTTTTGGTCGCCGCCTCGGCATTGGCCTTCAACTGCCTCAGTTCCTCACCGGCCCGCTGGATTTTCGCCCGCACGTTGTCCATGTCCCGGCGGCTTTTCTCCAGCAGGCTTTTCGCCGAGCTGTGGCCGGTAATGCCGCGCGCCAGGGCTACGCCGCCGATGGCCACCTGGATCAGGCCGAAGATCCCGCCACGACGCAGGCCCTTGCCCACCATCACCACGCCGCCGGCCAGGGAGCCGATGCGTTCCCAGCCCTGCACGTTCTGTTCGGAAGGGCTCTGGAAAGGGGTGGATTCGATACGCTCGACGCGTTTGAGTTCGCTCATGGTCTGTCTCCAGGCTTCAGTGATCGATAGACAAGCTGACCGCCGGCGCGGGCAGCTCGTTCAATCGGATGTGCGGCGATTCAGCGGAATTTTGGACCGGAGCGGGTATTGAGCCCCTTGGACATGCGGTCGTAGAGCACGACGTTGACCGTGGCGGCCAGGTTCATGCAACCGGTGGTCGGAATGTAGACCACGTCTTCGCACCAGTCGCGAATCTCCTTATCCAGCGAGCCGTCTTCCGGGCCGAAGATGTAGAGCGCGCGATCCGGGTGGGTGTATTCCGGCAGAGGGCGGGCACCTTCAACCAGTTCCACGGCGACGGGCACACAGTTGAGCGGCAGGATTCTCTTCAGGTCATCGATGCCGATCAGCGGGATGTCGTAGTGCACACGCTTGGTATCGGTGACGAAGTCGGCGGCGCGCTCATAGCGCTTGCCGGTGTAGAACACCGACGCCACGCCATAACAGCCAGCGGCGCGCATCACCGAACCGACGTTCTCCGGTGACTTGGGGTTATACAAACCAATGCAGCTGTACCGTTTGTCTGCCACGAGCGGGGTGCCTTTCGGGAAAAAAGCGCGATTATACGGGGATTGGGGGAGGGCGGGCAGATTCAAGACTTGTGGTGTCTGAGCCATTGCTTTCGCGGGCAAGCCCGCTCCCACAGGTTTGTGTGGCGTACACAGTTTTTGTGAGCACCGCCAATCACTGTGGGAGCGGGCTTGCCCGCGAAGAGGCCAGTTCAGGCACTAAAGATTTTTACTCTTCTTTTTTCATCAACCCAGCCAGCGCCGCAAACGGGTTATGCGTGGCCTTGGCGATTTTCGGCGTGCTCAGCGAGCCTTCGTCGAAATACTGCTGGTCGGTATAGCGCGAGTGTTCGTTATCGTGGCAGTACAGGCACAACAGCTCCCAGTTCGAGCCGTCCTGCGGGTTGTTGTCGTGGTTGTGGTCGCGGTGGTGCACGGTCAGTTCGCTCAGGCGCTTGCCGGAGAACTCACGGGCGCAGCGGCCACAGACGTGCGGGTACATCTTCAGGGCCTTGTCGCGGTAGCCCATTTCCTTGTCGCGCTGGTTGTCGGCGAGGATGCGATCCAGCTTCGAAGTGTTGGTCGGGGTGGACGAACTCATGGGTTCACCTTTGTAGAAAGACTGATGACGGTTATAGGGTGAAGTTTAGCCTAGCCCTTGAGCTTCTCGGCAATCCAGATGGTGTGGCGGGTGCCCTTGTTGCCGTGGGCGAAGACCTGCACTTCCTCGGCCTTGAAGCCGGCTTTCTTCAGTTTGTCGGAAAATTGCCGATCGGCGCTGGCCGACCAGACCGCCAGCACACCTTTGGGGCGCATGGCCCTGGCGCAGGCGCTCAGGCCGGCGGCGGAGTACAGCCAGCTGTTGGCCTTCTGGGTCAGGCCTTCGGGGCCGTTGTCGACATCGAGCATGATGGCATCGAAGCCCTGGGGTTCGGCTTGCAGGACCTTGGCCACGTCTTCCATGCGAATCACCGTGCGCGGGTCGAGCAGCGGGTTGCCGGCCTTTTCGCCCAGCGGTCCACGGTTCCACTCAACGACTCCGGGGACCAGCTCGGCGACCACCACTTCGGCGGTCTTGCCCAGGTGCTTGAGCGCCGAGGCAAGGGTGAACCCCATGCCCAGGCCGCCGATCAGCACCCGTGAATTCGGTCGGCCTGCGACTTTGCGGCAGGGGATCTCGGCCAGGGCATCTTCGGAGCCGTGCATGCGCGTGTTCATCAATTGTCCGCCGTCGCCACCCTGGATCTTGATGACGAAATCCTCGCCATATTCGAACAGGCACAGGGCACCGCCGTTTTCAGGAATGGGGGTGGTGTCCAGCAGAACGAAACGTTTCATGGGGCTCACTTGAAGAAAATTGGCAGAACTCGGGAGGGCAAACAGACGCAGTTGGGAGTAGCCTGTTCATGACGACAAGGCCAACGGAGCCATTGATGAAGCGCACCATTCTAACGGTCATTGCCCTGGCCGCGCTCTCGATAACTGCAGCGCAGGCCCAACAGTTGCAAACGATTCCCGTCAGCCCCGCGCCGATACCCGGTTCGCCCGGCACCGCCACGCCCACGCCTTACCCGCAAATCAGCCCGGCGCCCTTGCCGAAAGTCGGCCCCGGCAGTAGCGGGCCGCCGTTGGTGCCGATTGAAATGCCCAGCCCGCCAACCAAGGATCAGCCTGTGCCGGGAATCGAACCGAACCCGCCGAAAGTCAAATCACCGGGTGGCTAGACCTGCTGCGACAGCAATTGACCGTCGGCCATGCGCAGGCGTTTGGACAGGGAGACGGCGAGGGCACGGATGATCTTGGCGGCGATTTTCGGTGCATCGTTGAGCATCTTTTCCAGTGAGTCCTTGCCCAGGTTGAGCAACTGGCAGTTGCTGGCGGCCACGCAACTGGCCGAGCGCCGTTCGCCGTCGAGCACGGCCATTTCCCCGAACGAGCGGCCGCTGCGCAACGTGGCGATGGTGACTCGTTGCCCGTCAGCGGTGGTTTTCTGCACCGCCACCTGACCGGTATGGATGATGCACATGAAGCTGCCGGCATCGCCCTCCTGGAAGATCTCCTCGCCCTGGGCAATGGTGCTGATACTGAAGTAGCCCGAGGCCGCGGCGAAGTCCGCCGGCAACAGTTGATTGAACAGGCCGCAATCCATCAGCCAGTCGCGAATTTCGTTGTTCAGAAAGGTTGATTCAGACATGTCGTCACGGTCTTTATTGTTGTGTCTGTTTTTTCGGGTATTGAATGGCCTTTGTAGGAGCGAGCTTGCTCGCGATTGCGGTTTCACAGTCAACGGTGAGGTTGATTGTGCAGACGTCATCGCGAGCAAGCTCGCTCCCACAGGGATACGGGTTGTATCGGCATCCGGCATGCGGAATTAAGACCGGTGCCTCGGCCCAAGTTCCTCAGGCAATGGCCAACACCTTGAACAAAAATGCATATTCGAGAGCTACGTCACGCAATCCCTGATACCGACCGCTCATCCCGCCATGCCCGGCACCGAGTTCAGTCTTGAGCAGTAGCGGATTGCTGTCGGTCTTGGTCGCGCGCAATTTCGCCACCCACTTGGCCGCTTCCCAGTACTGCACGCGGCTGTCGTTGTAGCCGGCGATCACCAGGGTCGCGGGATAAGCTTGCGCGGTGACGTTTTCGTACGGGGCGTAGGCCTTGATCCGATCATAAACGTCCGGCTCTTCAGGGTTGCCCCACTCGTCGTATTCCGTCACGGTCAATGGCAGATCGGGGTCGAGCATGGTGTTGAGGACGTCGACGAACGGCACTTCGGCGATGGCGGCGCCAAACAGCTGCGGCCGTTGATTGAGCACCGCGCCGATCAGCAAGCCACCGGCGCTGCCGCCACTGATCGCCAACTGCGGTGCAGTGGTGAAGCCTTGGGCGATCAGGTGTTCGGCGCAGGCGATAAAGTCGCTGAAGGTGTTGTGCTTGTGCTCCTGCTTGCCGGCGCGATACCAGGCTTCCCCCAGTTCGCCGCCGCCACGCACGTGGGCAATGGCAAACGCCATGCCGCGATCCAGCAGGCTCAGGCGCGCATGGGAAAACCATGGGTCGAGGCTTTCGCCATAGGCGCCATAACCGTAGAGGTACAGCGGCACCGGTTTACCGAGGTCTGTGCGTTTGATCACCAGGCTGATGGGCACTTGCGTGCCGTCCGGCGCCGTGGCCCACAGGCGCTGGCTGATGTAGGCGTCGGCGTCGAACGGGCCGAGCACCGGGGTTTGCTTGAGGACTTTCTGTTCGCCGGTCGCCAGCTCGAGCTGGCGGATTTGCGCCGGACGGTTCAACGCTTCGTAGCGCAGGCGAATCCGCTCGCTTTCGAACTCCAGACTGTTTTGCACGTGCAGGCTGTAGGCCGCATCCGGCAGTTGCACGCGATAAGGCGCCAAGCCTTGCGGGTGAACTTCAATGACCGGCAAAACGCCGAGCCGCAGGCTGAGGGTCATGGCCCCGGTGTTCAGGCTGATGCCGTCGATCATCACCGTGTCGCTATGGGGAATCAGGTTCTGCCAGTCGGCTTCGGTGGGCGGGGCGCCGGTATCGACGGCCGTGTACAAGGCGAAATTGATGCCGTCGCGGTTGGTGCGGATGAACCAGGTCCATTGCCCGTCGAGTGCGCCGTGATCCACGTCATACTCATGATCCTCGACCCGTGGCGCCAGGCAGGTAAACGCCTGCTGGGGTCTGGAGGCATCGAGGACCCAGACTTCGCTGGTGGTCTTGCTGCCCACGGACAGCAGCAGTTGCTGCTCGGAGCTTGAACGGTAGCAATGCATGAAGAAGCGACCGTCCGGCTCATGGAACACTTCTTCGGCCGCCGTACCGTCCAGTCGATAGCGATACAGCTTGTGCGGGCGATGGGTGTCGTCCAGCTCGCCAAAGAACAGCGTCAGGCTGTCGTTGGCCCAGGTCATGCTGCCGTCGCAGTCCTGGAATTCCAGCTCGCTGACGCGGCCGTCGGACAATTCCTTCACGAACAGCGTGTAAATCTCGTCGCCACTGGAGTCGATGCTGTAGGCCAGGCGCTGATGGTCCGGGCTGATGCTGAACGCACCCAGGGAAAAGAAGCCGCCGTTGGCCAGTTCGTTGGGGTCCAGCAGCAGTTGTTCGCGGCTTTCGTCGAGGGTCAGGCTGTCATCGGCCGGACGCGGGCAGCGGTAGTGCCGGGCATACTCATCGCCTGCGGTGGTGCGGGTGTAGTACAGATACGGTCCCCAGGGCGAGGGCAGGGACAGGTCGGTCTCGAGAATCCGCCCCTTGATCTCCTCGAACAGGGTCTCGCGCAGCCCGGCCTGGTCGGCGGTTTGCGCCTCCTGATAGCTGTTTTCGGCTTTCAGGTAATCGAGCACTGCATCGGTGTCGCGCTCCTGCAGCCAGGCATACGGATCGGAGCCATCAGCCTTGTGGGCAATCGGAGCGTCGTGAATGTTGGCGGATAGGGGCATGAAGGACTCTCGAGCAGTGTACGGAATTGGGGGTGAATAACCTGTGGGAGCGAGCTTGCTCGCGATGCGGCCGGTTCATTCAACAGCAGTGTTGACTGTCAGTCCGCCATCGCGAGCAAGCTCGCTCCTACAGGGTTCTATGTGTTGATGCAGCCTGACGGGCGAAAAGCCGTTATCATAAGCGCCTCTTTGCCTGCCTTGCCATGGACACCATGACCGAGAACGACTATCTGATCGCTTGGGGCCTCTACGCCTTTGCCGCTTTGGGCTGCCTGTTGGTGTGGATGCGCTTGACCCGCTGGATGTGGCGTTGGCTGCGTGAGCCGCTGCGGCTGCTGATGGTCGTGCTGCTGTTCAGCCCGACCATCATCGACCCGGTCAAGGATAAAGTCGCACCGGCCGTCGCCATTACCGCGCTCGACCTGCTGTTCAAGGTCGGCAACAACGCCTGGCGGGCGATTTCCGACCTGTTCATGTACGGCATGATCGCATTCGGCCTCTATCTGGTGCTGGTGGCGATCCGTTTCCCCATCGAGCGCGCCGCCAACGCCCGCAAGGAGCGTGAGGCTGCCACCAAAGCTGCCGTCCGCGCCGAAGAGCTTGAGGATGATCAGCCGTTTGGCGGTGCCGGCGATGATCGTTACGGTCGTCCGCCCGTGCCGAGCAATCCTCAGCGGATGCGAGTCGAACCCCGTCTGTAACCTTGCCTGCGATTGAGCGAGAGTCCGAACATGTGTGAGTTATTGGGCATGAGCGCCAATGTCCCGACCGATATCGTGTTCAGCTTTACCGGGCTGATGCAGCGCGGCGGCCGTACCGGCCCGCACCGCGATGGCTGGGGCATTGCCTTCTATGAAGGCCGTGGGCTGCGGCTGTTCCAGGACCCGGCGGCCAGCTGCGAGTCGGAAGTCGCCAACCTGGTGCAGCGCTATCCGATCAAGAGCGAAGTGGTGATCGGGCACATCCGCCAGGCCAACGTCGGCAAGGTCTGCCTGTCCAACACCCATCCGTTCGTCCGCGAGCTGTGGGGGCGCAACTGGTGTTTCGCCCATAACGGCCAGTTGGCGGATTTTCAGCCAACGGCCAGTTTCTACCGCCCCGTGGGCGATACCGACAGCGAAGCGGCATTCTGCGATTTGCTCAACCGTGTGCGTGCGGCGTTCCCCGAGCCGGTCGAGGTCGAAGCGTTGTTGCCGGACCTGGTGGCCGCTTGCGCCGAGTACCGCAGCAAAGGCGTGTTCAACTGCCTGCTCAGCGACGGTGACTGGCTGTTCTGCTATTGCTCGACCAAACTGGCGCAGATCACCCGTCGTGCACCCTTTGGCCCGGCGCGCCTGAAAGATGTCGACGTGATCGTCGACTTTCAGGCCGAAACCACCCCCAACGATGTGGTCACCGTCATCGCCACCGAACCTTTGACCGAAAACGAAACCTGGACCCGCTACGAACCGGGTCAATGGAGCCTGTGGCGACGCGGCGAATGCGTCAGCCAGGGCACGACCGAATAAGGACTCCTTGCATGTTGCTCAGTTATCTACGGCTGGTGTTGTTTGCGGCGGGCCTGTTGATCGGTGTCCAGGTGCCGGGGTTCATCAACGATTACGCCAAGCGGGTCGAAGCCCATCTGATCGAGGCGCAAGCCGGGTTGAGCGGCTTCCAGAACACCGCCAACCAGTTCTTCAAGGGCGATATGCAGGCCCTGGTCGCGCACTACCGCGCCAGCGAAGACCCGATCTTTCGCAGCGACGCCGACAGCCTGAACAACCTGCTGACCCGTCAACTGGCGTTGGATAAACAGTTCCAGGCGATGCAGGGACCGTGGTACATCCGCTTCCTGCAAGTGGTACTGGCCGCCGATCCGGACATTCGCAAGGAAACCTGGAACGGCTACAGCTACCAGATCCTGTTGACGCCCGAAGCGATGGTCTGGGGCATGAGTGGCGCCTTGCTGCTGTCGTTCGGGATCGAGTGCCTGTTCCGTCTGATCGACTGGGTGGTGCTGGGCGGCAAGCGTCTGCGCCAGAGCCGGCCGATCGAAGAGCGGGATTTGCGCGGGTTGTAACAGCGTGCGGTTCCTGTGGCGAGGGGGCTTGCCCCCGCTCGGCTGCGCAGCAGTCGTAGAATGGGTAGCCGCGGTTTACCTGAATGATTTGGTTGATGGGTATTGGGGCTGCTTCGCAAACCAACGGGGGCAAGCCCCCTCGCCACAGGATGCCATCAACTGGAGAGGACGATGTAGCGCTCTCCCACCTTCTGCGCATACCCCTCCAGCACCTGCTGACACAACGCCACAATTTCCTCGACCCACTCCACACCCACCCGCCACGACACCACCACCTGCAAGTCGGGTGGTCGCTGATCGATGTCCAGCAGGGTCAACTCCCCCCGTGCCAGCTCTTCGGCCACCAGCACCGGCGGTAACGCGCCAATGCCAAATCCGTCGCGCAGCAGCCGGGTAATCGCCGACACCGAGTTCACGCAGTTCAGTCGCGGCGCCATCACACCATTGGCCTGCATCAGGGCCAGCACTTCCTGGTGCGGATGGGAGTTTTTCGAATAGGTGATGATCCGTTCGCCCGCCAGGTCAGCGATGCCCGAGTAATCGCGGTTGTAAATCGAATTGCTGGCGACGATCCAGCCCATGGGGTGGCTGGCCAGTTCCAGGCTACGCACGCTTTCCTGACGCAGCAGGTCGGTTTGCAGGATCACATCGAGAAAGCCTTTTTGCAGCTGATCGCAGAGGTTGAGCGAGGTATCGGCCACCAGCTCGATTTCCACCAGCGGGTAGTGATCGGTCATCTGCGCCACCAACGGGCTGAGCCAGGTATGGATCACCGTGTCCATCACGCCGATGCGCACCCGTCCGGCCTTGCTCGAACGGGTCTCGATCGACTGCTTGAGTGCCTGCATGGTGTCCAGCATCTGCTCGGCGTAATCGAGCACTTTGAGGCCCTCCGGCGTCAGGCTCACGCCGCGCGAATCACGCAGAAACAGCTTCACCCCAAGCTCACCTTCAAGCACCGCAATTCGGCTGGAAATCGAAGCCTGAGTGGTGAAGAGCTTGTCGGCGGTCAGGCGAAAACTCTTGAGTCGGGCGACCCAGACAAAGGTCTCGAGAAACTTCAGGTTCATGGGATAAAGATTTCTTATGTCTAAGGCGGGTTTTTATTAGTTGGACGCAGCAGGGGCGCGCGTCCAAAAATCGGCGCATCCGGTTCCCACGATAGGCGTCGTCGGGGCTCAGAACAATACCAATAAAATCAGCGCGGAGATTTGCCATGAGTGCGCCCGACACCCCCGTCATTGCGAAAGCCACGGCTCGCCCGGGACCTTTCGACTGGTACCGCAACATCAATCAGCAGGAACGCCGCACCTTCTGGAGCTGCAAGATCGGCTATGGCCTGGACGGCATGGACACCCAGATGCTCAGCTTCGTGGTGCCGACCCTGATTGCCATGTGGGGCATCACCACCGGCCAGGCCGGGCTGATTCACACCAGCACCCTGATCGCTTCGGCCATCGGTGGCTGGGTCGCAGGGATTCTCTCCGACCGCATCGGGCGTGTGCGCACCCTGCAACTGACCGTGTTGTGGTTTGCCTTCTTCACCTTCCTCTGCGGCTTTGCCCAGAGTTACGAGCAACTGCTGATTGCACGGACCCTGATGGGCTTCGGTTTCGGCGGCGAGTGGACGGCCGGCGCCGTGCTGATCGGCGAAGTGATTCGCGCCAAGGACCGCGGCAAGGCTGTGGGCATGGTGCAATCCGGCTGGGCGCTGGGGTGGGGACTGACGGCGATCCTGTATGCGCTGCTGTTCTCGGTATTGCCACCGGAAGACGCCTGGCGCGCGCTGTTCATCCTTGGCATCGTGCCGGCGATTTTTGTGATTTTTGTCCGCCGTCTGGTCAAGGACCCGGAAATCTATCGTCAAGCCAAAGCCCGGCAGGAGCCGAGCAACCCGTCGAAGTTCTATGAGATCTTCGCCCCCGGCATGCTGTTCACCACGATTCGCGCTTCGTTGCTGACCACCGGCGCATTGGGCGGCTACTACGCCATCACGTCCTGGCTACCGACGTTCCTGAAAAACGAACGCGGTTTGAGCGTACTCAATACCAGCGGTTATCTGGCGATGGTGATTGTCGGTTCCTACGCGGGATATGTCATCAGCGCTTATTTGACCGACATCCTCGGACGCAAGAAGAACTTCATCCTGTTCGCCGTCGGTTCGTTCACCATTGTCCTGCTGTACACGCAAATGCCGGTCAGCAACGGCGTGATGCTGTGGCTGGGCTTTCCGCTGGGCTTCTTCGCCTCGGGGATTTTCAGTGGCATGGGCGCATTCCTGACCGAATTGTTCCCCACGCGCATTCGCGGTTCGGGCCAGGGTTTTTGCTACAACATCGGCCGTGCGCTGGCGGCGTTGTTCCCGCTGCTGATCGGCCTGCTCAGCCAGACCGTACCACTGAGCGTGGGCATCGGTGCCTTCGCGGCGGTTTCCTACGGTGTGGTGATTCTCGCGGCCCTGAGCCTGCCGGAAACCCGTGGCAAGCAACTCGACGCCCAGTAACTGATAACCTGCGGGACTGTCTTATAGATATGTCCCGCAGCTGAAAAGAATAAAGCCTACAGGAGTGTTCAGTGTGAGCCGCCTGCTATTGAACTGCGACATCGGCGAGAGTTTCGGCAGCTGGACCATGGGTCTGGACACCGAAATCATGCCCTTCATCGATTGCGCCAACGTCGCCTGCGGTTTTCACGCCGGCGACCCGAGCATCATGCGCAAGACCGTCAGCCTGGCCCTCAGCCACGGTGTGCAAATCGGCGCGCATCCGGCCTATCAGGATCTGGTGGGCTTCGGCCGCCGCTCCATGGCCTATGCCACCCAGGAGCTGCAAGACATCCTGCATTACCAGATCGGCGCCCTCGACGGCATCTGCCGGGCCCAGGGCGGCCGGGTCAGTTACGTCAAACCCCATGGCGCGATGTACAACGACATGATGGCTAACCCGGCGCAGTTGCGTGCCGTTTTGCAAGCGGTGGCGTCCTACGACCGCACGCTGCCATTGATGCTGATGGCGACCCGCGACAACAGCGCTGCCCAACAAATGGGCGATGAATACGGCGTGACGCTGTGGTTCGAGGCTTTTGCCGATCGTGCCTACGACAGTGCCGGCAGGCTGGTCTCGCGACAACTGCCGGGCGCGGTGCATCACGACCCGGAAAAAATCATCGAGCAGGCGCTGACCATTGCCCGTGGCGATCAGCTCACCGCCAGCGACGGCAGCGCCCTGCATTTGCAGGCCAACACCCTCTGCGTGCACGGCGACAACGCCAGTTCGGTCGCTGCCGTGCAACGCATCCGTGAAGCCTTGAACCGGCAGAGTGCGTCATGAAGCTGCGGGTGGAAGTGGTGGCGCTGGATTGCCTGATGGTGCGCCTGTTCGATGAAATTGCCGAAAGCAACATGCCGTGGATGCTCGCGGCCAGTGAAAATCTGCGCATGGCATTTGCCGGGCACCTGATCGATCTGGTGCCGTCCTACACCACATTGATGGTGCATTACGACCTGACGGCATTGAGCCCGAGCCAGGCACGGGAACTGATTGCCCAGGCACTGATCGATCTGTCGCCCAATGCGCGCACTCGCGGTACCTGTCATGTGTTGCCGGTGTGGTACGACTTGAGTGTCGGACCGGAATTGACACTGTTGTCGCAGCGCAGCGGATTGGCGGTGGAGGAGGTGATCCGTCGCCACAGTGAGCGTGAATACCAGGTGTTCGCTCTGGGTTTTGCACCGGGCTTCGCCTTCATGGGGCTGGTGGAAGAAGCGCTCGCTGCGCCGCGTCTGAACACGCCACGCAAAAAAGTCGCGGCCGGCAGTGTCGGCATCGCCGAGCGGCAAACGGCGGCTTACCCGGTGGTGTCGCCGGGCGGCTGGAACCTGATCGGCCGCACGCCGGCCAGATTGTTCGACCGCAACCGTGACGGCTACAGCTTGATGCAACCCGGTGACACCGTACGCTTCGAAGCAGTCGGCCATGCCGAGTTCATTAACCTGGGGGGTGACGATACGCCTCTGGAGGCCCAGGCATGAGCCGTCTGATGATTGAAGCGAGTACGCCGCTGTGCCTGTTACAGGATGCCGGTCGATTCGGCGTGCGGCATCTGGGTGTGACCCAGGGCGGAGCAGCCGATTGGCGTTCGATGTCCTGGGCCAACTGGCTATTGGATAACGGACTGGATGCACCGGTGATCGAAATCACCCTCGGCGGGTTCACCGTCGTTGCTGAGCAAGACTGCGTGCTGGCCTTGGCCGGAGCGGATCTTGGCGCGCGGGTGGACGGCGAGGCTTTGACCCCGTGGCGCAGTTTCAGGCTGCACAAAGGCCAGCGTTTGCAATTCACTCAGCCGTTGCTTGGAGCCCGGGCTTATCTGGCGGCGCCGGGTGGGTTTGATGCGCCGAAGGTGCTGGGCAGTAGCGCGACGGTGGTCCGGGAGGAACTCGGCGGGCTCGACGGCATGGGCCGAGCGCTGGGGAAAGGGGCGAGCTTGAGCTATTCAGGCAACCCGGTGATGTTGCTACGCGAGTTGACCGCAGAGCAACGACCGGACCTGAACCTTGATGCGCCGTTGGACCTGGTCCTCGGTGCACAGATCGGCGAGTTCAGCGGGCAGAGCCTGTTCGACGCGTTCAACAGCGTATGGCACCTCGACAGCCGTGCCGACCGGATGGGTATTCGCCTGCTGGGTACGGCGCTGCAATACCAGGGCAAGCCGATGATTTCCGAAGGCATTCCGTTGGGTGCCGTGCAGGTGCCGCCCGACGGGCAGCCGATTGTGTTGCTCAATGATCGGCAGACCATTGGTGGATATCCGCGTCTGGGGGCGTTGACGCCGTTGGCGCTGGCGCGGCTGGCGCAGTGCCTGCCGGGGGCGCAGGTGCGGTTGAGGCCGGTGGTGCAGGATGTCGCTCATCGCGAACAAATCGAGTATTTACAGCGTTTCATTTCCCGCTAAAAGCATCGCGGGCTTGCCCGCGATGACGTCAGGTCAGGCAACCGAATTACTTGGAAAGAAACCGCATCCCTTCCTCCAGCCCACGAAGGGTCAACGGATACATCTGGTCATCGATCAAGTCCCGCACAATATTGGTCGACGAGGTATAGCTCCAGGTGTCCTTCGGATACGGGTTGATCCAGATGAGCTTCTTGTACTTTTCCTTGAACCGCTGCATCCACACGTAACCGGCTTCTTCGTTCCAGTGCTCGACACTGCCGCCCGGCTGGGTGATTTCATAGGGCGCCATGGCGGCGTCGCCGATGAAGATCACTTTGTAGTCGGCGCCGTACTTGTGCAGCAGGTCCATGGTAGAAGTGCGCTCGGAGGTGCGGCGCATGTTGTTCTTCCACACCGATTCATAAATGAAGTTGTGGAAGTAGAAGTACTCCAGGTGCTTGAACTCGGTCTTGCAGGCCGAGAACAATTCCTCGCAAATCTTCACATGGGCGTCCATCGAGCCGCCGATGTCGAACAGCAGCAACAGCTTGACGGTGTTGCGCCGCTCCGGCCGCATCTGGATGTTCAGCAGGCCGGCATCCTTGGCGGTATGGTCGATGGTGCCATCGATGTCCAGCTCTTCCGCCGCGCCCTGGCGAGCGAACTTGCGCAGGCGGCGCAGGGCGACCTTGATGTTGCGCGTGCCCAACTCCACCGAATCGTCGAGGTTCTTGTATTCGCGCTGGTCCCAGACCTTGGCCGCCTTGCCCTGGCGCTTGCCGGCATCGCCGACCCGGATGCCTTCCGGGTTGAAACCGCCGGAACCGAACGGGCTGGTGCCGCCGGTACCGATCCATTTATTACCGCCGGCGTGACGTTCCTTCTGTTCCTCTAGGCGTTTCTTGAACTCTTCGATCAGCTTGTCCAGGCCGCCGAGGGACTGGATCGCCGCCCGTTCTTCGTCGGTCAGCGAGCGTTCGAATTCCTTGCGCAGCCAGTCTTCGGGGATCAGCGCCTGAAGATGGTCGTCGAGCTTTTCCAGGCCATTGAAGTAGGCACCGAACGCCCGGTCGAACTTGTCGAAATGCTTTTCGTCCTTCACCAGGATCGCCCGGGACAGGTAGTAGAACTCGTCCATGTCGGCGAAGGTCACGCGCTGTTTCAACGCGTTGATCAGGTCCAGCAGCTCGCGTACCGAGACCGGCACCTTGGCTGCGCGCATTTCATTGAACAGGTTGAGCAGCATGGCATCAGCCTCTTAGCGGGTGCCGCGACGGCTCATGAACGCCAGACGCTCAAGCAATTGCACGTCCTGTTCGTTCTTCACCAGGGCGCCGGCCAGTGGCGGGATGGCCTTGGTCGGATCGCGCTCGCGCAGCACCGCTTCGCCGATGTTGTCGGCCATCAGCAGCTTCAGCCAGTCCACCAGCTCGGAGGTCGAAGGCTTCTTCTTCAGGCCCGGCACCTTGCGCACGTCGAAGAACACGTCCAGCGCTTCGCTGACCAGGTCTTTCTTGATGTCCGGGTAGTGCACGTCAACGATCTTTTGCAGGGTGGTGCGGTCGGGGAAAGCGATGTAGTGGAAGAAGCAGCGGCGCAGGAAGGCGTCCGGCAATTCCTTTTCGTTGTTGGAGGTAATGATGATGATCGGACGCTTTTTCGCCTTGATGGTCTCGTCGATCTCGTAAACGTAGAACTCCATCTTGTCGAGTTCTTGCAGCAGGTCGTTGGGGAATTCGATGTCGGCCTTGTCGATTTCGTCGATCAGCAGGATGACCCGCTCGTCGGATTCGAAGGCTTCCCAGAGCTTGCCCTTTTTCAGGTAGTTACGAACGTCGTGGACTTTTTCGTTGCCCAGTTGCGAGTCGCGCAGGCGGCTGACCGCGTCGTACTCGTACAGGCCCTGGTGAGCCTTGGTGGTGGACTTGATGTGCCAGGTGATCAGCTTGGCGCCAAAGGATTCGGCCAGTTGCTCGGCGAGCATGGTCTTGCCGGTGCCCGGTTCGCCCTTGACCAGCAACGGCCGCTCCAGGGTGATGGCGGCGTTGACCGCCAGCTTCAGGTCATCGGTGGCGACGTAGGCCTGGGTGCCTTCGAACTTCATCTGCTAATCCTCGAACGGTAACGCCGACCTGAACGCGGCAGGGCGGGGGGGGCGCAATAAAAGGGTCAGCCCCGACTATAACGCGCTGCCCGGTCGACTGTGAACGCAGACGGCTTATTCAGTCTCTGAATGGAGCGTCACATCTTGACTCAGTCTCGGCGGCTGGCCAGTATTGAGATATCGCCATTTTGGCGATAGCTTGCCGGGCATGTCTACTAAATACCGATTTCGAGATACGTATCGCATTCAGTTGCGCGAAAAGGATCATCCACCACCCCACGTTCATCTGACGGGGGGCGGGCTGGACGTCATGCTGAGCCTGGAAACTGTCGAAGTGATGGTGGGCAAAGCGCCGCCGCTGATCATCAAGGAAGCGCTGGAGTGGGTCAGGGCCCATCAGGTGCAATTGCTGGAGGACTGGAAACGATGCTACCCATGAAACGACCACGGCTATCGGCAGTGCAAGCATTGCCGGATTACCGATTGGCGCTGACGTTTATCGATGGCCAGCAACTGCTGCTCGATTTGAGCCGCGACCTGCACGCCTATCCAGGCCTGCAACCTTTGCAGGGAGACGCTTTTGATCATGCAGCGTTGGGTGACGATGGCTGGAGTGTCGAATGGCCTGAGCTGGATATCCAGATCGGTGCAGACACGCTCTACCTGGATGCCCTGGCGCAGAATGCAGCCGACGAAAACACCCGAATCTTTATCGATTGGCGTGCTCGCACCGGGTTATCGCTCAATCAGGCGGCTCAAGCGTTGGGGGTCAGTAGCCGCAGTATCAGCCGATACAGCAGTGGTCGCGAAGCGGTGCCCCGATCTTTGGCCCTGGCTTGCCTGGGTTGGGATTTCCTTCAACGGCAATCGAATTCGCCCCGCGCGGCAGAAGACACTGGCCGGTACAGCGTCACGCGCAAAAATTAACCTGCATCCGGCTTGGGCCGTTCATACCGCGCATTGAATGCCTGGATGAAACCGTTGCGTAAAATCTGTAAAAAAGCCTGGAATGCGCTGACATCCTGCTGATGCACATTGCCCTTGAGTTCGACCCGTGTCGCAAACTGGTTTTTGCCCTGGTTTTTCAGGACCGTCTCGGTTCCACCGACGAGGGCTTCCCATATCGAGCGGAACAGCCCTTTGTCCTTGTTTTCCACGTCCTGCTGCCAGTTGAACACGTCAACATCGCGCATCAGCGGCTTGATGTAGCCGGTCAGTCGGCCCTTGTTGGCCTGGGCTTCGATCACCACGTCGCCATGGCCGGCATTGAAATCGAACTTGCCGTAGGCCGCGGCGAAGTCGTTCAGGCGCTTGAGTTCGATATCCGTGGTGCGCAAGCGAAACTCGAAGTCTTCGAAATCGCTCAAGGGATCGAAAGTGGCCGAGGTTTCCAGTGGTGCATGCCCCAGCAGCAAGGCTTTACCTTCAAAACGTGCGTCGCGTTTGCCTTTGGTGTCGACCACGTTGGTCAGGTTGAAAATACGGGCATCCACCTTTGTGGCATTCATGTTCACCGGTGGTTTGGAGTTGAAGTTGCGAAAACTGATCTTGCCGTCGTTGATCCGCACTTCGTTCAGGGTAATGGGCAGCAGCTTGCCTAATTGGGCACGCCAGTCGGTGCCCTGGCCGGTCTGGGAGTTTCGCTTGTTGGGCCCGTCGACGAAGTTGACCTCGGGCGTGATGAACTGCACTTCGGCCACCACTGCGTGGTCGTGCCACAGTGAGTGCCAACTCACCGAGAGGTCGATCAATGGCGCGTTGACGAAAGGCACCGGAACCTTGCCATCGACCTTGACGATTTTCAGTCCGTTGATCTTGTAGGCCCCGCGCCACAGGGCCAGGTCCACGTCGGTGATCTGGCCCCGATAGTCGCCCATGTCCGCCAGCCTCTCATTCAGGTAATCGCGCACCAGATAGGGCAAGGCGATGTGCAGCGTTATCAGCAGTACAAGGAGGCCGATGAGGGTCCACAGGGGCCAGCTATATCGACGTTTCATGGTGGCAAATCTCTGGCGATCTATAGCCATTGACTGCACTGACAGGCGGACGTTCGACCCGACTGGACGCCTGCGGGCAAGAGGGCTTACCTTGATGCCCTATTTCAATGCTGTCGTTAAGGACCCAGCCATGAGCCGCATTTTTGCTGACAACGCCCACTCCATCGGCAACACGCCGCTGGTGCAGATCAATCGCATTGCGCCGCGTGGTGTGACCATTCTGGCCAAGATCGAAGGGCGCAACCCCGGTTACTCGGTCAAGTGCCGGATCGGTGCGAACATGATCTGGGATGCCGAAAGCAGCGGCAAACTCAAGCCGGGCATGACCATCGTCGAACCCACCTCCGGCAATACCGGCATCGGCCTGGCGTTCGTGGCCGCCGCCCGTGGCTACAAACTGATGCTGACCATGCCGGCGTCCATGAGCATCGAACGTCGCAAGGTGCTCAAGGCACTGGGTGCCGAGCTGGTGTTGACCGAACCGGCCAAAGGCATGAAGGGCGCTATCGAAAAAGCCGGTGAAATTGTTGCCGGCGACCCGTCGAAGTACTTCATGCCGGCGCAATTCGACAACCCGGCCAACCCGGCCATCCACGAAAAAACCACCGGCCCGGAAATCTGGAACGATACCGACGGCGCCGTCGACGTGCTGGTGGCGGGCGTCGGAACCGGTGGAACCATCACCGGGGTTTCACGGTATATCAAGAATACCCAGGGCAAACCTATTCTCTCGGTGGCGGTGGAGCCGGCGGTGTCGCCGGTGATAACCCAGGCCCTGGCCGGTGAAGAAATCAAACCGAGCCCGCACAAGATCCAGGGCATTGGTGCCGGTTTTGTGCCGAAGAACCTCGATTTGTCGATCGTCGACCGGGTAGAACTGGTCAGTGACGAAGAGTCCAAGGCCATGGCCTTGCGCTTGATGCAGGAAGAAGGAATCTTGTGCGGGATCTCCTGCGGCGCGGCCATGGCAGTGGCCGTGAGATTGGCGGAGACCCCGGAAATGCAGGGCAAGACCATCGTCGTGATCCTGCCGGATTCCGGTGAGCGTTATCTGTCGAGCATGTTGTTCAGTGATCTGTTTACCGAGCAGGAGAATCAGCAGTAAACGCTGAACATTGGCGGATCGTGGCTGTTGGCGGTTGATGATGGATTCGCATCAGCCGCCGTTCAGGTGCCGCATGTTAAGAAATGCTTTGTTGCATATTCGTTAACATTGAATGTTGAAAAGTGCAGGTTTTTCACCGGTACGGCAGTGTTTATCATGCCGCAAACCACGTCGGGCAATGGGCATGGTGCAAAGTCGCTTATCTTCAAAGGAGTTGTTGATGACCTTTTCGTTTGCCGCGAAAGCCTCGTTGTTGCTGCTGTTTCTCGGTAGCACCCTGTATGTGCACTTACGCGGCAAGGCACGTCTGCCGGTTTTACGTCAGTTCGTTAACCATTCGGCACTGTTCGCACCCTATAACGCCTTGATGTACCTGTTTTCCGGTGTGCCTTCCAAACCGTATCTGGATCGCAGCAAGTTTCCCGAACTGGATGTGCTCAAGGACAACTGGGAAGTGATCCGCGACGAAGCGATGCACTTGTTCGACGAGGGGTACATTCGTGCGGCGGCAAAGAACAACGACGCCGGTTTTGGCTCGTTCTTCAAGAAGGGCTGGAAGCGTTTCTATCTCAAGTGGTATGACAAACCGCTGCCTTCTGCCGAAGTCCTGTGCCCGAGAACCGTGGCATTGGTCAGCAGCATTCCCAACGTCAAGGGCGCGATGTTTGCGCTGCTGCCGGGCGGCAGCCACCTCAACCCGCACCGCGATCCGTTTGGTGGCTCCCTGCGTTATCACCTGGGGCTGTCCACCCCCAATTCCGATGATTGCCGCATCTTTGTCGACGGTCAGGTTTACGCCTGGCGCGATGGTGAAGACGTGATGTTCGACGAGACCTACGTGCACTGGGTCAAGAATGAAACGCAAAAGACCCGGGTCATCCTGTTCTGCGATATCGAACGTCCGTTGAGCAATCGCTTCATGACCCGCATCAATCGCAGTATCAGCGCCTGGCTGGGGCGCGCCACCGCCCCTCAGAACCTGGATGACGAGCGTGTGGGCGGGATCAACAGGGCCTACGCCTGGAGCAAGAACTCCAGCGATAGATTCAGTGGTGTGGTCAAGCAATGGAAGCGGCGCAATCCCAAGGCTTACCGTGTACTGCGCCCGGTGCTGGCAGTGGCGGTGCTGACGTTGTTGGGGTATTGGTTGTTTGGTTGAGGCCGGATACGGCCTTTTGACCAACACGTTGCAATCCATGTCGAACGCTGGTTATAGTCGGCGCACGGTGAGTTTCGGACTCACTTTTTATCCCTCGAGCAAAGATCAGCCCAATGCCTGCATCCCTCCTCAACGCGGTAGTCGATTCAGCGGTCAACGCTGGCGTCGTGCCGTGCGGGAATCAGCAGCCCGGGCAGATCAGTCATTACCCCCCACCTGTCAGTAGCACGCCGGTGTGCGCAGTCGTATCACCGCCAGGCGTTGGCATTTCGGGCTGATCAGCTGTCTTCTGCTGTTCCCCCGCCCGCCTGAAAAAACTACTGGATTTCAGCTTTTGCTGAGTTGGCTTTTTGCCTGACTACAGGTGGCATTCATGTTTGTCCTTTCGAAAAAATCCGCGCTCGCGGCGGCGTCCACGAGCCTGTTCGTGCTGCTGTGGAGCAGCGGGGCGATCTTCTCCAAATGGGGGCTGGCCCACGCGTCACCCTTCGCCTTCCTGATGTTTCGTTTCCTCATCGCGCTATGCGGGCTGGTGTTGCTGGTGCCGTTGTTCAAGCTGAAGTTGCCCAAGGGCGGCAAGCCGATGCTGTATGCGATGGCCACCGGCGTGGTGTTGTTGGGGGGCTATCAGATTTTCTATCTGCTGGCCCTCGACCTTAAAGTCACCCCCGGGGTGATGGCGACCATCATGGGCGTGCAGCCGATCCTTACGGTGGTGATCATGGAGCGTCAACGATCAGCCAGCCGGATGTTCGGTCTGGCGCTTGGGCTGGCCGGTCTGATCATGGTGGTTTACCAGGGCATCGGTCTGGCCGGGATGTCGCTGGCCGGGATGCTCTTCGGTCTGCTGGCGCTGGTGAGCATGACGTTCGGTTCGATGATGCAAAAACGCATCACTGAAAATCCTCTCGGCACGCTACCGGTGCAGTACCTCGCCGGGCTGCTGTTGTGCGGGATTTTCGTACCTTTCCAGCCGTTTCACTTCGAGCACAGCAGCGGTTTCATCCTGCCGGTGCTATGGATGGGGCTGGTGGTGTCGGTGCTGGCGACGCTGTTGCTGTATCGCTTGATCGCCCGGGGCAACCTGGTGAACGTCACCAGTCTGTTTTACCTGGTGCCGGCGGTGACGGCGGTGATGGACTATCTGGTCTTCGGCAACCGCCTGGCGCTGTTGAGCCTGTTCGGCATGCTGTTGATCATCGTCGGGCTGGTGTTTGTGTTCCGTAAATCGGCTTAAAACCGCAAAGGTCCGGAGCAATGCTCCGGGCCTTTTTCATTTGGCCAGCGCATGCTCGGCCCGTACCGAATTCATGAACGCCTGCATCGCCGACGATTGAATGCGATGACGCCGGGTGATCAACCCGTACGGTGGCAGCCGCGCCTCGAACTTGATCGGCAACACCGCCAGCAGATCCCGACCGGGGTAATCCTCGACCACCGACACCGGCGTGACGCCGAGCATGTCGGTCTGCTGAATCAACGACAGCAGGGTCATGATCGACGTGGTTTCGACGATGCTGCTCGGGATGTCGACCCGCGCGTTGTGGAACACCTGATTGATGATCGCGCGCATCGGGCTGGGCTGCTGTTGCAGCACCCAGGTCATGTTCTGCAGTTCGGCCCAGCTCAACTGCGTGGCTTTGGCCAGTGGATTCTGTGCGCCGGAAATCACGCACAGCGCTTCCTCGCCAAGGCTGTCGAACAGCAACTCCTCTGCCCGGGCACCGGCGGGAATCCGCCCCAATACGATATCCAGCTGATCTTGCAACAACGCCTGCACCAGCACGTCACTGGTGTCGACCTGAATGCTCATCGACAAGCGTGGATGGCTTTGTTTCAAGGTGGCGATGGTGCGCGTCAGCAGCCCCGAAGCCAGTGCCGGAATGGCCCCGACCGCGACCCGGCCAAGGTTGCCGGATTCGAGGGCGACCAGCTCTTCACGCATGCCGCTGAGTTCGGCGAACACCATGCGTGCGTAATAAATGACCGTTTCCCCGAACGGGGTAGAGCGCATGCCCCGGGGCAGGCGTTCGAACAGTTCGACGCCCAACAGGTCCTCGGCCTCATGCAGCATCTTGGTCGCGGCCGGCTGGGTCATGCCGATGTGGTCGGCGGCGCGGCGCAACGAGCCGAATTCCTGCAACGCCAGCATCAGCCGCAGTTGGCGCAGACGCAGTCGGCTGTGGATTACGTTGGCAGCAGGAATTCGGGTCATGGGCCGTGCTCGCAAAAAAGTCCTGCGGCAAGCCTGACAACAAATGCCAGGCGTTGCCAGCTTTGGCGTGTCACAGCACCGATTTTGGTTTGGCGACCTGGGGTTTGCGCAGGCCGATCAGGGTTTGCAGCGCTTTGGAAATCAACGGCCAGAACAGCATCAGCAGCGCCGCCGTGGTCAGGCTGCCCACCAACGGGTTGGACCAGAAAATCCCCAGGTGCCCGTCGGAGAACAGCATCGACTGGCGGAACGCATCTTCTGCCTTGTCGCCCAGCACTGCCGCCAACACCAGCGGCGCAATCGGGTAGCCGAGTTTCTTGAACAGATAACCCAGTGCACCGAAGCCCAGCATCAGCACCACGTCGAAGAACGAGTTGTGCACCGAGTAGGCACCGATGGCGCAGACCATGATGATGATCGGCGCGATGATCGAGAACGGGATGCGCAGGATCGAAGCGAACAGCGGCACGGTGGCCAGCACCACGATCAGACTCACCACGTTGCCCAGGTACATGCTGGCGATCAGGCCCCAGACAAAATCGTGTTGCTCGACGAACAGCGTCGGCCCCGGGTGCAAACCCCAGATCATCAGGCCACCGAGCATCACCGCCGCAGTCGCCGAACCGGGAATGCCCAGGGTCAGCATCGGCAGCAGGGCACTGGTGCCGGCCGCGTGGTCAGCGGTTTCCGGGGCGATCACCCCTTCGAGTTCGCCTTTGCCGAAGTTGTCGCGATTTTTCGAGAAACGCCGCGCCAGGCTGTAGCTCATGAACGACGCGGCAGTCGGTCCGCCAGGGGTGATGCCCATCCAGCAGCCAACCAGGGTGCTGCGCACAATCGTCCACCAGTAACGCGGCAATTTGGCCCAGGTGCGCAGGATCACCATGGGCGTGATCCGCGCATGCTCGCCGCGGAACACCAATCCCTCTTCCACGGTGCAGAGGATTTCGCCGATGCCGAACAGGCCGATCACCGCCACTTCAAAGCTGATGCCGGTCATCAGGATCGGCTGGTCGAAGGTCAGGCGCAGGTTGCCGGACACGGTGTCCATGCCGACGGCGGCCATGGCGAAACCGATCATCATCGCCACCACGGTTTTCAGCGGCGGGTTCTTGCTCATGCCGATGAAGGTGCAGAACGCCAACAGGTACACCGCAAAGAACTCCGGCGAACTGAACGACATGGCGAACGCGGCAATTTTTGTCGAGAGGAACGTCAGCAACAACACGCCGGCCAACGCACCCAGCAACGCCGAACTGAACGCGGCGGTCAGGGCTTCGGCGGCGCGGCCTTCGCGGGCCATCGGGTAACCGTCGAAGGTGGTTGCCACCGATGAGGGCTCACCGGGGATGTTGAACAGGATCGAGGTGATCGAACCGCCGAACAGTGCGCCCCAGTACATGCACGACAGCAGGATGATCGCCGACACCGGCGACATGGTGAACGTCAGCGGCAACAGCAACGCCACGCCGTTGGGGGCACCGAGACCGGGCAGTACGCCGACCAGAATGCCCAGCAGCACGCCGATCACCATCAGGCCGATATGGCCCGGCGTGAGGATCAGGTTCATGCCTTGCAGCAGGGAATCGAACTCGCTCATTTGAAATGTCTCCCGGCCAGGGCAATCCAGTCGCCCATTGGGCCGGCATCCAGCGGCACTTTGAACCACAGCGCGAAAATCAGGTAACTGGCCAGCACCGCGCCCAGGGACACGCTGCCGATCATCCATTTGCCGTAAGGCTTGGCGCGGACCTTGTCACGCCACATGAACCAGGCAATGAAGCAGGCCGAAGCGATGTAGATGCCGGTGAACGGCATCGCACCGACGAAGAGCGCGATGGGCACGAACACCGACAGCACTTGCCTGAACGCACAGCGGCTGACGAATGAGATGCCCAGGGCTTGCCAGCGCACCAGGGTCAACACGCCGTTGGCCACACTGGCGGCGCTCAACATCAGGCCGATGTAGAAGGGAAAGTAACCCGGCTCGGGGCCGGCATCACCCCAGCCGATACCCTGTTCGACACTGCCGTACATCACCACCACGCCGATCAGCGTGGTGAAGAGTGCCAGGCCGAGTTCGACCCAGCGCGTACCGACCAGCGGTGGTGAATCCGAAGAATGGGACATGAAAGCACCTCCAGAGGTGACGGCCGTACGCAGGGCGGGCGGCCGTGAACAACTCAGTTTTTCAGCCAGCCGGCCTCTTTGAACACCGGCGTGACGCGGGCGGTGTCTTTTTCGATGTAGGCGGTCAGCGGCTCACCCTCGAGGAAAGTTGGCACCAGAGCGTTCTGCTTCACGTAAGCCTTGAACTCATCGGTCTGGGTGACTTTGCGCATTAACTCGACATAGAACGCGCGCTGCTCGGCGGTGACTTCGCCGGGCATGAACACGGTGCGCGGGAAGCGGTACTGATCGATGCCCAGGCCTTGTTCGTGACAGGTCGGGACGTCGGCCCAGGATTTATCGCCTGCGACTTTATCGGTATAGCCCATGCGCTCCTTACTGAACACGCAGAGCGGCTCGACCTGATCGCCACGCCATTGGCTGATGCTCTCGCTTGGATTGTTGACGTTGGCAGCGATGTGCTTTCCGGCCAGTTGCGTCGCGGCTTCGCTGCCGCTCTTGAACGGGATGTACACCAGTTTGCTGTTGTTGGTCTGGTTCAGCAGCAGGGTCAGTGTCTGGTCGACGTCCTTGGACTGGCTGCCGCCCATGCGCAGGTTCGACGGGTCGGCCTTGACCGCTTCGTAGAAGCTTTTAGCGTCTTTCCACGGCGCACCCTTGTAGCTCCAGAGAATGAAGTCATCCTCGGCCACGGCGGCAATCGGGGTCAGTTCCTGCCATTCGTAACCGAGCTTGGACACCAGCGGCAACAGGTAGATGTTGTTGGTGCCGATCACCAGTTTGTCGGCATCGCCCTTGCTCATTTTCAGGTCGAGGAAGGCTTCGGCGCCGTTGCCACCGCCCTTGTTGAGGACGATGGTGTTCACGTCGAGCAGCTTGTGCGTGGTAATGATCGACTGGATCAGGCGACCGAGTTGGTCGGTACCGCCACCGGGACCACCGGCGACGACGATTTCGACGTTCTTGTCCGGTTGCCAGGCGGCGTTGGCGAGAGCGGGAAGGGTACCGGCGGCGATCAGTGCGCAGCCAAGAAACAGACGGGAAGTACGACGGACGAATGCATTTCGCATGATGGAAGAGCCTCGTATTTATGTTCTTGTAATTGTTATGAGCGGCTTGTTTGCGCGGTAAAGCCGCAAGCCTGGCCCGAGTGTGTGAAGGTGCGGGCACGGCGTCTAGTCAAAACAATACATACACCGATAGCCTGGGGTTATAGCTCGGCAAACTGCTGACTGCTGTAGGAGCGAGCTTCCTCGCGATGGACTCAAGGGCACCGCTTTAATTCAGGTAAAACGCGTTTTCGTTCAAGACCATCGCGAGCAGGCTCGCTCCTACAGAAAAGAATGCGTGGCAACGTTGAAAGGTCGTTGAAAGCAGGGCATGACATAACCCGAGGCTATCGCCTGATTTCAAGTTTTGATTAGACGGTTATCAGCGAGCCTTCGATAGTGCTTATCAACGTCTGCATCTCCACAAAAATAATAAACGAGGCATGCACCATGGTTCGTCCCAGTGCTTCCCTGCATCTGCCCGGCGCAGTTGCCCAGCCCAACGAAGCGACCAGGCCGCTGGCCGGTACCGCCAAAGCCAGCAGCGTGCGCTGGCGGATCTTCGCGATCATCTTCGCGCTGACCATGGTCAACCTGATCGACCGGGTGTCGCTGTCCATTGCGATGCCGACCATCGCCCATGAGTTTTCCTTGTCGCCGAGCCTGCAAGGGCTGATCCTCAGCAGCTTTTTCTGGGCCTACGCACTGTTGCAGATTCCCGGCGGCTGGCTGATCGACCGCTTCGGCCCGCATCGGGTCATCAGTTGGTCCACCGGGTTGTGGGGCACGTTACAGGTGCTGGCGGCGTTCGCCACGGGCGGCTTGTCGTTGTTGTTTGCCCGGGTTGCACTGGGCGCCGCCGAAGCACCGCTGTTCCCGTCGGGCGGCAAGTTGATTTCCCTGTGGCTGGCCCCGAGCGAACGCAGTCGCGGCGCGGTATTGATGGACAGCGGCAGCCCGTTGGGCGTGGCCCTTGGCGGGTTGATCATTGCCTGGCTGATTGCCTCGCTGGACTCCTGGCGCCTGGCCTTCGTGATCGCCGGTATCGCCACCCTGGTGCTGGCCTGGCTGGCACGGCGTTATCTGCGCGATGACCCGGCCGGTCACCCGCAAGTCAATGCGGCGGAGCTTGAGAAAATCAACGCCGGCCGTGCAACGCCCGCCGCCGAAGCGGCCCGAGCGCCGGTCAAGGGGCTGGGTATTGCGCCACGCTCGCTCAGCGGTTTGCTGATCGGCCGGGCGAGTTGGGCGATGGTGTATTTCGGCCTGCTGACCTGGGGCCCGAGTTACCTGGCCCAAGCCCGGGGTTTCGATATCAAGGGGATTGGTGCGGCGACCTTCGTGATTTTTGTCTGCGGTGCCCTGGGTTCGTTGACCGGTGGTTTCCTCTGTGATGGCTTGATTCGCAAAGGCGTGAGTCGCGGGGTGGCGGTCAAGAGCCTGCTGGCGTTTTCCGGGCTGGTGGCCCTCGGCGCATTCCTGTTGCTGCCGACCTTGAGCAATCCTTTTGCGGCGGTGGCGCTGTTGGCCATGACCGCGTTCTTCCTGATGTGGGGCAGCCTCTACTGGAGCTTCCCGGCGCTGCTGGCGGCGCCGGCGCGGGTCGGTTTGATCGGCGGCGTGATGAACATGGCCGGCAGCACCGGCGGCATCGCCGTGCCGATCCTGGTGGGCGTGATTCTGCAAGCGGCTGGTGGTTTCGCCCCGGTGCTCGGGTTCTTCGCGGCGTGCTCGGCAGTCTTCGTGCTGGCGACATTGTTCATCAGCCTGGATGAGGTGCGAAATGACTAACGCGTTGTGGAACGGCCCGATCATCGACGCCCATCATCACTTCTGGGATCCGACCGTCAACGACCACCCATGGCTTGCCCCCGAGGCCAACATACCCTTTCGCTACGGAGACTACAGCGCGATCAAGCGCCGCTATTTTCCCGAGGATTACTTCGCCGACGCAGGTTCCCATAACGTCGTGCAAACGGTGTACGTCGAGACCGAGTGGAACCCCCAGGACCCGATTGGCGAAACCCGTTTCATCGAGCAACTGGCCGCCCGCTACGGCGTGCCCAATGCGGTCGTGGCGCAAGCCTGGCTCGATCATCCGGACGCTATCGATGTGCTCACCGAGCAGGCGCGTTTCAAGCATGTGCGCAGCGTTCGCCACAAACCCGGTGGGCCGATCGCGCCAGCGCAGGTGGGGCACATGCGCAGCCTGATGAGTGACGAACACTGGCGCCGCAGTTACGCCGCGCTCGAAGGGCTGGGCCTGCATTTCGACTTGCAGACGCCTTGGTGGAACCTGCACGAGGCTGAACGCCTGGCCCGGGATTTTCCCGGCATCACGCTGATTCTCAACCACGCCGGTTTGCCCAATGACCGCAGTGCCGAAGGCCTGGCGGGCTGGCGTCTGGCGCTGGCTCGGTTGGCGCAGTGGCCTAACGTGCAGGTGAAGATTTCCGGCCTGGGGCAGGGCGGCCAGCGCTGGCGCGCCAAGGACAACGCCTGGATCGTGCGCGAGGTGATCGCCATGTTCGGCAGCCACCGGGCGATGTTCGCCAGCAACTTCCCCGTGGACAGCCTGTGCGGCTCGTTCGACGACATCTACAGCGGTTTCAAATCCATCGTCGCCGATCTGCCGACAGCCGATCAGGAACGACTTTTCTACAGCAACGCGCAGCGGGTCTATCGCTGTGAGCCTTGCGCCAACGACCGGGCGCAGCCTGAACCCTTGAGGAGTGAAGCATGAGCAAATCCACCATCGCAATGGTCCTCGGCGACCCGGCGGGCATCGGCCCTGAGCTGATTGCGCGCCTGCTGGGCGAGCCTGAAGTGCGTGCCCAGGCCAATGTGATCCTGATCGCCGACGAAGCGGAAATGCGTCGCGGCATGCGCATTGCCGGGATGGAATTTCCCTATCGTCGCGTCGAGTCCCTGGAGCAACTGGCATTTGTCGATGACACGCCGCTGTTTTATGACTTTCGCGGCGACACTCTCGGTGAGTTTGCGCGGAGCGAGGCCAGCGTCATCGGTGGCCGCTACAGCCTCGACACCCTGGAAAAAGCCCTGCGCCTGACCGAAGCGGGCATCACCGACGCCGTGTTGTTCGGGCCATTGAACAAGACTTCACTGCACATGGCCGGCATGGCCCACAGCGATGAGCTGCACTGGTTCGCCGAGCTGCTGGATTTCCATGGACCGTTCTGCGAATTCAACGTGCTCGACAATCTCTGGACTTCGCGGGTGACCTCCCATGTGGCCCTGGCCGATGTGCCGGGCCTGCTCAGCCAGCAACGGGTGGTGGAAGCGATTCAATTGATCGACACCGCGCTCAAGCGCAACGGGCTGGAAAAGCCGCGCATCGGCGTCTGCGGGCTGAATCCGCATAACGGAGATAACGGTTCGTTCGGTCGCGAGGAACTGGACATCATCGGCCCGGCGGTGCGTTCGGCACAGGCACTGGGGATCGCGGCGGACGGCCCTTATCCGGCCGACACGATCTTCCTCAAGGTCCAGGGCGATGCCAGTGCCTTCGACGCGGTGGTGACCATGTACCACGACCAGGGGCAGATCGCGATCAAGCTGATGGGCTTCTCCCGTGGTGTCACGGTGCAGGGCGGACTGCCGATCCCGATCACCACCCCGGCCCATGGCACCGCGTTCGACATCGCGGGGCAGGGCAAGGCGAACGTTGGCGCGATCCGCCAGGCGTTCGAGATTGCGTGCCGGATGGGTGGCAACAGTTACTGATTGTTGAAAGATCAAAAGATCGCAGCCTTCGGCAGCTCCTACAGGTGACCGTATTCCCTGTAGGAGCTGCCGAAGGCTGCGATCTTTTTTGTTTCACCCTGATAACCCGACATACCCACTAATCAGTTTTTGCTATCACTCCAGGTTATCGCCGGATACGCATAAGTGATTATCCGCAGCCCTTGGCCGCTGGCTAAAGTCGCTCCATCGAATGCGCAAGACCGCCACCCGAGTGGCATTGCGCAGCGACTCACAATGACAAGAAGCCGGCAGCGCAAGGAAACCGTATTCATGAAAATCAAAGCGATCCGTACCCGCGTTTTCGAGTGGAAAGGCAAGGTCGTGCCACCTCAGGCGCACTTCTGCACCAACGCCAGCGACATCCTGTTCGAGCGCGGCGACGCCATGGGCTCGTTCCGTTTCCACGGCTGGCTGGTGGTGGAAGTCGAGACCGACACCGGCCTCGTCGGCATCGGTAACTGTGCCCTGGCGCCGCGCGTGGCCAAGGAAATCATCGACACCTACCTGGCGCCGATCGCCATTGGCGAAGACCCGTTCGACAACGAATACATCTGGCAGAAAATGTACCGCCAGAGCCACGCCTGGGGGCGCAAGGGCATCGGCATGGCGGCGATCTCGGCCATCGACATCGCGATCTGGGACATCATGGGCAAAGCGGTGAACAAGCCGGTGTTCAAGCTGCTGGGCGGGCGCACCAAGGAAAAGATCTGGACCTACGCGTCCAAGCTCTACGCCAACGACAACCTCGACCTGTTCCTCGAAGAGGCCCAGGGCTATCTGAACCAGGGTTTCACCGCGCTGAAGATGCGTTTCGGCTACGGCCCGAAGGACGGTCCGGCGGGTATGCGCCGCAACATCGAACAAGTGCGCGCCCTGCGTGAGCTGGCCGGCCCCGACGTCGACATCATGCTCGAATGCTACATGGGCTGGACCCTCGAGTACGCCCGGCGCATGTTGCCGAAACTGGCCGAGTTCGAGCCGCGCTGGCTCGAAGAACCGGTGATCGCCGACGACATCGAAGGCTACATCGAGCTGAAGAAGATGGGGATCATGCCGATCTCCGGCGGCGAGCACGAATTCACTTCCTATGGCTTCAAAGACCTGCTGGAACGCCGCGCCGTCGACGTGATCCAGTACGACACCAACCGCGTCGGCGGCATCACCGCCGCGCGCAAGATCAACGCCATGGCCGAGGCCTGGTCGGTGCCGGTCATCCCGCATGCCGGGCAGATGCACAACTACCACCTGACCATGTCCACCACGGCTTCGCCTATGGCCGAGTTCTTCCCGGTGTTCGACGTCGAAGTCGGCAACGAGCTCTTCTACTACGTGTTCAAGGGCGAGCCGCAACCGGTCAACGGCTACATCCAACTGGATGACAACAAGCCGGGCCTGGGCCTGGAAATCTCCGATGAGTACCTGAGCGATTTCAACATCATCGAGTGACCGTCCGGCGCCGCTCTCTCGCGGCGCCCACCACGACTTTTCGGAGGGCCGACATGCGCCTGATTCAGTTTGAAAACAGCGACGGGCAACGCCAGGTTGGCCTGGTTGAGGGCGCTCGGGTCCAGGTGCTGCGCGATACCCGCAGTACCCGTGAACTGGCCCTGGCCGCCATCCGTGCCCAGTGCAGCCTGCAAGAAGAAATCGCCCGGCGCGGCACCGAACCCGGTCCGGATTACGCACAGCTGTTACAGCAACACAAGGTCCTGCCGCCGCTGGACCACGAAGATCCGGCCCATTGCCTGATCAGCGGCACCGGCCTGACCCATCTGGGCAGTGCCGCGACACGGGACAAAATGCACCAGCACGACGGTGAAGTCGAAGCCGGCATGACCGACACCATGCGCATGTTCAAGTGGGGGTTGGAGGGCGGCAAACCGGCGGCGGAGCAGGTCGGCGCGCAACCGGAGTGGTTCTACAAGGGCGACGGCAGCATCGTCGTGCGTCCCGGTGCGGATTTCCCGGTGCCGCCGTTCGCCGAGGACGCCGGTGAGGAGCCGGAATTGACCGGCCTGTATGTGATCGGCGACGACGGCCAGCCGTACCGTATCGGTTACGCACTGGGTAACGAGTTCTCCGACCACGTCATGGAGCGGCGCAACTACCTGTATCTCGCTCATTCGAAACTGCGTTGCTGCTCCTTTGGCCCGGAGCTGCGCGTTGGTGAGTTGCCCAGACATCTGGTCGGCACCAGCCGCATCACGCGCAACGGTCAGACGATCTGGGAAAAAGAGTTTCTCAGCGGCGAAGACAACATGTGCCACAGCCTGGCCAATCTCGAATTTCATCACTTCAAGTACGCGCAGTTTTTGCGTCCCGGCGATGTTCACGTGCACTACTTCGGTACCGCCACGCTGTCGTTTGCCGACGGTGTGAAGACCCAGCCGGGGGACAGTTTCCAGATCAGTCTCGATGAGTTCGGTGCGCCTTTGGTAAACGGTATCGGCGAGAGCGCCCAGCCGCTGGCTATCGGTCAGGTACGCACACTCTGACCCCTTGTAGGAGCCGGCTTGCCGGCGATAGCGATTTGGCGCGCGACATTGATGTTGAAGTGATTGTTCTATCGCCATCGCCGGCAAGCCGGCTCCTACAGGTTTGCAATCGATCAAGGAATCCACATGAGCCTATTTCCTGGACACAACTACATCGGCGGTCGCCGCAGCGCCAACGGCACGTTGCAGTTGCAAAGCCTCGACGCCACCACCGGCGAACCCTTGCCCGGAACTTTCTTCCAGGCCAGCGAAGCCGAAGTGGATGCCGCTGCCAAAGCGGCGGCTGCGGCATACCCGACCTACCGCAACCTGAGTGCGGAAAAACGTGCGCGGTTTCTCGACGCCATCGCCGATGAAATCGACGGGCTGGGCGATGCGTTTGTCGCCACCGTGTGTCGCGAGACAGCGTTGCCGGCCGGGCGTATCCAAGGTGAGCGTGGCCGCACCAGCGGCCAGTTGCGCCTGTTCGCCAAGGTGCTGCGTCGCGGCGACTTCTATGGTGCGCGCATCGACCGTGCCTTGCCGGATCGCCAACCGCTGCCGCGTCCGGATCTGCGTCAGTACCGCATCGCCCTGGGGCCGGTGGGGGTGTTCGGTGCGAGCAACTTCCCGCTGGCCTTTTCCACCGCCGGTGGCGACACCGCCTCGGCACTGGCCGCCGGTTGCCCGGTGGTGTTCAAGGCCCACAGCGGGCACATGGCAACCGCACAGTGGGTGGCTGACGCGATCATCCGTGCCGCGGAAAAAACCGGTATGCCGGCCGGTGTGTTCAACATGATCTACGGCGGCGGTGTCGGTGAATGGCTGGTCAAGCATCCGGCGATTCAGGCAGTGGGCTTCACCGGTTCACTCAAGGGCGGCAATGCCCTGAGCCACATGGCTGCAAACCGGCCGCAGCCGATCCCGGTGTTCGCCGAGATGTCGAGCATCAATCCGGTGTTCCTGCTGCCGCAAGCCCTCGAGGTGCGCGGTGAGCAGATCGCGGCGCAATTGGCAGGTTCGGTGACCCAGGGCTGTGGCCAGTTCTGCACCAATCCGGGGTTGGTCATTGGTGTGCGCTCGCCGCAGTTCAGTGCTTTTCTTGAGGCTTTCTGCGCCCACATGAACCAGCAGCCGGCGCAAACCATGCTCAATGCCGGCACATTGGCCAGCTACAACCGGGGCCTTGGCGAACTGCATGAACATCCGGGCCTGAGCCATCTGGCGGGCCGGCCGCAACAGGGCAATCAGGCGCAGCCACAGGTGTTCAAGGCCGATGCGAGCCTGCTGCTCAAGGGCGATGAATTGCTGCAGGAGGAAGTGTTCGGGCCCACCACCATCGTCATCGAGATTGAGGATCGGGCGCAGTTGGCGGCAGCATTGCAGGGCTTGCGCGGGCAATTGACCGCGACCTTGATTGGCGAGGCCGACGAGCTGCTGGAGTACCGCTGGCTGGCGGAACTGTTGCAAGAGAAGGTCGGGCGGATCCTGCTCAACGGCTATCCGACCGGGGTCGAAGTCTGCGAGTCCATGGTGCATGGCGGGCCGTATCCGGCGACATCCGACTCGCGGGGCACTTCGGTCGGCACCTTGGCGATCGATCGCTTCCTGCGGCCGGTGTGCTTCCAGAATTATCCGGACGCGCTGCTGCCCGAGGCGTTGCAGAACGGCAATCCGCTGGGGATTCGGCGGTTGGTGGATGGGGAGGTGAGTGATTTAGCCTTGTAGTGCCTGAGCGGACGCCTTCGCGGGCAAGCCCGCTCCCACAGTATTTGATGTCGTACACAAAATTTGTATGCGACATCGAACCCTGTGGGAGCGGGCTTGCCCGCGAAAGCGTCATCCGCGACGCAAAAATTCTACCGCTCAGCCACCAAACCCGGCTTCACCGCAGCCGGCTTCAACACCAGCCACAACGCCAACGCAATCAACACCCCGCCATAGATATGCGCCATCGACAGCGGCTCATCGAGAAACAGCGCCCCCCACAGCACGCCAAACAGCGGGATCAGGAAGGTCGTGGTCATCGACTTCACCGGACCGATCGAGCTCAGCAGCCGGAAGTAAATGATGTAGGCAAACGCCGTGCAGCCCAGCCCCAACCCCAGCAACGACAGCCACACGCTCCAGCCACCCCAGCTCGCCGGTGGCTGGCTGATCACGCTGTAGCCGAACAGCGGCAGCAGGAACAAGGTCGCGCCGAGCATGCTGCCCACTGCCGACAAGCGGCTATCGAGACCGCCGGCCTGATCGAGCCAGCGGCGGGCCAGGAATCCGGCAAATCCGTAGCACGTGGTGGCGAGCAGGCAGGCGACGGCCCCCATCAGCAGTGCCATATCGAACGCCACCGGACCGGCACGGGTCAGCACACCCACGCCGAACAACCCCAGGAACACGCCGCCGAGCTTGGCGCCAGTCAGCCTTTCATGGAAAAACAGGCCGCCGATCAGCACGCCCATCAAGGGGGTCGTGGCATTGAAAATCGATGAATAACCGGCAGGCAGCACCTGCGCGGCAACGGAGTACAGGGTCGCCGGGATGCCTGAGTTGATCACCCCGAGCAGCATCACGGTCTTGAGTTTGCCCTTGAAGTCCCAGCTGATGCGCATCAGGCCAAGAATCACCAGCAACCCGACGGCGGCAATCGATACGCGGAAAAACGCGGTGGGCAGGGAGCCGATCACCGGGGCGATGATGCGCATGAACAGAAAACTCGCACCCCAAATGGCCGCCAGGGACAGTAAACGGAAAATATCGACGGGGTTCACAGCGCGTTCCTTCCATGATGAAGGGGCGAAAGTGTTGCTGAGTGCGTGATCGATGGCAACCGAAAACAGGGCATTGAACTCTTCAGGGCGTCGATGACGCGGCGCCTGGAAAATTACGCTTCTCCTGCACCCGGTTCACTGGCTAAGCTCAAGCCTCCCGAATTCCCGCAGAGGTCTCACCATGCCGCAGCAATGGCCAGCCGCCGACATCGCCCGTTTGATCCTCGATGGCTTTGACGATTACCGCGAGCATTTCCGGCAGATCACCGACGGTGCCCGGGCCCGCTTCGAACAGGCCCGGTGGCAAGAGACGCAATCGGCGTCGGCAGCGCGGATCAATCTGTACGAAGATAAAGTCAGTGAAACGGTGGAGCGACTGCGCACCGCGTTTGACGCCGACACCCTGGACGTCAGCTGCTGGCCACTGGTGAAAAGTGCCTACATCAGCCTGATCGACCTGCGCTTCGACGATGAGTTGTCCGAGACCTGGTACAACTCGATCTTCTGCGGATTGTTCAGCCATGACCTGATCAGCGACGGCTGCATGTTCATCCACACCACCCGGCCGAGCCTGCGCCGTGCCCGGGCCGCGCAAACCCGCACCTACAAGCCACAGGGTCAATTGTCGGCGATGCTTGCCAGCATCTTCGCCGACTACCGCTTCAGCGAGGATTACGCCGACCTCTCCGGTGACCTGAAACGCCTCGAAGCGCAACTGCGCGAGAACCTGCCGGACTGGGTGTGCAAGGACCCGGAGCTGAGCGTCGAGCTGTTTTCCTCGGTGCTGTACCGCAATAAAGGTGCGTACCTGGTGGGGCGCATCTACACCGCCGACGAGCAATGGCCTCTGGCAATTCCCTTGCTGCACCTGGAAGGTCGCGGCATCCAGATCGATGCGCTGATCACCGACGAAGCGGACGTGTCGATCATTTTCTCCTTCACCCGCTCCTACTTCATGGTGGATGTGCCGGTGCCGGCGGAGTTCATCGGCTTCCTGCGGCGCATCCTGCCGGGCAAGCACATCGCCGAGCTGTACACCTCGATCGGCTTCTACAAGCACGGCAAGTCGGAGTTCTACCGGGCGCTGATCAATCACCTGGCCAATACCGACGACCAGTTCATCATGGCCCCCGGTGTGCGCGGCATGGTCATGAGCGTGTTCACCCTGCCGGGGTTCAACACCGTGTTCAAAATCATCAAGGACCGTTTCTCGCCATCGAAAAACGTCGATCGCGCCACGGTGATCGAAAAGTACCGCCTGGTGAAAAGCGTCGACCGGGTCGGGCGTATGGCCGATACCCAGGAATTCGCCGACTTCCGTTTCCCGCTGAGCAAGTTCGACCCGGCGTGCCTGGAGGAATTGCTGGACGTCGCACCCTCCACGGTGTCGGTGGAAGGCGATACGGTGCTGATCCGTCACTGCTGGACCGAACGGCGCATGACCCCGCTGAACCTGTACCTGGAAAACGCCAACGAAGCGCAGGTGCGCGAAGCCCTGGAAGATTACGGCCTGGCGATCAAGCAACTGGCGGCGGCCAACATCTTTCCCGGTGACATGCTGCTGAAGAACTTCGGCGTCACCCGTCACGGCCGGGTGGTGTTCTACGACTACGACGAAATCTGCTTTCTCACCGAGGCCAACTTCCGCCACATTCCACAACCGCGCACGCCGGAAGACGAGATGGCGTCCGAACCCTGGTACTCGATCGGGCCGCTGGATGTGTTCCCGGAAGAGTTTCCGCCGTTCCTGTTTGCCGATTCGGGGCAGCGCCGGTTGTTCGATCAACTGCATGGCGAGCTGTACAACGCCGATTACTGGAAGAGCCTGCAGGAGGCGATTCGGGCCGGCAAAGTGATCGACGTGTTTCCGTATCGCCGCAAAGGCCTCGATAACGAGTAGTTCTCTGCGATTGCTTCGCAATCGATCGCGAGCAAGCTCGCTCCCACATTTGACCGTGGCGTGCCCCGATTTTGTGGTCGCTATAGATCCCATGTGGGAGCGAGCTTGCTCGCGATCGGCCGCGCAGCGGTCGTAAAATCTGCGACAATCGCCACCCTGCGCCACTAGACGACTGAATTGCGTACCCGATGACCGACGAATCGCCCTCCATCGACAAACTGCTGAAAAACCTCGATCACGCCATGCTCGCCGACCGCCACCGGCTGCGGCGGCAGTTGCTTGAGCTACGCAAGAAACCCGACGAGGCCAAGCTGGGCCAGTGGGTGGCGCGCATGCAGGCGTCCTGTGAGCAGGTGCTGGCGCGCCGTGCCAGCCTGCCGGTGATTCGTTACGACGACAGTTTGCCGATTGCCGCCAAGCGCGACGAAATCAAGAAGGCGCTGGAAAAGCACCAGGTGCTGATCATCGCCGGTGAGACCGGCTCGGGTAAAACCACCCAGTTGCCGAAGATCTGCCTGGAAATCGGGCGCGGCCAGCATGGCTTGATCGGCCACACCCAGCCACGCCGGATCGCGGCGCGCAGCGTGGCCAGCCGGGTTGCCGAAGAGCTGGGCACGCCTTTGGGCGCACTGGTCGGCTATCAGGTGCGCTTCGAGGACCAGAGCGACTCCAATACCCTGATCAAACTGATGACCGACGGCATCCTGCTGGCGGAAACCCAGAACGACCGCTATCTGGAACGCTACGACACGATCATCGTCGACGAAGCCCACGAACGCAGCCTCAACATCGACTTCCTGCTCGGCTACCTGAAAACCCTGCTGCCGCGCCGTCCCGACCTGAAGGTCATCATCACCTCGGCGACCATCGACCTGGAGCGTTTCTCCAAGCATTTCGACGACGCGCCGATTGTCGAGGTGTCCGGCCGTACGTTCCCGGTGGACACCTGGTATCGCCCGCTGACCCTGGAGCAGGACGAAGAGGGTAACCGCGTCGAGGACGACCTGACGGTGGATCAGGCGATTCTCGCCACCCTCGACGAAATCGCCGCTTATGAGCGCAGTGAGCGCCGCAGTCCCGGTGACGTGCTGGTGTTCCTGCCCGGTGAGCGCGAGATTCGTGACGCCGCCGACATGCTGCGCAAGGCCCAGCTCAAGCACACCGAAATCCTGCCGCTGTATGCGCGCCTGTCGCCGGCCGAGCAGCAGCGGATTTTCCAGTCGCACCCGGGGCGTCGCGTGGTGCTGGCGACCAACGTCGCGGAAACCTCGCTGACCGTGCCGGGCATCCGTTACGTGATCGACAGCGGCACCGCACGCATCAGTCGCTACAGCTATCGCGCCAAGGTCCAGCGCCTGCCGATCGAAGCCGTTTCCCAGGCCAGCGCCAACCAGCGCAAGGGCCGTTGCGGACGGGTCGAACCGGGCATTTGCGTGCGCCTGTACAGCGAAGAGGATTTCCTCGGTCGCCCGGAATTTACCGATCCGGAAATCCTGCGGACCAACCTCGCGGCGGTCATTTTGCAGATGTTGCACCTGCGCCTTGGCGAGGTCAGCGCGTTCCCGTTCATCGAGCCGCCGGATGGCAAGGCCATCAGCGACGGTTACAACCTGCTGCAGGAACTCTCGGCGGTGGATCGCAACAGCCAGTTGACGCCGCTCGGTCGCCAATTGGCGCGGCTGCCGGTGGACCCGCGCATGGGGCGCATGTTGCTGGAAGCGGCGAAGCTCGGCAGCTTGCAGGAAGTGCTGATCGTCGCCAGCGCCATGTCGATCCAGGACCCGCGCGAACGTCCGCCGGAGCGTCAGCAAGCGGCGGATCAGGCCCACGCTCAGTGGAAAGACGCCGACTCGGACTTCGCCGGCCTGGTCAACCTGTGGCGCGGATTCGAAGAGCAACGCCAGGCGCTGACCGCCAACCCGCTGCGCAACTGGTGCCGCAAGAATTTCCTGAATTACCTGCGCCTGCGCGAATGGCGCGACTCCCATCGCCAGTTGAGCCTGATCTGCCGCGACATGCAGCTGAGCCTCAATAAAGAGCCGGCGGATTACCCGAAACTGCACAAAGCGGTGCTGGTGGGGTTGCTCAGCCAGATCGGCCAGAAAACCGAAGAGGGCGATTACCTCGGCGCGCGTCAGCGGCGGTTCTGGATTCACCCGTCGTCGGGCATCGGCAAGAAGCGTCCGCAGTGGCTGATGACCGCCGAACTGGTGGAAACCACCAAGCTCTACGCGCGCATGGTGGCAAAGATCGACGCCGACTGGATCGAACCGCTCGCCGGGCACCTGATCAAGAAAAACCACTTCGAACCGCACTGGGAGAAGAAGCGCGGCCAGGTGGTTGCGTTCGAACAGATCACCCTGTTCGGGTTGATCGTGGTCGGCCGGCGGCCGGTGCATTACGGCCCGGTGGACCCGGTGGTTTCGCGCGAATTGTTCATCCGCGAAGCGCTGGTGCGCGGCGAGATTCAGTCCAAAGCCAAGTGCCTGACGGCCAACAAACAGCTGCTGGAGCAACTCGACGAACTGGAAGCCAAGGCCCGCCGTCGCGACATCCTGGCTGATGAAGAAACCCTGTACGCCTTCTACGACGCGCGCCTGCCGGCGGAGATTCATCAGACCGCGACCTTCGACAGCTGGTACCGGATCAACAGTCAGAAAGATCCGCAACTGTTGATCATGCGCGAAGAGGACGTGCTGGCCCGTGAAGCCAGTGAGGTCACCGCGCAGCATTACCCGGATACGTTGCACATCGGCGATCTGGAGTTGGCCCTCAGCTACCACTTCGAACCGAACCATCCACGGGACGGCGTGACCCTGCGCGTGCCGGCACCGCTGTTGCCGATGCTGCCGCCGGAACGCCTGGACTGGCTGGTGCCGGGTGTCATCGAAGCCAAGTGCATTGCCCTGGTGCGCAACCTGCCCAAGGCCCTGCGCAAGAATTTCGTGCCGGTGCCGGACTTCGTCAAGGCTGCCTTGCAGCGCATGACCTTTGCCGAAGGCTCGCTGCCCCAGGCCTTGGGTCGCGAGCTGCTACGCATGACCGGTGCGCGGGTCAGCGATGAAGCCTGGGCCGAGGCGGCACAGCAGGTCGAAAGCCATCTGCGGATGAACCTGGAGATCGTCGACGGCCAGGGCAAGTTCCTCGGTGAGGGGCGTGATCTGGCCGAGTTGACGGCGCGTTTCGCCGAGGCCAGCCAGGCCGCATTGGCGGTGCCGCAAACCGCGAAGAGCCAGCAGCCGGTGGAGCCGAAAGTCTTCGCCGCCGTGGCCGAGAAAACCCAGCAGAAGATCGCCGGACTGTCGATGACGGTCTATCCGGCACTGGTGGAAGAAGCCGGCACGGTCAAGGAAGGGCGTTTCTCGACACCGGCCGAGGCCGAGTTCCAGCATCGCCGTGCCCTGCAACGCTTGCTGATGCAGCAACTGGCCGAGTCGGCAAAATTCCTGCGCGGCAAGTTGCCGGGCCTGACCGAACTGGGCCTGCTGTATCGCGACATGGGGCGTGTCGATGCGCTGGTGGAAGACATTCTGCTGGCCAGCCTCGACAGCTGCATTCTCGAAGGTGAAGACCCGCTGCCACGCGATGGCGCCGGATTGGCGTCCCTGGCCGAACGCAAGCGTGGCGCCTGGACCGAGCACGCCGAGCGTGTGGCGAAGCTGACCCTGGAAATCCTCAAGCTCTGGCATGGTCTGCAAAAACGCTTCAAGGGCAAGATCGACCTGGCGCAGGCCGTGGCCCTGAACGACATCAAGCAGCAGCTCAGCCACCTGGTCTATCCGGGGTTTGTCCGGGAAACACCGATGCAGTGGCTCAAGGAATTGCCGCGTTACCTCAAGGCCATTGAGCAGCGCTTCGAAAAAATCGGTGCCCAGGTGCAGCGCGACCGGGTCTGGAGCGGCGAATTGAGCGGCCTGTGGACGCAATACCAGACCCGCGCCAATAAACACGCCCAGGAAGGCAAGCGCGATCCGCAGCTGGAGTTGTATCGCTGGTGGCTGGAGGAGTACCGGGTTTCGCTGTTTGCTCAACAACTGGGAACCAAGGTGCCGATCTCCGACAAGCGCCTGAACAAGCAGTGGTCGCAAGTCGAGCCGTAGACCCGAGGCCAGTGCAATACCTGTGGGAGCGAGCTTGCTCGCGATGGGGGCATCACATTCAACATCTATGTTGCCTGTCAGGCCGCAATCGCGAGCAAGCTCGCTCCCACAGTTTTGCATGGCCCGCAGGTAGGGTTCATCCAGCAAAAAGGCGCCAAAACCCACTGTTTATGGCAAACTTCGCGCCTATAAATGCCGGCCCCGCGGTTTTGAGCCCTCACGGTCGCGGGCAGGTCGGAATAAAGCGATGCCAAGTTTGCGTCCCCCGACGGGAATAGACCCTTTGTGTGTTGGTACGACGGTGCCAATACTTTCTGCCTGAACAGATTAGAGACACGACCATGCATAACGTCGTCATCAGTGGCACCGGCCTGTACACCCCGGCCAACAGCATTTCAAATGAAGAGCTGGTCCAGTCTTTCAATACTTACGTCGCGCAATTCAACGCCGACAACGCCGATGCCATCGCACGTGGTGAAGTGCAGGCATTGACCGAATCCAGCGCCGCATTCATCGAAAAAGCCTCCGGCATCAAGAGCCGCTTTGTCATGGACAAGGACGGCATCCTCGACCCGCAACGCATGGCCCCGCGCCTGCCGGAGCGTTCCAACGACGAGTGGTCGGTGCTGTGCCAGATGGCCATCGGCGCGGCCGAACAAGCCCTGCAGCGTGCCGGCAAGACCGCAGCGGACATCGACGGCGTGATCGTCGCCTGCTCCAACCTGCAACGTGCCTACCCGGCCATTGCCATCGAAGTCCAGGAAGCGCTGGGCATCCAGGGTTTCGGTTTCGACATGAACGTGGCGTGCTCCTCGGCGACCTTCGGTATCCAGACCGCCGCCAACAGCGTGCAACTGGGCCAGGCCCGCGCGGTCCTGATGGTCAACCCGGAAGTCTGCACCGGCCACCTGAACTTCCGTGACCGCGACAGCCACTTCATCTTCGGCGATGCCGCCACCGCGGTGATCATCGAGCGTGCCGACCTGGCGACGTCCAAGTATCAGTTCGACATCGTCAGCACCAAGCTGCTGACCAAGTTCTCCAACAACATCCGCAACAACTTCGGCTTCCTCAACCGCGCGGCGGAAGAGGGCATCGGCACCAAGGACAAACTGTTCGTGCAGGAAGGCCGCAAGGTGTTCAAGGAAGTCTGCCCGATGGTGGCCGAGCTGATCGCTGAGCATCTGCAAGAGAACCAGCTCAACATCAGCGACGTGAAGCGCTTCTGGCTGCACCAGGCCAACCTCAGCATGAACCACCTGATCGTCAAGAAACTGCTGGGCCGCGATGCGACCGAACAGGAAGCCCCGGTGATTCTCGACACCTACGCCAACACCAGTTCCGCCGGTTCCGTGATTGCGTTCCACAAGAACCAGGACGATCTGCCTGCCGGTTCGCTGGCCGTGCTCAGCTCGTTCGGCGCCGGTTACTCGATTGGTAGCGTGTTGCTGCGCAAGCGCTGATTCTGCGATTTTTTTTGCGTGGGCTTTTGTGGCGAGGGGGCTTGCCCCCGTTCGGCGACGCAGTCGACGTAGAGCCGGCTGATACGGTATGTCTGTCAAATCGCAGTGAGCGGGTTTGGGATCGCTTCGCGATCCAACGGGGCGGTGCGGCGGTCCGACAAGCCCCCTCGCCACAAATGAATACGTGCAGGCGGGGAATTGAAAACAGTCTCGCGTTGATGCATCGGAGGATGATGGGGACCGACACATCAACGCCAGGCTGTAAAAGGGGCCCGGGCTTCCTTGCCCGAGTCGTGTAGCGGGGTGAATCAGAACTTGGCTTCGGCATCCAGTTGCAGAGTGTTGATGTCCGAATCCTTCTTGTTGATGTTGGCGTTGGTCTGGTCCGAGGTCGCCATGTAGTAGGTCGCGCCCAGGGCAAAGTTCTTGTCCAGGTCGTAGCTCACTTTCAGCTTGCTGCCGCGCGAACCGGTAAAGCCGTTGGCGAAGTCGGAGTCGGTGAAGGCACCCACCACAGCATTACGCTGCACGTCGCGGTAGTTGTAGTCCACGTTGAAGCCGTAGAGCTTGGACTTCACACCGGCCAGCCAGCCAGTGTCCTGGTCGTTGCTGGCATCGGTGTTGTTGACGTACTGACCGTAGATCGACAGCGGAACCGGCAGGTTGCTGAAGTCCAGCTGACCAAAGCCTTCGTACAGTTTGAACCGTTCGCCCGGGCTGTTGCCGTTGACGGCCAGTGCACATGGTGCAGTAACGGTGCCCGATGTAGGGCAGGCGCTGCTGTCGTCGTTGTCGTAGGCGTAGAGACTGCCGCCCAAGGTCATTTTCATGCTGTCGGTGATGCCGAAGCGCGCACCCAACTGGCCGGCGTACAGACGCAGGTCGTGCTTGAACTGCACGCCTTCGCCGTCGACGTTGTCCTTGAGGGTGTAGTGACCGGCGCTACCGAACAGTTCGGTGCTGCCGCTCAACGGGTATTTGTAGGTGACGGCCAGGCCTTCCGGGTTGATGTCGCTGTCCCAGATGATGTCGCCCATGCTCACCCATTGTTGCGGCATCTTGCCGCCGACCAGGTGCAGGTTCTTGATCGCGTCCGGGTGGTAGTCGATGTAACCCTGGTCCAGCCAGATCTGCTTCTTGTCGAAGTAGTTGTTCAGGTCCTGGTTGGTCGAGCGTGCGTCGTCGTTGCTGCCGGTGGCGATACGGATGCCGGTGTCGACCTGCGGGTTGATTTCACTGTAGGCACCCAGGCGGGCACGAATGCGCTGACGATCCTGATCCTTGTTGTTTGGCACGCCATCGTTGTGGACGTTTTCCTGACGGAAGCGCACGTCGCCCTTGAACTGGGTCTTTGCCGCCCATGCAAGCTTTTGGTCGAAGGCGCTCAGTGTGTCGGTTTTCTTCGCGGTGGCCGCGATTTGCTCGTTGGTCTCTTGCTGAGCCTGACGGGCAATCTGCTGTTCTTTCTGATCCCTGGCCAGCTCGGCTTGCAGTTCGCTGTACTGCGCGTTAGTGATCGAGCCGTTAGCCTTGAGCATGTCGAGCAGTTTGGCGTCGACTGCGGCACTGGCCGGAACACTCATGGCCAGCAACAGGCCACCGCACAAGGCCGCCGCAGTTTTCGTGGAAGCAAGACGCATATCAATCTCCGAAGATGAGAGGGGATGACAGAGCCATCCGGGGCACAACCGACCGTAAGGGGCGGAAAACTGTGGCCGGGTATAACCCGGCGCTCTAAAAACAGGCGCCAGTATCGCGATGGTTTATTACAGAGCAGTGGCAATGTGATGTCATGTCCGTGACGATAGAAAGCCGCCGTGAACCATTGAGTTAGAGCACTGTCGTCGCTTTGCCCGTGTGCAATGTGGAGCGATAGGCGATACTCGCGGGGCTTTCACGCCATGAAGAGTGAGGATGGTGATGCCGTTGCAACGCCTGCAAAAACTGTCAGAAATCGCCCCGCAGACCTGGGATGCAATGGTGCCGGAGAGTCAGCCTTTTCTGCGTCACGCTTTTTTGAGCGCACTGGAAGACAGCGGCAGTGTCGGCCCCCATTCCGGCTGGCAGCCCGAGCATCTGCTGCACGTTGAAGGTGATCGCTTGATCGCCGCGCTACCCGCTTATCGCAAGTGGCATTCCTACGGCGAGTACGTGTTCGATCACGCCTGGGCCGATGCCTGCGAACGTGCCGGCATCGATTACTACCCCAAATTGTTGAGCGCGGTGCCGTTCAGTCCTGTGACCGGGCCGCGACTGTTGGCGGCCACGGTCGAAGACGGTTTCGAATTGTTGAACAGCCTGCCGGGCTATCTTGAACTCGAAGGGCTTTCCAGCGCCCACATCAACTTCACCGATCCATTCACCGATGCGGCATTGAGCGAGCAGCCCGGCTGGTTGCAGCGCGTTGGCTGTCAGTATCACTGGCAGAATCGCGGTTACCGGGATTTCCAGGACTTCCTCGACGTGCTCAGTTCGCGCAAGCGTAAACAGATGCGCAAGGAGCGCGAGCAGGTGGCCGGCCAGGGTTTCGAGTTCGAATGGCTGGAGGGGCGGGAGCTGAGTCAGGCGCAATGGGATTTCGTCTATGCCTGCTACGCCAATACGTACGCGGTGCGTCGGCAAAGGCCGTATCTGACGCGGGAGTTTTTCAGCCTGTTGGCCGAACGCATGCCGGAGTCGATTCGCGTGGTGCTGGCCAGGCAGGGTTCACGGCCAGTGGCGATGGCGTTCAGTCTGGTGGGGGGCGACAGCTTTTATGGCCGTTACTGGGGATGCCTGGCGGAGTTCGATCGCCTGCATTTCGAGACCTGTTTCTACCAGGGGATGGACTACGCCATCGCCAACGGTTTCCAGCGTTTCGATGCCGGTGCGCAAGGCGAGCACAAACTGATTCGTGGATTCGAGCCTGTCATCACTCATTCCTGGCACTACCTGCGGCATCCGGGGTTGAAGGCGGCGGTGAAAGACTTTCTGGAGCAGGAGCGGCTGGGGGTGCTGGCTTATGCTGAGGATGCGAAGTCAGCCTTGCCTTATCGACAAGGCTGATCTTCACCGCATGACGTGTCAGTTGTCTTCCTTGCCCAGCCAGCGATACAGCACGCCGCCGACCACTGCGCCGAGCAGGGGCGCGACCCAGAACATCCACAGTTGTTGAATTGCCCAGCCGCCGACGATCAGCGCCGGGCCGGTGCTGCGCGCCGGGTTGACCGAGGTGTTGGTGACCGGGATCGAGATCAGGTGGATCAGCGTCAGCCCCAGGCCGATGGCAATCGGTGCCAGTCCTGCCGGTGCACGCTTATCGGTGGCGCCGAGGATGATCAGAATGAACATCGCGGTCATCACCAGTTCACAGACAAACCCTGCCGCCATCGAATAGCCGCCAGGGGAGTGTTCGCCGTAGCCGTTGGACGCCAGGCCTCCCGCCAGTTCGAAACCGGGTTTGCCGCTGGCAATGAAGTACAGCAGGGCGGCTGCAATCACGCCGCCGATGACCTGGGCAATGATGTAGGCCGGCAATTCCTTGGCCGGAAATCGCCCACCCACCACCAGGCCGAGGGATACCGCAGGATTGAGATGACAGCCGGAAATATGGCCGATGGCGAAGGCCATCGTCAGCACGGTCAGGCCAAACGCGAAAGACACCCCGAGCAAGCCGATCCCCACCTCTGGAAAAGCCGCCGCCAACACCGCACTGCCGCAACCACCCAATACCAGCCAGAACGTACCTACCAACTCAGTCGCCGAACGTTTTAACAGAGACATAAGAGAGTGCCCTTTCGAGATTATGCTGCCTTGAGCCTCCAGCCGATGGACTGCAGAACCACCTCCAGAACGTTGCAGTGAGTACAGCACGGTTTTTTCAGAATTCCAGCAGGCACAAAAAACCGCCAGGCCCCGTTGTTGACGGGGTCTGGCGGTTTTTTCAATCTTCGGTATGACGCTTATCCCTGTGGGAGCGAGCTTGCTCGCGATAGCGGTGGATCAGACGCCATTTCTGTCGACTGACACTCCGTCATCGCGAGCAAGCTCGCTCCCACAGGGGGTGTGTTGTTCCGGGACTCAATCGATCCCGACAAACCCGCCAGTCTGGTGTTGCCACAACCGCGCATACAAGCCGCCATGGGCGAGCAACTCGGCGTGGGTTCCGGTTTCGGCGATCTTGCCGTTTTCCAGCACCACCAGCCGGTCCATCCGGGCGATGGTCGAGAGGCGGTGAGCGATGGCGATCACGGTTTTGCCCTGCATCAGGGTTTCGAGACTTTCCTGGATCGCCGCTTCGACTTCCGAATCCAGCGCCGAGGTGGCCTCGTCCATGATCAGGATCGGCGCGTCCTTGAGCAGCACACGGGCAATGGCGATGCGCTGGCGCTGGCCGCCGGAAAGTTTCACCCCGCGCTCACCGACATGGGCATCGAAACCGCTACGGCCTTCGGCGTCCGACAGTGCAGGAATGAAACCGTCAGCCCGGGCCTTGTGCACCGCTTCCCAAAGTTGGGCGTCGGTGGCGTCGGGTTTGCCGTACAGCAGGTTGTCACGGATCGAGCGGTGCAGCAGCGAGGTATCCTGGGTAATCATGCCGATGCGCTCGCGCAGGCTTTCCTGGCTGACGTCGGCGATGTTCTGGCCGTCGATCAGGATACGTCCGCCTTCGACGTCGTACAGGCGCAGCAGCAGGTTCACCAAGGTCGATTTGCCCGCACCGGACGGGCCGATCAGGCCGATTTTCTCGCCAGCCTTGATCGTCAGGTTGAGGCCGCCGATGATCCCGCTCTGTTTGCCGTAGTGGAAGTCCACCTGCTCGAAACGCACTTCGCCACGGGCCACCGCCAAGGGTTTGGCTTGGTCGCGGTCGGTGACGCTGACCGGTTGCGAGATGGTCTGCAGGCCGTCCTGCACCATGCCGATGTTTTCGAAGATGCCGGTCACCACCCACATGATCCAGCCGGACATGTTGACGATGCGGATCACCAGGCCGGTGGCCAGGGCGATTGCCCCCACGCTGATCAGCGACTGCGTCCACAGCCACAGGGCCAGGCCTGTGGTGCAGACGATCAACAGGCCGTTCATGCTGGTGATGACCACGTCCATGCTGGTGACCACGCGGCCGGCCAGTTGGGCCTTCTCGGTCTGTTCCTTGATCGCTTCGCGGGCGTATTGCTGCTCGAAGTTGGTGTGGGCGAACAGCTTTAGGGTGGTGATGTTGGTGTAGCCGTCGACAATGCGCCCCATGAGTTTGGAGCGCGCATCGGACGCCACCACCGAGCGATCCTTGACCCGTGGCACGAAGTACCAGAGGGCGCCGATGAAAGCGAAGATCCACGTCAGCAGCGGGATCATCAGGCGCCAGTCGGCTTCGGCGAACAACACCAGCGAACTGATGGCGTAGATCAGCACATGCCACAACGCATCCACCGCTTGCACGGCGGAATCACGTAGCGAGTTGCCGGTTTGCATGATGCGCTGGGCGATGCGCCCGGCGAAGTCGTTCTGGAAGAAATTCAGGCTCTGCTTGAGCACGTAGCTGTGGTTCTGCCAGCGGATCATGCTGGTCATGCTGGGGCTCAGGGTCTGGTGTACCAGCAGGTCATGCAGGCCCACGAATATGGGGCGCAGCACCAGCGCCACCACCACCATCCAGGTCAGTTCGAGGGCATGCTCGCGAAACAGATTGGCGTTCGGCGTGCCTTGGGCCAGGTCGATGATGCGGCTCAGGTAGCTGAACAGCGCGACCTCGATCAATGCACCAATCAGGCCGACGATCAACAGGGCGGCGAAGCTCGGCCAGACCTGCTTGAGGTAGTAGGTATAAAAAGGGAATACACGATCCGGCGGGGACGCCGTCGGTGCTTCACGGAAAACGTCGATCAGTTTTTCAAAGCGGCGATAAAGCATGGGTCGTTCGCCCGCGAGCGGGCTCTCCTTTTAACGTATTGAGCGTTGCCGGCAAACACCGGCAACGGCTCGGACATCCTTGTCCAGCTTAGTCTCAGTCGATGCGCTTGGCCGACTTGATGAACACCGGGTCGGCCGGCACGTCCTTCATGCCGCTACGAACGGTGGTTGGCGAATTGACGATGATGTCGACCACGTCCATGCCTTTGACCACTTTGCCGAACACAGCGTAGCCGTCACCCTGGTCAAGGAAGTCGTTGTCCTTGACGTTGATGAAGAACTGGCTGGTGGCCGAATCAGGCACCGAGGTACGGGCCATGGACAAGGTGCCACGAACGTTGACCAAACCGTTGTTGTGCTCGTTCTTGATCGGCGCCTTGGTTTCTTTTTGCGTCATCTGTTGATTGAAACCGCCGCCCTGAACCATGAAGCCGGGGATCACGCGGTGGAAAATCGTGTTGTTGTAGAAGCCGCTGTCGACGTACTCAAGGAAGTTCTTGGTACTGATCGGCGCCTTGACCGGGTCCAGTTCGATTTCGATCTGGCCGTTGGTGGTTTCCAGCAAAACGTGCGGCGCCTTGGCGGGCGTTGCAGCCATCAGGTTGGCGGCAAACAGGACGGTGCCAGCGGCGAGGGCGATTTTTTTCAGCATGGGTCAGTGATCCTGAGTGGTGGTGTCGACTGCGGTCAGAAAATCCAGCAGCGTTTGGTTGAAGTGTTCCGGCTGGTCCAGCGGCGTGGCGTGGCGTGAATCGGTGATCACCACCAGCCGCGCATCGGGCAGCAGTTTTACGTAGTTTTCCTTCAGTGCCACCGGTGTGTAGTCACGGTCGGCACTGACGATCAGGGTTGGACAGGTGACCTTGGAAAGTCGTTCCTGGACCCCCCAGCCAACAATGGCATTGAAGCTGGCGAGATAAGCATGTTTGTCGTTTTTTGCCCAGCGCTCGGCCATTTTTTGTCGCAAGTCGGCCTGCTCGGGCTTCGGGAACAACTTGCTGCCCAATGCCTTGCCGATGGTGCGCAGGCTGAGTGCGTGCATCAGGCTCCAGCGCTTGAACCACTGCCAGTAATCGTCGCGGCTGCGCAGTTTGACCTCTGGCGCACTGTTGACGATGCACAGGCTCTTGAGCAGCTTCGGCTGGTCCACACCCAGCTGGAAGCCGATCATGCCGCCCATGGACAAGCCGACGTAATGTGTCGGGCCGAGATTGAGGTGCTCGATCAGCGCGATCAGGTCGGCGCTGAAACCGGCAATGCTGTAGCGCTCCCGGGGTTTGTCCGAACGGCCGTGACCGCGTACATCCGGGACGATCACCCGGTAGCGGGTGGCCAGTGTCGGGATCTGCTTTTCCCAGTCCAGAGTGCTGGAACCGAGGCCGTGGACCAGCAGCAGCGGCGTGCCGTGACCATATTCCTCATAGTGCAGGTTGCAACCTTCGTGTTCGAAATAGGCCATGCATACACTCCGTGTCAGGCTTGTTCGGGGGCGGCGAACGGGGCGTCCAGTGGTGCGGTGTCAAAGGTGCGCAGCAGTTCGATGAGAATCTGCGTGGCCGGTCCCAGCGGTTTGTCCTTGTTCGAATACAGGTAAAAGCTCGGGTTGCGGCTACCGCCCTGATCCAACGGTAGCAGCTTGAGCGTACCTTCCTTGAGTTCCCGTTCGATCAGGTGCCGGGGCAACCAGGCAAAACCCAGGCCGCTGCTGACGAAGGTCGCGGCGGTGGCCAGGCTGCCGACGGTCCAGCGTTGTTCGGCCCCGAGCCAGCCGACGTCCCGTGGTTGCTGGCGGCCCGAGTCGCGGATCACCACTTGCATCTGGCTTTCCAGGTCCTGGAAGCTCAGTTCGCGGTTGAGGCGGTGCAGGGGATGCTCGGGGTGGGCGACCGCAACGAACTCGACGTCGCTCAATTCCGCGCCCAGGTAACCGGGAATACTGAAGCCGGTGATGGCCAGGTCGGCCACGCCTTCGAGCAGGACTTCCTCCACGCCCGACAGCACTTCCTCACGCAGGCGCACCCGGCAGCCACGGCTTTGCGGCATGAACGCGGTCAAGGCGCGGACGAGGCGGGCGCTTGGGTAAGCGGCATCGACCACCAGGCGCACTTCGGCCTCCCAACCCTGTTCCATGTGATGGGCCAGGTCTTCGAGTTGGCTGGCCTGTTTCACCAGTTGCCGGGAGCGGCGCAACAGCACGCCGCCGGCTTCGGTCAGCACGGCTTTGCGTCCGTCGATGCGCAGCAACGGCACGCCGAGCTGATCCTGCATGCGTGCCACGGTGTAGCTGACCGATGATTGCGAGCGATGCAGCGCCTCGGCGGCCTGGGCGAAACCACCGTGATCGACCACGGCTTGCAGCGTTCGCCATTGATCAAGGGTCACGCGGGGCGCTTTCATGTTGAGCTCCTCTTGTCCTAAGCTGGCAGCCCTTACTGGAGGCTGCTGAATGAAAAAAATCTGTTGTGTGCTGCTGGCGCTGCTGCCGCTGACGGCGATGGCTTACCCGATCGATGTGAAGAAAGACCTCAACGGCATGAAGATCGATTACCAGACCTACGACACGGATAGCGACATCGGCTCCATCCAGGTGGCCAACTACGGCGACGTCGATGCAAGCTGCAAGGCCGTTTTCATCAATGGCCCGGAAGCACCGCGTACCCGAAAGATCGACGTACCGGCCGGCAAGCACAAAAACGCCACCGCCAAATTCAGCCGCAACATCATCAAGCTGCGCATCGAGCTGAGCTGCACCCCAAAATGACCTCGATCTTCTGTGGGAGCGAGCCTGCTCGCGAAGGCGGTGTGTCATTCAACGTTGATGCCGACTGACACAGCCTATTCGCGAGCAGGCTCGCTCCCACAGAGGCAGCTTTGCTTATAAACGAATTTATTGATGGGTTATAGCAGTTATTTGCGCTTTTTCATCGATATGACTCTGTTTAACCTTCTCTCCATCGACCTACAGCATTCTCAGATGGAGGCTACATCCCATGTCCCGCGTCCTGATCATCGAAAGCAGTGCACGTCAGCAAGACTCGGTTTCCCGTCAACTGACCCAGACGTTCATCAGCCAGTGGAAAGCCGCTCACCCGAATGACCAGATCACTGTCCGGGACCTGGCCGTCAACCCGGTGCCGCACCTGGACATCAACCTGCTGGGTGGCTGGATGAAACCCGCCGAGCAGCGCAGCGACATCGAACAGGCGTCCCTGGAACGCTCCAACCAGTTGACCGACGAATTGCTCGCCGCCGATGTACTGGTCATGGCCGCACCCATGTACAACTTTGCGATCCCCAGCACCCTGAAAGCCTGGCTCGACCACGTGCTGCGTGCCGGTGTGACCTTCAAGTACACCGAAACCGGCCCGCAAGGCCTGCTCAGCGGCAAGCGCGCCTATGTGTTGACGGCACGTGGCGGCATCTATGCCGGCAGCACCGCCGATCACCAGGAACCGTACCTGCGTCAGGTCATGGGCTTCATCGGCATCCACGACGTGACGTTCATCCACGCCGAAGGCATGAACCTGGGCGGTGACTTCCAGGAGAAAGGCCTGAACCAGGCGAACGCCAGGCTTGCTCAAGTGGCCTGATCGGTTAATCGCCAGATAATCGCTGGATGGTCTAGTGACCTGGCGCACCCCTTCAAGCCTGTACGCGCATCGAACCTCCCTTCGCACTTGTTGCTCCTGAGTGCTCTGGCCCGATTGAACGCTTTAGCGAGATCGGGCTTTTTTTTGCCCGGGATTTAACAAGCACCTAAAAAACCTGTGGGAGCGAGCTTGCTCGCGATGACTGAGTGTCAGTCGACAATGATGTTGACTGATCCACCGCTATCGCGAGCAAGCTCGCTCCCACAATGGATTTTTGTATTGTTTGGGTGTTCGCGATCAGTAGCAAAACCCGCTATCGTCGCCGCCATTCGAAACGAGGCGAGCATGGGCTATCTACTTTTTGTCACGCTGATCCAGGCGTTTTCCTTCAGTTTGATCGGCGAATACCTGGCCGGTCATGTCGACAGTTACTTCGCGGTGCTGGTGCGTGTGCTCCTGGCCGGGCTGGTGTTCATCCCGCTGACCCGCTGGCGCTCGGTGGAGCCGGCATTCATGCGCGGCATGCTGCTGATCGGTGCCTTGCAGTTCGGCGTGACCTACGTCTGCCTGTACTTGAGCTTTCGCGTACTGACGGTGCCGGAAGTGCTGCTGTTCACTATCCTCACGCCGCTGCACGTGACCCTGATCGAAGATGCTCTGAATCGTCGCTTCAATCCTTGGGCCCTGGTCGCGGCCCTGGTGGCGGTGGCGGGGGCGGCGGTGATTCGCTTTGACCGGATCAACCCGGATTTCTTCATGGGTTTCCTGTTGCTGCAACTGGCCAACTTCACTTATGCCGCCGGGCAGGTGCTGTACAAACACCTGGTCGCCCGCCACCCGAGCGATCTGCCGCATTACCGACGCTTCGGCTACTTCTACCTCGGCGCACTGGCGGTGGCGTTGCCGGCGTTTCTATTGTTCGGCAAACAGAACTTCCTGCCCGAAGCGCCTTTGCAATGGGGCGTGCTGCTGTTCCTCGGCCTGGTCTCCACTGCGCTGGGGTTGTATTGGTGGAACAAGGGCGCGTGCATGGTGAATGGCGGGACCCTGGCGGTGATGAACAACCTGCATGTGCCCGTGGGCTTGCTGATCAATCTGCTGATCTGGAACCAGCATGAAGAACTGGGGCGATTGTTGCTCGGCGGTTCGGTGATTTTGCTGGCGGTGTGGATCAGTCGGTTGGGAATACGCAAGCCTTTGGCCGTTCATTGAGCCTTGTGGGAGCGAGCTTGCTCGCGATGACGGCATGACAGTCGGAAAAGATGTCGGCTGTGAAATAGCTATCGCGAGCAAGCTCGTTCCCACAGGAAGTTGTGTGAGTTAATAAATCACTTCGGCGCCAGTTGCCCCACCAGAAACTCGATAAACGCCCGGGTCTTTTGCGGCACCCGCCGCGCCGACGAATACACCGCGTTGATGGTGATCGCCGGGGCCTGCCATTCGCACAGCACCGGCACCAGTCGCCCGGCCGCCAGCGCATCCTCGACGATGAAGTCCGGTAGCAGGGCGATGCCCATGCCGGCTTCGGCGGCCTGGGCGAGCAGGTCGCCGTTGTTGGCGTGCAGTGGGCCGGTGACGTTCACTCGCTGGGTTTCCTTGCCATTGCACAGTTGCAGGCTGACACCGCTCTGCAGATACCCGTAGTTCAGACATTGATGGGTGCGCAGATCCTGCGGAGTCTGCGGAACGCCCGCGCGTTCGAGATAAGCCGGGGATGCCACCATGATGCGCGGTGCGGGTGCCAGTTGCCGGGCGATCATGGTCGAGTCGGGCATGCTGGCGATGCGGATGGTCACGTCAAAGCCGCCCCGCACCGGGTCGACCTGCTGGTCGCTGAGCACCAGTTGCAGTTCGATGTTCGGGTGCTGTTCATGAAACAGCGGAATCAACGGCCCCAGCCGCCGAAGACCGAACGACATCGGTGCATTGACCCGCAACACACCGCGTAACTCGCCGATGCCGTCACGGGCACGTTGCTCGGCCTCCTCCAGTGCCGCCAACACTTCCCGTGCGGCATCGAAATACTCGGCTCCGGCCTCGGTCAGGTGCAGGCTGCGGGTGGTGCGTTGCAGCAATTGCACACCGATGGCTTCTTCCAGCGCCTGAATCTGTTTGCTGACTTTCGAGCGCGGCACGTCCATGGCCCGGGCGGCTGCGGCGAAGCCGTTCTCGCCGACCGTGACGACGAAGGCGCGCATGCATTCGATGCGATCCATATTGTCCCTATTTTAGAATCAATTATTCTCGATTTTAGGTAATTGTCCCTTTTATCGCCAGCCCCTAAAGTGACATCCAAGCCGACAACAACGCCGCTGAAGGCAACGTCGACTAACCCCTTACCCATTCGAAGTATCGACATCAAAAGGAACGCGCCATGTCTATTCGTGAACTGCTCAACCCAACCAACTCCGCCCTGATCCTGATCGACCACCAGCCGCAAATGGCTTTCGGCGTGCAGTCCATTGACCGTCAGACCCTGAAGAACAACACCGTGGGCCTGGCCAAGGCGGCGAAGATCTTCAACGTGCCGACCATCTACACCTCGGTCGAAACCGAAAGCTTCAGCGGCTACATCTGGCCCGAATTGCTGGCGGTGCACCCGGATCAGAAGCCGATCGAGCGCACTTCGATGAACTCCTGGGAAGACAAGGCACTGGTCGACGCTGTGAAAGCCACCGGCCGCAAGAAACTGATCATTGCCGCGCTGTGGACCGAGGTCTGCCTGACTTTCCCGGCATTGGAAGCCCTGGCAGAAGGCTACGAGGTGTACATCGTCACCGACGCTTCCGGTGGTACCAGCAAGGAAGCCCACGACATGTCGGTGCAACGGATGATTCAGGCCGGCGCGGTACCGGTGACCTGGCAACAAGTGTTGCTCGAATACCAGCGTGACTGGGCACACAAGGACACTTACGAGGCGGTGATGGAACTGGTGCTCGAACACAGCGGCGCGTACGGCATGGGCGTGGATTACGCCTACACCATGGTGCACAAGGCACCGCAGCGGCAGGTCAAGTAACTCGCAATTTCTGAAACGATGTAATTCCTGTGGGAGCGGGCTTGCTCGCGAAAGCGGACTGTCAGTCGACATCAATGTTGAATGACGCACCGCATTCGCGAGCAAATCGGATCGCCGCACCGCCGCTCCCACATTTGTTTTTTGTGGTGTTACACCCTGCGCTTTTCAACTTCGGAAATATGGCTCGCGCCCAGTACCGCCGGCAATATCCCCGCCCGCAAATCCGTTCCGCTCGGCTGCTGATAAAGACTCAAGCCAAACTCCGGCAGCACCGCCAGCAGGTAGTCGAAAATATCCCCCTGGATCCGCTCGTAGTCGGCCCACGCCGTGGTGCGGGTAAAGCAGTAGATTTCCAGGGGAATGCCCTGGGCCGTGGTCTGCATCTGGCGGACCATGCAGGTCATGTTCGGCTGGATCCCCGGATGACTCTTCAGGTAGGCCAGCGCATAGGCGCGCAAAGTGCCGATGTTGGTCATCCGCCGGCGGTTGGCCGACATGGCCGCGACGTTGCCTTGGGCCTCGTTCCAGGCCTTGAGTTCGGCCTGCTTGCGGGTCATATAGTCGGTGAGCAAGTGCACCTGGGACAGCTTCTGCTCCTCGTCGTCGCGCAGGAAGCGCACGCCGCTGGCATCGATGAACAGGCTGCGCTTGATCCGGCGTCCACCGGAAGCCTGCATGCCGCGCCAGTTCTTGAACGACTCGGACATCAGACGCCAGGTCGGAATCGAGACGATAGTCTTGTCGAAGTTCTGCACCTTGACCGTGTGCAAGGTGATGTCCACCACATCGCCGTCGGCGCCTACCTGGGGCATTTCGATCCAGTCGCCGACCCGCAGCATGTCGTTGCTGGTCAATTGCACGCTGGCGACGAACGACAGCAGCGTGTCCTTGTAGACCAACAGAATCACCGCCGACATGGCACCCAGGCCCGAGAGCAGCAACAGCGGCGAGCGGTCGATCAAGGTCGCGACAATGATGATCGCGCCAAACACGTACAACACCATTTTCGCCAGTTGCACATAGCCCTTGATCGAGCGGGTACGGGCGTGCTCGGTGCGGGCGTAAATGTCCAGCAGGGCATTGAGCAGGGCGCTGACCGCCAGCAGCAGAAACAGGAAGGTGAAGGACAGGGCGACGTTGCCGAGGAAATTCAGACTGGTCTTGCTCAGGTTCGGCACCAGATTGAGACCGAACTGGATCACCAGCGAAGGCGTGATCTGCGCCAGGCGATGGAACACCTTGTTCTGCAGAAAATCATTGACCCAGTGCAAGGCCGGCTGGCGACCGAGCATTTTTGCCGCGTGCAGTATGAGGTAGCGCGCCACCCGTCCGAGGAACAGCGCAATGGCCAGCAACAGCAGCAGCGCCAGGCTGGAATGTACGAGCGGGTGCTGGTCGAGGGCACCCCAAAGGTCCAGGACGTTGATCCAGAGCTGTTTGATATCCATGGTTAAAAACGATTCTTCTGTAGGGCGCGAGAGGCGATTAGAGCATTTAAGACGCTTTGTATTGCGTTTTGAGAAAAACAAGGCAACAAAAAACCAACTGTTTACCGCCATTTGCATAAAGAAACTCGGCCTGAGCGCTCGAAACCGTTACCCTATGCAGCTGTTTTTTTGCATTTCTTCGAGGTAGCACCCGTGTTTTCCCAATTCGCCCTGCACGAACGCCTGCTCAAAGCCGTGGCCGAGCTGAAATTTGTCGAGCCAACGCCTGTGCAAGCCGCGGCCATTCCGCTCGCGCTCCAGGGGCGTGACCTGCGGGTGACGGCGCAAACCGGTAGCGGCAAAACCGCTGCATTCGTTTTGCCGATCCTCAACCGTCTGATCGGCCCGGCGAAAATCCGCGTCAGCATCAAGACCCTGATTCTGCTGCCGACCCGCGAACTGGCCCAGCAGACGCTGAAGGAAGTTGAACGCTTCTCGCAGTTCACCTTCATCAAGTCCGGCCTGATCACCGGCGGCGAAGACTTCAAGGTCCAGGCCGCGATGCTGCGCAAGGTGCCGGATATCCTGATCGGTACGCCGGGCCGCATGATCGAGCAACTGAACGCCGGCAACCTCGACTTGAAAGAAGTTGAAGTACTGGTGCTCGACGAAGCCGACCGCATGCTCGACATGGGCTTTGCCGAAGACGTGCAGCGTCTGGTGGACGAATGCACCAACCGTCAGCAGACCATGCTGTTCTCCGCCACCACCGGTGGTTCGGGCCTGCGCGAGATGATCGCCAAGGTCCTGAACAACCCGGAGCACCTGCAGCTCAATGCGGTCAGCCAGCTGAACGACACCACCCGCCAGCAGATCATCACCGCTGACCACAACCAGCACAAAGAACAGATCGTCAACTGGCTGCTGGCCAACGAGACCTACCAGAAGGCCATCGTTTTCACCAACACCCGGGCCATGGCCGACCGCATCTACGGCCGTCTGGTGGCGCAGGAATACAAAGCGTTCGTGCTGCACGGCGAGAAAGACCAGAAGGATCGCAAACTGGCAATCGACCGTCTGAAGCAAGGCGGTGTGAAAATCCTCGTGGCCACCGACGTCGCCGCTCGTGGTCTGGACGTGGATGGCCTGGACCTGGTGATCAACTTCGACATGCCGCGCAGTGGCGACGAGTACGTGCACCGTATCGGTCGTACCGGCCGCGCTGGTAACGATGGCCTGGCCATCTCGCTGATCTGCCATGGCGACTGGAACCTGATGTCGAGCATCGAGCGCTACCTCAAGCAGAGCTTCGAGCGCCGCACCATCAAGGAAGTCAAAGGCACCTACGGCGGACCGAAGAAGGTCAAGGCTTCGGGCAAGGCTGTCGGCGTGAAGAAGAAAAAGACCGACGCCAAGGGCGACAAGAAGAAAACTGCCGCCAAGACCCCGACCAAGCGCAAGAGCGCCAACCGGCCGAAGAGCGATTCCCTGGTCAGCAAGGACGGCATGGCGCCGCTCAAGCGCCGCAAGCCGGAAGCGCCAGCGGCTGAGTAAGTCGCTGTAAGCGACCCAGGAAAAACCCGGACAGTGTCCGGGTTTAATGAGATGGTCAGCCTGACCGAGAAGCCCTGCAGGTTTACGCTTGCAGGGCTTTTCTCGTTTTCGGCCGGAGGATCTCTCATGAACACGATGACGCTTCTCGGTATCGACATCGGCAAACACAGTTTCCACTTGCATGGCCAGGACTCTAAAGGCCACCAGGTCTTGCGCAAAAAAACCAACCGCGGCCAATTGCTCAGTACATTGGCCCAGCTACCGGCCTGCACGGTGGTGATGGAGTCGTGCGGCGGCGCCCACTGGCTGGCTCGACAGATCGGTGCGTTGGGCCACGAGGTGAAGCTAATCGCCCCGCAGTACGTCAAACCATTCGTCAAAGGCAACAAAAACGACTTCATTGATGCCGAAGCGATTTGCGAGGCGGCGAGCCGCCCCGCCATGCGCTTCTGCTCGATCAAAACCGCAGAGCAGCAAACGCTTTCAGCCCTGCATCGGGTCCGTGAATCATTGATTGGCCATCGCACAATGGCGACCAACCAGATTCATGGCTTTCTGCTGGAGTTCGGGATCAGCCTGCCTATTGGAGTCACTGCGTTGCACCGCGTGCCAGCGCTGCTGGACGATCCACAACACCCCGTTCCAGTACGCCTGAAGGGTGTGGTGATGCGTCTTCATCGTCAAATTCAACAGCTCAATGATGAAATCAAGGACATCGAGTCCGACTTGAAACAGCAGTTGAAAGAAGATGATGCCGGGAGTCGTCTGCAGAGTATTCCAGGTATTGGCCCCATCACCGCCAGCGCGGTATTGGCCGATGTGGGCGATGCGTCAAACTATCGAAGTGGTCGTGATTTTGCCGCTTCACTAGGGCTGGTGCCGAAACAGTACTCAACGGGGGGCAAGACGGTGCTGCAGGGGATCAGCAAGCGTGGCGACAAGCATATACGCCAACTGCTGGTGCAGGGCGCGCGGGCCCTCATGCAGCATATCGATAAGCGGGAAGATGCCCTTGGGCCTTGGGTTCGAGAACTGCTAACGCGTCGACACGCCAATGTTGTCGCCTGCGCGCTGGCGAACAAACTGGCGCGAATCGTGTGGGCGGTACTGGCCAAAGGCGGCCAGTACGACCCACATCCGAACGTTTGAACCTACAGCTTTACCACCGGCTTTTGCGACGTCACTGACTGATGACAGTAAACGGCATATGGCCCGACTGAGAACCTGGCATAAAAATCAGCTTTAGAGGCTGAGGGTTTTTTCAGGACAGTCGGGAGCGGCTACTCATCGAGGGCCGAGCGTTGTTGCAGCAACGCTCACAACGAGCCCGAATACATTAGCGCAAGCCAGCTTTACCGAAAACAGCCAAAGAGGTTGCAGGAGATGGGCTGACCATACATTTTTATACCTGGCGTCTATCAGCCTTCGGTTTTCTTCTCGGCGGAGCCCAGCTCCTTCAAGCGCTGGTCGATCAACTGGCACTTGTCCGGCAAGTCTTTGGAGGCAGTGCCCAGATCCATTTTTTGCAACTCGTCATTGATCTCTTTGGCCTTGGTCGGGTTCTGCTCGGTGAGCTTGGCCACTTCCTGGGCCAGTTGTTCGCGTTTGGCGGTGGCTTCCTCGGGAGTGCAGGCCCAGGCGGGCAGGGCACAAGCGAGGGCAGCGGCGAGTGTGAGCTTCTTCAGCAGTGGTTTCATGGGGGCGGGCCTCAGTTCCGGTCAAGGCGGGTTATCCGGTTGAGCGCTGGCCCTTTGGGAAAGTTCAGTCTGTGATATTTGCGTGGGTTGTCAGGGCCCCTTCGCGGGCAAGCCCGCTCCCACAGTTTTACGTGTTGTTCACACAACCCGTGGAAGCGGGCTTGCCCGCGAAGGCCGCACCTCGGTGTCCGGGGGGCTAACTACCATGGCAGCAACTCGACTTCGCCTGCTCCTCATATTTGTCATGGTGGCGCACCCACTCCATGATTTCCTCCTCGTTGCGGCCCTTGGGCGTCAGGTCGAGGTAGTTGTAGGCGCCAACCAGCATGTCCAGCCCCCGGGCATAGGTGGAGTAGGTGTGGAAGATTTCGCCGGCTTCATTGCGATAAAACACGCTGAGGCCGGGGAGTTCTTCCTCGGCGCCGTCGGTTTTTTCGTAGTTGTACGTAGCCTTTCCTGCGGCGACCTCTTCGGCCCGGGCACAGACGCCAAAGTCGTAGTTGAAGTCGCATCCTGCCGACGACACCCAGTCGAATTTCCAGCCCATGCGCCGCTTGAACGCCTGGAATTCGGCGAACGGTGCGTGGGAAACCGCCACCACGGCAATGTCGTGGTGGGCCAGGTGCTGGTTGGCGCCGTCGATGTGGTCGCTGAGGTACGAGCAACCGGGGCAGCCCTCGTCCCAGCCCTCGGCGAACATGAAGTGGTAGATGACCAACTGACTGCGGCCGCCGAACAGGTCCGCCAGTTTCAGTTCGCCATTGGGCCCCTGGAAATGGTAGTCCTTGTCGATTTTCACCCAGGGCAGGGCGCGGCGTTCGGCGCTGAGTTTGTCCCGTTCCCGGGTGAAGGCTTTCTCGTGGATCAGGTGTTGTTTGCGGGCGGCGAGCCATTCTTCCCGCGACACGACGGGGTGATTCTGGATGTTCATGTTGTGTTCTCCTGCATGGGGGCTGGGAAGTGACGTACACAGCCTAGTCGTTTGGCTTGGGTGGAATTCGACATACCGCCGGTCGGTCGTCAGTGAGAGGCCGTCTGAACGGCTGCCGGGCGTACCGGTCACAACCTGTAAGGCCCGTTCAATTGCACGGGCATCCATCGAACGGACACCGGAGGTTGAATCAGGATGACGACTTACAACTGGGACTTGATTGAGCGTTTGCTGCATGAAGCGCAAAACAGCGCGGGCCACAACTTCACGCCGCGGCCTTACGCCGAACAGCATGCGGCGCAGAAGGCCGCGGAAGGCGAGTCGATTGAAAATCTTGATCACTTGAAAACGGTGGCTGGCGAGTACGAAAAGCTGCTGCTGATGCGTGGCTATATCGAGCCGCGACCGGAGGACGAAGGGGGGACGGGTGCCAATTACATTTTGACGGCGCGAGGTTCGCGCTTATTGAGCCTGCTCGACAGTAGCATTCCCGGTAATGATCACCCGCGGCAGGTGCTTGATGAGCAGGAAGATGCGCTGGATGAAGCGACATTCGATGAGGTGGCGTCGAAGGCGCAGATTGCCTGATGTACGCGTACACCCTGTGGGAGTGAGTTCCCACTGGGGGGGCGCTTAGCCTTGTTTCGCCGCTTTCAGGCACTTCAGGTCACTGAAGTCCTTTCTCACACCCTCGATTTTCTTCAGCAGACGATCACGCTGGCTCGGTGTGCTTGCAGCCATGAGATCCACGAACAGCGAACGTGCCTGGGCCTCGGTGTTGGCAAAGGCCTGACGATAGGCGGGTGTCCACAAGCTCTCGCGATTGATCAGAAGTGTCTCGATTCTTTGTGGGAATTGCGGACTGTGGCGTTGCGCAACGGCCGCGCTGAACTGTTTCTGCCAATGGACACGATTGGCCAGCCATTGCGTATTCTGATCACCCAAGGCGCTGGACCATGCGGCGACCCGCTGGTGCTGGGTGTTGCTCAGTGGGCCGAGCCAGTCGTTCAGACGTTTCTCCATTCGCGCGCTGCGCTCCTTGATCTGCTGGTCGAGTGTGGGCTTGAGGTATTCCTCCTGGCGTTTGCGCCGGTCCTTGGCGAAGGCATCGTTCATTTCGGCGACTTGCTTGTCATCCAGCCCTTGCAGCAACTCGATGGCCGACGGGGTGATTTCCCGCGCGGTCTCGGTGATCGCCTCTTCGGCTTCGTGGGCGCGGGCCTGCAAGGCAGCATCGGTGACCTGGTTGGTCGTGATCATGGTTTGCAGGCGGTCCAGCCAGTCGAGGTAGCCGGGCAGCTGGGTGGTGCAGTGCCAGCTCAGGTGTTCCTTCAGGCGTTCGTCCAGCCAGCTCTTTTGCTCGCCGTTCATGTCCAGGTAGTCGCTGAGCGTCCACGGGATGATCACATCGAGATTGCGATAGGCCAGGCCCACGCGGCTGCAGGCGCCGAGGGCGAGGGCAACGGTCAACACAACGGCGATATGTTTGAACCAGCGGGACATGGGCGAATCCTTGCGAAAGCCAGTCTTCGGGGTCTGATTCTCTTGTGAACCCGGGAGGGGGCCGGCAGTTCAGCCGATCAATAGAATGCGTGTTCGGCCTTGAGCGTCACCAGCCCGTCGCATTGGCTGTTGTGCCCGGCATAGGCCGAGCAACCGCTGCCGCTCAGGCTGGAGTCACTGTAGATCAGGTCGAGGTCGATGCCCATGAACGGGCGGGACAATTTCAGCGACCAATCGGTAAAGCTGCCCACATACCCGCCATCCACCGCCACTGGCGTATTGAATTGGTGGGTGGTGTATTTCAGGCTGATGCCGACACCGAACGGTTGATTGCCGCTCAAGTCAGCGAACAGCGTGTTGTTCTGTTTGTCCGGGTCATTGCTGAAGGCGATGCCGAAACGGCTGCCGAGCAAGGTCAGGCCGCCGAACAGTTCCTGGCTGTCAGGGGTGGTGACTTCGGGGTAGCTGTAGCGGATCAGGCCCACTTCGTAGCCGAGGGTTTGGTCGAAGGGTTGTTTGAAGCCCGCGTAGGAGTCGATCTCGAGGTCTTTCCCCGGGCTGATGCCCATGCTGGGTGACCATTGGCCCACGTAGAAACCGCTGTCGTGGCTCAGGTCCAGGCCTCCGTGGAACGAGCCGACGGCAGAAGGTTTGACCAGGCCCTGGGCCATGCTGCGGGTGGGGGTGGTGCCGAGCTTGAGGTCGAAGGCACCGAGCTCACGCTGAAAGATTTGTGCGTGTGCTGCGGAGCAAACCAACAGGCCGCCGACCAATGCCGATAAACAGGAAGATTTGAACATGCGTCACTCCATGAACAGCGAGGGCAGGCTGGCGAGCCCGCTGAAACGCTTGATCCAGACGCGTGCAAGGATACCGGCGAATCATCGGCAGCGAAGGCCGTTCGTCGATTTTGATGGATTTTAAGGGGGGGCGGCGGGAGTGACGAGGGTTCCAGTCCAAGCGCTTCGAGGCTCAAAGCGCTTTGGGACCAGGTGACGCGAGGGGTTACTTTTTGCCCAGGGTGATCTGCTTGGACGGGCCGAACGTCTGGCCGCTGACGCCTTTGGCAATTTGCTGGATTTCACCGCCGGATTTGAGAAACGCTGCGATCTGGCTGTTGATCGACTCGCTGGTTTCAACGGCTGGAGCTGGCTTTGCTTTGCTGGTGGATGCTTTTACGCGCATGGCGGCCATTAACCTGTAGAAAATTAACTTGGCCATGCATCGTACAGGAATTACCTGATAATTGCTTGGCAAATATCCCCTCGCAATAATCCTGAGGTCGGGGTAATCAGCCCTCGGACAATATTCGAAATATACGTCTAAGCCGCTGTTTTAAATAAGAACATGCCTTGAAAAATGCCGAGTGACGCTTGTCTGGGCATGGCGTAAATGCCCGGATCGGCCTGACGAGCGGCCAGGCATGCGATGAAAGCCCGTGAAAATCAAGGCCTTCAGAGGATTTTCTCGCGCCACCGGGCCGGGGGCCGAACGCTGCGCTTAAAACCGGGTAGAATGCCGCCCACGCAATGAGGGTATTGGACATGGCTTTAGTCGGGCGTTACAACAGTTTGCAAGTGGTTAAACACACTAACTTCGGTTTATATCTGGACGGTGGCGCGGATGGCGAAATCCTTCTGCCCAATCGTTATATTCCAAAAGATATTCCTAGCGAAGATGAAGACTGGCTCAACGTTTTTATATATCTGGACAGCGATGACAAACTCATCGCCACTACTGAAAAACCAAAAGTTCAAGTGGGTGAATTCGCCAGTTTGAAAGTTGTTGAAGTCAACAGCATCGGCGTATTCCTGGACTGGGGCTTGCCCAAGGACCTGTTGCTGCCGTTCTCCGAAGAGAAGCGTCAGATGACGGCGGGGGAGTATGTGGTGGTACACGTCTACCTCGACAAGCACACCCGCCGCATCACCGCGACTGCGCGCCTGGACCGCTACCTGGACAAGACCCCGGCCACCTACACGGCTGGCCAGGAAGTGGACTTGCTGGTGGCCGAAGCCACGGACATGGGCTTCAAGGCCATCATCAACAACAAGCATTGGGGCCTGATCCACAAGAACGAAATCTTCAAGTTCATGCGCGCCGGTAAAGAAGAAAAGGGGTTCATCAAGGAAGTTCGCGCCGACGGCAAGATCAGCCTGAGCCTGCAGCCGGTCGGCCAGGAAGCGGCTACCAGCCTGAACTCGAAGATCCTCGCCAAGTTGCGTGAAAACAACGGCACCCTGGCCGTGAGCGACAAGAGCGATCCGGCGTTGATCAGCAGTCTGTTTGGTGTCAGCAAGGGCAACTTCAAGAAGGCCATTGGCGCGTTGTACAAGAATGGCCAGATTGTCATTCATGCCGATCGCATTGATCTGAGTTGATCCCACTCTGCCCCTGTAGGAGCTGCCGAAGGCTGCGATCTTGATTTTAAGGATCAAAAGATCGCAGCCTTCGGCAGCTCCTACAGGGTTATTACCGGCCCTCTGGTTGATAATCGACAGCCGGGGTTTTGCTTTTACTGCCGAGTCTTTGCCATGGATTGTGTCTTCGAGGTGTTCCGGTGAGCGCCACCCGGCGCAGTACCGACGGGTTTGCCCTGCAAGTGATGGTCGGGTTGTGCCTGATCTGGGGCGTTCAGCAGGTGATGATCAAGTGGGCGGCGGCTGATATTGCGCCGGTGATGCAGGCGGCCGGGCGTTCCGGCATGTCGGCGTTGCTGGTCGGGCTGCTGATCTGCTGGAAGGGTGGCTGGAGCCAGGTGAGTACGACCTGGCGCGGCGGTCTGCTGGCCGGTGCCTTGTTCGGCCTGGAGTTCTTCTTCATTTCCGAAGGCCTGCAACTGACCACGGCGGCGCACATGTCGGTGTTCCTCTACACCGCGCCGATCTTCACGGCATTGGGTGTGCACTGGTTATTGCCCAGTGAGCGTTTGCGGCCCCTGCAATGGCTGGGGATTGTCCTGGCCTTTATCGGGATTGCCATCGCGTTTGCTGGCGGGGTGTCCTGGGACAACCTTGATTACCGCATGTTGATGGGCGATGCCTTGGGGGTGCTGGCGGGGGCCGCCTGGGGCGCGACCACGGTGGTGGTGCGCGCCTCGCGCCTGTCGGAAGCGCCGGTGACCCTGACGCTGTTCTATCAATTGATTGTCGGTTTCTTCGGTTTGCTGTTGATCGCGCTGCTCAGCGGCCAGATCACCCATGTCAGCCTGACCACCGTGGCGGTCACCAGTGTGCTGTTTCAGGGCGTGGTGGTGTCGTTCTTCAGTTACCTGGTCTGGTTCTGGCTGTTGCGCCGTTACCTGGCGGCGAATCTCGCGGTGTTTTCGTTCATGACGCCGTTGTTTGGCGTCACCTTTGGTGTCGTGCTGTTGGGCGAGCACCTGAGCCTGAACTTCATCCTCGGCGCCGTGCTGGTGTTGGCGGGCATCACCTTTGTCAGCGCTGAGCAGTGGCTGCGCCGTCGTTTGCGCAAGGCTCTGGGGCAGCACTGACCGGCGCGAGCAACAGACCGCCGGCGATCAGCAAGCCGCAACCGGCGACCACCAGTGCCGGCTGCAAGCCGCCACTGAAATGACTGCTGAGCGCCGCCAGCAATGGCCCGCTGAGCTGTCCTACGGCAAAGCAGGCCGTCAGCAGGCCGGCATTGCGCTGGGTGGCATGGGGGGCCAGTTCCCGGGAACGCTGGATCACCAGTTGCATGCAGGCCAGGAACGGCGTGCCGCACAGGATCACACCCAATGCCAGCCCCGGACCGTTGGCCAGCAGGCAGGCAAACACGCCCGCAGCTTGCAGCCATAACGTTGCCATCAACCAGCGCCGCGTAGCGCCTGCTTTTTGGCGACGCAGACTCACCAGCACCACCCCCGTAGCCGCCGCAAGTCCGAAGCACGGCCAGAACAGGTCGGCCTGCCATTGACCATGGAATTGCGCATTGGCCATTTGCGACAGGAAGGTTGCCGGGATGATGTAGCCCAACCCGTACAAGCCGTAGATCAAGCCCAGGCGAGCGATGCCTTGAGTGCCCGGTGCGCTGGCGCCGGGTTCAGCGGTCGCGATTGCGCTCGCTTGCGGCAGGAACGGCAAAATCCCCAGCAGCATCGCCAGCCCTGCGGCGGCGTACACCAGCCACAAGGTGGCGGACGTCTGGCCCAGCAGATTGGAGCCCAGGGCTAACAAACCTGTGAGAAAAATCCCCAGGCCCGGTCCGGCGAAGACCAGAGCGCCGAGCCGGGGACGACCGGCCGCTGCCGCGAGCGGCTGACTCAGTGCGGTGATCATCACCAACACCCAGGCGCTGGCCACACCGGTGCCGAAGCGCAGCAGCAGGTGCGACCAGAACCCGTTGGCCCAGAACGACGCCAGGGTCAGCAATACGCAGAGCCACAACCCGCCCAGCAAACGCCGACGTACTTGCGGTGGACGCCGGGAAAACATGGCGTCCACCGCGCCGATGAAATAACCGAGGTAGTTGGCGGCGGCAATCAGCCCGGCGGCGGTCAGGTCGATCTGACCTTCGCTGAGCAGGTGTGGCAGTTGCGGCGTCAGGGCAAAACGGCCGATGCCCATGGCCATCATCAGGGCAACGAAACTGGCGGATAAGCGAATCAGGGGAGACATGGTCTGGATACCGTTCAGAGGATCGATGACCGTCAGGCTAGGGCTGATTGACTTTCTTTAAAAATGAATAATAGTGAGTAACTTGTTCTTTTTTGGAGAATGTCGTGGAGTTCAGCCAATTACGCATCTTCCAGGCGGTGGCGGAAGAGGGGTCCATCACCCGGGCCGCCGAACGGCTGCATCGAGTGCCGTCGAACCTGTCGACCCGGCTCAAACAGCTGGAAGAGCAACTGGGTGTAGAACTGTTCCTGCGCGAGCGTCAGCGTTTGCAGCTGTCGCCTGCGGGGAAAGTCCTGCTGGACTACACCGCCAAGCTGTTTGCGCTGCGCGACGAAGCCAGCGCGGCCGTGCAGGGCGGGCAACCGGCGGGCGACTTCGTGCTCGGCACCATGTACAGCACGGCCGCTATCCACCTTCCGGGGTTGTTGGCGCGCTATCACCGCCTGTATCCGGCGGTGAACCTGCAAGTGCAATCCGGTCCCAGCGGTGAGTTGCTCGAAGGCCTGCTCACCGGTCGACTCGATGCGGCGCTGGTGGATGGCCCTATGGAGCTGGCCGGGCTCGACGGTGTGCCCTTGTGCGACGAGCGCCTGGTGCTGATCAGCGAGGCCGATCATCCGCCCGTGCGCAACGCGCTGGATGTGGAAGGCCGCGCGGTGTTCACCTTTCGTCAAGGCTGCTCCTACCGCATGCGCCTGGAGGCCTGGTTCGCCCATGACCATGCGGCGATGGGCCGGGCGATGGAGATCGAGTCCTATCCGGGAATGCTTGCGTGTGTGATTGCCGGATCCGGTGTGGCGCTGATGTCGGAGTCGATGCTCGCCAGCCTGCCGGGCCGCGAGAGTGTGGCCGTGCATCCGTTGGCCGAGCCGTTTGCAAGCGCGACCACCTGGCTGATGTGGCGCAAGGGCATGGTCGGGGCCAACCTGAATGCCTGGATCGAGCAGCAACAGGCGGTTTTTCCGTCGACACCGGTGCAGGCGCGGGAAATTGCCTGAACGCCGGCTGATTGTGATGGATTCAGTAACAGATCATTGCGACTTTGCACGAGCATTGCGTAGGACTTCGGACTATTATCAGTGCGAAGGGGCTACAGAATTTTGGCCGCTCGGCACTACCCTGAAGGGGGCACCATGAAAGAGAAAATCCAAAACTGGCTGCATGACCTGGGCGTGGCGCTCGGCTTGATCGAACCGCCTCTGCAACCCGTGCCTGTTCGTACTGACGACGAGCAGCGTCGGCGCCAGCCGCGACGCCGGTAATGGCTCCGGATCGCCAGTGAGAGGGGCTTGCTGTGGCGAGGGGGCTTGCCCCCGTTCGGCTGCGAAGCAGTCGTAAATCGCCTGACGTGGTCCGCCAGATGTAACCGGGTTGAAGGGTTTTGGGGCTGCTGCGCAGCCCAACGGGGCGATGCGGCGTTCCGACAAGCCCCCTCGCCACAGAGCAGCATCCTGCCATTCAGTCCTGATTATCATTGGCAACATACTTGGCATTCAGCCTCAATCCCGCCCAATCTCCAGCAAAAACCGGCTCAAATCATTCACCGTCCTGGCGGTCTTGAGCATCCGGTCTTCTTCCACGGTAAACGCCGTCACACCCAGCTCATCTTCCAGATGGAAGATCAGCTCTTCGATATCTTTTTTGTCCAATCCCAACTGCGCCAGGCTGGCGTTGTCGTCGAAGTCATCCCGGCCTTCCAGCAGGCGGCTGATGTAGCGATGTACGACAGCACGAAGGGCGGCTTCTTTCATGATCGTTCTTCGAGGAGGTGGGTGCAGTTCTCCCTGCCGATGCAGTCCCTGCCGTTGAGTACAGCAGGCTTTAGCCGTGTGAGCGTTGCCATTCGTCAATCATGCCGCGCAAATGCTCTCCGGAAAAACTGCCGAAATGCCCGCCATGCACCGTGCGGATCGGCAGCGCATGCAGGCGTTGCAGGCTGCGAGCGTAGTCCTCGAGGTTGGAATGGTAGGCGTCTTCGATCAGCGGCCCGTCGTAGATGATGTCGCCGCTGAACAAGGTCTCGGTGGCGGCTTCGTACAGGCAGATGCCGCCCGGCGAGTGTCCCGGTGTGTGCACGACCTGCAACACGCGGTTGCCCAGGTCCAGCACATCTCCATCTTCGACAAACCCCGTGGCCGGCGCGGCCTTGACCCGGTATTCGGCGTAGCACAACGGGCAATCGGGGTGCGCCTCGAACATGTCGTCGCCGACAAAGGCTTTGCTCAAGTCGTTTTCGCCATCCGGCGCGGCCAGGATGTCTGCTTCGGCCGGATGCACCAGGCGCTCGGCGAATTCGTGATGACCGGCGATGTGATCGAAATGGCAGTGGCTGGCCACGGCCACCAGCGGCCGCTCGGTGATCCACGGCAGTTGCTCGCGCAGGCTGACCAGGCCCGAGCCGCTGTCCAGCAGCAGGTCCTTGTCACGGCCCTGGATGTGCCAGAGGTTGCAGCGGTAGAACGGCCGAATGTACGGCTCGTGAATCAAGCGGATGCCGTCGCTGAGATGTTTGACTTCGAACCACTGATCGCGGCTGACGATCTTCATAAGCAGTTTCCTTCAGACGAAAAAAAACGAGTGTGGCAACCGACGCCACACCCGTCGAAGAAAGCATCGAGTCGTTATGTTTCAGCTTAGGCGGCGCTCGCCACCAAAGCCGTGCGACGGGACAACAGGCTGACCAGCACGAAGCTCACCAGGCCTACACCGAGGCTGTAGTAGATCGGGGTGTTGGCATCCAGGCCGTCCTTGAACATGAACAGCAGCGCGGTGGCGAAGCCCATGCCCATGCTGGCGATGGCGCCGGCGGTGGTGGCGCGTTTCCAGAAGATCGCGCCCATCAGCGGGATCAGCATGCCGCCCACCAACAGGTTGTAGGCCAGGGTCAGGGCGCTGATCACGTCGTTGACCACCAGGGCGATACCCAACACCACGATACCGGTCAGCATGGTGACCAGACGGTTGAGGCCCAGGCTCGACTGTTTGCCGCCACGCAGTTTCGGCAGCAGGTCTTCGGTCAGGGTGGTGGCAGCGGCCAGCAGGCCGGCGCTGGCGGTGGACATCATGGCGGCCAGTGCGGCAGCGATCACCAGGCCACGGATACCGTCCGGCAGGGACAGTTTGACGATGGCGGCGAAGGCGTTGTTGACGTTGTCCAGATCCGGGATCAGTACGTGTGCAGCCATGCCGATCAGGGCGCAGGCCAGACCGTAGAGAATGCAGTAGATACCGGCAGCGGTACCGGCAACCTGAGCCACTTTGGCGGTCTTGACGGTGAACACCCGTTGCCAGATGTCCTGACCGATCAGGATGCCGAAGAAGTAGATCATGAAGTAGGTGATGATGGTGTCCCAGCCGATGGTGGTGAAGCTGAAGCTCGCCGCCGGCAGTTTCATTACCAACTCATCCCAGCCGCCGACGCGGTACATGCAGATTGGCAGCAGGATGAACATCAGGCCCACGGTCTTGATCACGAACTGGACGATATCGGTCAGGGTCAGGGACCACATGCCGCCAATGGCCGAGTAGATCACCACGACGCCACCGCCCAGCAGAACCGAGATCCAGAACGGCAGGCCGAACAATACTTGCAGAACGGTGCCGATTGCCAGGATCGAGGTCACGCCGATCATCAGTGCGTAGGCCAGCATGATCACCGCGCTCGCGGAGCGGGCCATCGGGTTGTAGCGTTTTTCCAGCACCTGGGTAACGGTGTAGATCTTCAGTTTCAGCAGCGGTTTGGCAAGGAACAGGTTCAGCGCCACGATCCCGCAACCCAGCGCGGCACACAGCCAGAAGCCGGAGATGCCATGCACGTAGCCCAGACGCACGGTGCCCACGGTGGACGCGCCGCCCAGAACGGTGGCAGCCATGGTACCCATGTACAGGCTTGGGCCGAGGTTACGACCGGCGACCAAAAAGTCTTCGTTGGTCTTGGCCTTGCGCATGCCGTAATAGCCAAGCAGCAACATCGCGGCGGCGTAGATGAGTACAACGAATAAATCCAAAGCCATTATGGCGTGTCTCCGATTGTCTTTTTTATGTGAAACAAAGGCGTTTCTGTGGGTCTGCTTTCTGTGGGAGCGAGCCTGCTCGCGAAGGCGTTCGGTCAGTCACATCGATGTTGAATGTGCCGCCGTCTTCGCGAGCAGGCTCGCTCCCACAAGTGGATCTGTGTCAGGCGGGCTGACGTATTTCAGTTTTTGCAACGGCGCTGGCACCACGGCTACGAACATCATTCGGGCCAAACACTTCGCGCGATTCCGGGAACAGGCTCAGCAGCGCCAGGTACACCAGCGAGGCCAGGCCCAAGGTCACGGGCAGGCTGATATCGATACCACCGGCCAATTCGCCCAGTGGCCCGACAAACTGACCCGGCAGGTTCACGAAGCACAGGCCGACGGCCGCGCTCGGGATCCAGGCACCCAGGCCACGCCAGTTCCAGCCGTGGGTGAACCAGTAACGGCCACCTTTCTCGCCGCGGGTGAACACTTGCAGGTCATCCGGGCAATAGAAGCCGCGACGCACCAGCAGGCCGATGATCATGATCACCATCCAGGGGGTGGTGCAGGTGATGATCAGCACAGCGAAGGTCGACACGCTCTGCACCAGGTTGGCCGCGAAGCGCCCGATGAAGATGAAGGCAATCGACATCACACCGATCAGCAGCGTGGCCTTGACCCGCGACAGTACCCGTGGGAATACGCTGGACATGTCCAGGCCGGTGCCGTACAGCGAAGTGGTACCGGTGGACATGCCGCCGATCACCGCGATCAGGCACACCGGCAGGAAGAACCAGCTTGGCGATACCGCCAGCAGGCCGCCGACATAGTTGTTGGCCGCGATGTAGTCCGGTGCCTTGATCGCTACGATGGTGGCGGTGGTCAGGCCGAACAGGAACGGGATGAACGTTGCGATCTGCGAAATCACCACCGCCGCCATGATGCGGCGCTTGGAGGTGTCACGCGGAATGTAGCGCGACCAGTCGCCGAGGAACGCACCGAAGGAAATCGGGTTGCTCATGGCCACCAGTGCAGCGCCGATGAAGGCGGCCCAGAAACCTGGCTGACCCATGTTGACGCTACCGGCGTAGTTCGCATCGAACGGACCTGCGAAGGCGAAGATCCCCAGCAGGAACAGCAGGCTGGCACTCCACACCGCGATCTTGTTGACCCACAGCAGGAAGCGGAAGCCATAGATGCACACGGTCAGTACCAGGATCGCGAACAGACCGTAGGCCAGGCCCAGGGTCAGGTCGGTTTCCGGCAGGCCGATCAGGCGTTTGGCGCCACCGATCAGCGCATCACCCGAACTCCACACCGAGAGCGAGAAGAAGGCAATGGCGGTCAACAGCGACAGGAACGAACCGACGATCCGCCCGTGCACGCCGAAGTGTGCACCGGAAGACACGGCGTTGTTGGTGCCGTTGATCGGGCCGAACAGGCCCATTGGCGCGAGGATCAGCGAACCCAGCAACACGCCCAGCACAATCGCCCAGACGCCCGCCTGGAAAGACAGGCCGAACAGTACCGGGAAACTGCCGAGAACGGCGGTTGCAAAGGTGTTGGAACCCCCGAAGATCATCCGGAACAAGTCCGTCGGGCCTGCGGTGCGTTCGTTGTCCGGGATCTGTTCGACCCCGTGGGTTTCAATTTGCGTAAGGCTTTGGTCTTTGTTGTTGTTATTCATGATCAGCTCCGATCATAAAGGCGCGCTCATCGTGCGTGAGCGTCACCTGTGTTGGCTAAGGGGGTGGCAGCCCTTCCGGCATCGCGGACAAATGTTCGTGGCAGGCCAGCCATAGGCCTTGTTGTTCTTGGCCAGACGCTTGTTTCTTGAAAACAATCGTCTCGCGCTCCTGGCTAAAGTGCTGCTCCCCTTGCATGCGCAGCTCTGTGGCTACGTCATGGATGAAAATCGCCACGTCACCCTGCAGGCTGACGAAAGCGTTGCTCGAGGTGCACGAGAGCACCTCGAAGCCATCCTCGGCGCGCCAGCTGTCCCACATCGCCTGGTAGGCGTCGCGCGACAGCAGGGGCTTTTCGAGGGTGTAGAAGACGAAGCTGGCATCGGCACTGAAAGCGCCGAAGTAGGCTTCGCGATCGTTACGGGCAAAAGCGGACACCAGATCGGCGGCGGCTTTCAGAACCTGATCGCGTTCGTTCATGAACCATCCTCAGCGGTGGACTACGCCAGGCAGTACGCAGAGCATTTCGTACAGCAGATTGGCGGCCAGCAGCGAGGTGTTGCCGGTGGTGTCGTAAGCGGGCGAGACTTCTACCAGATCGCAACCGACCAGGTCGAGGCCTTGGCAGCCACGAACGATCTCGATCGCCTGGATGGTCGTCAGACCGCCGATTTCCGGGGTGCCGGTACCTGGCGCCCAGGCCGGGTCGATACCGTCGATGTCGAAGCTCAGGTAGACAGGACCGCCACCGACTTTCTCGCGGACTTCAGCCATCAACGGCTCCAGCGATTTGTGCCAGCACTCTTCGGCCTGAACCACACGGAAGCCCTGATTGCGGCTCCAGTTGAAGTCGTCAGCAGTGTAGCCCTGGGCGCGCAGGCCGATCTGCACCACGCGGTCCGGGTCAATCAGGCCTTCTTCGACGGCGCGACGGAACGTGGTGCCGTGGGCGATTTTCTCGCCGAACATGTGATCGTTCACGTCAGCGTGAGCGTCGATGTGCACCAGACCGACCTTGCCGTGTTTCTTGTGGATGGCACGCAGGATCGGCAGGGTGATGGTGTGGTCGCCGCCCAGGGTCAGTGGGATCACGTCGTGTTCGAGGATGTTGTCGTAGGACTCTTCGATGATCCGCACGGCATCCAGCAGGTTGAAAGTGTTGATCGCGATGTCGCCGATGTCGGCAACCGACAGCGAGTCGAACGGCGCAGCGCCAGTGGCCATGTTGTACGGGCGAATCATCACCGATTCAGCGCGGATTTCGCGAGGCCCGAAACGGGTGCCAGGGCGCAGGGAAGTACCGATGTCCAGCGGCACGCCTACGAAGGCAGCGTCCAGGCCGGCAGCGGTATTCAAGTGGGGGAGTCGCATCATGGTGGCGATGCCGCCGAAGCGCGGCATTTCGTTGCCGCCCAGTGGTTGGTGAAGAATCTTGTCCACGGGTAGGGCCTCATCGTCGTTGTTTTATTTATGTGGTTGCGCCGTTCACGGAAGTACGAGCGCACCTTGTGGCACCGATTCTGCGAAATGTAGTGGCCGGGAAGAATCGCTACGGGCAAATACTTAGTTCAGATTTTTCTAAACTAATGGCGGGGAGGGCGATAGACTTGTTGCCTCATCCTTCAAAGTGATGAGTTGTACAGTACCTGTGGGAGCGAGCTTGCTCGCGATAGCGGTGGGCCAGTCAACATCAATATTGACTGACCCACCGCTATCGCGAGCAAGCTCGCTCCCACAATGATCTTCATTACCTTCAGCGGTGTGCGTTACCCCGAGCTCGGAGCATTTCCATGGCCAACGCTTTACCCGACCTGAAACTATTGCGCATCTTCGTCAGCGTGGTGCGTCACCAGGGTTTCGCCAACGCCCAGCAGGAGCTCAACCTCTCGACGTCGGCCATCAGCACCTACATGAGCCAGCTCGAGGCGGCCCTCGGCCTGGTGCTCTGCCATCGCGGTCGTGGCGGGTTCAGCCTGACCAGCAAGGGTGAGTTGTTCCATCAGGAAACCCTGCGTCTGTTGGGCGAACTCGAAGGCTTCGAGCAGTACGCCGCCGCCCTCAAGGGCGAGTTGCGCGGCACCTTGAACCTCGGGGTGATCGACTCCACGGTCAGCGACAAGGCCCTGCCGTTCGCCGAAGCCATCGGCGCCTACAGCCAGGAACACCCAGCCGTGCACTTGCACCTGTCGGTGATGAGCCCCTACGAACTGCAGCTCGGCGTACAGGACAACCGTCTCGACCTGGCCATCGGTGCGTTTTCCACGCGCATGAGCGGCCTGGTGTATATGCCGCTGTACCGTGAACAACACTGGTTGTATTGCAGCACGCGGCATCCACTGTTCAACGAGCGGCGCATTCCCGAGCAGGTCATCACCCAGCAGCGCATGGTCGGCCGTGGCTACTGGAGCCAGGCCGAGCTGGCGCGTCACGGCTTCAAGCACAGCGCCGCGACCGTGGAAAGTATGGAAGCCCAGTTGATTCTGGTGCTGTCGGGCGCCTACATCGGCTACCTGCCGGAGCACTACGCCCAGGCCTGGGCCGACAAGGGCGACTTGCGGGTGTTGCTGCCGGCGACCTTTGGTTATCAGGCGCCGTTCTCGATGATCGTGCGCCGGGGCCGTAGCCGCGAGCCACTGATCCAGACGTTCCGTGATTTGCTTAAAGCCCAACTGAATCAGGTGTGAAGAAGATGTCCAGAATCCAGTGCCCGCGCTGCCTGCGTCCGCAATCTCATTGCCTGTGCCCGTTGATCCCGAGCCTCGACAGCCGCACCCGGGTGTTGCTGTTGCAGCATCCGAGCGAAGTGAACCATGCGCTGAATACGGCGCGGTTGGCGGCGTTGGGCTTGAATAATGCCGAGTTGATCGTGGGTGAGGTGTTCGAGGATTTGCCGGTGTTGTTGAATCGTCCGGGATATACGGCGCGGTTGTTGTTTCCGGGCGAAGAAGCGCAGCCGATGAAAGCCTATGGCTCCTCAGATGAATCGATGTTGCTGGTCGTCCCGGACGGCACCTGGCGCAAGGCACGCAAGATGTTGCACCTCAATCCGCTGCTGGCGGCGTTGCCGAGGGTGACGCTGGCCGAAGGCGGTGTGTCCCGTTATCGGCTGCGCAAGGCACCGGGACCCGGGGCGTTGTCGACGGTGGAGGCGATTGTGCAGACGCTGGAAACCCTCGAAGCGCCGACTTCGTTTGCGCCGTTGTTGAAGCCGTTTGAGGCGTTGATCGAGGGGCAGATTGCGGCGATGGGGGAGGAGGTTTACCATCGTAATCATGCCGACAGGTGATCGGCGTATGTGCCGGCCTCTTCGCGGGCAAGCCCGCTCCCACAGTGTTCGTGTTGTACATAAAGTTTGCGAACGCCAATGAACCTGTGGGAGCGGGCTTGCCCGCGAAAGCGGCAGATCAGTCACAGCAGATTTTGGAGGTTGCCTACCTTTCCCGCATCGCCTCGGTCCGCGCTTTCAACACCGGCTTAAGCAGGTAATCCAGCACCGTTTTCTCCCCGGTAATAATGTCCACCGTCGCCACCATCCCCGGGATGATCAGCAGCGGTTTCACATCCCCGCCCAGATGGTTTTTGTCAGTGCGCACCTGAATCAGATAAAAGCTGTTGCCCTTGTCGTCGGTGATGGTGTCGGCGCCGATCAGCTCCAGCTTGGCGCTCAGGCCGCCGTAGATCGTGTAGTCGTAGGCACTGAACTTGACCATGGCTTTCTGACCCGGATGCAGGAATGCAACGTCCTGCGGGCGGACCTTGGCTTCGATCAGCAGGTTGTCTTCCAGCGGCACGATTTCCACCATGTCACTGCCGGGCTGGACCACACCACCGATGGTGTTGACCTTCAACACCTTGATGATGCCGTGCACCGGCGAGACCACGGTGGTGCGGGTCACGCGGTCGTCGATGGCGATGCTCGATGCCGTGATTTTCGACAGCTCGGTGCGTTTCTCGTTCAGCTCTTTGGCGGCTTCCGAGCGGAAGGTCTGTTCCGACTCGTCGATCTTGCTTTTGATCTCGTTGATCGCCGATTCCGCCCGGGGAATCGCCAGTGTAGTGGCGTTCAGCGAGCCGCGAATCTCCACGGCGCTGCGTTTGAGGCGCAGGATTTCCACCGGTGACACGGCACCGGTGCCCACCAGCGGTGTGGACATGTTCATCTCTTGCTGCAGCAGCGCCAGGCTTGAACTGAATTGCCCCTGTTTCGAGCGGAACTCTGCCAGTTCCTGGGTTTTTTGCCGAAGTTGTTCCGACAGTGTGCGCTGTTCGCTCGCGAGTCGACGTTGCCGTTGCTCGTACAGCGAGCGCTCGTCTTCGGCCACTTGCGGAGCCTTGGCGATCACTTCTTCTGACAGCTTGAACGGCCGGCCTTCGGCTTCGGCCGAGAGCCGTTCGACCTGCGCGGTCAAGGCGTAGCGATCGGCTTCGCTTTCGCCCTTGTTCGACAGGTAGCGCGTGTCATCCAGGCGCAGCAGGGTGTCGCCCTTGTTCACCATCTGCCCTTCGCGGACGAAAATTTCGGTGACGATGCCGCCCTCCAGGTTCTGGATCACCTGGACCTTGCTCGACGGAATCGCCTTGCCTTCGCCCATGGTGACTTCCTGCAACACGGCGAATTTGGCCCAGACCAGCGCGCTGATCAGCAACGCCGCCGCCAGCCACACGGTGATCCGCGACCAGCGCGGTGAGTCCTGCAACGAGGCGCCGGCGGTTTCCGGCATGAATTCGACTTCGGCGCTTTTGCCGAAGCTGTTGAAGTAGCCACGTCCTTTCGTTGATACAGGCAGGTCAGCAGACATGGCCAACTCCTAGACGGCCGCAGAGCCGACACGGCCCTTGCGCAGTGCATCGATGACTGCTTCTTTCGGCCCGTCGGCGACGATCCGTCCGTTGTCCAGCACCACCAGCCGATCCACCAGGCTCAGCATCGAGGTGCGGTGAGTCACCAGCAGCACGGTTTTACCCTGGACCCAGCCGTGGAGTTTTTGCCGAAGGATGTCTTCGCTGCTGTTGTCCATGGCGCTGGTCGGTTCGTCGAGCAGCAGGATCGGCGGGTCGAGCAACAAGGCCCGGGCCAGCAAAACCGCCTGGCGCTGACCACCGGACAGCAACTGTCCGCGCTCACCCACGGGCCGGTCGAAGCCTTGCGGGTGTTGCCGGGCCAGTTCGGTGACGCCGGTCAGTTCGGCCACTTCGAGCATGCGTGAGTCACTGATGTAGCGCGCGCCGAGGGTCAGGTTATCGCGCAGGCTGCCGGCCAGCAGCGGCAGGTCGTGAGCGACGTAACCGATCTGATGGCGCAGGTCGGCGACGTCCAGCTGTCGCAAGTCCAGGCCATCGAGCAATAGCTGGCCTTCTTCGGGTTCGTAGAAGCCCATCACCAGCCGCGCCAGGGTGCTTTTGCCCGAGCCGCTGCGACCGATCACGCCGATTCGCTCACCGGGTTTCACGCTGAAACTGACGTTGGCCAGTGCCGGGGTATTCTGGCCGTTGTAGTGGAAGGTCACGCCGACAACATCCAGCGCGCCTTGCAGTTGGGTGCGCTCCAGAGGCCGTTGTTTGGTGTCGCGCTCCTGGGGCAGGCCCATCAGCGCGTCGGTGCTTTTCATGGTCAGTTGCGCTTGCTGGTAGCGGGTGATCAGGCCGGCGATCTGTCCCAGCGGCGCCAGCACCCGACTGCCGAGCATGTAGCTGGCCACCAGGGCGCCGACACTGAGGTTGCCGGCGATGATGCTGTAGACCCCGGCGACGATGGTCGCCATGCCCGACAGCTGCTGGATGAACAGCGTGCCGTTGGTGGCCAGGGCCGAAAGGTTGCGCGCATGGCTGTCGAGACGGGTGAGGGCGCCGTGGGTACTTTCCCATTTGTGCTGGCGTTCGCTTTCGGCGCTGCAGGCCTTGAGGGTTTCCAGGCCGCTGAGGGTTTCGATCAGCAACGCCTGGCGTTCGGCACCGAGGCTGAGGCTTTTCTGTACGGTGTCGCGCAGGCGTACCTGGATCACCATGGCGAAAATGATGGTGATGGGAAACGCCAGGATCGGAATCACCACCAGCCAGCCACCGAGCAGGCCGATCACCAGCAGCATCAGCAGGCAGAAGGGCAGGTCGATCAGGCTGGTGAGGGTCACGGCGGTGAGAAACTCCCGCAGGCCCTGGAAGTCATGAATGCTTTGGGCAAAACCACCGATGGTCGCCGGCCGCGCTTTCATCGCCATGCCGGTGATGCGCTCGAACAGGGTGGCGGACAGGATCACGTCGGTTTTCTTGCCGGCGGTATCCAGCAGGTGCGCGCGAACGACCCGCAGCACCAGTTCGAAAGCGGTGCCGATCAGCAGACCGATCGCCAGCACCCACAAGGTCGAAGTGGCCTGGTTCGGTACCACGCGGTCATAGGTCTGCATCACGAACAGCGGCACCATCAGACCCAGCAGGTTGATCAGGAAACTCGCCAGGATCGCGTCGCTGTACAGCCATTTCGACAGCTTCAGCGTATCGCGGAACCAGGCCTGGACCCGAGGCACCAGCGGCGAGCGCAAGTCTTCGAGTTCGTGGCGTGGCCGGGCAAACAACGCCTGGCCACTGTAGTGTTCGGCCAGCTCTTCAGGGCTGAGCCATTGTTCGCCGCCGTCGGCTTCGCTGGGCAGGATCAGCACCTTGCCGTCCTCGGCATAACGACGCAGGACAGCCGTGCGGCCGTTGTTGAGCAACAGCAGTACGGGCAGGTTGAGTGGCGAGATGTCCTTGAGGTCACGGCGCAGCAGGCGCGCCTGCAAACCGGCCCGGGCCGCTGCACGGGGCAGCAGGTCCAGGCTCAGGCGTTGGTGTGCCATGGGGAGCCCGGCACTGAGGCTGGCGCGACTGACCGTCGCACCGTGGAGTTTGCAGAGGATCAGCAGACCGTCCAGAAGCGGGTCATCGAAGCTCAGGCGCGGATCGACACCGGTGTTGCCGGGTTCCATGCTGGTCAAATTGATTGCTCCCGTTGCTCTGTGGCAATTGACAGATATCTGCATATCTCACTGTTGGAGCTGTCGCAGGCTGCGATCTTTTGACTTTGCTTTTCAGCAAACACGATCAAAAGATCACAGCCTGCGGCCGCTCCTGCACGGGTACTTCGTTATTTCATTTCCGGCAGACGAGCTTCGTTTGTCACTTCGGTCTGGGCGATCGCGTCGGCGGGCAGTACGACCCGTTGTTTGCTCAACAACTGACCCATGTTCGCCAGGATGCGGTACATCGAAAACTCTTCGGTGTAGCGCACTTCGGTGTAGCGACGGTTGGCGTTGTAGAGTTCGTTTTCGCTGTCGAGCAGGTCAAGCAGGGTCCGCTGGCCGAGGCCGAACTGATCCTGATAGGCAATGCGTACACGCTTGCTGGTGTCGGCGTATTCACGGGCGGTCGGGGTTTGTTTCTTGGCATTGACCATGGCGTTCCAGGCCAGGTGAATATTTTCGTTGAGCTGGCGCAGGGCATTGTTGCGGATGTCCATGGCCTGGTTGATCTTGTGCGCGTCGGAGGCCAGACGCGCCTTGTCGCTGCCGCCGCGGAACAGGTTGTAGTTCATTACCACGCCGACCCGCCACTCGTTGTCGTGGCCTTCGTCACCCTGCACGTTGTTGTTCGCGCCCACTGCCGCCTCGGCGTCAAGGCGTGGGTAGAAGGGCGACTTGGCAACTTCGTACTGGCTTTCGGCCGATTGCACGTCGGCCTGGGCGGATTTCAGGTAAGGGTTGTTTTCCACCATGCTCTGCTGGGCTTCGGGCAGGGAGGTAGGGACTTCACCGCGAATCGACGGCGGGGCTTCGAGTTCATCGGGCATACGCCCGACAACGGCGTAAAAGTTCGACTCGGCGTCAGCCAGATTGACTTCGGCGGTGTCGAGGTTGTTTTCTGCCAGTGCCCGGCGAGCGCTGGACTGGTCGGCATCGGCGTTGCTACCCACGCCGCGCTGGGTGCGCAGGCCGATCTGGTCGTTGACCCGCAAGTGCGCTTGCAGGTTGTTCTTGGCCAGGGTTACCAGTTCGCGGTGCTTGAGCACCTCGAGATAGACCTCGGTGGTACGCAAGGCCAGATCCTGAGCCGTTCCCTGAGCGTAATAGGCTCGCGAGTTGACCACGCCTTTGGTGCGCTCGACTTCATTGGCGGTGTTGAACCCGTCAAACAGCATTTGCCGCAGGCGCAATTCCGACTGGGTGTAATTGAGGATTTCGGTGTGGTGATTGCCGAGCGCCCGGGTATTGGTGTTATCGCTGTACCCGCGCCCGTAAGCAGCGTTCAGATCGACCGATGGATAAAAGCCCCCTTTGGCGACCTTCACGTCCTCGTCAGCCGACAGACGGCTGTCCACCCGCGATGCCAGTTCCGGGTGCGTCGCGATGGTGCTCTGGATCGCTTCGGTCAGCGTCATGGCCTGAGCCTGGGACGAGCAGGCCATGGCCAAAAGAACCGCGCTGCAGAGGGGGGTTAATAGGCGCATGTACATCTCCCTGATTCCTGATGGTGCTTATCAGTCGCCAATTATTTGACGACATTTATAGGTAAAGTTGTTTCATGTCTTTAACAAAAGAGCTAAGAACATTCTGGAGCGTAGCTAAGAAATTTTTTTCATAACGGTTATGCCAAAAAAAACTTATGCGCTCTGCGAAATCCAGCACATTGTTCAATGCGAAAGCCCTTGTTTTATGAGCTCTGGGGCGCTCGTCGGGGTTTGAGGAAAGTTCCAATCCACTTATCGACTTAGAGCGGAGAAGTGCTGGAGGGGAGGGACGCTAGCGATCTAAGGGTGACGGTTTTTTGTCACTTGAGTGATTCAAGATCGTTACGCATCGTTCACAGGCAAGGTTGTTGCGTACAGGGATCCGATGCCATTGATTGCAGAGGAGTTTTCCCTAAACCGCAAACAGCGCCGTGAGCGAATGGCTGGGCGAGATCGTTGCCGGGGCCTCGGCTTACTCAAGTAAACCGGGACCCCGGAACACGATCCGCCAGACAACCCGCTTGAGCCATGAGCACGTTCTTCGCACAAACAAGGTGCCGACAGCGGTTGGCAGCGGAGGAAGTGCACATGGCTACGCTCATCGGAATCGTCAGTAAGGTCATTGGTCAGGTGTTCGCGGTTGCGAGCGACGGCACCCGGCGCGCGCTGGTCGAGGGGGACAAACTGTTCGCCGGCGACCAACTGAGCACCGGCGCCGAAGGCGCGGTAGCGGTGCATCTGCAAAATGGCCAGGAACTGACCCTCGGGCGCGGCAGCAGCATGCAGATGACCCCGCAATTGCTCGCCAATCAGATTCCCCACGTGGACTCGTCCGAGGCGGTGACGCCAAGCCAGGCACAGCTGACGGATGTCGAGCAGCTGCAAAAAGCCATTGCGGCGGGCGACGACCCGACCCAGACCGCTGAAGCCACTGCTGCCGGGCCTACCACGACTGCCGGTGTACCGGGTGGCATCGCGGGCAGCGGCCATAGTTTCGTCATGCTCGAAGAAGTGGGTGGGCGAGTCGATCCCATCATCGGTTTCCCTACTGCCGGTTTCAACGGCATTCCCGAACTTCCCGAAGAACGCCTGAACGCTAATCCGGACAATAACGCCGTAGCGGCCGATACCCTTGTGGTTCCGCCAGTAACGCCGCCGGTGCCGAACAATCCGGTCACCCTTGATGGCCTGTCGGTGGACAATAGCGAACTGACCGTCAATGAGGCCAACCTGGCCGACGGCTCGGCGAGCAACCCTGGTGCGCTGACCCAAAGTGGCACCTTCACCGTCAATGCGCCCGACGGGCTGACCAGCCTCAGCATCGGCGGCATCAACGTGATCAGCGGCGGCGTGGCGGCAGGTTTTCCGCAGTCGGTCACTACCCCGCTGGGCAGCACCTTGACCGTCACCGGCTATAACCCGGCCACGGGCGTGGTCAGTTACAGCTACACCCTCAACGGTGCCGAAACCCATGCAAGCGGTGAGGGGGGCAATACCCTCGGTGAACACTTCGCCGTGGTGGCAGGCGACAGCAATGGCGATAGCGTCACCGGTTCGCTGGATATCAACATCGCCGACGACGTGCCCCAAGCGGTCGACGACAGTAATGGCATCGCCTCGGAAACCTTGCTGACGCTGAATGGCAACGTGCTGAGCAACGATGTGCAAGGCGCTGACCGTGTGCCGGTCGGTGAAAACAGCGGGCCGATCACTCCCGGCACTTTCACCGGCACCTACGGCACCCTGGTGCTGAATGCCAACGGCACCTACACCTACACGCTGAATACCAGCGATGCGGATTTCAAGGCGTTGCACGGCGGTGGCGACGGCACTGAAAGCTTCACTTATACGCTGACGGACGCCGATGGCGACAGCAGTACGGCGACCCTGGTGCTGCAGATCCACAACAACGATGACCCGGACACGATTGGCGGATTGAATGTCGGGGGCGGCGAGTTGACCGTCTTCGAGAAAAACCTCAGCGACGGCAGCGCACCGGATGCTACGGCGCTGACCCAGAACGGCACCTTCACCGTCACTGCACTGGATGGCGTGACCACCCTGACCGTGGGCGGCATTGCCGTGGTTACCGCGGGTGTGGCGGCGGGCTTCCCGCAATCGATCACCACGCCATTGGGCAGCACGCTGACCATCACCGGCTTCAACGCGGCGACCGGTGTGGTGAGTTACAGCTACACCCTCAACGACAACGAAGCGCACCCGACGGCTAACGGTGCGAACACCCTGCCTGAGCAGTTCGCCGTGACTCTGGTCGATGACAACGGCACCACGGCGACCGGTTCACTGGACGTCAACATCGTCGACGACTTGCCACAAGGCGTGAACGACAGCAATGCTTCGACGGCGTCGGAAACCCTGCTGACCCTCAACGGCAACGTGCTGAGCAACGACGTACAAGGCGCCGACCGGGTGACCATCGGTGAAGGCACTGGCCCGATCACCCCCGGCACCTTCACCGGCACCTACGGCACCCTGGTGCTGAACGCCAATGGCACCTACACCTACACCCTGAACACCAGCGATGCCGACTTCAAAGCCCTGCACGGCGGTGGCGACGGCACCGACACCTTCACCTACACCATCACCGACGCGGACGGCGATAGCAGCACTGCCAACCTGGTGCTGCAGATCCACAACAACGATGATCCAGTGACGATTGGCGGTTTGAACGTCGAGGGCGGCGAACTCACCGTCTTCGAGAAAAACCTCAGCGACGGCAGCGCACCGGATGGCACCGCGCTGACCCAGAACGGCACCTTCACAGTCACTGCCCTCGATGGTGTCACCACCCTGACCGTCGGCGGCATCGCCGTGGTCACGGGAGGCGTAGCCGCGGGCTTCCCGCAATCGATCACCACACCACTGGGCAGCACGCTGACCATCACCGGCTTCAACGCCGCGACCG